>CAZEJB010000008.1:0-33540 GCA_964512635.1 uncultured Planctomycetales bacterium | reverse complement strand
CTGGACGGATCTCGAAGGCGTTGGCGATTTCGTGGTCTTCGTACAGGCTCCGCCGCCGACCGAGGAGTAGCGCCGCCCTCAGTGGCGGCGAGTAGCAGCGCGGCCCTGTCCGCGCGTCCCGCAGAGCCGCCTTCAGTGGCGGCGAGTAGCAGTGTGGCCCTGTCCGCACGCAACGCAGTAGCGCCGCCCTCCGTGGCGGCGTCTAAGCAAAAGGCAGCAACGCGAAGCTGCCGCGCTGCTGCCCTGACTACTGTGTCTGAGGCGGAAATCCTTTAGTCGTCGTCGGAGCCCGACCCGTTGTCGTCCCCGTCGTCGTCGCTGCCATTGTCATCACCGACGTCATCACTGTCGTCGTCTCCGCCCGATCCGGTGGCGCCGCCGCTGCTGCCTCCCGCAGCGCCGCCAGTGCTGCCTGATCCGCCCGTAGTGCCACTGCCTGCCGGCGGGCTGGCATTCCGGTTCAGGAAGGCTACCAGGTCGGACTTCTGCTGCTCGGTCAGGCTGATCCGGCTCATCGGCGAACGCGTCATCTTCGTGCTCAGTTCGCTGAAGCTCAGCGCAGGCAGGCTGCCGTGGCAGCCGCTGCAGTTGCTGTTGAAGACGCTCTGGCCGCTGCTGATTGTCCCGCTCATTCCGGCGGGTATGCCAAATGAACTGGTGGCGCCATTCTTGTCGAAGAAGGACGTAGCTCCGCCGGTGCTGCCTCCGCTGTTACCGCCGGTATTCCCTCCGGTGTTACCGCCCGTGTTGCCACCTGTGTTGCTGTCATCCGGCAACTGGGCCAGGCTCAGTCCGCCGCATGAGCTGACCGCCCCTGTGAGCACCAGCAGCAACAGCAGAGCCAAGAGCCCGCCGATAGGTGTCTTCCGTTCTTTCATCCCGCGCATCTCCTTGCTTGAATTCGCCATCAAGGAGATCTTCCTTCTAATTGGACTATATTAAAGGCACACTCTGTGGGCAAAACGTGGTACGCACTGGCAGCAGGTACGTCTTATGCCGTGTACGACGCGTTACTTGTAAATGAGTTGAAGTCTCATTTCGCCGTCTGCGGCTCTGACAGGTGTTCTCTGGGGGCCAGAGGCTCCACATGCACCGCAACTTCCTGCACTCCGGGGAACTTTGCGATTACCGTGTCTTCCACGGCGTGCGCCACCTTGTGGCTATAAAAAACGCTCATCTCGGGGTCGACCTGGATGTGCAAATCGACATGGATATGGTCCGGCAACCCGCGGCTGCGGATCTGATGACAGCCGCCTACCCCCGGAACTGCCAGCACTACAGTCAAAAGAGCCTGCTCGTCGATGCGTACCTCGTCCAGCAGCGCGGCCAGCGCGTCGCGGCCCACATGCCAGCCGGCCCAGAGGATCATGCCGCAGGCCAGAAAGGCGCCGGCGGTGTCGGGCCAGGCCAGGCCGGCCCGCGCCCCGAGCAGGGACAGGATCGACAGGGCGGTCAGGGCGCAGCCGCTGAAGGTGAAGGCGCCGTCGGCCTTCAGCGAGGGCGAATTCAGCCGGCCAGCCTCGCGCATCTGATAAAGAGCCAGCGCCAGGCTGAACAGCAGCGTGGCGGCCAGAACCCACATAAACAGCGGGTCGAAGTGCGGAATATGGTTCCCGCTCAAGCGGTGCCAGGCGGACATGAACAGGTCCTGCAGCATGGCGAAGATCATCACGGCGACAACGGCTACCGCCACGGCCTCAAACTTGGCATGGCCATAGGGATGGTTCTCGTCCGGCGGCCGTGAGGCCAGGCGCAGCATTACCAGCAGCACTACATCCACCAGCGCGTCAATTGCGCTGTAATAGGCGTCGCCGCGCAGTACCGCGCTGTTGGCCAGCAGGCTGATGATGAACTTGACCACCGCCGCGGCCAGGTTCAGCGCCAGGACCAGGGCCATGATGCGGGCGGCTGCGCGCTTGGCGTCGTTCACCGGCTAATTGTAGTGTCAACGCAAGCTCAGTACTCCCTTGCCCGCTGCTGTTTTCCGCAATGTTGTTTGGGCCTGCCCGGACCGGGGTAACACTGCTGGTTCCAAAAGAGCCAACAGTACTCTCAGGGGGAGAAATCCATGACCAGCAACATCATCAGCAAGATCGGACTCAGCGCGCTGCTCGCCGGCGCCGCCATCAGCACCGTACTCCTGCAGGCCGCTCCCGCCGCCGCTAAGGAATACGACAAGAGCACTCCGAAGCTTCTGGAGTTTGTGGCAACCCAGGAGGAAGTCGACACGATGATCGCCTCAGTGAGTGAGCAGCTGGCGCAGCTGCAGGCGCGCTGTGATCAGATGAGCTCGCTGGCGGTTGAGGCCGATAACGAACTGTCGCTGATCAGCCAGGACTCAACGAAGCTGGCTGAGGACTGCGATGATGCCGAACGCGTTTTTAACGAGCAGGTTGCGGCCCTGCTGCCGCCGGAGCTGTCGGCCCAGGTGACTTCCAGCCTGCAGCAGCTGCGCGCTACTGCGACTTTCAGCGACGGCACGAGCTCGGACGTCACCATGACTGAAAGCGTCCAGCCGGTCAACGAGAAGCTCGATGAGCTGCTGGCGCTGCTGGAGTCGCTGAAGCAGGCCTCCAAGGTAGTCAAGCTGACCGGCGAAGGCAAGAAGGAATACACTGGCCACGTCTCCCTGTTGAAGTAGGCAGACCCGGCGCACACGGAAGTTATGACAGCAAGGCCCCCGGAAGCGGGGGCCTTGGCTTTTCCGCGCTACGACGGGATGCGCGATAATCGGGGCGTGATCTCGCCCGCTCCCCCTGCCATTGCCGCTGCGGCACTCCTGCGCGACGGCCGCCTGGTCGCCTTTCCGACCGAGACCGTTTATGGCCTCGGTGCGGACGCACAAAACCCGGCGGCGGTCCAGCGCATCTTCAGCGTCAAGGGCCGCCCGGCGGACCACCCCCTGATCGTCCATCTGTCCCACAGCGCGCAGTCCGCCGACTGGGCGCGGCAGATCCCGCCGCTGGCCCAGGAGCTGGCCCGCGCCTTCTGGCCCGGCCCCCTGACCCTCATTCTGCGCCGCCAGGGCCATGTCAGCGACGTGGTCACCGGCGGGCTCGACACGATCGGTCTGCGCATCCCGGCGCACTCCCTGGCCCTCGAGATGCTCGATCGCTTCGGCGGCGGCGTGGCCGCGCCCTCGGCAAATCGCTATGGCCAGGTCAGCCCGACGACCGCCCAGCATGTGCGCGACGACCTGAACGGCGATGTGGACTTTGTGCTCGATGGCGGCCCCTGCAACATCGGCATCGAGTCAACCATCGTCGACCTCTCGGGCCTCGAGGCCGATGGCAGCTGCGAACCCCGGCGGGCCCCGGCGATCCTGCGGCCGGGGGCCGTCACAGCGGAAGACCTCAAGGCCGCCAGCGGCATCAGCTTCGCCTGGCGCGGCGCCGGATCGCCGCGCGCGCCGGGGATGCACGCTGCACACTACGCACCGCGCTGCCGCGTGCTGCTGGCCGAAGATGGCCTCGAGCTGCAGGGCCTGGCCCGCCACTGGACCGAGCGCGGCGCGGCCGTCGGCCTGCTCGATTTCGGTCTGCTGGACAGCCTGACCAGTGCCGTACTGCCGGATTCGCTGCAGCGCCTGCGGCTTGAGCCGGCGCCCGGCGCCATCGCCGCGCACCTTTACCAGCGCCTGCGCGATGCCGACAGCGCCGGGATCGAGGTGCTGCTGTGCCTGCTGCCCGAGGAGCGCGGCCTGGGGGTGGCTATTGCCGACCGCCTGCGCCGCGCGGCGGGGCAGGGCGGTGCGACAAGTGAGGGAACCTAGCGACTAGGCAGCCTTCGGCAGCTTTAGTCTCCCGCGCTATGAGACTGCCGGATAGCTTTGAAACTCCCATCCCCCGTTCTCCACGTCCGGTTCGGAGACTCCTGCGGCCAGACTTAGCCTGCTCTTCAGGTCTTCGTAAAGCCCGCGATCATCCAGCTGCCAGCGCACCTGGATCTGGACTGAGACCCCTTCGAGGTCAAGCCGCGTGAACTCGATGTCCGCCTCTGAGGGATAGACTTCCGGCTTAGACCCCGGCTCCGGCGGATACATCGTGATCTTCAAATCCTTGTGCTGCTCGGCCCATGCGCGGAAGGCCTGTTCCATCGCGTCGGCTTTGGCCTTTGCAGCGTCAGTCAGCTCCGGGCTCAGCTTGGAGAACTCCGGACGAGCATTCATCCAGTACATGCTGGGCAGCGCCATATAGGCCATGTTGACCAGCCGCCGCGGCTTTCCTCCGGGGTCCAGGCTCACCACCACTTTTCGACCGCCCATATCCGGAGGCAGAGGAACAGACTTGAAGGTGAGCCCGGTACTAGCAAGACAGCTGCTGAGCTCGTCACTTAGAAAATTCAGGTGGCTGGTCCAGAGTATGACCCGCCACTGGTTTGAATCAGGAACAGCTGCGCTTTCCACTGCTGCAGCCAGTTCCGCCCTTGGGGCAAACTCTGGATGAAGCCCATAGAAACTCTGCAAACCGGTTTCCAAGCCCTCCGGTGGAGTTTGACTGCCCTCCGGCAGGTCGAAGATGTAAGCAACGCCATGCCGGTTAGGGTCAGACTTCTCGGCCTTAAATCTGCCTTTCATGTAGTTGATGCTGGATATCAGTTCTGCCTTCAGCTGGGCTGAGACATCAACCGGAAGGTCAAGTTCATTCGCTCCGACGATGAAGCTCCAGGTCTTGATATAGCTCGGTACCTGAATCTCGCCAAGCTCAAGCTGAACCGGGAGATCGGTAATGACAATATCCCCCTCCTTGTTGAAACGCAGTGCCACCACTTTTGCAAGGGGGAGGCGGGGGCCAAGCTCCATGTTGGCGACATACTGCACTCCACGCCAGTTGGGAATCTGACCGATAAAGCCTCGCAGGCCCAGGAGCTCCGCGTCGTCAAGCTCATCCAATCTCAAGCTGTTGCCGTTGGCTATCAGCAGGCGATCAGCAAAGGCGGTCTGGGGGTGGCGATCGGCCTCAAAGCCGGCCCCACTGAATACCTTCGGCGTCAGACCCAGATCTGAAGCTACCGCCTTGACGAGAACTTCTCTGGCCTCAACGTCGCTATCCAGCCAAAGCTCAGCGGACGCCTGGTACGCCGGGGCACTGTGGCGGTCGAGCCAGCCAATCTTCATGTAACCCTTGCGCTGTTGATAGGCCTTGAGCCAGTCAGCAAGGTGGCCTTCAAGCCTGACCAGCGGATGGCTGGGGGCATCGGCATGTGTCCCTGTGTAGTAGTCGTCAAAAGACAGTTCGTAGACCAGGACTACTGCCCTGCCGTGCACATCATTGTCGTCTGCGGCTGCGGGTCCGAAGACGCTCAGACAAGTTGCCAGCATCAGCAGGCACGCGATTGTAAAACGCAGCAACATAGCCAATCCTCCCAAAACTACTCAGCACTACATAATCGTTTCTATCACGCAATTTGTTCAGATCTGAGGCTAGTAAATCAGCGCAAAAGGCGCTTTGGCGGCCTGCTAGACCTCGGTTGCCCGTCCCGCTGGCATGCTGCGACCAGCAGCATGAAGCCGCAGACCAGCGAGATTGCGATCCAGACCACACCGTGGACGACCGTCGGAATACCGGTGAGCTGCGCCAGCATCTGGGCATCGCTGGGCAGATGGCTGCCGAAGATCGTGTCGCTCAGGATGTCCAGCGGGGCATAGAGCATGCTGGTCAGGCCGATGGTCTTCAGCAGGTACTTGTTAAAGCCCGCACCGGCGCGGATCGCGCTGAACATCAGCAGCGCGCCGGCAAAGCAAATGTATACAAATCCAAAGCCGAGCAGCGGCCGCACGTACAGCAGGCCGACAGCCACGGCCAGCATGCCCAGGCCTAGCACCAGCCCGCGCTGCCAGCGCGTGCGGGCGGCGAGCAGCAGGATCACACCGCCCCACAGCAGACTGCCGATATAGCCGGCGCTCAGGGTCAGGAAGCGGTTGCCGCCCTCGGTAATGCACAGACCGCCCTCAAAGGCCGAAAGCTGGATTTGAATGATCCGCCCGCCGGTCAGTCTGGCCATCAAGCCGTGGCTCAGCTCGTGGAAAAAGACGACCAGGATCTTCAGCGGATAGACCACCGGAGTGTTCCACAGCAGGGTGATCCCCAGCGCCAGCAGTGCGAGGATACCGGCCATGCGCCAGTTGATGCGCCCGCCCGCATCGCGCGCCGCACCGGACGCGCCGCGCAGGGCCGTGCCGGAGCCGCGCAGCTTGCGCATCCCCGGCTTGCCGAAGAGAGCGTTGAACTCCTCATCGCGCATGGCCGGAGTTTAGCGTAAAACATCGATCGCTGCCGCGTGCCACTGCGAGCGCCTAAACTGTTGGCATGCCGGGACCAGAATCGATGCTCAGGACTGCTTTGAAGCGCGTCTGTCGGCGGTGCACGCTGGCTGTGCTGCTGGTTGCGCTGGGCTGCGCCCTGATGCCCTTTGGCAGCTCCTGCCGCGAAGAGTCTGGGGACGCGGAGGCGTCAACGACAAAAGGAGGCCAGGCGATGAATAAGGACTCTGACCTCCAGCAAAAGCTGGATGCTGCAGTGAAAAAGGCCCGGCTACCCGCCCTGGCCGTTGCGGTGATCCACGGCGACAGCATCGAGTGCGCAGTAGCCGGTGTGCGGCGCAAGGGCGGCAAGGATGCTGTGACGCTCAGCGACCGCTGGCACCTGGGATCCAACACCAAGGCGATGACGGCGACGATGATCGGCCTGCTGGTGCAGGACGGCATCCTGTCGGAGGACGCGACACCGTTGCAGCTCCTCCCGGAGCTGCAGGGCAGGATCGCCCCGGAATACCAGGGCATCACGCTGACCCAGCTTCTGCAGCACCGCGCCGGCATCCAGCCATATACAGCCGGCCCGGAGTTCGAGCCGCTGCCGGACTTTGCCGGGGATGCACGGGCCCAGCGGCATGCATTTGCCGAGCATGTGCTTTGCAGCAAGCCGGGCGGCAAGGTCGGTGAGTTCCTGTACTCCAACGCCGGCTATGCCATCGCCGCCGCTTTGGCTGAGGCCGCGAGCGCTTCGACCTTCGAGGACCTGATGCAGGATCGCCTGCTGGCGCCGCTGGGCATCGAGGCCCGCTGGGGCTGGCCGGCCCTCGAACCTGACCAGCCCTGGGGCCACGGCCCCGGGCTCTTCGGCCTGCAGGTGCATGAAGACCTTGAGGGCTACAAGCTCGACGACTTCGTTGCCCCGGCGGGCAACCTGAGCATGAGCATCGGCGACTACAGCGTGTTCGTCCAGTCGCATCTGCGCGGCCTGCAGGGGCTGGCGCCGCTGGATAAGGCGGGCCAGCCGCTGGCCGCCAGCGAGGACATGAACGGCCTAAACAGCGCGCTGATCAAGCAACTGCATGAGCCGGATGGCAACTATTCCTTTGGCTGGGGCGAGATCGAGCTGGAGGGCCGGCAGGTCAGCATGCATGAAGGCTCCGCCGGCACCTTTGACGCGCTGACCATCATCGAGCCGGCCAGCGACACCGCAGTTGTTGTGCTGTGCAACGCCGGGGGTGACAAGGTGTCCAGCGCCGTGGGTGAGCTGTGCAAGGAGCTGCTCTTCAGCGCGGCGCGGAAGGCCCCAGGTGAATCATCCGCCGGGACAAAGTCTGACGCGTCCTAGCCCCCGAAGCCCTGCTGCAGGTCGGCGACCAGGTCCTCGGTGTCTTCAATGCCGACGCTGACGCGGATCAGGCTGTCCGAGACGCCGATCTGCGCGCGCACCTCGGCGGGCACGGAGGCGTGGGTCATCAGCGCCGGGTGCTCGATCAGGCTCTCGACGCCGCCGAGGCTTTCCGCCAGGGCGAAGACGCGCAGGCGGCTGAGGAAGGCCAGCGCATCCGCTTCGCCGCCGTCGAGCTCGAAGCTGATCATCCCGCCAAAGCCGGAGCACTGCCTTTTCGCTAGCTCATGCTGCGGATGGCTCGGCAGGCCGGGATAGATCACGCGCTTAACGCGGGGATGCTGCTCGAGCCAACGCGCGATGACCAGCGCGCCCTGCTGGTGCGCCGCCATCCGCACGGCAAGGGTCTTCAGCCCGCGCATCAGCAGATAGCTGTCAAAGGGCGAGAGGATCGCGCCCGCCGCATTCTGGTTGAAGTGCAGCTTCTCATGCAGTGCGTCGTCGTTAAGCACCAGCGCGCCGCCGACGGAATCGCTGTGACCGTTCATGTACTTGGTGGTGCTGTAGAGCGTGATGTCCGCGCCAAGCTCCAGCGGGCGCTGGAAGACCGGGGTCATGAAGGTGTTGTCGACCACGACCACCGCGCCGGCGGCCTTGCCCAGCTTCGCAATCGCTGCAATGTCGGCCAGCTTCAGCAGCGGGTTGGTCGGGCTCTCCAGCCACAGCAGCGCGCAGGGCGTGGCCAGCGCGGCCTCAGCCGCCGCCATATCCGTGAAGTCGACGTAAACCGTGTCGAGTTGCAGCGCGGGCTTCAGCGTCTTCTCGAACAACCGCCGGGTGCCCCCATACAGGTCGTCAAAGCCGACGACGCGGTCGCCGGGTTTGAGCAGGCTGAGACACAACGTTGCCTGCGCGGCGAGGCCCGAGGCGAAGGCCAGCGCGTGGCGAGCATCTTCGATGGCGGCGAGCTTGGCCTCCAGCGCATTGCGCGTCGGGTTGCCGGAGCGGCTGTATTCATAGCCCGCGGTGGGTTTGTCCACCTCGCGCCGGGCGAAGGTGGAGCTGGTGTGGATGCCCATCACCACATCGCCGCTGCCGCCTGGCTCAAGGTTCGGCTCCTCGCCGCTGTGGATCGCCTTGGTTGAGAGTCCCATTCCAATATTGTAGGACTGGGACGGTCTCCCAGCCGGCGTGCTAAGCTTCGGGCATGAGCCTTGATGGGAGTCCGGATATGCAGGGCAATGGCAACCGTTCAGGCGGACGCATTGCTGGCGCCCACCCCTTGCTGGAAAAGCTGGTCTATCCGGTGCTGAGCTCAGTCACCAGCGCGGTGGCCATCGGCCTGTTGCTTGGCGTCTTCATCGACGGGCGGATGGCCAAATGGCAGAAGCTCAGCGACTTCCAGCTTGAGCGAGAGAAAGAAGCGCACATCCTGCTCTATGACGCTTTCACCCGGGCGGATCTCGACCTGCTCAATTTTGAGCAGGGGCATATTGAAAAGAGTGACAAGCTCAGTGAAGAGCTTGATGAACTTATCAATCAGGAAGCGCGGCAGGTGGCCTACATCTCCGATGAGCTCGACAGCGCCTATGTCTTTGTTCACACCCGCATGCTGACACGCATGCTGCTGGCTGAGAAGGAGCGCCGCGGCGAGGATGTTGCCGCGCAGGTGCAGCCAGTCGGCGAGGACATAGACGAGGGGAAGAAGGTTCTGCTGGCCTACATGAAGCTCTGGCACGGCGGCCAGCTGGACAAGGCCGAGGCCGCGATTCGACCTTATGTTGAGCAGCGCGCGACACCCAATATGCAGCGCGCCTTCGATGAAGTTACAGTCCTGCTGCAGGAGAAGGAAGCCGCCGAGGCATCGGGGCAGAGTCAGTAATGCAGCCTCTCGCAGCCCGGCCGGGAGGAGACAACCCCACACCACGGCGAATATCAATCCTGGGCGGACCCAAGGTCCTACCGAACTAAGCTACAGCCAGCCCTGCTCGCGCATCCAGTCGTCGTTGTACATCTTGGAGAGGTACTTCACCCCGCTGTCCGGGGACATCACCACGACCTTCCTGAAGCCCGCCGCGGCCGCACCGCCTTTCTTTTGCAGGTACTGGCGCAGGCCGGCGACATTGCTGCCGGTGGATCCGCCGAGCAGCAGGCCGTCATTGCGCGCCAGCTCACGCCCGGCGACGAAGCTGTCCTGGTCGCTGACCTGCTCGAAGTCGTCGATCACGCCAAAGTCGACAATCGGTGGGATGAAGTCCTCGCCGATGCCCTCAACCTTATACACATGCGCCTCGCCGTGCTGGCCGGTGTAGAACTGATCGGTATAGATACTGCCGACCGTGTCGATGCCCAGCACCGTGACCGGTCCGCGCTCCTTAAAATAGCGCCCGATCCCGGTAACCGTGCCTCCGGTGCCGACGCCCATCACCAGCAGGTCGACATCACCGCCGCACTGGCTGTACAGCTCTGGCCCGGTCAGCAGGTAGTGCGCGTCGGTATTGGCCGGGTTCATATACTGGTCGATGTAGAAGGCGTTCGGCGTGTTCTCGACCATCCGCTTGGCCACGTTGGGGTAGTAGTTCGGGCTCTCCGGGTCGCTCTCGGTTGAGGTGATGATTACCTCGGCGCCGTAGGCCCGCACGGTGTCGATCTTCTCGCGGCTGACTTTGTCCGGCATCACGATCCGCGCCTTGAGCCCCATCGCCGCCGCGATCATCGCCACGCTGGCCGCGGTGTTGCCGCTGGAGCCCTCAACCAGCACGGTGTCCGGCCCGACCTTGCCTTCGGCCACGCCGCGGTCGACGATCGACTTGACCATGCGGTCCTTGATCGACAGGCCGGGGTTGAGATACTCAAGCTTGAAGGCGACCTCGCAGCCCAGCTCGGCGCTGAGACGCGGCGCGCGGACCAGCGGGGTGCTGCCGATGGTGTCGAGAAGGTTAACGAAGGTCATGCAGGGCTCCACTCTGTGTATCAGCTTGCCGCGCAGAGCGCGCAACACAGCTTAGCATCGGCAGCTTTCAGCCCGCCAGCAGCCGCAGCAGCCAGCGCGCCCGCAGGCCATGCAGATGGCACAGTGCCCGCAGCACCCGCGGCAGGCTGGCCAGTGAGGGATAGACCACAAAGCGCGGTTCCCACTGCGGCTGCAGGCGCTGCTTGAAACGCGCCAGTCCGCGAAAGTCATACAGCCTCCGGCTGCGCAGCCAGGCCAGCTTGCGGCCGGCCCTCAGCAGCAGCGGCGTATCCTCGCCTTCGCCCCGCCGTGTCAGGCTCGGCGCGCGCAGCACGTCCGCGCTGCGGCTCAGCGGAGCCAGCCCCAGTGTCAGTCGCTGGGCGCCTTCGGCCCGCAGATCCAGGGCCGCACGCAGCAGAAGAAACAGCATCGCGTCCCGCGGCAGCGCCCGGCGACTGCGCAGCAGATCCAGGGCCCAGCCGCCCGAGCTGTCCAGCAGCGGCGCGAAGGTCATGAAGGCCGCCGGCCGGCCGGCGGGATCAAGCAGCACCGCACAGCGCAGCTGATCCGCGCGCCGCAGGCTGTCCTCCCAGGTGCCGATCGTATAGCCCATCTCCGGCAGCCCGCGCCGCGCCAGCCATTCGCTGCTGACTGCCTCAAGCGCCGGGTTGATGCCCTGCGGGTCGCGGGCCAGATCATGCCACTGAACACTGAAACCCAGTTCCGGCAGGCGTCGCAGGCAGTTGCGTTCATGGCGCCAGTCGCGGCCCTGAAGCTGCAGCTCCGGCAGGCGCAGGCTGGCAAAGCCGCCGATCTGCGAAACGCGTTGCCCGCTGGCGGCCAGAAGCTCCAGCCAGCGGGCGGTGACATGCCACCAGCAGACAGCCAGGCCGGAGCTCCGGCAGAACTCGCTGAACTGGGCGATCAGCGCCGGAATCTGATCCACCTGGCCCATCGGCTCGCCAAGGGTTACCGCCACACCATCGCTGACCTGAAAGGCCAGATAGGCCCGGCCGTCGCTCGACTCGAAGCGTCGCATTCCCGGCGCCAGGCTCTGCCAGGCCAGCGGCGGCATGCTGAGTTCAGTATCCGCGACAGGCGCAGCCGGCAGGCGGCTTGCAGGGCTGATTGACACCACAACAGAATACTCCGCTGCACTGCCATATAATCTCAGAGCTGCCAGGCCCGCAGCACGAGTTTCGGGAGGTACGTATGCCACGGCTGAGCTACGACCACGCGGCGTTGCCGCAACTGGGCTTACTGATACTGCTGCTGTGCCTTTGCGCCTGCGGTACTGACACTTCGGCGGATCTTGCAGGCGCTTCGCCGCCTGACGCGTCCCCCGGGAGCATCACCGAGCGCCACAGCGCTGCTTGGCGTGCGTTGGAAGAGGCACCCGGGCAGCCGGGCGTCGACTACGACCTGGGCAGAATCCTGGTGGTCTACTCCGAAAACGCAGCGCTGCCTGACGGCTGGCCCATGCCTGGCCGGGCCGCATTGAGCGCAGCGGGCTCTGCGCCCAATCCTCAGCTGCGACAGCAGGGCGGCTACAGCCAGCTCAGTGCGGCGCTCGCAGAACGTTATGGCCTCGAGCTGCGCCAGCAGGTCTATATGGATGATATCCGCCTGGCCAGCTTTGTCCTGCCCGCGGGCCAGGACAGCACGGGACTGCTGCAGCGCATTCGCCGCGAGGCCGCTGCGATGCTCAGCGCCGCTGTGCACAGCCCCCTGCGCCACGCCCGCTTCAAGCCCGACGATCCGGACTTTGATGACCCCAACGGCCAGCTCTGGAACCTGTGGCAGGTGCGCTGCACCGCCGCCTGGGACATCACCCGCGGCAGCAGCAGCGTTATTGTCGGCGTGGTCGATACCGGGGCGCAGCTCAGCCACGAGGAGCTGCAGGCTCAGGTGATCAACCCGCAGACAGAGTTCCCGGCCGCGACCTGCGATCTGGCTAACAACGACAAAAGCATCGAAGACCTGAACGGCCACGGCACCTTTATCAGCGGAGTGATCGCCGCCGAGGCTGACAACGCCCGCAGCATCTGCGGCGCCGCGCATCTTTGCCGGGTGCTGCCGGTCAAGGTCAGCAATGATCTGGCGGCGACGGTTGAGGATCTGGTTGCCGGCGCGCTGCTGGCCCAGCAACTCGGGGCACAGGTCGTCAACTATTCCTGGGGCGGTCCGGAGGCCGTGCCGGCCGAAGAGCAGATGATCAGCGCCCTGCTGGCCCAGGATGTCCTCTTTGTCTGTGCTGCCGGCAATGACGCTGCGGTGGCCGATGAGTATCCGACACTCTATCCCGCGGCATTCAGCGTTGGAGCCACCAACAAGTCCGACGCGCGCTGTACCTTCTCCAACTACGGCGAAGGCGTGGACATCGCCGCGCCGGGCCAGGACCTGATGAGCTGCACTATCGGCGCGGACAATGCCTATGACGTGTCTGCGCAGGGCACCTCTTTCAGTGCTCCGCTGGTCTGCGCCGGGGCTGCGCTGCTGCGCTCCTATCGTCCGGAGCTGACGGCTGCCGAGCTGCGCGCGGCCCTCGAGTTCAGCGGCCCGGCGGCCAGCGGCTTCACCCGCCCGATCCGCCGGCTCGACATCGCCGCAGCCCTGACGGCGGTTGAAGTCCCTCTGATCCCCGTGGTTGGCTCGCTCAGTCCGGCAGGCGGCTCCACGCTTGGCGCGGTCAGCTCCGCAACTGTGCTCCTGGCTTCGGTCAGCGCTGCCAGCAATGTCTCGCGGGTGAGCTATACGCTTGACCTTCAGCCCATCGGCAGCGCCGGGCCCGAGGACCTCAAAGCCGAATCCAGCCAGGGCCCGGGTTTCAGCGCGCAGTTCGATATCGCGGCTCTGCGCAATCAGACCGCCATCCTGAGTGCAAAGTACTTCAGCAGCACCGGCCACTCAGGCAACATCACCAACACTGAGCTGTATCTGTTCAACCAGCGCGGAGATGTGGATGGCAATGGCGCGGTGGGGGACTCCGATCTAACACTGCTGCGCGGGCTGATCGGGACAAGCCAGGGCGATAGTGCCTACAACCGCTTTGCCGACGCCGATCTTGACGGCGCCATCACCGAAGCTGACGCCGCGGCGATGGGCTACTACTATCACAGCGGTGTAGTCCTGCCGGCCATCAGCGGCGTGAGCCTGTCGAGCAACATCACGAACACGAGCGCCGTAATCAGTGCCGAGCTTGCCGGTAACGGCCAGCTGGCCTTTGAGTGGGACTTCGGCGGCGGAGCAGTGCCGGGCAGCAGCAGCGAGCCGCAGCCCAGTGTGACCCTTGGCGCGCCCGGGAGCTACAACGCATCCCTGACGGTCAGCTCCGAGTTTGGCACCGACAGTTTTGATTTCAGCTTGGATGTCATCGAGCGTCCCGGCCCCTCGGCGCTCTTTACTGCCGGCCCGCGGCTGGGGGTCGCGCCGCTGCCGGTCCATTTCGACGCCGGCGCCAGCGCCTCTCCCGGCGGAAGCATCGTGCTCTACGAATGGTCCTGGGACGGCGACAGCACTTTCGAGGACGGCGGACCGGCCCTGGCCGTTGTTGACCACACCTTCATCTCCGGCGGTGACTATGCCGTGCGCCTGCGGGTAACGGACGATCAGGCCCAGACAGCCGAGCAGACCATGCTGATCAAGGCGGGCGATCCTTTGAACATCGCGGCCTGGGACAGCACGCACCTTGGACCCTGGGGCGATATTGCCTCCTTTGACGGCAAACGCATGGCGGCAGGGATGGTCGCCGGCTGCCCGGCGGTGATCTGGATCTGGGACGACCCCAACAGTCCCGGCGAAGACGCCTGGGTCGCCACCGCCCGCGTGCCCGCTCCGCTCGATCTTGCCGATTGGCGTATCGACAAGGTGGCCAGCCTTGACCTGCGCCCTTCCATCGGCATCACAGAGATCGACGGCGAGGCGGCTTATCTGCTCGGGACTGAAAACCAGCTTTACTACGGCCGTTATCAGGGCGGTGTTTTCATTAACCAGCTGATCGTCAATAACGACGACCGCCTCGACTATGGAACACTTGCCAGCATCAACGGGCGTCCGGCAATGCTCTTTGAGAGCTTCGGCGGCAGCCTCGGCGAAGGGATCTTTTACGCGCAGTCACAGCTCAGCCAGCCACAGTCTGCCGAAGACTGGAGCGTCAACCTGATACAGGGCGTGCCCGGCCTGGGCGGCGTGGGCAGTTTCCCGCGCCAGCTTCTGCAGGTGGGCAGCCGCCCGATGTATCAGGGCCCGGGAGACCAAAGCGGCGACACGCTGTTCGCCTTCGCCCTGAGCTCCGAGCCCGCCGCAGCCGACTGGGGCTTTTGCAACTTTGACGGCGAGATTCCTCTGGCCGAAATCTGCTCCGGCGCCTTCGACATCAACGGCCTGCCGGCAATCGTCTTCAGCCGCGCGGACGCCGCCTTCAACTGGGAGCTGCACTACCGCGCGGCCAACAAGAACGCGCCGGCCAGCCTGGCGGACTGGAGCGACTATGATCCGGCGCCCGGGGTCAATGGCCCGCTTAGCATGGCTGCCAGCTTCGAGGGGCGCCCGGCCTTTGGCTCCGGTGACTTCACAACCCTGATGCTGGCCAAGGTTGACGCGCCGGCCTCGGCGGCCGACTGGCTGCAGGTCGACTGCGCTGGCGCGGGGCTCGGCAACCGCCGCCTGGTCAGCCACGGCGGCCTGCCGGCTTTCCTGGCGGTGGACGGTCTGGAGGTCTATTACCGCTACCCGCAGCAGTAACAGGATCCTGTTCCAAGCGGCCCGCGCGGGCGATCTGCGCTGACCTGCAAGTGCGGTGCAGTGCTAGTATCTGCCCTGTGACTGGCCGGCAGATTCTGGTGATCAATCTTGGAGCAAGCAGCTCCAAGTTCGCGCTCTTTGAGGACGAACTCTGCCGGGCAGAGCAGGGCTATCCGCTGGCTGAGGAAGCGCGACTGCTGCCCTCCGCCGAGCAGCTGCCACTGCGCCTGAAACAGCTGCAGGGCTTTCTACGCGAGCACGGCGCTGACCCGGCGCAGCTCGATGCCATTGCCGCGCGCGGCGGGCTGACTAAGCCTTTGCCGGACTATGGCGTTTACGCCGCTGACGAAGAGCTGTATCAGGATCTGGCCGCAGAGAGTTATGGCTCGCACCCTGCCAATCTCTCCGCGCCCCTGGCCCGGCGGCTGCTGGCGGACTGCGGCAGCGCGGCCCCTGTCTTTGTGGTCGATCCGGTCAGCATTGACATGCTCTGGCCCCGGGCGCGGCTTTCGGGCCTCCCCGGCATCACGCGTCAGGGCCGTCATCACGCCCTCAACGTGCACCGCGCAATGCGTGAAGCGGCCCGGCGTCTGGGGCGGCCGCTGCACAGCCTGGAGCTCGTCGTCGGCCACTTTGGCAGCGGAGTGAGCATCTGCAGCGTGTCCGCCGGCCGGGTAGTGGACGTCAACAACGCCTTGCTTGGCGAGGGCCCCTTCTCAGTGGCCCGCGCCGGCAGCCTGCCGCTCGAAGTCGTGCTGGAGCTTTGCTTCAGCGGAACAGGCCGCGAGGAACTGACCCGGCGGCTCTCGCTGAAAAGTGGCCTGGCCGGCTATACCGGCAGTGCCGATCTGCAGGAGATCGAAAAACGCTGCGATGCAGGAGATACCGTGGCCCGGGCGGCCTATGAGGCGATGGTCTTCCAGAGCGCGAAGTACCTTGCCGCCGCCGCTGGGGCGCTGGGCTGCCGGCCGGATGCCCTGGTGCTGACGGGAGCTCTGCTGCGCAGCGCGCGCTTTGCCGCCGAGCTCCGCCGCCTGTGCGGCTGGCTGGCCCCGGTGATCGAACTGCCGGGCGAGGAGGAGATGCAGGCCCTGGCCGAAGGCGTGCTCGCGGTCGTCCGCGGGCAGACCGCCGCGATGGACTACAGTGCTGTGCCTTCACTGGCCGACGCCCCGCCGCGGACGATGGAAGAGCTGGTTGAGCGCGCGGCACATCTTCCCCCGGCCAGCTTTATCGTGGCCGGCGCGGAACAGGCCGGCGTGGCGGAAAGCGCGCTGCAGGCGCTGGAACGCGGGCTCGGCCGCTTCATACTCCTCGGCGACGCCGGCCGCATCGCTGCTCAGCTTCCCGCGGAGCTGCCGCCCGGCATCGAGGTTCGAGGCAGTGCTGAGCCCGTGGCCGAGGCGCTTGAACTGGCGGCGCAGCTGCCCGGCGCAGTCCTGGTCAAGGGTGG
Source organism: uncultured Planctomycetales bacterium (assembly GCA_964512635.1). Taxonomy (GTDB): domain Bacteria; phylum 4484-113; class 4484-113; order 4484-113; family JAFGCY01; genus JADZFO01. The sequence continues at coordinate 16,793 of CAZEJB010000008.1, read as the reverse complement.
CTGCGATTCGGCCCGGCTCCTGCGCGGAGTCCTGGCGGCTCTGCCCGATGGCAACCGGCCCTTCCTCAGCCATGCAGCATTGATCGAGAACCCTTTCAGTACCCGCTTGCTCGCGCTAAGTGATGGTGGCCTCAATGTGGCGCCCGACTGCGCGCGCAAGGTGCTCATCATGGAGAACTCCCTGCGCCTGCTGCGGGCCCTCGGCATCACGCGGCCGGGAGTGCTGCTGGCCGCGGGTATGGAGGACAAGGGCCAAGATGCGCCGGCGGTGGCCGACGCGCGGACAATTCTGGCCCGCTGGCGCGCCGGCGAATGGCCTGCGGCACAGATTGACGGCCCCTATGGTCTGGACGTGGCGCTCAGTGTTGATGCCGCGCGGGCCAAGGGCATCAGCAGTCCACTCAGCGGGAGGGCGGATCTTGTCCTCTGCCCAGACCTCGAAAGCTGCAACTTCGCGGTCAAGATGGCGCACATGTATGGCGGCCGTCCCTGGGCTGGCGTCATCCTCGGCGGGCGCTATCCCGTGGTCCTGGGGTCACGGGCCGATGAGGCGGCCAGCCGCCTGGCCAGCCTGGCGCTGGCCAAGTTCGCGGCCGGCCCGGTCTGAGCTCCGCGCCCTGGTCGCGGCGGCTGTTAAAGTCTTGGCAGTCCTGAGGAGGCTGTAATGGACAAGCGGCGGATCGGCAACCTGGAAGTCTCGGTCATTGGACTGGGCTGCAACAACTTCGGCATGCGCATCGACGAGGCGCAAACCCAGACGGTGGTTGACGCCGCGCTGGAGGCCGGCATCAACTTCTTCGACACCGCGGACATCTACGGCGGCACCAAAAGCGAGGAGTATCTCGGCCGCGCGCTGGGTGATCGCCGCCGCGAGATTGTGCTGGCCACCAAGTTCGGCATGGAGGTCGACCCGGAGCACAAGGGCGCCGCCCCGGACTATGTGCGCAGCGCCTGCGAAGCCAGCCTGCGCCGCCTGGGCACAAACTGGATCGACCTCTACTGGCTGCACCAGCCCGACCCGCTGGTACCGGTGGCGGATACCCTTGGCGCGCTTAACGAACTGGTGCTCGCCGGCAAGGTGCGCCAGATCGGCTGCTCCAACTTCAGCCCGGCGCAGCTGCGCGAAGCGGAGGCCGAGGCCGCGCGTCTCGGCGTCCAGCACTTCGTCGCGCTGCAAAACGAGCTCTCGATGGTCCAGCGCGAGGCACTCAACAACGAGGACGCTGAGAAACCCAAACAGGGAACGATTGCCGCCTGCGCCCAGCTTGGCCTGGCCTTCGTCCCCTATTTCCCGCTCGCCTCCGGTCTGCTTTCCGGAAAGTACCAGCGCAGCGCCCCGCTGCCCGAAGGAAGCCGCATCGCGGCCTCTGAGCGGGCCCAGGCGCGTTATCTCAACGAGGCCAACTGGGCGCTGCTGGAACGGCTTGAGGGCTGGCTCGCGAGTCGCGGTTTCGATTCAGCGACTGCCGGCACCGGCAGCATTGAGCAGGCGGCCGTGCGGGGCTACAGCATCCTCGACCTGGCCTTTGCCTGGTTGCTGGCCCAGGACACGGTGGCCAGTGTTATCGCCGGGGCGACCAAACCTGAGCAGGTCTGGGCCAACGCCGCCGCCGCCCGCTGGACGCTAAGCGCGGACGAGCTGGCCGAAGTTAACGCGTTGCTGGCCGCCTGACCACTGCTGGCCGTCTGACCACTGCCGGCAGTCAGACCAGGAACAGCTGGGCCGTATCCCGGCGGATATTGCGCAGCAGCGCCGGGTCGTCCTTCAGTGTGCTGAGCGTCCACCAGTACAGGTCATCCTTGGGCCAGCCATAGCTCTCCTGCAGCCACTGGCCGTAAACCCAGTCGGGGGCGTTGATCCGCGCCGCCAGCAAAACGTGGCAGCCCAGCGCGGAAACAAAGACCGGCTGCGCCGCTGCCGGCCAGGAATGCAGGCTGCCACGCCCGAGCAGCTGCAGCAGTTCGTCGGGCTTATGCGCCAGGTTGCCGGCCCGCCGGGCGGCGTCCGGTGTCCCCGCCTCGGCTGTCGCCGCCTGCACCAGACGGTCGATCCCGCCGCGCTCCAGCAGCAGGTTCGCCGCCAGCAGGCGCTGGAACACATCGCCGTCCGCTGCAAACTCCGCCAGCAGCTCATCATTCAGCGCTTCCCAGTCCGGGCTGGGGCTCAACGCGCGCTGGTACTCATGCAGCATCAGTATCGTGCTGCCATGCTCCGGCGGCGCGCTTTCGCGCTCAAGCTCGCCCTCGTCATAGCCCAGCCCCGCCAGCACGCGCAGCAGTTCATACAGCCGCAGCAGCGCCGGGTGGCCGTAGTGCCCGCTGCTGAAGATGCCGATGTCCGCCAGCCCGAGGCTTTCCCCGGCCCACCAGCGGATCAGGCATTCCAGCAGCCGCTGCGCGGGGTCACGGTGCTGTTGCAGTATTGCGCCGACGTCAATCAGCGCGCGGCGCGCGCCGGCGACCGCATTGCCCCCACCGGCCGGCGCCAGCAGCTCGGTCAGCACACACAGCACCGCCACCATCAGATCTCCGCGCACACTGCGGCGCAGGGCGCCAAGCTGCTCGAGGCACAGCGCCCGGGCCTCCTGCAGCTGCGGCTGCGCCAATAGGTTAGCGTCACCGGAGGGGCTGACCCCCGTGCTGCCCTGCGGCGAATCGCTGGCCTCGCTGCTGGCCTGAAGCGCGCGCCAGGCTTCCTCCATGGCTGTGCACAAGCGTCCCAGCACTTCCGCCGCCAGCTCTTCGGACAAGAGCTCGCCAAGCTTCCAGCGCGCCTCGCGGTTCGTCTCCGCCGCCGCTTCCACTTCGGCCAGCCGGGCGGCAATCGCGGCGGCCTCGGCGGCCCGCGCCCTGCTGTCCGCCTGCGCATCAGCGTTGATCGCTTCAAGCTCGGCCTTGTGCAGCTGCTTTTGCTTCTGCTCCAGGCTCAGGCGCGGCTTGAACAGGCCGCTGCCCCTGGGCTCTTCATAAGTCTCCATAAAGATGCGCAGGTCCAGGCTCGCCTGCGTCGCGGCCTGGCGCGCCTTGTCGGCCTTGTCCTGGCTGATGCCGACCCGCGCCCGCAGCTCGGAGAGCTGCTTGGCCAGCTCGGTGCCCTCGGCCTGGCTGTGCTCAATGCGGCGCTGCGTCAGCTGGGCCTGGGCCGGATCGGCGCGGCCGGCCAGCGCGCGATAGATCAGCGGCAGCAGCACGCGGGGCGAGCGCAGGTTCAGGCGCGGATTGTCCATGAGAAGAGTTTAGCTTTCAGCTTCGAGCTTGCAGCTTTTAGCTTCTAGCTTTTAGCTTCTAGCTTTTAGCTTCTAGCTTTCAGAATCTAAAATCCCCGCGACAAGGAGGAATGTAATGCAAGTTAACTCATATAAAGACCTCATTGTGTGGCAACGCGCCGTGGAGCTGGTCATCGAGGTTTACCGTGTCAGTGACACCTTTCCACGCCGTGAGATGTATAGCCTGACAGATCAGATCAGAAGAGCTGCGTCGGCCATTCCGGCAAACATTGCGGAGGGTCGCGCCCGCGGTACCAGGAGGGACTTTGCCCGGTTCGTTTCCATGGCGCGCGGAAGCCTGGCAGAGCTGGAAACCCATCTGATCGTAGCCGAACGCCTGGGCTACAGCCCATCCAGCACCTTGGCTACAACACATGGCTATTGCTCAGAGGTGGGCCGTATGCTAAACGCCATGTGGCACAAGCTTGTCGCAACGGATAAGGGTGAAAGCCAAAAGCTAAAAGCTAAAAGCTGAAAGCTAGACGCTGAAAGCTGAAAGCTAACAGCTGAAAGCTGCCAACTGTTATCATTCCGCCATGTTCGAACGCTGGCTCGCAAGTTACCCCGAGCTGGACCTGCTGGATCTGGACATCAAACCCGGCCGCGCCCAGCAGCGCAGCGCCGCACGGCTCTTCCCGCTCAGCCGCTTCATGCTTTCGCCTTCCGAGCGCGCCCTGCTGGCCTGCCTTGAGCTGCTGGCTTCCGGCGACGCCGTGCGCGCTTCCTACATCGCCATCGAACAGCACAAAAGCGGCACACTGCTGCCGGATCTCGACCTGCTGGCGGGCTGCTTCTATCTGGCCGACGGCCAGGCGGTGGCCGCCCTCGAGCCCCTGGCCAAGGCCTATCGCCAGGTCAGCGATGAGGACACGCCGCGGCCTTCGCCGGGCATCGCCACGCGGCGCGTCTTCCCGGCCCTGCGCATCCTGGCCCGCGTCTGCCCGGTCATGCTGCTGCCGCTTTACCCCAACGAGTACGCCGTCGGCGTGCTCTATTCCATGGCCCTGATGCACACCGACCAGTATGCGGCTGCGCTGGAAGTGCTGCGCGAACTGTCCAAGGAGTTCGGACTCAACGACGAGCTCAAGCTGCTTGGCGGGATGTGCCATCTCGGTCGGGCGGATGTCAACGCCGCGCTCAGCGCGCTGTCCGCCCCCGAGCATACCCAGCACGACAGTGTGGAGTACGCCCGCTGCCTCTATCTGGCCTTCGCCAACTTCCAGGCCGGCAAGTATCGCGCGGCGATCCGCGAGCTCCAGCCGGCCCTGATGCTGACCGGCGATGTCAACGCCCACCTGCACGCCCGGGCGGCCCTGCTGCTGGCGGAGTGCTTCGCCCGGCAGGGCCTCGCACTCAACGCGCTGCGGGCCTCCGGCCGGGTCCAGGTCGACGAGGTCCCGGGCTATGTCGCCGCCGAGATGCTGAGGCGCGAGCAGGACTGGATCAGCGAGCTATCCGAGCTGGACCACTTCCAGCTTGAGCGACTGGCTAAAGCTGACGGCTTCACTTTTGAGCTGCCCACCGATGCGCCAATCCTGGTCAGCCACAAGCTGGACGTCCACCGCAACCCGCTGGCCGATCTGCGGCCGACCGAGATGAGCTGGGTCAAGCGCCGCGAGGAGATCAGCCAGATTGAGCAGCTCAAGGAGGCCCAGGAGCGCGGTCTGCCGCTGCCGAAGCTCTCCGAGCGCAGCCTGAGCCACGAGGCGCGGGAGCTGAAGGTGGCGATCCTGCGGGCCCAGCAGTGGTGGCCGGGCCGCCGCGAGGCCCTGGCCGGCGCCAGTGCGCGGATGCGCCTGGCCCAGGAAAGCCCGCTGGCGGTCGGGCATGTGCGCTTCGATTTTTGCGGTGAGCGCGGCGCGCCGAATTACTGGCTGCCCGGGGAACGCCGGGCCCAGCTTACGGCCAGTGTGGCCGGCGCTGCGGTTTTGATCGGGCTGGGCCTCACTGTCCTGCGCGGCATGGTATACCACTAGGGGCTGGGATAGCCGCTTAGTGCGGCAAAGGCGGAGCAAGATGGACCTGATCAGGATTTACGAAGCGCCGGACGAGATCACGGCGCTGGCCATCGCGGACTGGCTGGAAAGCAACGGCATCCGCACCGTGATCCAGCCGCTGTCCCCCTCATCCTTCGGCGGTATCGGCGAAGAGCTGCAGGGCCGCTGGGGCGACCTGCTGGTCGACGAGGCCTATCAGGAAAACGCGATCCCGCTGGTCAACGACTACCTGGCCGGTATGCTGCAGGTCGGCAGCGATCCAGAAGACAGCACCGCCGAAAGCAGTCTCGCTGAAGACGGTGCCCACAGCGCCGGCGACTCCGGCGTGCAGCCCTGAGCTTCACCCCCGCTTTGAATAAAAGCCTCGCCTATGCGTCATAGTAGCTGTGACCGCAAAGCGGCCACCGGAGGGTCTATGCGCAGGCTGCCAGCGCTCTTTCTGGGCTTTGCTGTACTCACGCTGATGGCTGCGTCCTGCAGCCCCGCACCGCTCCCGCCGCCCCGCGGATCGGTCAGCATATCCGGTACCTGGGACTGGGATGTGCGCTATGACGACGGCGATCACGTCACCTTCTCCATGCGCCTGATTGAGGTGGCAGAGGACGAGTACCGCGCGCTTGTCGATGGCGATGATGTCGGCAGTGCGTTCATGCAGGGCCGGGACTTCACCTGGATCTGGAACCGTCCCACCGGAGTGTCGCGCGCCGACGGCACGCACTATGAATGGGGCACCTTCAATGGCGACTACATCGAAGGCAGCGGCTTCGACACCTTCGCCAACGGCAAGCCGCGGGCGGACTTCGTCTTTACGGCCACCCAGCGCTAACAAGAGCCCGGCAAGCAGGAATCCGGCCAACAAGACGGGCCAGTAGCGGCCAGTAGGGGCCAGTAGGGGCGAAGCATGCTTCGCCCACCTTGCGCCACGCGAAGCGGGGCGGATAATATGGAATGCTCACCCACAGAAACTCGCTACGATTGCAGGGCTACGACTACTCGCTCCCCGGGCCGTATTTTCTGACCGTCTGTTGCGTTGACCGTCGACATCTCCTGGGTAGAATCGAGGCTGGGGTTTATCAGCCCAACGATCTTGGTGCCATGCTCGGCGAGATGTGGATGGATCAGACACGTCGTTTTCCAGGTCTGGTCATCGATACCTGGACCGGAATGCCAAACCACCTGCACATGCTGATAGGGTTTTCCAGCATTGGACAGGTGGGAGAACTCTCAGTCCCGCGCTTAATGCAGGCATTCAAGGCCAACGCTACCATTCAGGCGCGCAAACGCGGTCTGCTCACGCTGGATCACCTGTTTCAGTCGGGCTATTATGACCACATAGTTCGCAGCGATTCGGCACTTGAACGAGTTAGAGATTACATAATCACCAATCCCCAGCGCTGGCATCTTGACAAGGAAAATGAAGCCCGGACAGGCACCGATGAATTTGAAACATGGCTGGAAGAAGAGGATCGTGGCGCTCCTTACGGAGCGCGATAAGGTGGGCGGAGCATGCTCCGCCCCTACTGCTTGCTACCCGATCTTCTTCCTGAGCCACCCGCTGGCGTAGTCCAGCACGCTCACCGCGATCAGGATGATCAGAAAGGCTGTGCTGGCCTGGCGGTACTTGAAGAGGCTGATGTACTGCGTCATCAAAAAGCCGATGCCACCGGCGCCGACGATGCCGAGGATCACGCTCATGCGGATATTGCCGTCCCAGCGATAGAGGCTGAAGGCCAGCAGTTGCGGGACCACCTGCGGCAACAGGCCATGGCGCAGCACCAGCAGCTCCGGCGCGCCAGTCGCGCGCACGGCTTCCACCGGCGCAGGGTCGGCCTGCTCAATCGCCTCGGCGAAGAGCTTGCCCAGGCTGCCGACGCCGTGGATCGCCAGCGCGAGAACGCCGGCCAGCGGCCCTGGCCCGGCCATCATGACAAGCAGGATCGCCAGAATGTACTCCGGGAAGGCGCGCAGCAGGTTCAGCAGCCCGCGGGTCAGTGTGTAAGCCGCGCGCCCGGCCAGCGAGCCGCGCATCACATTGCCAGCGGCCAGGAAGGCCAGCGGGAAAGACAGCAGCACCGACAGAAGCGTGCCCAGCAGCGCCATCTGCACGGTCTGGTTCATCGCCCCCAGCATCAGGCGCAGCGTCCCCGGCCGCGGCTTACCGTCCAGGGGGCCCAGAACAACCTGACCCTGATCGTCGTGCTCGTCCCAGCTCAGGTCGGGCTGCAGGATCTTGCTGAAAACTTCGGCCACCCGCGGCGGCTCGCGGCGCTCCAGCCCGCTGGCTTCATCGACAACCATACGCGGCTGCAGGGCTTCAAAGATCGGATAAAGGTTGAAGTTCGTGCCGATGAAGGCCGCCACCAGATAGGCGCTGAGCAGCATGATCGCCAGCCACTTCACGATGTTCATCACCCGCTCGCCGCCGGTCGGCGGACGCGTCGGTGGCGTGATCAGCGCGGGAGAGGTCAGTGGCTTAGTCACTGCCACGCCCCCAACATGACAATAAGGCTCAAGGCACAAGGCTCAAGGCTAAAGTTTGAAGACTCAAAGCAAGCGAACAAGAGCAAACGGTCCCCGAAGAAACTAAGGCTCTCTCTTTGTCCTTCTTCCTTGAGCCTTGAGCCTTGAGCCTTGAGCCTTTCTTTTTCCATTCGCCATTCGCCATTTGCCATCTCTCTACATGTCCGCATACTCTTCCCCATACACCGACCGCAGCAGCTCATCGCTGCAGGCGCTCGCCGGTCCGTCGAAAAGTATCAGCCCGTCCTTCATCGCCACTACGCGCTGCGCATAGGCCCGCGCCAGGCTGACGGAGTGCAGGTTCATCACCAGCGCGATGCCCTCCTCGCGACAGATACGCACGCAGTAGTCCAGCACGATGCGCGCCGTTGCCGGGTCAAGGCTGGACACCGGCTCGTCCGCCAGCACTGCCAGTGGCTGCTGGCACAGCGCCCGGGCGATCGCCACGCGCTGCTGCTGCCCGCCGGACAGCTCATTGCCGCGCTTCTTCCACTGACTCAGGATCTCGGTGCGTTCCAGCGCGCGCAGCGCCAGCTGGCGCTCGGCGGGGGTGAAACAGCCCAGCAGCCCGCGCCACAGCGGAACCTGCCCGCCGCGGCCGATCAGCACGTTGGTCAGCGCTGATACGCGCGGCACCAGACCGAAGTGCTGGAAGATCATCGCCACCTGGCGGCGCACGGCGCGCTGGCTGGCCGAGCTGCTGTTCACATTCTCCCCGCGCAGCAGCACCTGCCCCGCTGTCGGCTTGAGCAGTGCATTCAGACAGCGCAGCAGGGTGCTCTTGCCCGCGCCGCTGCGCCCGATGACGGCCACCACCTCGCCGGCGGAAATGCTGAAGTCCACTCCGCGCAGCGCCTGGGTGCCGTCCGGATAGGTCAGCTCAAGGCCGCGCGCGCTCAGCAGAGGCACGCGGCCCGCCGGGCCCACCTCCGCCTGCTTCTCGCTCGCTTCCACCTGTCTATTTTAGTCGGGCTAAAAATGGACGGCGTAGACTACTTCCAGATCCTCAGAGTTCCAGTAAGCCATGCACAGGCGGCCGTTGATCTCGGCGAGCGCCAGCTCATAAGCTGGCGGGGCATTCAAAGCGCTCGCGTCGTCAATCTGATCCGTCAAGCTCCAGTCCGTCTCAAGCTCACCGCCGGGCGTTGTGCTCCGTTCGACGTTCAGAAAGGACGTGCCAGATGTCGGCGCATTGGTCTGGAAAGTATTGGAAACATAAGCGATCACCGGCTGGCTGTCTGCCTGCACGATCTGAGCTCCTATGCCTGTATCGAGAAACAAAGGCGGTACGCTGGTGACGCTGCTCAGCATTGCGCTGGCGCCCCAGTCGCTGAGCGAGTCTCCTGACGCCCCCGATGCGCGCAGATAGTGCAGTTCTGTGTCGAGGGCTGGCTTTGCGGTGAAGCAGACAGCGGGATTACCGTCGATGAGGGCCAGTGAACTGCGATCCGAGCTGTCGGTCGGCAGGTCCACGAATTGCCAGTCGGCAGGGTCAAGGCCCTGTACCGTCTGACTGTGGTAATAGCGCAGGGCATTCACATTTTGCGGCCGCGAGATGAAAGCCGGCCGCCCGTCCACCACCGTCAGGTCAGCGCCGCCCAGAAGTAAGTTCTTGTCTGCGGGCTCGATGATCACCTGCTGCCAGTCCGCTGGGTCAGCACCAGTCGTTGTGGCGCTGCGCGCATAGTTCAGCTGCGGAACGTTCGTTAGGAAGGTGGTCCCACTGTACGCAATCGCAGGATTACCGTCGACCTCGGCGATGGACAGTGGTGTTGAGAGCGCATCCATGACTATGTTGGTAAAAGTGAAGCCCCAGTTGGCCGGATCAAGAATGTTGCCGCTGACATGGCGCGCGGCGTTGACAGCTACTGCGCCAGTTGCAAAATCGGCAAACACAATCGTAGGTTTGCCTGCGACAAAGCTCATCGCGGCGCTCTTTCCATCTGTCAGCGTTTGCAGTTTTACGGATGACCAGTCGAGAGTGTCGTCGCCCGTCTCAGTTGTAGCCCGGGCAAAGCGCAGCGATGTTCCAAGTGAGTCGATATAGCAGAATCCAGGGCCCTTGCCGATTTTTGACAATGCCAGGCTGCCCGGAAGCACAGAGACGCCCACTTCGACCGGAACCTGAACCCAGCCGTGGCTGGTAATCGTAACGCTGGCGATGCGCTGGAGGCCGCCATTGTCTGTTACGCGCAGGCGGATCCTGAAATCCCCTGGCTGGTTGAAACCAACCAGTTGTGGGTCGGGAGTCAGGCTGCTGATCTCAAAACCACCGGCGCCGGTTGTCGCATCAGCATCCAGGTCCCACTCATAGAGGTCTATGCTGCCGTCACGGTCCTCGCTTTGGTCGCTCGTGAAACTGACTACAAAAGCTGTGGCCGCGTCGCCTTCGGTCTGGTCTGCGATAAGCACAGGGATCGGGGGTATGTTTCCACCTTCCGTGACAACTATCTCTATGCTGGCTGTGCTCGTCAGGCCATCGTTGTCGGTGACCCGCACAGTCACGTTAAAGACGCCACCCGTGGCATAAGAGGACATCGTCGTCGGCACTGCACCGGTATCCGCAGCGAAATTCCCTGAGCCGTCGGTGTCCCATTCGTATTTCACGATACTTCCGTCAGCGTCCGTGCTGCCGCTGGCATCAAGTGTCACCAGCAGCGGAACCTCGCCGCTGGTCACATCCGCCTGGATGTCAGCCACGGGCGCATCCGGCGTCGTGGATGTCACAGCTAACTCAAGGACACGAATGTTGCTGCCTGCGGGGGCCACCACCGCCACAAACATGTCTCCGCCTGGGTTACGGTGTACTGCTTCATCGACTGCAAGGGTGAATATTCCGGTGTCCGGTTCAGGTGTGCCGGTGTCACTGGCGCCTGTATGCGGCCCGCTGAACTCCCAGGCATTGAGGTCATAATTGGCCAGTGCAATGAAGGCCTCGTCGCCGCCGTCGAGGCTGTCGAGGGTCACCTGCGCCCCAGCCAATGGGTTCGACGGGTTGATCCGATAGACCGCCCACTCGAAATGGCCGCCATCGCTGGAGTCGAGCCGCAGGGAGGTCGGGGAGACAAATGGTGGAACAGTCTCTTCAACCCCGCCGCTGCTGCGCAAAAAGGTCTCTGTTCCCAGGACGATGTTGGTCGCGGTGCCGCTGGGCACTCTTAAACTGCTCAGCGGCGGCAGGCCGGCGTTCAGCTCGTCCTGCAAGGCGTGGTCAAGCTGCGGTGACGCCTTACCCCCACAGCCCGCCAGGATCAGCAGCAGGCTGCCAAGCAGAGCAGCAGTCAGGCCGGCCGGGCCGCCACTTCGAGTGGTGTTTCCACGCATGACTTAGTCCTCCCGTTGTTAGTGAGGCAGCCGCCAGAGCTCTGCTGCAGGAACTAGAACCGGATCGTATAGGTCACGATGCCGCTCTGCTGGTCAAAGAAGACCAGGGCCGGATAGCCGTCGATCACCGCCAGGTCGTGGTCGGTGCTGCCATCCTGCATCTGGTTGGGATCGGTCACCTGGTCCTGGCTCAGCCAGTCGTTGACCAGCGCCCCGTCGGCGCTGGAGCTTTCCGCCAGGCGCAGGCCAATCTGGCTGTCACTGCCGATGTCCCGGCTGTAACTAAGCACCGGCAGGCCATCGATCACCCCCAGCTCAGAGTTAAAGCCGCCTTCGCCGCTGGCGCCGATCTTCACTGCGGCCCAGTCGTCGCTGTTTACGCCGCCCGCGCTGCTGCTGTGCAGGTATGTCGCCGTGTTGTCCACCGGCAACTTTGCGCCAAAGCCGATGGCCGGCCGGCCGTTGACCAGCGCCAGGCAGAGCTGGCGGTCGATGCATTCCTGTAGGGCGAGCGTGACATCCCAGTCGCTGGCGGATGTGCCGCCGCTGCTTGCGCTGTGCGCGAAGTTGACGAAGCGCTTGGCGTCCAGCGAGTCGATCACGGACTGCCAGGCAATGGCCGGCTTGCCGTCCACGACCTGCAGGCTGGTGAAGCTGCCGAGGGCCTGGATCTGGGCGTCCGCCGCCTGCACCGTCAGGCTGTCCCAGTCGGCGGGATCAATGCCGGTATCCGAGCTGCTGAAGGCATACTTCAGGCCCACGTTGCCAAGGTTGCTCCGCTCGATATAACTGATCGCCGGCTTGCCCTCGACCAGCGCCATCGACATGCCCAGCGCATCCACGGCGTCCACGGTGACAATCTCCCAGTCGGTCTGCTGCCCGCCGTCCGCCGTGTTGCTGCGAACATAGGTCAGGGCGTCGTCGAGCCCGCCAAAGCAGATCGCCGCCCGCGAGTCGACATCCACGATGTCGGTGGCCTTGCCCACCTGCGCGCCGGTGATGTCCGTGATCTTCCAGTCCGCCGCCTTGTTGCCGTGGACCGAGCTGCTGCGCACAAATTCCAGCAGGTTGGTGTTACCGTTTACGAAGCTGACCACCGGGCCCTTGCCGACCCTGGACAGCGCCACGCCGCCCGCGCTCTTGCCCGCCGGCAGCGTCAGCAGCGGCACCTGCAGCCAGCCGCGGCCGGTGATGATGACGCTGGCTGTGCTCTGCAGGCCGTCGTCGTCGGTCACCCGCAGGCGCAGGCGCAGCTCGCCGGGGCTGCTGACGGTCGCCTGCTGCGGATCCGGGTTTGCGCTGCTGACTTCAAAGCCGTTTGTCCCGGTGCTGGCATCGCCGTCCAGGTCCCATTCAAACAGGCTGATCGTCCCGTCGGGGTCCTCGCTGGCCTCGGAAACCAGGTTGACCGTGAAGCCGGTCTCGCCGTCGCCCTCGGTCACATCCGGCACCAGAGAGGCGCTCGGCGGCAGGTTGCCGTTCAGGGTCACCGTAATCGGGATGCTCGCCGTATCCGTCGATCCCGTGTCGTCGGTAACCCGCACTGTGGCGTTGAAGATCCCCGGCGCGCTGTAGCTGCTTTCAAGTGTCGGCACGGTGCCGGTGTCGGCAGTGAAGTTACCGCTGCCGCTGGTGTCCCATTCAAACTTGACGATGTTGCCTGTGCTGGCGCTGGCGTCCAGAGTGACGCTCAGCGGCGCCTCGCCGCTGCTCACGTCCGCCGTTATCTCAGCATTCAGCGGGCCGACGCCCGGCTGGCGGAAGTTCAGCGCATCGACGCTCAGCTGGTATTCACCGCCCCCGATTAAGACCACTGCGATCAGCACCCGGCCATCCGGGGCCACGTTAAGCAGCGGGTCGAAGGGCACTGTGATCTCCTGGGCTGTGCTGATCTCAAGCTGCTGCACCAGGTCCCAGCTGCCGCGCTGGAAGTTTGCCAGCAGGACAAACATCGGGGCGGGGTCAATGGCCGTCACCGAAACGGAAACCTGCACATCGCCTGGTGCGGGGTCGGCGGGGCCAAAGGCCCAGATGCCCCATTCGAAGCCATCCGCCGTGTTCGGTTCCAGCACCAGCGAGGAGTTCTTCACGCCGGCCTCGGGGTCAAAGTCCACCGCCTGAGCGCCGGTCTGCAGGTTATCGATCAGCGAGGCGCTGCGCAGCTCCGCCGGAGCGGGCAGTCCCGCCTGCGCCAGCTGCCCGGCCAGTCCCGTTTCCAGCGCTCCGCCGCCGCCGCGCCCACAGGCGCTGCAAAGCAAAACTGCCAGGGCGAGGCAAAAGGCGGTGCAAAGGGCGGTGTAAAGAGGGCAGGGGCGTGAGGTCGGACGCTGCATTGAGGACTACCTCCCAGGACGTAATCGTCAATGATACCCGGTCGCACTTGCAGCGAAACGCAAGCGCGGCCGGGGGCCTGCGGGGCGGTCCTGCGGGCGGTCTACTTCAGCTCGGTGAACTCAAGGTTGTCGAAGGCCGCCTCGATCCCGCTGGAGGCATAGAGCCCAAAGGCCCCGGCCTGCGGGTCGCTGTCGGTCATGCGGTAAACCTCGGTGCCATTTACCAGGAAGATCAGCTCATCCCCGCGCGCCCGGATCGTCAGCCGGTTGCTGCCGTTGCTGCGCACGGTGGAATCCTCGGTCCACTGCGTCAGCGCCAGCGGCCGGTCATCCTTGCTCTGCTCCACTGCAAACCAGCCGCCGCTGACCAGCAGGCGGTACTGGTTATAGCCGCCGCCCTCGCCCTGGTGGTCGCGCACGAAGATGCCATAGCCGTTCACCGGGTCGCCGCGCAGCAGGCGCACGTCGCAGCTCAGCTCAAAGTCCTGCACGCTGCGGGCATAGGGCGACAGGCCGATCTTGGCCGAACCGCTGGTGTCGATGATGTACTCGCCATCCTTGAAGCGGTATTCCACCGTGTCGTACTTGCCGCTGAAGAGGGTCCCGCCGTCCATGCTGTCGTTGAAACCCTCGCCGCGCGCACCGGCGCTGGCCGAGCTGTAAACCCTGAAGTCGTCAAAGCGGGCGATCGAGGCCTCGGTGGCGAAGACGCCAAAGCCGCCGCTCTTCAGCGTATCTTCCTTGATCTTCGCCACTTCAACACCGTTGATAAAGCAGGTGCTCTGGCCGCGGCTGGTCTGCACGCGCAGGGTCACCCAGTCGCTGCTGGCAAAGAGCTTGGTCTTTGTCGGCTGGAAGAGCACAGTGGTCCGGCCCTGGTAATAGCGCAGCACGGTGTAAGCCCCGCGGTCATAGGCCAGCAAAAGCAGGAAGTCCGAGCCGCTGCCGTCCTCGCGCTCGCGATAGTTGAAGCTCAGGCCAAAGCCGCCGTTGGGGTCATTGCTTTCCACCATCCGCCCGGCAACTTCAACTGTATAGTTGTCCATCTCTTCCAGCAGCACGCTCTGGCCATAGGTCTTGCCCGCGGTGGTGTCGATCTCATACTCGTCGTCGACATACTGGAAATAGCGCTCGTCAAGGTTGCCCTCATAGAAATAGCGCTCGGAGCTGGAGGAGAAGTCGTCTTCAAAGTAAAGGTCGTCGGCCGCCCCGCCGGCGATGGGCAGCAGGACCAGGGCGGCTATGCCCGCCAGCACGAGCATCGCCAGGCGCAGCGGCCGGGCCGGAAGGATCAGACTGCTCACGCGCGCCATGCTTAACGCCGCCTCCTGCGCTTGCTCTTCTTGGGCTTGGCGTCGCTGTTGCCGAACTGCAGGTTCACAAAGGAAGTTTCGCCCATATCAATCCGCGCCGGAATCACGCGGCCGCCCACTTCCGCTGCGTAATAGCGGTACTGCACGGCGCCGACGCTGAAGCTGTACATCTTGGTGTCATAGTTCTTGCCGCGAATGTTGATCCGCATCGTGCCGGTGTCCTTGATGATCACGGTCGTCGGCACTTCCATCAGGGTGTCGAAAAGCTCGAAGCGCACCTGGCTCGCCCCGTCGAACTCGATCAGCGGCACCAGCCAGATCAGGCTTTCATAGTCATAGAAGCCCGGCGCCAGCGGAATGTTCAGCTCGCTGACTTCCTGGCCCTCATACTTCTTGCGCACCTTGACGCCCTGGTCGTTGTAGACCAGGTCCTTGTAAAAGATCTGGTTGCCCTGCACCAGCTTGCGGGTGCTGCGGATCGGGATCATATTGTTCAGTCCGACCCAGCAGTCCGTGTTCTCTGACAAGGTCTCGTTCTTGCCGGTGTATTTCAGGCACCAGACATCCTCGCCGCCCAGCTCCTGCCTCACGATGCGGTAGTAGGCCGTGGCGGTGCGCTTGCCGGACTGGTCATAGATGCCAAACTCGAAGGAAGTCTCGTTCTTGAAGTCAGGCTGGCGCAGGGTGGCCGCCGGTATGCCGCCGCGCGGAGCATCGCCAAAGCCCGGAGGCGCCGCGGGGAAATCGTTCGGGGAGACATCCGTACGCGGCTCGCCGCCCATCTCGGCCGGCGGCTCGTCATAGTGCTCGTCCTCGCTGGGCTTCTCCCAGCCGGGCGGTTTGGTGTGGTCCTCAGCCGCCCGCAGGGGCGAGGCCAGCACTGCGTTCAGCAGCAGCACAGCCAGCGCCAGCAGAAGCGGGCCATGCCGGCCCGGCCCCTCAAATGCGCGTTCATGCCACGCACGCAACGCGCCCCTCCCGTTCGCCCCTATACACACGGTGTTAAGTATAGCGCCTAATAGGACGTAGCCCGCCGGCAGCGGCGTTCACCAGGGGCCGAGCATTGCCTCGGCCCAGAGGGAGCGCTGCATGCTCTGCCTCGCGGATCTGGTCTTCTGTAGGGCCGGGGCAGAGTCGCCGGCCATCTTCATCCCCGCTGGGGCGGAGCATGCTCCGCCCGCCTCTCGCTGGAGCGCAGGCGCCCCGCCTGCATCTTTCACCGTCGGAGCGCGGCCATCCTGGCCGCATCTTCTCTTCTGCGCGTTATAATCCCCCCGCGCGCAGGGCGCTGCCGGTCCGCGGAAAGGGGTATCCCGCCTGAGTTTTCGACCCATATTGTGCATGGCCCTCTTTGGCCTGGACAGCGGACAACAGGCAGACAACAAAGGAGGCCAGACATGCACAGCTATCTTCCTGCCGCGCCGCTTGGCGTGCGCTGTCTCTCCCTCTATGACCCTGCCGCGCGCTGCTTCGCGCCCGCAGACCAGCCGCCCGGCGGCGGGGACGACCCGCCACTACAGGACCCCCATGTTGCCGCCGGCCTCGAACAGGCCCGCGCCCTGGCCAAGAAAATGCTCAAGACCCTGCGCGGCGTGAAGGGCGGACCGGAGGAGCAGCAGCACTTCGCGGCGCTGGTGATTCGCCGTCACCCGCGCTTCAGCGCGGCCAGCGCTGCGGAGGTTATCGAAGCCGCGCTGCGCGGCAGGCGGGACAGAGCCCCTCAGGCGGGGGCGCCTGATGCTGCGCAGACTGGCTTTGCGGACACAAGTGTCCGCGGTCCAGAGGATGCTGGAAAGGCGGGCACAGATGCCCGCGCTCCAAAGGGCGCGGAGTCCGGCCCTGCTTTCAGGCTCGCAGATAGCCTGCTGGTCATCGCCCGCGAGCACGGCCTGCCCTCCTGGCCGAAGCTCAAGGCCTACATCATCGAGAACGCGCCCTATGGCCCGCGCGCGGCGAAGGTCATCGACTGGGCCACCGAGGGCGAAATCCGCCGCGCCCGCGCCCTGCTTGACGCCTCGCCGGGCCTGTCGACCTACGACC
>CAZEJB010000007.1:119481-120569 GCA_964512635.1 uncultured Planctomycetales bacterium | reverse complement strand
TGTGGATCGGATTCCGCTACGGCCGAGCCTGCGGTACTGCTTTGGCCCTGTTGTGCTAAAGCATGCTAAAAGCTGCGCCGTACTGCGATAGCGCAGTGCCTGGCGGGGTACCACATCGCCGGACGGCGCGGGGTCTTCCGCTGAAAGTCAGCCATGTTTGACTGTCCTCAAGGAGGATGCCTGGGGCATACTTGAATGAATATGCACATCACCGCAGCTGCATGCCACGGTCTTCCGTTCTTGCAGGCTCTTCCTGATGCAGCAAAGCTGGGCCAGGGGACTACTGTGCCTTCAATGGGCCACAGTGAGCCAAAAGGACCTTTTAGTCAGGGAATTTTGCCGCTGAAGGTTAAATCAGGTGTCGGATAGATTCTAAAAATGCGCTCTTCAGCACGCAATTCGGAGCTCAAGGTTAAATGCACCGGGCTGCCAGGGGGCCGGAAGTGGGCCATGCAAAATGTGTTTTGACGTTGTTTTTTGGAGGTCAAAGTTAAATCCAGGCGCTTTCACCTTGGCCGCCAGCTCGAGAATCTTGAGCAGATCCGCAAGCATCGGCGGCGGCAGATCTGCTTCTCGCGCCAGGGGCCCGGAACGCCGGCTGCAAGCCGGCCCGCCCTAAATGGCCCGCCCGGATGGCCCGCCAGGCTACAGGCCAAGGTACTATGTCCTTATGACTGACTATAAGTATCAGGCCAAGGGCAGTTTTGAGGTCAAGATCACGCCGCAGGATCACAGCAGCGGCATCGGCGATCCGGCCATTGGCCGCATGGCCATCGACAAGCACTTCAGCGGCGACCTGACGGCGGCCAGCCTGGGGCAGATGCTGTCCTTTCGCTCGGAACTCCCGGGCAGCGCGGGCTATGTCGCGATGGAGCTGGTGCGTGGCAGCCTGAGCGATGGCGAAGGGGCCCGCCGCGAAGGCAGCTTCGTGCTGCAGCACAGCGGAACGATGGACCGTGGCGCAGCCAGCCTGGAGCTGCATGTGGTGCCGGACTCCGGCACCGGCGATCTCAAGGGCCTGCAGGGCAGCATGCAGATCATCATTGAGGACGGCGCCCACAGCTATGTCTTTGACTACAGCCTGCCGG
>CAZEJB010000007.1:110776-119381 GCA_964512635.1 uncultured Planctomycetales bacterium | reverse complement strand
AGGGGATAGGGGATAGGAAGAGGGAGAGTGAACAGGGGTTGATGAGGACTACTGCAAGAAAAGGAAAGGGCGGGGATTGCTCCCCGCCCGATTGGTCACCAGTTAATCAGTGTCACTTGGCGCTGTGGCGCTTCAGGTCCGGGCGATGCCCGGCCCGCAGCGGTTTACCAGCGCGAACCGCCACCGCCGCCGCCGTAGCCACCGCTGCTGCGGCCGCCACCGCCACCGCCATAGCCACCGCCGCCGGGACGGCCACCGCCGCCACCGCCACGGCTGCCTTCGGGCTTGGGCTGGCTCTCGTTGACGCGCAGGGCGCGGCCGTCCAGCTCCTTGCCGTCCAGCGACGCGATCGCGGCGCGGGCTTCCTCAGCGGAGGGCATTTCGACGAAGCCGAAGCCGCGGGGCTGGCCGGTCATCTTGTCCATCACGATGCGGGCGGATTCGACCATACCCTTGGTGGCAAACAGGTCACGCAGGGCGGTCTCGGTGGTATTAAACGACAGGTTACCGACATAGATGTTCATTGCTGAACTCCTTCAAATAGTTATTTGATGGCATCTTTCGGAGTTACAGCTGGAGGGTCGGGAGCAGGAGTGGAGTCTTGGAGGATTCCGGTACCGGCAGGAGGACCGAACGGCGTGTTCTCGATTGTTGCGTACGCCCCTTGGGGCGCTCATCACGAGCAATATACCACGAAAGACGATGTAATTGCTTAGGAGGTGCAAAATTCAGCAAAAGCCGAAGTGATAACGCCTGCAAAGTTAAGGCGGGATGCGAAAGGCGAAATGCGAGAGGAGAATGTGGAAACTCGGAAGGCGGAACAAGACGAAGGCCGTCGGATGGCAGGGGGGAGGTCGATGGCGGGAAGAACTGACGAGGGTATCTGGTCGGAAGAGAAGGACTCTGGCTCGATCTGCGATAGACACAGGGCCTACCCATTCAACAGATACCGCATACTAGTTGATACAATTCAATATAGTAGTACTACATTGCAGAATAACACACAATACGTTATATCCTTTTCTCGCCGTCCGCCTTTCGCCTTTCCGCTATTCTTCCTCACCATACTCGGTCACCGCGGCGATCCAGTTGTCGCAGAAGGCCAGCACCCGGTCGCTGTCCGCCCGGGGCAGTTCGGCCGCCAGAGCGCAGACGGCTCTGAAGTCGGCTCGCAGGGCCCGCAGTTCAGCCAGGCTGCCCGCCGGGTCGAACCAGTCTTGGTTCTGCGGGTCGGCGGCGGTGGACATGATCTGGGCCTCAAGCTGGTCGATGCGCCGCTCGACCTGTCCGGTGCTCATTGCCGGGACCGGCGGCATCTCGCCGCCGCGCAGGGCATAAACGACATCCTCGGCGTCGGCCGGCATCCCGGCGCCAATGGTGATCCAGATTGTGCCGCCGCGGCTGAGGGTCGGCCCGATGGTCAGCGCCCGTTCGCCAAGGTCATACAGCAGCTGCCGCAGCGCCTCGCTGTAATAGCCCGGGTCAAGACCGGCATTCCGTTCCCTGGCGGCATCGGTATACAGCGCCGAGGCCATCGCCATGTCCATGGTGCTGAAGCCGGCGTGGTCGGTGTAGAACTCAAACCAGGCCACCTGGCCCATGGCCAGTATGTCGGCGCTGCTCTTGCCGTAGGTCTCCTCGGCCAAGGTCTCGTTATCGTCATAGTCGGCCGCGCCAGAATCGGCCGTGCCAGATTCGGGCACGCCAGATTCGGCCGGCTCTGCGGCCGTCGCAGCCAGCGCCGGCAGGCAGACCACAGCGGCCAGTATAAGGGAGAAGGAGATGATCCACAGGCTCTTAAGCATGACCAATTCTAGGCTGAGAAAGAGCCGACGCCGAGGTCCGCGCCGTGTTAGTATCAAGCGGATGGTTGAGCAAGAACGGATGGCGGACTTGACCGGCGCTCGCCGGATCTGGCTGAGCTGCTCCCGGCCGGGGCGCAGGCCCTTGCCTGCTCCGTCTACCGGACTGCTGCTGTCGGCGCTGCTGTCAGTCCTGCTCCTGCTGGGCGGCTGCTCCAGCGGCCTGAATCAGCGACCCTTCTATGAACCGCCGCCGGATACGGTAGCTCCGCGGCTGCAGGTCAGCGGACTGGGCCAGGCCCAGGAGATTCACGAGAATACGCCGATCTCGTTCCTGGCCATTGATGAGCACGGCAAGGTTGCCCGGATACTGGTGACCATCGACGGCGGGACACTGCTCGACGAGAACTTTGACAGTGCCCAGGCGGCGACGGGTTTTACTCTGGCCTGGGTGCCGGAGTTTGCCGGGCCGCATGAAGTCGTGATGTCGGCAGTGGACGATTCCGGCAATGTGAACAGCCTCAGCCTGAGCTACAGCATTGCCGCTGAAGCGGCTCCCTAGCAAGCGCTGACAGCCGCCAATCGGCCTGACATAAAAGGGACTGGCAGAGTCCCCGGCCAGAGGTTATCAGCAGGCCGGTTCGGGGATTCAAATCGAGTTTCGATCTTTTCACGCATTTTCAGGTTAATGCTTGACTTTGTGGTATATTCGACCTTGATGAGGATCCCCTGGGATTCCCGCACAAAGTCGTGAATGCGCCGATTGGACCAGTTGCCGGTACCGGATTCCAAGGGATTCCTGCCTCCCGCGCCTACTCCCCATCGCTGTACCCCCGCGACTTGTGTACATCAATCACTGTTTGTAGGAGAGTTCAGCGATGAACATCTATGTAGGCAACCTTTCGTTCCAGACCACTGAGGCTGAACTGCGCGACGCTTTTGCGGTGCATGGCACCGTGGAGAGCGCCCGTCTGGTCACCGACAAGTTCACCGGCCAGCCGCGCGGTTTTGGCTTCGTGGAGATGCCGGATGAAGGCCAGGCGCGTGCGGCGATCGCGGCCCTGGACGGTAAGGAGCTTGGCGGTCGCGCCCTGCGCGTGAATGAGGCCCAGCCCAAGCCGGAAGGCAGCCGTGGCGGCGGCGGCGGTGGCCGTGGCGGCTATGGCGGCGGTGGCGGCGGCCGGAGCGGCGGCGGCGGAGGTTATGGCGGCGGCGGTGGCCGTGGCGGCGGCGGTGGCTACGGCGGCGGCGGTGGCCGTGGCGGCGACAGCGGCGGCTACGGTGGCGGCGGTCGCTGGTAGTTTCGGACAGCCCCTGGGCTGACTAAGTAGAAACAAGCGAGGGCGGGGAGCGATCCCCGCCCTTTTCCTTATAACTTCCCCTTTTCCCTATCCATGCTTGACCCTCACTGCCGAATACTCCGCGAAAACTCTCAGCAGCAGGCATCCCGCTTCAAGCTCTCCGCTCTGATCACTCTGCACAGGTCATTAGGCACTGAGCACTGCGCACTACGCACTGAGTGCAGAGCACTGAGCACTGTGAAGTGAGCGCTGAGCACTGGTTGATCCTGTCCCCTATAATCCCGGCGCATGTCCCACAGCCCCCCAGCCGCCGCAGCGCCGGATTCGGCGCGCAGCCGCAGCGGTATCCTGATGCTCCTGGCGGCGGTCATCATCTGGGGCTGGACCTTTGTCGCCACCAAGGTCCTGCTGGAGTTTTGCAACCCCGGCCAGCTTCTCGGGCTGCGGCTGATGCTCGGTCTTGCCGGACTGCTGCTCATCGCCAAGGTGCGCGGTGTGGCCCTCAAAGTCCAGCCGGGGTCAGGGCTGATCCTGCTGATCGGCGCCTTGATCCTGCCGCTGCACTTCTATGTCCAGATCGTCGGCCTGCGCCATACCTCGGCAACCAACACAGGCTGGATCCTGGCCGTGTCGCCCTTGGTGATCGTGCTGATCAGCGGTCTGCTGCACAGCGAGCGCATCGGCTGGCGGGTCTGGCTGGGTCTTGCCGGTGCCAGTCTTGGTCTTCTGCTGCTGGTCAGCCGCGGTAACCCGGCTGGTCTGAGCTTTGGTGGACACCTTGGCGACTGGCTGGTGCTCTTCACCGCCTTCACCTGGGCCGCCTATACCCTCGTCACCCGTCGCCTGCCTGCCGGCCAGCATCCGCTGGTGACCAGCCTGTGCGTCATGGCGCCGATGGGCCTCGTTGCCATCATCTACACCTGCGCTACCTTGCCGCTGGACGACCTGCTCGACTGGCCGCTGAAAGCCTGGGTAAGCTGGATCTTCCTTGGCGTGCTGGGACTCGGCGTAGCTCACTGGTTCTGGCAGGAGGGCGTACAACGTGTCGGAGCCGCGCGGGCCAGCATGCTGCTTTATCTGGAGCCGTTATCCACTCTGGCACTGGCGGTGCCATATCTTGGCGAACAGGTCGGCTGGTACACCTGGGTTGGCGGGGCGCTGATCCTCAGCGCGGTCCTGCTGGCCGAAAGCCGGACCTGATTTTCTGCAGGATCCAGGAAGGGCGGGTATAACCTTTCCCCGCGATGTTGCGGTTTACCGAATCACTTCAAAAGGAGGGCCATGCCATGCAGATCATGGATGTAATGAACACCGTTATCACGGTGGTGACCATGGTTGAGATCACCTGGCGCGTAGTGCGCCATGTGCAGCGCTTTGTCAGCCGGCGCCGCGACAGCGGCAGCATAAGCGCGGATGACGGCAACCCTCTTGACCCGCGTCGTGGCGGGCAATTTCCAGCTGTGCGCCATAGCCCGGCCCTGGCGTACTAGTAACAGGGTCCTGGTGCTGCGAACTTGCCAGTTGCCTGCAGCACCAGCTGCGATATCCGCCGAGCAGCGCAATGACAAAGGGCGGGGGGCGCCCCCCGCCCCTCGCGGCTGCCTGTTGAGCAAAGTGTAACCCGCCGGGTCCGGGACACAGCTGTCGCGGTGCGATAATCTGCGTGCCGGGTGTCCGGCGTTCAGGGGAGGCTGCCACGGCATGGCGTCAATCACGAAGTTTCCGGTCCTGCGACATCTGCGCGCGGATTCCAACCAGTACATCCTGCTGCTCCATCGCGGGCGCGTCAGCCACAGCGGTCCAGGCATCAGCTTCTGGTTCAACCCGCTCAGCGCTGTGATAGCGCAGGTTCCTGTTGAAGATACCCAGGCCACTTTCCTTTACCGTGAACGCAGCCTGGACTTTCAGGATGTGTCCGTCCAGGTGACGATCACCTACCGCTTCACGGACCATGCCAAGGCCGCAGCACGCTTCAACTTCAGTATCAGCCTCGACACCGGCGCCTGGGTCGAGCCGCCGCTGGAGCGCATCGCCGCCGTCTGGAGCCAGCGGGCCCAGAAGCCGGTGCGCGATTATGTCGTCAGCATGCCGCTGGTCGAGACCCTGACCAAGGGAGCCGAGCCGGTGCGCGCGGCGATCGAGGCTGCGCTGGTCTCGGATCCTGAGATCGCGGCCATGGGCCTGCACACCGTCGGCGTACAGGTCCTGTCGGTGCTGCCTTCCAGCGAGCTGGAGAAAGCCCTGCAGACGCCGCAGCGCGAGGCGCTGCAGCAGAAGGCCGATGAGGCAGTGTTCCAGCGCCGGGCGCTGGCGGTTGAGAAGGAGCGCGCGATCAAGGAGAACGAGCTGGCGACCGAGATCGAGCTGGCCCGGCGGCAGGACGAGCTGATCCGTCAGCAGTGGAGCAACCGACTGCTGGAAGTGCAGCAGGAGGCCGAGACCGAGAAACAGCGCGTAGCGGCCCAGGGTGAGCGCGACCGTCTCGCCGCCGAATCGGCTGCCGCCGCGGCGCACATCAAGGCCGACGCGGATGCCTACACAAATCAAACATACTACGCTGCGTTATATCAGTATGAGGCGGATCGGGTCAAACTCTTCAGCTCCGTGCCGCGCTCGGTGGCCTATGGTCTGGCGCTGCAGAACGCCGCCAACAAGATCAGCAATATTCAGCACCTGAACATCAGCCCGGACCTGCTGGGCTCCAGCCTGCAGCAGTTCCTGCGCGACGAGGCGGACGCCTAGGGTGGGGCAGGCAGCATGAAGCTGGATCTCTCCCGCCCGCGCGTTGTGCTGGTAACACGCAAGACGCGGCGTGAAGTGCTCTTGGAGCGGCACGGCACAGCAGGCCAGGCGGCCTTTTACATGGTCACCCGGGCGGCAGCTCAGGCTGTACAGCGTGGCGGCGCGCCAGCCGCGGCGATCCTGTCGGCCTCGCCACAAGCCGAGCAGAGCGGCGAAATGAAGCTGCTGGAACAGGCATGGGAACGCTCAGTTCAGGCGCTGGCGGATGTTCAGCGTCAGATTCCTGCCGAGCAGCGGCAGGTTCGCATCGACCGCGAGAGCCTCGACCGCTTTGTCTTCGAGCCCAACGACATTGTGCTGATCGTCGGCCAGGATGGCCTGGTTCCCAACTGCGCCAAGTACCTGCGCGGGCAGCTGGCGATCGGCATTAACCCTGATCCAGAGAACTACGAAGGCTCGCTGGTGCAGCACAGCCCGGCTGAGGTCGCCGCGCTGCTGGCCTGGGCCGAGAGCTTCGAACACTTTGAGCAGGAAGCGCTGGACAGTGACCCGCGCGCCAGCCGCGGTGCCTTGCTGAGCCACAGCCGCGGACCCTATCGCGTGCAGCAGCGGGTAATGGCCCAGGCGCTGCGTGAAGACGGCCAGCGCCTGCTGGCGCTCAACGAGGTGTTCATCGGACACCAGAGTCATCAGAGCGCGCGCTACAAGCTGCTGGCCAGCGGTATGGAAGAACGCCAGAGTTCCAGCGGAATCCTCTGCTGCACGGGCACAGGCAGCACCGGCTGGGCGCGCAGCATGGCCCAGCAGGTTCAGTTGCAGCAAGCGCTGCCCGGGCCGGAAGAGCCGCGGATGGTCTGGTTTGTCCGTGAGCCCTGGCAATCGGTCAACACTGGGGCGAACCTCAGCCGCGGCTGGCTGGCCCCGGGCGAAACACTGGAAGCAGCCAGCGAGATGGGCGAGGGCGGAGTTATCTTTGCCGACGGAATCGAGAACGACCGCCTTGAGTTTCTTGAAGGCCAAAGCGTCAGCGTTGGCATCGCGGAGGAAACCTTGAACCTGGTGGTCCGCGCCTGAGCGAGCCTGCTGCAGGGGTTCGCCGGGCCAAAATGCGGAACCGTACAATGTAGCGGTGCCCTGCCTGCAGATCCTGCTGCCATGTTTCAACGAGGAAGTCGCCTTGCCCAGTCTGCTGCGACGGGTTGAAGCGCTGTCGCAGGAGGGCCTGCCCGGCTGGGATGTCAGCGCGCTGGTGGTTGACGACGGCAGCCTTGATGGCACAGCGCGGATCGCCGAAAGCTGGAGCGGCCCGCTTAGAGTTCGATTGATCAAGCATGGTGTAAACCGCGGCCTGGGCCAGGCGATGGCCAGCGGACTGCGGGAGTTTTTGCAGGCTACCGCCACTCAGGTCAGCGAGGCGCAGCCCCGCAGCCTGTTGCTGGCGGCGATGGACGCCGATGCCACCCACCCGCCGGAAATGCTGCCTGAGATGGTCGAGCGGCTGCAGCGTGAGGAGATTGACGTGCTGATCGCCAGCCGCTACGCGCCCGGTGGCGCGGAGCACGGACTCACGCCGCGCCGGCGGCTCTACAGCCGTTTGGCCTGTACCGCGCTGCGTGTGATCACTCCGGTGCGCGGCGCACGAGACTATACCTGTGGCTACCGGCTTTATAGCCGCGAGATCCTTGCGGCGGCGGCGCAGCATTACGGCGACAAGCTGATCTGCGAGGACGGCTTTGTCTGCATGGCGGAGCTGCTGGTCAAGCTCGGCCGCCGCGGGGCGAAGGTCGGGGAGATTGGTCTCGACCTGCACTATGAACTTAAGGGCGGAGTCAGCAAGCTGAACGTGCCTGCTACAATCCGGCGCTATGGTGTTTTTGCCTGGCGCGCGCTCTTTGAGCGGGGTTACCTCTAAGGCCGGAGGGCTGCGTTGAGCGGCCGCGACCTGGCCCTGCTGCTTTCCTCCATCGCGCTGGGCGCCAGCGGCCAGCTGATGTTCAAGGCCGCCAGCCGCAAGCTGCCTCCATTCGGCGAACTCGGGCTGGTCAAACTGCTGCTGACGATGTTCTCCACCCCGCTGATCCTGGCCGGCTTCGCCTGCTTCTTCATATCCTCTCTGCTATGGATCATAGCACTCAAGAATATACCGCTCAGCGTGGCATATCCAATGGTAGCGCTTAGCTACGTGATTATCTTTGCCGGCTCGGCCGCACTCTTCGCCGAGCCGCTGGGCTGGCGCCACGGCGTCGGGGCGCTGCTGATCGTCGGCGGCATCTGGCTGATCGCGGGGAAGGGATGAGCGAGGAAGCGCTCTGGGGAGCGCGGACTTTAGTCCGCAGTTTCATGGAGCGCGGACTTCCAGTCCGCAGTCTTATGGAGCGCCAGCCAGAGGCTGGCGAAATGCGCCAGACTATGTCTGGCGCTCCCAGTACTGCGCCCGCTGGCGAGCTTCGAACGCAGCTCGAAGGTGCCGGAGCGCCGGCTGCAAGCCGGCCAGGTGATTCGAAGCAACACCTCCCCGCGCTGCTGCTCTGCCTCGTCCTCCCGCTGCTGGACCTGCTCTGGAACCTGACGCATATCAACGTTGGCCTGGAAGACTTCTACGGCCTGGCCTCCTTCGCTCAGGCATTCCATCAGGGCCACTGGCCCGCGAATGCCTACTTCCCGGCGGGCTACCCTCTTCTGCTGACGCCCTGGGGCCTGCTGGGCGAGGCAGTAGGCGGCCACGGCCTGCTGGGCCACGGCGTGCTGCTGGGCGGCTAT
>CAZEJB010000007.1:2761-110676 GCA_964512635.1 uncultured Planctomycetales bacterium | reverse complement strand
CGAGGCAGTAGGCGGCCACGGCCTGCTGGGCCACGGCGTGCTGCTGGGCGGCTATATCTACTCCGCTATCGGTATCTGTCTCGCTCTGTCGGCGCTCTATCGTCTTTGCCTGCTGCTCGGTCTCGGCCGTTGGCTGGGGCTGTTGATGTTGCTGCTCGGCTGGCTCTGCTCCCCGATGAGGGTAATCGCCGGCAGCCCTAGCGTTGATGCGTTGTATACGGGTCTTGGCTTGTGGTTCTTGGCTGCTGTTCTTTGGCACTGGAACAACAGAACCGAGTCTTATCAGTTAGGTGGCTGCAGCCACATGGGAGTCTCTCCACTCTGGGTTGGCCTTGCCTTCCCTACGGGTATCTGTTTTCTGCCCTTCCTCAGAACTCACGGCCTGATACTCGTTGTGCCGCCACTGATTCTGCTGCTGTTAAAACTGGTATTCGAGCGGGCACGTCTTTCGCGGATACTGGCAATGGCCCAAGCAGTACTTGTTGCGCTTGCGCTCGCCTTCGGCCTCTGGATTTACGGAGGTCTGCGAGGGGAGGCGCATGTTCCTGCTGCGGTTCTTCAAGTTCGCTCCGGTCTTGAGATGCGCTATCACAAGACCTACGAGACTAACGAGAAGCTCTGGGATGACTACGCGAAGTTTGCCGAGCACGGCCGCGCGGCGAGCATCTTCGATGACTACGGTACAAAAGAGATTGCGACCCATGTCGCCAGCAACTTGTGGGATTACCTGCGCCGCGCGCCGATTGTACTGGCGCTGGCGCTATGGATACCCTGCCTGCTACTACGGCGTCAGATACCACACGGCGTTAGTATACTATGTCTGTGGGTATGCTTGTACTGCCTTGCGCTCAGCCCGGCCTACTACACCGAGCGCGCCGCCGCGCTGCCGCTGCTGGTTGCACTGCCGCTGGTGCCGCTGCTCGGCCGCGCCATGCGGCAGATTGCGGTAAAGACCCAGAACGAGGCGGAGCAAAGCGAAGGCCCGCTGATGCTGCTGGTGATGCTGCTGCTTATCCTGGGCATCGCCTGGCAGGGCAAGACTGCCTGGCAGGACTTCCAGACCCGCAGCTACTACGCCCGGGCCAGCCGCGAGCTGGATTTTGTTCTGCAAAAACGCGGAATCGCCCGAGAGCGGGTGATGGTCTACAACTGGCGTCTGCTGCCGCTGCGCGACAATCCGTGGTGCGAGCCCTACCGCAATGTCTACGGCTCCTGGCTCGATGATCCGGCGATCCCGCTGGCCCTGCGTGCCGGTATCCCCCCGAAGCTGAGCAACCGCGTCAAGGTTGATGGCATGTCGCAGCTCGAGCAGGGAAACATCACACACCTGGTCTTTGTCGACTGGCCCAGCGAAGAAGGCCTGGCCCGCAGCGGCGGAGACTTCAAGGTGAATGTGGAAACCGTGCAGCCGTATTTTCTGCTCATCCAGCCGGAGTCGGCACTGGCGGGGTCCAGCGGACTGAAAACGGAATAACAGCCAGCCTAGCTGCCGCGGCGCTTGACCACAAAGCGCTGGCGTTCGGCGCCATCATTGCCGGCGGGCGAGGCGCTGCCGCGGCTGCCCTGGCCGCCGCGATAACCGCGGCGCGGGCCATCGCCGCCGCTGCGCCGCGGCTCGGCGACAAACTCCAGCGGCGCGTCCGGCTCGCCGGCGAGAATCCGCTTGTACTGCGCGACCCACTGCTCGCGGGCCAGCGCGCTCTGGCGCTGTAGCAGTCCGTAGCCGGTGCGCGCGGGGACGCCGGTCTCATGCGCGAGGCGCGTCAGCACGGTGTGTTCAGGCGCGGGGACGAGGTCATAGACAAAGTTGAAGCAGCGCAGGAAGGAATCAGTGGACACCAGCGGCTCTTCCTCCGGCAGCAGGCCGACGGGAGTGGCCTGGACCAGGATGTCCCAGCGCTTGAAGCCCTGGTCATCCTTGCGCTTTTTGCCGCCCAGCTCGTCGGGCGGCGGCACATGGCTGCGCAGGCTGAACAGGCCCTGCGTGTCGGCCCAGGCAAAGAAGTCCCGCATCTCGGCCAGGGGGAAATAGCTGAAGTTGCGGCGCTGATGCTTAAACAGGCTGGAAAGCTCGTTGGGGCGGCGGGCATGACGGTAGCCGATCAGCACTCGCTGGCAGCCCAGCTCCTGCAGCCCGGCCAGCGCGATACGGGCGAGGTTGCCGCCGCCGAGGACCAGGGCAGTACGAGCGGAGCTGAGCCCGGCTTCACGGAGTGTCTCGACAAAAGCGCGTACGCCGGTGGCGTCAGCCTGCAGGTTGCCGTCCTGGCGCCGCAGCAGGGTATCCGCCAGTCCGGTACTGTTCGCTGCGGCGGAGGCGTGCTGGCTGTAGGCGAGGGCCGGCCGGCAGTAGGGCGCAAAGACTGCGGCGCCGAGCAGGCCGGCATCGCTGCGCAGCTTTTCCAGCACGCTGTGCAGGCCCTGCTGTGGCACCTCGCAGGCTTCGGCGCGCAGCGGCAGGCCAGCGGCATCAAAGGCCTGCTGGTGCAGCTCCGCAAAGCCGAGGGGCTGCAGCGGATGGCCCAGAATACAGACGCGGTAATCCAAGGGGGAAGATTTTACTCGGTGTATGCCCCGGCAGACGCAAGCGGGAGATCGAGCCAGTTTCAGCAGTCCTGCGTCCAGAGTCCTGAGTACATACCGGATGTAGTCGCGTCATGGCAGAGAACAGGCGAGTAGCAGCCAGTCTTGGCGCAATACAGCCGTCTATGACGTCGGCACGCTTGCCTCAATGCGTGTTGATTCCATGGAAGAGCAGTCAGCAATATGGGCTCAGGATGCAGGACCAAAGTCAAGTCGTACGATGTCGCCTCTATAATTCCCGCGTGACCAAGTCCCCTGAAGCCAGCCCGATCAGCGTCGACGGCCGCGAGTATCTGCGGATCCCCATCCGCACGGCGGTGCTCAGCGAGCGTGACGACATGGCCGCCGTGCTGAGGCAGTACGCCGGACCGCAGTACCAGCCCGGCGATGTGGTGTTCATTTCCGAGACCGCGGTGGCGATCATGCAGGGCCGCGCTCGCGACTGGCGCAAGATCAAGGTCTCCTGGCTGGCCGGCAAGCTCTGCAAGCTCGTGACCAAAAGCGCCTATGGCGTCGGCCTGCGCAGCCCCTATGCGATGCAGACAGCCATCGAGCTGGCGGGGGTGCACCGCATCCTGGCCGGCTGCGTCTGGCATGTCGTCGGCCGGGCGCTGGGCAAGAAAGGCTGGTTCTATGCCGCCGCCGGGCCGCAGGCGCGGATGATGGACGCCGAGCACACGATGGGGGTCAAGGAGTTCTACGAGTGCGTGATCCCCGGGCCGGCCGACCCGCCGGGCACCTGCCGCCGCCTGAAGGAAGCCACCGGCATGGATGTCGCGATTGTGGACGTCAACGACATCTTCCCGCCCTGGTGCATCGCCGCCAGCATCCCTGGCCCCCAGCAGCGCCTGCTGGAGCGTAGCCTGACGGATAACCCGCTCGGCCAGGGCGACGAGCTGACGCCGATGGGAATCTGGCGGGCGGTGTAGGTCGGGCCCGAGTGCCACGGTGGACCATGACAGACCTTTTTGCCCGCTACCACACCAATCGGGCAGATTGAAACTCCCGGTGGCCGCCTTTTTACATCATTCCACTACATATGCGATTATGTGTAGTTAGCCTGCGGGAGGCCGCGGGCCGGGTTCGGCTGCGGCCGGGCCTGGAAACTGAACTTGGAATCTGAACCAGGAATCTGAACTTGGAATCTGAACTGAACATCTGCCAGGAGAGTTGAGCGTGAAGGGGCTAAACGAGATGAGCAACACCTACCGGGGCGGCGCCAAGCAGCGCTGCGGCAGCCGCTACCTGATCGAGCTGGGCCTGCTGGCCCTGCTGCTGCTGGCCCTGGCCGGCTGCGGCAATGGCAATGATGGCTTCACGGCGCCGAACTCCGTGCAGAAGACCATCAAGAAGAACACCGCCGACAGCATCGTGCTTGAAGAAGGTCAAAGCGCCAGCTTTCCCGCGGCAACCTTCATTCACGACACAACAATTACCCTGAGCAACTTCTTTGCCGCGGGCGATGCCGACACGACCCGCTTCCCGAGCACCACGCCGGAAGCCGGCGATCTCTTCGGCAGCCTGGTGCTGAACACACCGGCAGACACAGTCTTTGGCGCGGATGTCAGTGTGACCTTCCGCCTCGGCGAACTGGCCAGCGTGACCAGCCTGACCCCCGGCGATGACTACATCGTCTGGCGCTTTGACTTCGAGAATGGCCGCTGGAACCAGTGGGGCGGCACCATTGCCACTGTGCAGGCGGATGGCGTCAGCCTGGTGGCAACGCTGCCCACTACCGGCGCGGTCGGCTTCATCGGCAGCCTCGCGGTCTTTGACGGACTTGAGGCCGGTGCGGCCCCTGTTGCGACCTTTATCGACGGTCGCGTGGTCTCCACCAGCGGCAGCGGTATCGCAACTGACGTCAGCCTGTATGCCCTGGTTGGCGATATCCGGGTACCCATTGCGGTTAGTAATGGCCGCGTGCCGGATGCGAACGACGATAACGGCCAGCCGATCACTGTTGCCAACACGGTAGACAGCGCCGCGGACGGCAGCTTCAGCTTTGAGCTGCCTGAGCACCTGATCGGCCAGGGAGTCTCGATCCTGTTCGCTGCCGAGGATGATTCCCACCCGACCCAGACTGAGTTTGACGTGCTCGCCCCCGCCGACCTTGACGACAGCAGTGCTGAATACGTCAAGAACATGATCGTGCGTTACGGTGAGAACAACGTCATCAGCCGCGGCGTGCAGTAGACCTCAGCCGCGAGCCAGACGCTCAAAGATCTCACCATAGCGGGCCGCACAGGCCTGCAGGCTGAGTGTTTCACGCACGAATGCTGCGGCCATTCTGCCATGTTCAGAGGCACGTGCTGGCTGATCCAGGTAGGCTTTGATCGCCTCCGCCATCGGTTCGACCGCGCCAATGGGAACCAGACTGCCATGACGACCGCCTTTCAGCATGAAGTCCGAACCTGAGACGTCCGTCGAAACGCACGGTCGACCGGCCGCCAGGGCTTCAAGCAGCGCATTGTTGAAGCTCTCGCTGCGGCTGGACAGAACGAACACTGCGCAGGACTGCAGCAGCGCTTCGATATTCTCGCGGGCCGGGAGAAGATGAAAGCGCTGCTCGAGATGCAGTTCCTGGATCAGATTTCTTAGTCTGCCATGTTCAGGGCCGTCACCCACCACGGCGAACTGTGCCTGCAGCCCATTGCGCAACAACAGGTCAGCTGACCTGATCAAAACATCAAACTGCTTCACTTCGTGCAGACGTCCCACGGAAAGTACCAGCGGAAGTGCCGGGTCAAGGCCTTCTGCTGCCAGTACCGACTGCTGGTCCACAGGTACAGAGAAGCGATTGCAGTCGACGCCATTGTGGATTACCTCAATACTGCCCCTCAGATAGGGATGTCCAAACTCAAGCTGAGCGGCGAGCTCTTCACTGTTGGCGGCCACCTGGCTGCTCAGTCGCAGCTGCCATTCGGACAAGAGCCGGGTCAATGGCGATGCGCGGACTTCGAAGGCGCTGCGGGTAACCACGCAGGGAATCTTCCAGCCGCCCAGTTTGACTGCAAGCTGCCACCACAAGGAAGCCGAGATTCCGCGTGTGTTCAGAACATCTGGCCGCTCGCGAGCCAGGAAGTGGAGCAGCGAGCTGAGGTATCTGGGGTCCAGCGCGCCATGGCGTGGCAGGCAGTGCAGTTCAACTCCGGCAGCCTGCAATTCGGCGCTGCGCCAACCACCGGGCAGCGCAGTTACAAAACTCTGGCGAAAGCGCTCGCGCGGCAGAGCACAGGCCAGACTGACGAGCTGACGCTCGGCGCCACCCTGGCCGAGGCGGTAAATGAGGTGCGCAACGTGGATGCGGGAGTCCTGAGATATCGGCCTGGCATTCATGGCCTCGTTCCAGGCCTTGGTGCTGCCGGGCAGGCCGACAGGAATGAGGCCCGCGCTGTCGCCGCGAAACCACTGACTCCCGGCCCCATCACTGCTCCTGTCCGGCCAGCCAGGCGGCAAAGCGTGCCAGGCCTTCATGAAGACCAATCCGGGGCTGATAGGCCAGGGCCTTGTGGGCGGCAGAGATATCCGCGCAGGTATACGGCGGGTCGCCGGGCTGAACTGGCAGATGCTGCAGCTTCGCGCTGCGGCCGAGGGTCTGTTCGAGCAGGCGCACGAGTTCCAGCAGGGCAATCGTTTCAGTGGTGCCGATGTTGAAGACGCCGAAGGGCTGGGAGCTGTCCAGCGCGGCCACGATGCCATCCACGACATCATCAATATAGGTATAGTCACGCTGGCTGGAGCCGTCGCCGTAGAGCGTCAGCGCCTCGCCGCGCAGGATCGCTGAAGCGAAGCGGTGGATTGCCATGTCGGGGCGCTGCCGGGGGCCGTAAGCGGTAAAAAAGCGCAGGCAGATCAGCGGCAGGCCGTGAACATGGTGGTAGACGCTGGCATACTTCTCGCAGGCGATCTTGCTCGCACCATAGATACTGACCGGCGAATGGAGCGGGTCGTCTTCCCGATAGGGCACAGCAGACGACAGGCCATAGACACTGCTGGTGGAG
This sequence comes from uncultured Planctomycetales bacterium, assembly GCA_964512635.1. Lineage (GTDB taxonomy): Bacteria > 4484-113 > 4484-113 > 4484-113 > JAFGCY01 > JADZFO01. Next base: position 104,092 of record CAZEJB010000007.1, on the reverse strand, counting down.
GCCAGAATAAAGCGTGGGAGGCCGTGCTTGCGCGCCGCTTCCAGCAGGCTTAAGGTCCCGCCGACATTGACCTCGTCGAAGAGACGCGGCTGGGCAATCGAGTCGCGCACTCCGGCCAGCGCAGCCAGATGCACCACTGCTTCGAAACCGCCGCGGGCAAAGAGCTGCTCGACGGCACCCTGGTCGCGGATGTCGCCCTCAACCAGCCCGAAGCGCTTGTTGTCTTCAGCAGCGGCAATGTTGCGCCATTTGATCTTCGGGTCGTAATAGGGATCGAAGTTGTCCAGCACCGTAACGCTGTCGCCGCGCAGCAGCAGTGCGTCAGTCAGACTGCTGCCGATGAAGCCCGCCCCGCCAGTGATGAGGATACGCACCGGTGCATTGTAAGCCGCACCTTCCTTGCGGGCCATAGGCCCAACCAAGCTAATCGAACGTTCAGGCACCGCCATCCAAAAGTCCGCACTGAAACTGTCTCTGGTCGAATTGGGGATCTGTGATAAACCGTTAGATGGGCTTTCGAATTGAGCGCAGTTGATTGCGCCTGGTCATTACTGTACTTTATCCCGCCGGCGGGCGGAGCCGCACAAGTTGAACGCGGTCAACCTGATGTATGTACTAGCCGATTTAAAAAATGCTTGAAGGATTGTTGACGGTGGCAAGACAACCTCCTTTTATGCTCTGCATACCTAACCTGGAGGTAGTCAAATGAACCGAATTGGATTTGTCAGTGGGTTTCTGGTTGCAGCTTTTATCTGTGCCGGTGTCTTTGCCGCAGCCCTGAGCAGCTGCGGTTCGGACATTCTGGCCGAAAAAGCTGTCGCGGCCAGTGGCGCACAGGGCGGCATCGCGATCATCGGCGAGCTCATGCAGAACAACCGCACCTTTACCGTGTACTTCAACACGGCGACCAACTCCAGCGGTGTTCAGCTCAACGATGCTTACATCATGGCCTTCGACGACAAGCTGGTCTGGCTGGTCGGCAAGACGCCAGGCTCCAACAGCTACAGCCACTTTGTGGTTAGTTACTCCGCCATCACTCACATAACCGGAATCACTCCGGCTCTGACCTGAGCATACTTGCGGAAATGGATATGGGCGGGCGGTCTAAAGACTGTCCGCCTGCTGCATTAGTAAAAGTAGCGGCCTCACTGCGGTCTAGATTACGCCCTGCTCAAGTTTGCGGCGCAGGCGGTCGCAGGACTGAGCCAGCTCCAGCAGACGTCGCGGCACTGGCGGCAGGATCTTGCTGCGCAGGAAGTCGCTCAGTGCCGGCTCACTGATCTGGCTGCGCTCCATCCACTCCAGCAGCGCGCGATCAGAAGGCAGGTGACTGACATGCCGGGATTGAGCAAAAGCGCGTTTGAGGCCTTCAACCAGGCTTTCGGCGAGACTGAAGCGCGCGCCGGCGCGGCGATAGAGGTCGGCCTGGGCCAGAACCATTTCAGTGGCCTGGCGGCGCTGAGGAGTCAGCAGGGGATAAAAACGTGCCGGCCGGATCACGGCCCCAAAGAAGAGCAGTACCAGCAGTGCCGCTGTCAGCAGGATAAGGCGCCCGCCGGTGGTCTGCGTTAGCACTGAAACTTCGTTAAGGCTCTCATGGCCGTAGCCATGGATCGACTCATCAAAGTACAGGGGTAAGGGCGCTCCGCCCTTTTCCAGCGGCCGGGTCGCAAATGAAGCCAGCGCGAGGCCGAGCTTATGGTTATCCAATCTACCGATCCACTTATTGGTAAGCAGCTCCGGCGCGGTCAGCCAGATCACTTCGCCCTTGCCGACCGGGGCATAGAGCACCAGGGGCTGAATGTCCGGCGCAGACATATTCGGGTCGTAAACTCCAAGCAGAGTCTCCATCTGGGGGTTGTTGGTGCCGTAGGGTGCACTGATCTCGATGCGTTCCACCCCAGTCCAGAGCTGCGGGCGGTTACGATCAAGGGCGTAGATCTCGCCCGGCTTGTAGACCCGCGACAGGGCGGCGATCTGGCCGGTCTGACCACCCGCCGTTCGTGCCGCCGCACAGCCCGGCGGCGTGCCATAAGCGGCGGTAGTCTCGAACTGAAGTTCATCCACGAAGAAGCTATTGATAAAGGGTGTCTCGCGGTCGACTATCAGCAGCAGTCGGCCACCATCCTCCAGCCACAGCCGCAGCTTTCGCTCGTCCACCACACTTCCCATCATGCTTGAGAAATCCGGCAGAAACTCGGTAGCCACTACCATGCATGCGCTTTCGGGATAGTGATAGATCGAGTCTGCAAACTGCTGGGGTGCGCCACCGCTGCCCTGCAGCAGTTCATAGAACGCCTGCATGCCCTGGGGCCGCGGCGAAAAAGTGCTGAAAGGCGGAAAGACCTTCTCGGCCTCCCGCTGGTTGATCCAGAGCACCCACCCGCCCAGTCCCACAAACAGAAGCAACAGGGCGGCAATGGAAAGGGAGTCATTGCGGCTACTCACGACTGACCCCCGTCTTTATCCTGGCTCTCGAGAGGAACCAGCTGCTCAACCTCGCGGGCCCAGCCGTCGGCGGAGCGATAGTCTGCTTCACTAACGCTCATCCCGCCATACCAGGCGTCCTCGAAGCAGACCACCAGCCGGCCGAAAGGTGCTGCAGCGGAGGGATATTCGCGGGCCAGACGGCGCTTGAGCTGGCTGTTGGTCAACAGCACAGTGGCCGAAGTCTGAGGCAGACGGCGCAGGACGGCCTTGAAGCGCAGCCGGATGGCCTGACGTATCTCGCCGCGGGCCAGCGCCTGCATCGCCAGCCGGGCCAGCGCATCTGGCTCCATCTCCTCTTCGGCTTTCTCGTCCATGCTGGTACGCGGGTTAGAGCCCACAGAAAGCGCGTCCCAGATCCAGCGCACCAGCAGGTAGATCAGCAAGAGAAGCAGCGTACCTAAAAGCACCGCAGCGATTACAGTTGCGACGTTGCTGCCGGCGACCATGCCGAATCCGAGCTTGCTGAACCATTGTTGCAGCGCTCGCAGCAATCTTTGCAGCCAGCTTTCCTGACGTGGTTTCTGCTGTGGGTCCTCCTGGAACTCGGGACGCGCCAGGATGTCAGAAAGCAGCTTGCGTGTGTCCTTGTCAGTGGATGCCGGCAGCGTGCTCTTGTACCTTAGAGCGGCCAGGGCCTCGGGGCCAGGCTCCACCGCCGGTGGCGGCGGGTTTGAGATGCTGACATTCTCGCCGGTACCGGCATCCTGGACTGCAAGGGGCTCGTCCGACCACTGCGCGGTTTCATCTGTGGATGTGCCGGCAGCGGCTTCTGCAGTATCGGCAGAGTCAGGTGTACCAGCCTCAGCTTCATTGGCCGGCGGTTTCGGTGCGGCGGCTTCTTCTTCCGTACCCCAGCTGCTGCCAGAGTCGCTTTCGGGCGCGGCCCAGACGGCAGGGCTGCCAAAACCTGCCGAAAGGCAAAGGGCCAGCAAGCTGCTGGCAGCGCAAAGCGCCAGCCAGAATGCTGGGCGTCTCAGCCAACGCTGCAGGTCATGACCCACCCCGCGATTATATCCATGGCCCGCGCAGCGGGCGGTACTGCAGCCCCGCGCCAAGCTGGTGCAGCTGCCAGCGCAGCTCCTGCAGTTCGGCATGGCCGAGGCGTGCATTTACCAGCCAGCCGCCGAAGCGCTGAATGCGTTTGCCGCCCTCAAGACCCGCGCTGTAGACCCGCCCAAGCCGCAAGAGGCTCGTACCGGGGTCGGACTGCAGGCGCTGCCCGAGCAGCTCGCGGCCCGCATCGAGCGCCTCGCGGGAGAGGCTGCGGGCCCGGAGCTGGTAAACGCAGCCAAAAGGCGGCAGGCCAGAGAGACGCCGCAGCTTGAGCTCGGCCTGCAGTAAAGATGCAATCTCCGACGCACTCAGCTCCGCGGGCTCAGACGGATCGGCGGCGGCAGAGCCGGGAGTGATATAGGGCGCTGCGTCGGGTGCGGCCGGCGCGGCCTGTGCGCCGAGCTGCTCATAGAGCTGCGCGCCGATCAGCAAAGGCGCTTCAGCCTTCCAGCTGTCGGGGTCGCTATACAGCAGCGCCAGCCGCAAGGCGTTGTCCAGCGCGTCGGGCCAGTCAGAAAGTACGCCGGTCTGAGCCTCCGCGTGGATATATATAATATGACGTTGTATATAGCTTGACGAAGGTTCAAGCAGCCGCGCTGTGCCATAAATGCAGCCAGCCTCATCGCTGCCGGCCGGATAACCGCCGGACTGTTGGGCGTCCGCCCCGCGGATCAGCACGGCATCGGGCGGCATGCTGAGATTCTCCAGGCCCGGGCTGGCGGCGGCAAGGTTTTGCAGGCCGCAGCGCGGGCAGCGCAAATCAGCGGCATGCCACTCGCAGTCGGGACAGAGAAAGCTGCGTCGGGCGGGACGGAAGTAAACCCGGCGGCCACCGCAACTGGGGCAGGGCACTGCGGCATGGCACTCGGAGCAGCTCAGCTCACGTCCACCGCCGAGGCGATTTAGGTAAAGCAGGCTGGGCTTAATGCATAGCTCTGCAAGCTGCGAGGGGTCCGGTATCTGTGGCTGAAGCTGGACGCCGGGCACGCTGCACTTGCCGTCAATACGGCTCAGGCTCAGTTCGATGCAGTCAATCTGTGCGGCGGGCGCAGACTGGGTGCCTGCGGCCAAGCGTGCCGCAGCAAGCAGGGTCGCAGCCAGCGGTTCCAGCCAGGGCTCGCCATGCGGCTCGTACTGCGGGTGCGAAGGATCGAGCAGGATGATGCGGTCAAAGGCCAGACAGGCTGCGAGCTTCCAGGCACCGGCAGTTCCTCCAACCAGCACGCCATTTGCAGCGGCAGCCTGACGCAGAAGCTGGGCGGCGACAAGCGGCCCGGCCTCAGGCCGAAAACGCAGCACATGGGAGGCCAGTGGCAGCAGGCGGGGCCACAGGCGGTCAAGCATCCAGGCCATCGGCGCCAGCAAAAGCACCCGCTGACCAGCGCTGAGCGCTGCTTCGATCTCAGCGGCCAGCGCGCCCTGCTCCAGCTTGGGCCAGCTTGACTGGCAGCGTCGAAAACCAAGCTGGCCGACCTGCGGCCAGCGCTGCAGGAGATCCCAGCGCGTTTCCCAGCGCAGCTTGTCCCACTCAAGAATCGCTGAGCTAGACTGGCCGGCCTCCTCCCTGTGAGCGGGTGTGGCGCAAGAGATCGGCGCTGCCGCGGTTTTCCCGGCAGTGACATCCTTCAGTCGTGGCAGGCTGTCCAGCGGCGGCGGGTTTTCCAGCCCGGCGAGGTAGGAGCCCGGCAGGCTGAGAGTCTGCGCGCCGAGGCCGGCGGCTGCTGCGGCCGCGGGCGAAAACTCGTATCGCTGCGGCCAGGCATTATGGCGGCGCATTACTTCCGGTGTGCCAGCGAGCCCAAGACTGAAGCTGAGCGCCCCGGACTGGGTCAGACCAACCAGCAGCGGCCAGCCGGCCGCCTTTAGCAGGGACTTGCGCCGAGCTGGCGTAAGCACACCGCTAAGCCGGGCCAGTTCTGCCAGCAGCTTGTCCCCGGACAGCCGCCCGCGCGCGGGTTTCGTCCCGGCTAGCAGGACGGACTGCTCGGCGGCCAGGAGCAGTTCGCGCAGCTGTGCTGCCGCGCCAAGCTCAAGGCTCAGGCGCAGGCCGGTGGAAGGCGAATCAAAGAGCACATGCCCGGCCACTTCGTCCGGGCCGGAACAACACAGCTCGGCGATGTCGGCCAGAACTGCTCCGAACTGCGGATAGTGCGGCGCGGCGATCGGAATGCAGGCCAGCAGCGCGGTGTCCTCAGGCGGACGCTGATCCTCGTGCAGCAGCAGGCCGATCTCCAGGACGGAACGAAAAGAGACCAGTACCAGTTGACCGCGGCTAAGCCCGGGCGGCCCGAGATAGCTGTAGGCATAGGCGCCAGTCCCGCGGGCGATGAGGGCAATGCTGTAGGCGGAGGAAGGCAAGGGAAAGAGTATAGGTAAGGTCGCTTCAAGGCCAGAGCAACTCTCCTGGACCTTGACCTAACCCTTCTCTTCGTACTTGTCGCCCCACCAGTGGCGCAGACGCTCGAGCAGCGTCTTTTCCATGCCGCGGCCCGTGAGCTGCAGCAGACGCGGGGGCTTCTCAGCCAGCGCCTCCGGCCAGTAGTTGTCTGCCACAAAGCCGCCCTCGAAGTCGTGGGCATACTTGTAGTCCGCGCCATAACCGAGATCCTTCATCAGCCCGGTGGGCGCGTTGCGGATATGCAGCGGCGGGGGCAGAGCGCCGGTTTCACGGATCAGCTTCTGGGTCGCGCTGTAAGCCTTGTAGACCGCGTTGCTCTTCGGGGCGCAGGCCAGGTAGACCGCCAGCTGAGCCAGGGCAGTGTTGCACTCGGGGATGCCGAGAAACTCCACGGTGTCCTTGACGGCAATGGCCTGGATGATCGCCCAGGGATCGGCAAGACCAATGTCCTCGGAGGCCATACGGATCATGCGCCGGGCGAGATACTTGGGGTCTTCGCCGCCCTCGAGCATGCGCGCCATGTAGTACAGCGCGGCGTCCGGGTCCGAACCACGCACGGCCTTGTGCAGCGCCGAGATCACGTTGAAATGCTCGTCGCCGCCCTTGTCGTAATGCAGGGCGCGGCCAGCAAGCGCGCGCTTGAGGACGGCGACCGTAATGGTCTTTGTAGGGCCGAGTCTGGACTCGCCTTCTTCCAACGGTGATGAGGGCGGGTCAAGACCCGCCCCTACGGATTCCGCCAATCCCGCACAAACCTCAAGTGTGTTGAGCGCAAAGCGCGCATCGCCGGCGGCAAGCTGGGCGATCATACGCAGCACACCTGGCTCAGCGTTCAGCAGGCGTCCCTCGGTATCTGGTCCGCCGAGCCCACGCTCGCTGTCAAAAAGCGCTCGCAGCAGCAGCGCTTCGGTGTCATCGACGCTCAGCGCCTCGAGCACGAGTACTCGACTGCGGCTGAGCAGCGGGCTGACGACTTCAAAAGAAGGGTTCTCTGTGGTGGCGCCGACCAACACGATGGTACCGTCTTCAACGTGCGGCAGAAGGGCGTCCTGCTGGGCCTTATTGAAGCGGTGGATCTCATCGAGGAAGAGCAGGGTCCCGCGGTTCTCAAAGCTGCGACGCTTGCGGGCCTGGTCCACCGCTTCGCGCACGTCTTTGATCCCGGCCGTGACAGCGCTCATCGGAGCAAAGAAGTACTTGTCCCCTGCCAGCAGCCGGGCAATGGTGGTCTTGCCGCAGCCGGGCGGACCCCAAAGGATGATGGAAGGCAGGGCAGCCTGCGCCGTCAGGTCCTTAAGCACGGCGACTGCAGTGGCCTGGCCTGCGACCTCGTCCAAACTGCGCGGGCGCATGCGCTCAGCCAGGGGTGTGAGGGCCTTCTCGGCGGCGGGATCAGTGAAGAGCGAGGGCATGCAATGATTATGACGGTGGCGCGTGGCCCGGATGTAACAAAAGTTGTAACAGTTGCGTCTTAGAAGACGATTATGAAGAGTTGGTTGATGAGGATCGCTTTGCTAACTGCAGTTCTAACTGCATTTGGCCTCTCATGGCATTTTTCTCCTTCAGAGCGTGCCGCGCGACGCGACGAGCAGGTTAAGAAAGGGCATATCCTGATTAGTCGCTGCGTCGATGACTACCTAGTTTCGTCAGGTGACTGGTCGCTACCTGAGAGCGTCGACGAAATCTTGAGCAAAGCGAGTCCAACAGTTACAGCAGAGAAGTATGAGATGAAGATCCTGTTTAGAGAAGATATGCCCAGCAATCCATTCAATGGAGGGCCAATGAAGAGTGTCTCGGCCGAGAGTCCTTCCCAGGGTGACTTTTGTTACATTCCCCTGCATCAGACCACGTATCAACTTAAATCCTCACCTGAGACAAAAGTAAGTGCATTCATTCTGCTTTTTTACGGCAACTACCCACTGCATGATGGAGGCAACATGGGCTGGCCAGGGTGGCGCTGGATTGCCTCGCACCTTACTGGATCCTTTCATGATGGCTTCTACGATCATGGTAGTCGAAGCCCTTACTTTGAGGACGGCCTCAAATCGGGACAGCCATATCTTCTTGAGTGTGAGTCGTTAGGAGCAGCGTTCCGCAGGGCTGGCTGTGACTTGATTGCCGATCAACTGGAAGCTGACGTGCCTGAAGAAAAGGGTCGAGACAACTTCCTGAGCTTCGTTCACAAGACATGGGAAGACCGAATTCTGAATCGCGACTTCGATTCAGTCGAGCTCTTGCAACAGGTTGGCGCGGACATCAATGCTCCGCTCAGCGGCGGGAGTCCGCCGCTGATCCACTTTGTCAGAGCACTTGATGAAGATGGCGTCAGGCAGTGCCTGAGGCTTGGTGCCGAAGTAAACACCCTTGATCCTATTCTTGGCAAGAATGCTCTGGAAATCGCACAGACTGTTCAGCAAAGCCCCGACCCGGGAGTGCTTCCAAACGCCGCCTTCTTGGAGCAGGCCGAACGTGGGGCCAGAGCCGCAGTAGTCCAAATGCTCCGCGAGCACGGTGCCAAATGAATGTCAGCGTATGCGCTCGGCCATCTGGGTCATAGCGCGCTCGGCGGTGGGGACGGAGAAGAGCGAGGGCATAGGGAGATTATGACCGCGGAACAGACTCGGCCCTGAAGTTGTAAGCACAAAGCCGGTCACGACGGGAACCTGTGAAGCAGCACTTTGGTCACAAGCGACATGGAAACCTCACCTGTATACGCCGCGAAGATGCGTCTCGTGCAGGCAGTCATAGTGGTCAACCTGATTGCACTGGGCCTGCTGGGCTATGCGGTTACAAACGGCTGGCAGTAAGCGATCCTGGCGAGGCGAGAAGGCCGCAATGTGGCCGCCTTTTAGGCGCATTTACGGCGCCAGAAGGTGGCACCTAGAATAGGGTGTGACTCAACAGCCCTCCCAGAAGGCGGTTTTCCCGCCGAATATTGCGCCCTACCTTGATGTTGCAGCCTACCTGGTTGACTCCAGGGCGCCGGCTGCAACGCTGTGGCTGGACGCATCGCTGGAGCGTAAAGAACTGTTGCTGCTCACGCGCCTGGAGCAGGCAGACCCCAAAGTGACCCGCCGCTGGGAGAAGTATTTCCGGGACTGCGGTTACCCCTGTATCGCGATTGATTCCATTGCCGAAGACGGGCTCGGCAAAGTGCGGGACTATCTGGCCAAGCTCCTGGAAAAGAAGAAACGCCTCGCTGCCCGTCTCGGGATCGCAAACCCGACTCTGCGCATGGCCGCGCTGGGCGTACCAAATGTAGGCAAGAGCACTTTCCTGAACCACCTGATTGGCGCCAAGCGCTTCAAGGCCGCCGACAAACCGGGCGTGACCCGCGGGCCACAATGGGTGCGAATCTTCGAGGACGTCGAGGTGCTGGACACCCCGGGCATCCTGCGCGACGCGGAGATCTGGGGTCGCCGCAAGCATTACTGGAACCTGCTCAATTTGATGCCTTATGACCTCAGCCTGCAGGAAGAGACAGTCGAGCTGCTGCGCAGCCGGCTCAGCGACGGCGGCTGGAAGCGCCTGGCCCGGTTTTACCGCGCGTCGGATGAGCGCCTGGCCGCCGGCCGGGAAGAGTTCATTGCCCTGCTGGAACTGGTCGCCGCAGGGCGCGGCTTCAGCATCAAAAACGATCAGGCTATTGAGCGCGCCTGTCTAAGAGTCGTGCATGACTTTCGGGATCTGCGATTCGGGCGCGTCAGCCTGCAAACCCCTGAAGACGACCCGATTACATCGCCCGGCTTCGATCGCCGGCCAAAACCAGTTGAGGCTGAGTCTGAAACTCTGGCGGACAACAGCTAGCTGGTTAACACTCGGCATCCTGGCTGCCTGTTTAGTTAGCTACAAGTTAAAGACCTTACTTTTGCTTGCCATTTGCCGTCATCGCTTGTAGACTTTCGCGCCTAATCTTGTGGAGCTATCCGCAACTGTGGTTGGAGTGAATGTTTGAGCAAGTGTGATGCCAGCGGGGCCGCCCTGCAGGAAGTGGACGAGTGGGGCAACCTGTGGATCAGTCCGATCGCGCAGGCTATGCTCGCCTACGACCACCTCGCCTCTGAACAGCGGCTCGCAGCGGCACGCGCTGCACTGGCCATCGCCGGCTTTAGTGCCGATGCCCAGCAGGGGCTTGAGCTCCAACTAGCCTATCTTCAAATGAAGGCGGCACTGTATTTTCTTCCAGATACCCAGGCTGAAAACACATTCAGGAGTGTCCACGCGCAGTTATTGAATGCACATGGCGGTATTGTTACAACAGTCATCCGTAACAGCCGGCTGATTCAGGTCGAAGAGACTGGTGAGCAGTATGGCTGGTGCCATCTGGAGCGGGGAAATCTATATACGCTGTTGGAAGACATAGCTGCGAGTGACCGCACAGTCGAGTTGGACTTCTTTTTGGCATCCTGGGCTTTCAGGCATCAGGATCTGGCGCTGCTCGACATGGTCATAGAGGATATGGAGCTGGAGCAGGAAGCCTATAACCTCCAAATCTGCTGGCAGCGCGCATTTCTAATGCGCAGGCTGCTGTTGGATGAAGCAGGGGACAAGGACGTGCTGGCCTACCTGACAGCGCTCCGCCAGCGCTCATTCCTCCGGGACTTCCGGGTGAACATCTGGCCCTGGCTCGATCTGCGCGACAGGATTACGAATGAGCTCAAGGAAGCTTTCCAGCAACAGCTAAACCAAATGCTGGCGCAGCACTATGTGCCCGGAGAGCGCGAACGGCTCACGGCAACGGTTGCTGGCTCAGTCTGAAAAACAGCCTAGTGCAGCCAGCGCTCAAGCTCTTCCGGACTGCGGAAGTTGGAATGTACCTGAAGCGGCTCGGGCACCTGGCTCGCGGCAGTTTCGATTTCCGGCGTCAATTGGACCATTCGCAGGCTGAGCACGCGACCGATCCAGCTTCGCAGCCGAACTGCATTGGCGCGGCCGAGTCCGTCTGCAGCCATCGGTCCGCTCAGCGGCTGGCTCATGGACACGTCTTCCAGCACACGGCCCATCTCCGGAGCGGCGTCCAGCAGTTCGGCAAGGTGCGGCGGGGAGGCGAACTGCCAGGCGCTGGGCTCGCTGGGCGCCAGTTCAGCCTCTTCTTCATCGCTGATCGTATAAGGCCCACTGGCCGGCTCAGAGCCTTCACTGGCAGCACTGGCAGCATCGGCGGACTGGGCATCCGCCAGCAGCGTCGAATCCGCCGGCAGAGCGGGGATTTCCAGCTGGGCTGCAGCGGCTGCCTCCCCGCTCGCAGCGGCATCAGCAGCGGCTGTGCCTGGCGGCGGCCTGAGCGTAAAAGGCTCAACACGGATCAGCGGGGTATCAAGTCCGGGGCTGCCATCAAGGTTCTCGCTGGCAGGCAGAGCCTCCGCAGCGCCGCCGATTCCCGGCAGGCTGTCGCCGGGCTGAGTTGTATCAGGTGAGTAGTTCTCTAGCTGCTCAGGCAGGCCGGGGCTGACCGCCACCGGCAGCTTCTGGCCGGTAACCAGCGCCTGCCATTCACTTAAGGTAACAAAACCATAACCACTGTCCCGCAGCTTGCGGATCAGGCCTGGCAGGGCCTCGACAGTCTGACCATGAGTGCTGTGCAGCAGGACCACGCCGCCGTTGGTGAGCTGCTTGCTGACACGGCTGACGATTGTGCTGGCACCGGGCTCGGCCCAGTCCCGGGGGTCAACACTCCACAGCAGGGGGATCAGACCGGCGTCCTTGGCCTGGCGGGTGGTGGTCTTGTTGAAGGCGCCATAGGGGGGGCGGAACCAGCGCGGGGTGATGCCGATCTCGGCCAGAGCGGCGCTGCACTTGTCCAGCTCGGCGCGCTGGGCCTTGGCGGAGAGCTTGGTAAAGTCAGCGTGGCTCCAGGAGTGGTTGGCAACCTCGTGGCCCTCGGCGGCCATCAGCCTGACCTGTTCCGGATAGCTGCGTACGTGCTTGCCGACAACAAAGAATGTGGCATGCACACCTTCGTCCTTGAGGATCTTCAGCACGCGGGCGGTGTATTTGGCGTCGGGGCCGTCGTCGAAAGTCAGGGCGCAAAAGCGCGGGATTTCACCCTTGCCGGAAGGCGCAACCTTAAACTCATGGCCCGGCAGCAGATAGCCAGTGTTCATCTTGCTGGCTGCCGTCGACATCACCAGTCCAAGCGCGAGCAGCGCCAGAACCATGCACTTCCAGTGCCATCCCATCTCTCGCCCCTTATGCAGCTAAAGCACCGCAGTCCCCGCCCGGCTGTCAACAATCTGCCCCCAGATGCCGTCTGTGGATAGCGCTTTATCCGCAAGTTGTTAACGCAAATGATGATAGCACACCAGGGCCCGGCTGAAAATTAAGCACTTATCAACAAATGGTGGGCATGAGCAGATTGTGATATCGCGTTGACGCAGTGTGACTTGAGTCTCAGAGGTTGGCGCGCAATTGTCCGACGGGTATGGTGCTGCGCAATCAGGGAGCTTCGGGTTCAAGCTTGCGATAGTCGAATGCAGCGATCTGAGTCAGCAGGCTGCCGAGCTTGCCGCTGGGGGCCGCTGCGGCTCGCCAGGTCAGCTCATTGTCATAGCTGTTGAGGTTCGACAGGTAGCCAAGAGCGTGTTCCTTGTAAAGCGTAATGAACCGTTCGAGCGGATCCTTGCTGACCGGCGCTGCACCAAAGCCGTAATAGTTACTGCTCTGCATTAAGGCCTGGCGCTCCGTGGATTCCTGGTCCAGCAGTTTGTCCAGAGTCACAACCTCAAGGTTAGTGCTGCTGCCGGGAAGGGCAAGGGGCAGATGGTTGCGTTCGAGTTTCAGCATGGCCTGCATGCACTGCATCCATGCCCCGACTCTGCCGTCTTCGCCGGCAAGCCGACAACACATTACATGCAGATCCTGCAGCGCCCCGAAGTCACGCCGGCGGGCAGCCTCCTCCGCAAGTCTGTCGGTCAGTCGAGCGATGGAAATGCCCAGCGGCGCGCCGTGGTTCTGTTCGATGGCCGCAGCGGCGACCTTGTCTTTCGGCAGGCTCCCTGCGGCATAGAGCTCGACGAAGGCGGAGTAGGGGAAGGCCTTCGGCCGGGCGTCAGGCTGGCGGTTGCCTTCACGCAGCTTGTCCATCGCTCCTTCATACTCGCCCAGGTCGGCGAGCCGAGCAGCTTCAAAGTAGTAGGCCGCGGCGTAGCTCACCGGCCCCGACTGTACCGCGGCGAGGGCTGCCTCGCGCTCGGACCCGTGATGCTCGCTAATCCACTTCTCGATGCCCTTGTAATAGTCGACAAGCTGCTGTGGCGTGGACCTGGAGCGCTGGGGCCGTTTCAGTCCGGTCGCTTTCTCCGCATCCGAGCGCCACTGCCGCAGGGTTGAGACGAGCAGTTGATAGTCCATGGCCGGGGTGGAAGTCCCTTCGCTCTGACATTTACGAATAAAGGTGGTTCGCTCAACATCAACCTTCTCGTAATCCATCTCCATGCGGATGGCCGGCAGGTACAGGTCGTTTACTCGCGGATCGTCAGGGAAGCGTTCGCGCAGGGCTTCAACTTCCCGGCGGTCCAGCTGCCAGTCATCGTTGTCCGGACTGCCGCGGCGCCACTTCTGGACCATGACACGCATGTACTCATCCAGCAGGGCGTCTCCGGTTGCTTCAAGCGGCTGTGTCTGACGCCGCGCATCAAGGGCCAGCGGCAGCCATGCTCCGATACAGGCAAATGCCAGCAGCACCCAAGCAGCAGAATGGAGGAGGCGCTGGCGGCGTTGCCATACCGGACTGCGCTTTGACAAGTCTGATCGCCTAGTTTGGGGCGCAGAGCTGCTGGTGGGCAGAGCTTTCATGCCTGGGTCTCCCACTTGCGGCGCTGGATCGCGTCCCGGGCAAAGCCGGCCAACACGAGGATACCCAGCACCTGCACCGGCACCAGCACGAGCAGCAGCGAAAGAAAGAAGACTCCTGAACCCTGCAGCCAGGCCGCGAAAAGCAGGGGCGAGGGCAAAGAGTAGGCGATCAGCATGACGATCTGCCCCAGGACAAGCGTCGCGCTGCCCTCAGGGTCGTCGCCGGCGAAAAGCTCAAAGGCCAGGAGTGGGCCGATCACGAAGAACAGCGGGAACAGAATGCCGTGCCCAAGCACGAAGCGCAGCCATGACCAGCGCCGTGCAAGGTAGAGCGCCAGGATGCCCAGCAGCCAGGTGAAGAACAAGGCGGCCAGTACGCCGCTGTAGACCTCGAATGCCGGCAGGGGCTCGGCGTCAGAGGCCAGCGGACCGGAGCTGAGTATTGCCGCGCTCATCAGCGCACCGACGGCGAACTGGGTCAGCGCCTGGGCGCAGGCGCCGCTGAGAGGCAGCAGGCTGGGTCTGCGGCTGAGACCAAGGCTGAGCAGCAGCAGGATGCTGTTCAGTGCCCCAAGAATCCCACTGATGAGTGCGCCCAGGATGACAGCTGTAAGCAGGAACCAATCGGTCAGGCTTGCGCTGTCGTACCTTATCAGGTCCGGCAGAAATGCCTGCCCGCGGGCAAAGGCGACGCAGATGGCGCAGCTGGCTGTAAAGATGAGCATGGGAAGCAGCAGCCGTCGCAGGCAGTGCAGCAGCAGGCCGCAGAGCAGTTCCTGCTCACTAAGACTTGAGACGGCCAGCAGGTCGTCCAGGCTCCGTCGCTGGCGGTTTTTAGGCTGCGGCTCCAGAAAGGCCAGCGCGAGCTGGGCACAGAGATAGAAGCGCTGCAGCATCCACAGCCAGCAGATGAGCAGAGCCCCCAGCAGAATCAGCATTCCGCCAAGGCTGCTGTAGGCCTGGGCGATCTGCTGCCTGGCGAGGGTGCCGGAGGCCTCAAGCTGCATGCTGGTCTGCAGACGCAGCAGGAAAAACACGATCGCAGCACATAAGGCAGCAGCGACGATCAGGCGGGAGTTGCCGCGAGCAAGCCACGGCCGAGCTGCGGCAGCAGCGCTGTCCTGCGCTCCCCAGTAATGCGCCATTGGGTTCTCGCGCAAGCCGCGGAGAGCAGCCAGCCAGCCTTGAATCAGAGGTCCCGGTTTGCTGTAGACCGCACGCACTGCAACGATTGTAGCTGTGCGCAGGCTTCGCGGCAGGCTAGGGGCCTGAGCCGTCGGCAGTCCAGTTCAGGCTGCGGTAGTCGAAATGCTCAAGTTCGCGCAGCCTCTCATAGACAGTGCCACCAGGCATCGAGCTGCGACACCAGTCGACCTCCCAATCGTATTCTCCGGCCTGGTCATAAACCTCACTGACAGACCTGACTTGTTCATCCAGGACGCCTGAGACGTAACTGAGCCAGGCCTGGGGACCAGCTCCACTGGAGTATGTCGCCCAATGCGAGCTGCCAAGGTACGCCGGCACACTGTACTGCTGACTGAGCGAGTTCAGCTTCCGGCGCAGGCCGATGATTGCTGCATTCTGATCGGAGCTGAGCTTGCGGCCGCCAGCCACGCTGCCAAGGCGCGCATTCGCCAGATCATCCAGCGCAAACCAGCACTTGCGACTGAGGTCGCGAGAGACACCGTGGGCGCGGCCCAAGCGACACAGGTAAGTATGCAGATCGTCCATAAGCTGCAGGTCAGAATCGCGCTGCGCGTTGACCACCAGACTCTCGTAGATATCAAGGAATGGCTCGCTCAGCAGGCCGGTGTAGTCGTAGCTCAGATACAGCGCGCTGAGCTGATCCCTGGGCTGCCGCCCGGTTGCGCAAAGCGCAAGAAACTGTTTTCGCGGGCTGAGTGGAAGCATATCGGCCGCTGGGAGCTCGTTCCCCTTGCGGAGCAGGATCAGTGCAGCGTCGTAATGCCCACGTTCAAGCTCAGCCTGGGCCTCCAGGTAGAGTGGATAAGCGTTGTCCTGGTCCACGGATTGAAGCTGCTTCAAGCTCTGAATGTACATCTCCTCGTGCCGGGCTTCGAGGCGCTCAATCTGGCCTGCCAGTTCCTGTTGACGATCAAACTCTTCTTCCTTTATCGAGAGAAGATGAGCCTTGATGGCCTCGGCTCTTCGTGCCTTCCGAGCAAGCTGCAGGTCAATAAGCATGAGCTCAGGGCTTAGATCCCCGCTTTGCCTGGCCTTCTCGATAATCTCTTCCGTGCGCCCCTGACCGCCCGCAGCCATTGGCCCCGGGTCATAGCTCGAAACCAGCACCAGCAGTTCGTTCCAGCCAGGCTCGCCCTCAAGTGCCGGCTCCAGCTCTTCCAGCAGACCGCTAGTCAGGACTCCATTGCCTGGCAGTTCCCTGCCCTGCGCGTGCTTACGCGCATGACTTGATGCGTCTACCAGTGCATCGGCCAGCTTGTCGCCGGTCGATGCCGGATGCCGCACGGGCAGAAGACGCGCCGCCAGGATCGGCATGCACAGAACCAGCGGCGACAGCAAGAGCAGCGCCCAGAAAAGGAGGGCTATACGTCTCTGAGCATTTTGCCAGCGGGGATCGCGCTGATACTCGGACCGCTGTCTCTCCTGAACGCCTCTCATGTCCCCTCCCACTTTCGACGCAGCACCGCATCCCGCGCCAGTTCGGCCAGGACCAGCAGCAGTGCCAGCTGCTGCGGGATCAGGCTGATAGTAAAGAGGAAGACCTCATGACTGCCTTCAGACAACAGCTTCGGCAAAACCGGATTGACGCCGCAAAAGCAACACTGAACTGCAAGGAGACCAAGCAGCAGTAATGACGCTAAACCGGAATGATCGCCGTCGAGGATGGATGAGGCCAGCGGCAAGACAAGAAACAGTCCAAGCGCTATCAATGGCCCGCTTCCCAGCAGGAAGCGCAGTCCGGTGACTCTCCGTGCCGTGTAGACGAGGAGGAACAGAAAGAACAATTCCCCAATGACCACAAGCTGACTGCCTGCAAGGCCAAAGCGATCGAAGACCAACCCGAGAAAAGCACTCTCTGAGAATGTGGCCAGCAGCAGCGGGATACTGACCGCCTGCAGCATAATCTGCATCGCCGAGCCCAGCTGAGGCAGCAGGCTGGCACGGTAGCTGCGGCTCAGTACGACGCTGAGCAGCAGGCTGTTGGCCGTCCCAAGTGCTCCTCCCAGACAGGCAGCCAGTACGACCGGCAGGTAGGAGAGTAAAAGCATTGGATTCACGCGAGTCTCGCCGGCAGTGGCTTGCAGGCAGACGATGAACAGCGTCGCTGAAAAGTACACTGCGCACAGAGGTGGCAGCAGGCTGCGAAGGCAATAAGCCAGGAGACCAACTAGCAACTCCATTTCGGAAAGCCGGGCTACTGCCAGCAGGTCGTCCAGGCTGCGCCGCTGCACACGCCTGGGCTGGGCTTCCAGAAAGCCGAGGCAGATGAAGATGGCGCGATGTAAACGGGAAAGAAACAGCGTAATGAGATAGAGGCAGACGGAAGCACTGGCGGCGGCACTGACTAGTCCAAGCTCGACTGCGGCGAGTTCATGCGCAGTGAGGCTGCGGGCCGGGAAAGACGCCAGCCGCTGATTGAGGAGCCAGATCACTATGCAAACCGCAGCGCTGAGCACAGCCGCAAACAGGTACAGTCCGATCCCGCGGGCATACCAGGGGCGTGCTGCCGAGACGGCTTGATCCTGAGCCCACCAGTAGCGAGGCAGAGGACTCTCACGCAGGCCAAGCAGAGCCTCGTTCCACCCCTTCAGTACTTCACCCGGTTTGCTGTAGACCGCACGCACTGCAGCGATTGTAGCTGTGCGCACGCGTCATACCGCGGCCAATTGCTGAGTGCGCGTCTTCCTGCCGATATACCCTCTGGCCCAGACGGGGCCGCAAGAAGATGGATGTGGCCAAGGAACTGAGCAGGACGGATAACGCGCCGGCGATGGCGCTGCCCGAATTCCGCGTGCCGATCGAGCGGGCCGTTCCTGGCATGGTGCTTTCACGCAACCTGGAGCACCGAGGCCAGATGCTGCTGCGCCACAACACAGCGCTGGACAGCGCGCTGATCGAGCGCCTGCGTGAGCAGCAGGTCGATCATATCTATATCCACTTCTCCGACCAGGACGTGGAGTTCTACAAGCGCCTGGTGCTGAACCACGACAGCCCGCCGACCTACGACGGAATGGGGCGTATGCTGCGCGAGGCCTTCTGGGAGCTGGTCCCCAGCTTCGCCCGGCCCGAGCACTGCACCCGCGAGCCCGCGGTGGCCCGTGTCGTCGAGGAGACGATCCACCACACGATCGACCTGCTGTTCAGCTCACGGCGCTGTTTTGAGCTGCTGCGACAAACACGATTCTTCCAGGCGCGCTGCGTGCGCCACTGCCCGACGGCCTGGGTCTACAGCCTCTGCATCGGCGCCGGGTTGGGCTATAACGTGCCGCACCTGCTGGACCTCGGCATCGCTGCGTTGTTCTATGACGTGGGCATGCTGCGGGTCAACCCGCGGGTGCTGGCCAAGCCCGGCCGCCTGACGGAGAGCGAGTGGGGCGAGGTGCGCAAGCACAGCTACTTCGGCCGCCGCATCCTTGAGGAAGTCAACTCTTTCAGCAGTACGGCCGCCATAGTGGCCTTTGAGCATCATGAGAACTACTACGGTGGCGGCTACCCAAAGAACAAGCGCGGCTCGGCGATCCACGAGTTCAGCCAGATCGTCAGCCTGGCCGACAAGTTCGCCGCGCTGGTGACCGCCCGCGACTGGCGCGAGCGCTTCCAGCCCTACCAGGCTTACGAGATGCTGCTGGCCCAGACCAAGAGCAGTGTCAGCCCGCGGATCTTCGTCGCCTTCCTGAAGCATGTGCTGCTCTATCCACGCGGCAGCATGCTGCGCCTCTCGACAGGCGAGATCGCCGAGCCGGTATCCTTCCCGCTGCACCTGCCAACGCGGCCGACGGTGACCATCACACATGGGCCGGAAGGACACAGCGTGGTCGGAGCGGCGCGGACGATCCACCTGGTCGAGCATCCGCAAATCGGCATCGAGAGCTTCGCGATCATTGAGGAAACGCAGCGCTGGAGCCAGGCCGAAGTGGAAGCGCCGGTGAAGCTCGAGCTGACCTAGCCGACTCGCGCGCTGGGGCTACATCGCCTGCAGCTTGAAGATCTCAACATCGACGCTGGCGGCCAGCATGCAGTGGTCGGGCGGTCTGTTGGGCGCCTCAAAGCCGTTCCAAAGCAGCGGCTGCTCGTCCCATACAGTTGCCTTCAGCGCGGCAACGCGATAAGGGGCATGGTGCACGGCGCCGCTATAGAGCTTCTCGCGGCGATAGTCAAAAGCGAAGAGCAGGTAGCGCTCGGCGAGGAAGAACTCCAGGCTGCCGGGCTCGGCCTCCTTCAGCGTCTCCAATAGTTGCCAAGTGAACTGTGCCCGCCCATAAGGTTCGTGCGTCGGTATGCCAAAGCTGCGCGCGGAGCTGTGCCCGCGCCGACGGCACTGGTAAGTATGCAACTGGGTTCCACTGACCAGGCCAGCGCGCATTGCGGCGTGCTCATAAGGCAGGTTATACAGCCGCCGCGCGCCGATGACCGCCAGCGGCTGGTTGCAGTCGAGGCTGAAGAACCAGACGCCGGGACGGCCGTAGTCGTCGTAGACATAGGTGCGCACGTTGAGCTCGAGGAAGCTGGAGATTCCCGGCAGTACTGGCCAGCCGGCCAGGGTGACCCGGCGCATCAGGAAGGGCACCACGCCTATATATGCTTTGCCGTCGTATGTATCGAGGTGTAGACCCTGTGGAATCCTATAGGCCAGGTCGGCGACGGGGTACTCCCAGTGCGCGAACAGCAGGCGCTCCCAGCGGTTGAACATGAAAGCGCGCCCGGCCGGCCGCTGCCGTACCGCAATGCGCTGCGCCATGCTGGGGCCACAGGGCTGCTCCTGGTTGGGATGCACGCGGGGGATTGTAGTTGGCGAACTGACAGCCTGCTCACTGCCACAGAGCAGGACGAAGCCTCCGGAGCGCCCGTCTTGACCCGGCCCGCGTCAGGAGTTAATGCTCGCTGCCTAGCTTTGAGCACGTTGCTCCGAAGATCGGAGGGGCCTAGCTTGCCTAGGCCCGCGGCGAAACAATCTGCTCGTCGCGTACTAGCGCCTGAGGCTACTTCTTTGAAAAAGGTCCAGACTTGGCTTCATGATCAGGCGCTCGAACTCTGCGTTTGACAGTTGAAAGAGGGATTCGTAGCCATCCCAATCAAAGAACTCTGAAAGATGTACGCACAGACGTTCCCAGTTAACGTCAACCAGCCCCCGTACCTCTGTAGCAAGGTGGTCTGCCAGTTGTTGCGGTGTAACATGGTCGGCCAACAGCCACCCTCGACGGCCTACGAAGATGCCGCGTCGCAGCTCTGAGGCCAGTTCTTCCGTGGCGAAGACGCTGCAACTCATCGAGACCTCATGCTCCGGCGAAGCCGTTGAACCGATCAGCAGCTCGACGCGCCGGCCCGCGCCATGCTCACTCCGGGGGGTGTCAATCAGTTTGAAGCTCTTGAGATAGGCTCGTAGAATTGAATACTCGGCAGCGATTTCGTCATACAGGGCGTTGTAGCTAGGGTCAAGGACGAGTGACAAATAGAAGTCTCCATTGTTCTCGCCCCACCAGTCGCGCTGCAGTCCAACATAGAGCTTGGTCCGGTCAGAATTGGCTGGACTTGCCAGCAGGCGCCTGAGAGCAGCATAGACCTCAGTTGGACCTTCGGTGCTAATGATCATGCTCTTGTACAGATTCAGGATGGGGCGTTTCTCAAGTTCATGCACCAGTTGGGGCAGATTGTGGAGGTGTAAGTCGAGGCGTGGCAGGTCGTACTTAAGAGCGTGCTTGTTGGCGAGTTCTTCAGACGAATCAGCCCACAGCACGGTCAGCCCTTCGTTCAACGGCTCTGTTGGATCCAGCAGACCATGGTGCGTCGGCTTGTTTGGGAGCCCCACCGAGTACAGGAACTCTCCCATTTGTTTGTAACGAGGATCGGTGTCTTCCGGCAGTTCAGCCAATCGTGCTTCGAGCGCGGCCATGCGCTCCTGCCGGTCCTGTTCGCGCTCGGCCAGATCGGCGGCTTCCGCCGCGGCGCGTTCTTCCGCGGTCGGCTCAACGTAGTTGGGATCGCCGAAGCACTCCTCTAGAGTGTCTTCAAAACCGACAATAACGCGAGCCAGCAGGGGAGTGATGAGGGTCACGCAGGCATTGTATCTGAGCTCCACTTGGTCAGTTCGCTTCTCTCGGATCGGGCCGCGCTACACTTAGCCTTATGGACAAGGCAGTCCCGCCAGGCGGACAGGATGCAGCCGCAGGCACAGCGGTTGTCAGCGCGCCAGTGCGGCCGCGGCAGCGTTTGCGCCTCGAGCTGCTGACAGCACTGCTGACTGTACTGTCGGTTGGCCTCGCGACTGTGCTGATGTTTGATATCTGCCCGGAGAACCTGGGCCTGCTGCCCCTGCGCTTAAGCCTGGTCGGTCTTGATACGCTGTGCTGCCTCTACTTCTGGTGGGAGTACTTCCACAATCTGCGGACCCACCCGGACCAGCGGGCTTATGTCCTGACCCGCAGCCTCTGGCTGCTCGGCGCGATCCCGTTGCTCTGGCCGCTGCGCTGGCTGCGCATCTTCAGGGTGCTCCGCTTCCTGCTGGTCTTCCGACTCAGCCCCCAGGCCCGCGAGGCCTGGCGCTACTGGGTCCGCGCGCTGCTGCACCATCCCGTTGACCTGCTGCTGATCGCCACCGCGCTGCTGCTGCTTGGCGGCTCATCACTGCTCTATTTTGCCGAGCGCGGGCACGGCGGGACCATCCACACCTGGTGGGACGCGCTGTGGCTGGCGGTCACCTCGGCCACCACCGACAGCTATGGCGACGTCGCGCCGGTGACCTCGCTGGGCCGTGTAGTCAGTATCTCCATCGCCTTCCTTGGCATCGTAATCGTCGGCAGCATCACCGCCGTGATCACCGGCTACATCATCCGCGAGCCGGCCCCGGGCGAGGTCGAAGTACAGGTTGAACTGCGGCGGGTCAAACGCCAGCTGCAACGAATCGAGAAGCAGCTTTGCCGGATGGAAGGCGGAAAGGTCGACAATTCCACGCAGCCGGACAAGTGAGCACGGTCCTTGGCCACCTGGCAGCACTGCTCCACTGCAACTTTGTTCTAGAATCTGCAGATGTCCATCACACTGCGCCTTGCAATCTCCTGCTGCCTGCTCGCTCTGCTGCTGCTGGCGGCCGCCGCCCGGGCCGCTGAAGAACCTGCCAGTCCTGAAACAGAGAGTTCAAGTGTTCTTCCGCAGGAATTGCCGTCGTACAGCGAAGTCTTTGGCGCAGCACCAGTGCCAACGGGCGATGAGCTATGGGACCGCTACAGCGCGGAGGTGTATCGGCGGGCGCTAAATCCGCCGGACGACCTGCAGGACTGGCACCCGGCGCTGTTGGACGAAGACACGCTGATCAGCTGGGCGGATCTTGGCGCTGACCCGCGCTACTGGGAGCTGTACCACTATTGCCTCTATGGCCAGACTGAGTACAGCTTCTTTGAACTGGACATGCAAAACGCCTATGTTCAGTCAGTCCATGACTGGCTGGATGGCAGGCGCGAGCGGGCCTACCTGAATCGCGAGCAGCCGCCGGCCGCGCCGCCCTGGCTCGTACCTTACGAGGCGGCGGTCGAGGCCAGCGCGGTGCCGGACATCGCTGTCATGGCCGGCGCGAGTCTAGCTCCGCTGAAGATCCTGCGAGAACGTGGACAGGCAAGTCTCGCGGCCGAGCTGCGCAGCCTGGAAATAGAAGGAACCTTGTCCGACATCACGCACGCAGAGTGGCTGCTGCAGGATGCGATCGGCCGCTGGCCGCAGCCGGATCGGCGCAGCGGCGTGCAGCTGCATGGCCGCAGGGTTGCCAGCGGCCCGCCAGCATTTCTTGATGACTTCAGCGCGGCGCACCCGCAGTCGGCCTGGCCCTTCTATGTGAGGGCCCAGTACCTGGCACTACAAGGCGACGAGGCCGGTGCCCTGGACATGCTGCGGGCCGGTAACCAGGCACCGGTCTACGAGCTGCCGTATCTCTTTCCGCTCAGTGCCGTGGCGGGCAGGTCCAGCACCTTCAGCGATCCCGGAAATCTGGCGGTGGCAGGGCTTGTGCTGGACAGCGGCTGCACTGAAACACCACCGGGCGTGCTCTTTGAGGACTGGGGCCTGGCCGCATTTGTCCAGTCCATCGTGCTCTCTGGCGATGCCTCGGCGATGCAGGATCTGCATGTCTATGGCCTGCGTCTGGCGGCCACGCGGCGCAGCGATCCGCGCTTCCTGTTCACGGCAAGCAACCTGCTCTCGGACCTGGCGCAGGCCTGGCAGAACAACGCGCCGGCGGTTGAAGCTGCCCAGCAGGACCTGCTGGATCAGGAGGCTGCGCTCTTCGCCAGCATCCCGCAGTTTCTGTATGACTACACGCCCGGTGAAGCAGTGCGGGACGCACAGCGCAACAACCATCCCGCAGGTTACACCGCCTATTTTCTTGGACTCCCGACGGGCGGGCTCGCTTCAGTCTGGCCACTGCGGCTTGGCCAGTGGGAGGGGCCGAGCGACGCTGCCTGGTTCAACGCGGTCTTCGCTGCGGATCAGCATTACAACTATCTGCCGCGCTGGGCCAGCCTGCAGTACCAGCGCGTGAAACAGGACTTCCCCGCTCCGCCGGAAGCAGGCGAGGTACCACCAGAGATTGTGGAGATACCGAACAACCAGGCGGTACTGACTACGTGGGCGCTCAACGGGCTGGCCCAGGACTATGCGCAGCAGCTGAGCTCGGCCTACACAGCCAGCATGCTGGCCGAGCTGGCGCGACTGGATTACCGCCAGCTTCCGCCGCGGCCTACCTGGCCGCTGAAGGGCGAAGGCACCGAGTAGCCCCACTCAGGTCAGGGACAGGTTGGGAAGCCGGTATTCGGGCCGGTCAGCGGCGCGCCGAGCAACTGCAGGTAGGTCTGGCTGCTGTGGTTCCAGGCCACCTGCTGGCAGAAGTCCGGCCACTGCATGTTGATGCTGTTTGGCAGGCTCTCGCTGGGGCCCGGCTGGGTGTAGTCCACGCCACTGAGCTGCAGCCCTTCATAGACGGTGTCAAACAGTGCGCGCAGGCTGAGGGGGCAGGAGATATAGGGCTCATACATGTCCGGGATGCTGCCGACGTCGCTCCAGCCGCGGGGTACCAGGTCAAGCTCGTTGAACACGCGCAGAGCGCTATAGCCATAGCGCTGCTCGTAATACTGTGCATAGTTAGAGTTGCCGGCGGTCGGCGCGGCAAAGGTCGTGCTGAAGAGGCTGATCGGCAGCGGGTCGATCGACAGCTCATAGTCCAGCTTGCAGCTCAGCAGGTTGGCCAGACAGCCGCCAAGACTGTGCCCGGTGACATAGACGGCGATGTCGCCGCGCCAGCGCGCCTGGCCGCAGAGGAACTCCCAGGCAGTCAGCGGGCTAAGGCCCACCTCCGCCTGGTCGCTGGCCGGATCCTCGCCGACGAGGTAGTAGGTGCTCTTTAGGGAACTGAGCCGGTGGACGCCGAAATGCGAGCCCGTGGAGATCTCGTTATAAGCGTCGACCTGGCCAACCTGCCAGGGGTTGGTCATGGTCCAGACATCACCGTCCTCGTACCAGTCATTGATAAAGGACCAGTCAGTGCCGCGGATGACGATGGCGAAGACCGGCGCGCCGCGCTGCTTGGCGACATAGAACATGTTGCTGCGGTCGGAGCTCAGGCCGGGCCCCCAGGCGATCAGCCAGTCGTTGGTAGTGGCATAGGCCGGGTTGCGTAGCGCGGCGTTGATGTCGGTGCGCATGCGCAGGATCTGCTGCGGCACGGTTTCACCGGGGTTAGCGACTTCGTCGGTATAAGCCAGGGCGCAGAGGGTCATATGCACCTGAAGCTCACTGGAATCAATAGCAGGCTTTGTTGACACTGTCGTCTCCTCTCTGGCAGGGTGATGCGTGGGGCGAATATAGCATTTCAGCGGTAAGGTTGCAGCCGGCTTCATCAAAGCTATACAGAAAGCAAGGCGGGTGTTTCGGTAGCAGCGCTTGTCCAGCCGGACGCTATGATCACTAAATGAGTGTTGTGCGCTGCGTCTTTGTGACCGTCCTGCTGCTCCTTTGCACAGCTTTCCGGGATGACCCGGCGCTGGCAGCCGGCAGTTCCAGTCCTCCCGAAGCCGCAATCGCTCTGCTGGATGTGTTTTCTGCTCCGCCTGTGCCAACCGGCGATGCCCTGTGGGACCGCTACAGCGCCGCGGTCTTTGAGCGTGCCAGCACCGCGGCCCAGCGCCAGCAGGGCTGGCATCCGGCCTTTGTTCCAGAGAGTGTGCTCATTGACTGGCATGACATGGTGCCCGATCCACGCTTCTTTGAACTGCGGGAGTTCTGCAGCATTGGCGCGGCGAACTGGTATCTGCTGGACGGCCAGAACGAACTGCCGGAAGGCGAAGCCCTGTGGCGGCTGATCCGGGATGCGACTGACTTCGCCGAGGTGCTTAAAGAGCGCAAGGAAGCCAGCATCACCATGCGCCTGCGCTTTCTGGAGCTGCAGATGGACCATGCCTACCGCCTGTGGCCGGAGCTCAGCGGCAGCGCCGGCGAAGAGGGTGGCTGGATGACGCCGGAGGATCGCGCGGAATTCCGCGGGGGTCTGTTTCATTTCATCGGTGAAGAAGGCAAACTGTTGCGGACGCTCGTCCGCGAGATGCCTGACGAGGCCTGGGCGCACTACTCTCTGGCTGAGTTCTACCTGCAGCAAAATGACTATCAGCGCGCCCGGGAGTCGATCAGGGCCGGCAACAGCGCAGCACATGCTGAACTGCCCCGAATCTTTCCGCTGAGCTATGTGCACGAGCACTTTGAGGACTTCAAAGATCCCGGCAACCTTGCCGTGGCTGGTCTGGTGCTCGACGCGGAACTGACGGATGACCCGCCGCTGCTGCTGCGCGACTATGACCTTTTTACCGGAATCACTGACCAGGCGCTGCAGGACCGGGACCTCGAACTCGCGGCGGAACTGCGGGGCTGTTTTTTGCGGCTGGCCCAGGCGCGGACAGCAGACCCGCAGTTGATCCAGCAGCCGATGACCTGGCTGGCTCGTCTGAATATCTGCTGGGCCCCGCCGGCAACGCGGCAGGCGGAGGCCATGGCGTCGCTGGACTATGCGACGACTTCGCCCTTGGTGTTCTACGGCGGCACTCAGCCGGACCTGTGGAATCTGCCCGCCGGACGGCTGGCCTATTTCTGGGCGCTGCCCGGTGCGCAAAGCTATGTCTACTGGCAGCAGCGCATTGGCCAGCCGCTCAGCGAGGCACAGCAGGCCGAGGCAATCCAACTTATCCCCGAGCTGGCGCAGCGCAGCTTCGAGGGGACAGCCCGCCAGACCTACAGCGCCTGGGCCGCCAATGCGCTGCAGGCGACGGCAAGCTCCCGCGACTGGTACAGGGACTGGGCACTGCCGCGTTTTGCGCGCTATCAGGCCCTGGACTACGGTAAGGCGGGCGGGTCCTAGCCGACGACCGCGCTGCCTATAATCAGCCCATGAGCGAGCAGGACACCCATATCAGCGACCTTCTGGTCGAGGAGCGCGAGTTCGCGCCAATTGTGGATGTCCGCGTTTGACTCTAGAGTGGTCAGAATGTTGAATCAAGATCTGTACTTTCTCAGTCAGCTTAGAATCAAGATGAGCATGAATAGACCGAGCGGTTCGCTCGAAACAGATTTGCCTTGTGGGTAAACAGTGTCAAAGTTGCGCATATAGACTATGAACAGCATTAAACTGGGCCTCGCACTACATGCAACAACACTTATAGGTGATGACATTCCTGCTTGGAGTGGGAAACTTTGGGAACATTCATTGACAAGGCATTGAGCGTGGTTATACTGGCCGAGTTAGGATGTCGTTTTAAAGGGAGGTATTTATGAAGCTTCACTTGCTTCCGCTTGTAATCGCGACCGTGCTTGCCTGTGCGGGTGTCCATCGGGTTTTTGGTCAGAATGAGGAAGACTGCAAGACCATGATGACCACAGACTTCAGCACCTATACAGCAGCAGCCGGCCTGATACCGGCCAACTCAAGCGATCTGCGTTCCAAAGCCTCCATTGGCTTCCAGTTTGGGATTCATGATCCTGCCGGTGCGCTGGGCCACGAGCCATCCCTTGCTGAACAGAAGATACTGGGGGTCATGCTGCTGAGCAATGGCAACTTTCATACCGTAGCTAGTACTTTGCGGCGGGCATCCAACCAGCTCTTGACCACCGGCAGTCTGCCGGCGAATGGGCTTGCCCTCTATCAGGATGCAGAGCAGATTCAAGGCGTGCAGTACATCGAGAATCTAAGCGATGATGAGCGCTACCTGGCCTGTTGTCAGGGAATCAACCCTGTTACCGGGCGATTCTACGAGAGTTTTCAATCTCGCGAATGGACTCCTGGCGGAATATTCATTGAGCGGATGCCTGATGACTTTCTGCTCTCGCGCTTTCCCAACTACATAAGCGAAGATGGCACCAACGCGCCGGTGATGTTCCACTACATAATCTACGGTGCGCAGCAGGGTTCGGTGCTGCTGGACGACTACGAGATTGCCAATGGCAAGCCTGATCCGGCCTATGAACAGGCAATCATCGACGCTGCGGAGGCGAACCCAGATATGCCTATGATGCCTAAGTGATCTTGGGTCTATGGGTGGAACGAGGAAGGCATACCGATGCGATAGAGGCGACCATATGCAAAGGATGAACTATCGAGCGCTCGTTCCACCCAGGTGGTTGGAGACGCGGGCCTTGCTTCTAGCAGTGCTGATTCTTGTATTCGGCCTGCTTTCCTGCAATCCCAAGCCAGCGCCTTCCACGAATACTAAAACTCAGGTAGGCCGGACTGGAGGGCCACCAGCCCGGGAAACAACCGAAAGCCCAGAGGCAAGCCGCAGGATTTTGCTCGGTCAGTCCTTCGGTGAGTTGCTTTCAGAACTGCCTGTTGTACCTGGAAGCACACCCCAACAAGAGCCGCCCGCACAGGCGGGAGAAATCATCAGCCTGCCCGCCGGCTTCATCTATACCGACAAACTTGCAGACCTGACACCCGCAGAAAAACGCATGACTGGCGTACTGGATCTGGGAGAAGGCGTCACGTTTGCTCCAAAGACCATTGTCGCCAAGGTGATTGATTACGCCGTAGCACACGGGGAACTGCCCCAGGATGGTTTGGAACTCTGTCCCCAGTTGAAGGAGCCGGGGCAGATCAAGGACTGGATGACACTGAGCCGCTCAATGCAATACATGAACATGGCGGCGGCGGTAAACCCCATCAGCGGTAGTGTGTATCAGACTTTTGAACCGGAAGTATGGGAACCCGGCGCGATCTGTATTCAGCGCATTGAGCCCACGAGTTACTCCGCCAGCCACAAGCTTGAAACAGACCCGGCCAAGATTGGCAATCGCCAACCCAGCGTCTGGCGTGTAGTGGTCTGCGGTGAGAATAATGACAAGATTCTGCAGGACGACTTTCAGGTCCTCTACTTCGAGCCGGGCCAGCTTGTTCCCTGGCATGGAAAGTTGCACCGCGCAGACGAGCCAAACCCATTCCTCGATGCAGGCAACCCGGACTAGACCAGTTCCAACACGTCTTCATGCATTTTTTGCGACTCGAGAGCAGAGCGCGCCCTGCCTATAATCAGAGTATGAGCGAGCAGGACACCCATATCAGCGATCTGCTGGTCGAGGAGCGCGAATTCGCGCCCGGCGCTGACTTTGTCGCTGCGGCGACGGTGAACAGCGAGGCGCTGTATAGCCTGGCGCACAGCGACTGGGAGGGCTACTGGGCCGATCAGGCCCGCGAGCTGGACTGGTTTGAGCCCTGGCATACCGTGCTGAAGTGGGAGCCGCCGCACAGCCAGTGGTTCCTCGGCGGCAAGCTGAACCTCAGCCACAACTGCCTCGACCGGCACCTGACCGGCTGGCGGCGCAACAAGGCCGCGATCATCTGGGAGGGCGAGCCGGGTATTGAGGGCGGCGTGGCCGAGCAACGCACGCTGACCTACCAGCAGCTGCACCGCGAGGTCTGCAAGTTCGCCAATGTGCTGAAGAAACTGGGTATCGCCAAGGGCGACCGGGTGGCGATCTACCTGCCAATGATCCCCGAGGCCGCGGTGGTCATGCTGGCCTGCGCGCGGATCGGCGCGATCCACAGCGTGGTCTTTGGCGGCTTCTCGCCCGAAAGCCTGCGCGACCGGATCAACGACAGCCAGTGCAAGCTGCTGATCACCGCCGACGGCGGCTGGCGCCGCGGCAATATCGTGCGCCTCAAGGCCGAGAGCGATAAGGCCCTCGAGGGCAGCGCCTGTCCCAGCATCGAGAACGTGGTCGTGGTCAAGCGCAGCGCCGGCGAGCCCTTCCCCTGCCATATCCAGGAGGGCCGCGACCACTGGTACCACCGCCTGATGGAAGACGCCTCGGCTGATTGCCCCGCAGAGCGGCTGGACAGCGAGGATCTGCTGTTTATCCTCTACACCTCCGGCACCACCGGTAAGCCCAAGGGCATCGTACATAGCACGGGCGGATATAGCGTGGTGACGTATAACACATGTAAATACGTATTCGACCTGAAGGAAGACGACATCTTCTGGTGCACCGCCGACATTGGCTGGGTCACCGGGCACAGCTATGTGGTCTATGGCCCGCTGCAGATGGGCGCGACCGTGCTGATGTACGAGGGTGCGCCGGACTATCCCCAGCGCGACCGCTTCTGGGACATCATCGAGCGCTACCGGGTCAGCGTGTTCTACACCGCGCCGACAGCGATTCGCGCCTTCATGAAGTGGGGCGAGGAGCACCCGCGGGCGCATGACATGTCCTGCCTGCGCCTGCTGGGCAGCGTGGGTGAACCGATCAACCCTGAGGCCTGGATCTGGTACCACGAGAATATCGGCGGCGGGCGCTGCCCGATCGTCGACACCTGGTGGCAGACCGAGACCGGCGGGATCATGATCACCACACTCCCGGGGCTGCACATCAGCAAGCCCGGCTATGCCGGCTATTGCCTGCCCGGGATCAGCGCGACGATTGTGGACGAGAAGGCGCGGCCGATGGAGGGCGCGGCCAGCCGCTCCGGCCTGCTGTGCATCACGCGGCCCTGGCCCAGTATGCTCCGCACGATCTGGGGCGACGACGAGCGCTTCCAGGAGACCTACTTCAGCAAGTGGGTCGATGACAACGGCAATCCGCGCCGCGACCTGTACTTCCCCGGCGACGGTGCCAAGCGCGACAGCGATGGCCGCTTTATGATCCTCGGCCGTGTCGACGACGTGCTCAACGTGGCAGGCCACCGCATCGGCACGATGGAGGTGGAGAGCGCCCTGGTGGATCACCCGGCGGTGGCGGAGAGTGCAGTCGTCGGCCGCAGCCATGAGATCAAGGGCCAGGCCATCGTCGCCTTTGTAACCCTCAAGGGTAGCAGCGCGGCCCTGTCCGCGCGCTCAGCCCACCCCGCCGACATCATCGACGAGCTCAAGGCGCATGTGGCGACCAAGATCGGCGCGATCGCGCGGCCCGAAGAGATCATCCTGACCGCCGACCTGCCCAAGACCCGCAGCGGCAAGATCATGCGCCGCCTGCTGCGCGACATCGCCGAGGGCCGCACACTCGGCGACACGACCACCCTGGCCGACCCGGCGGTGGTGGAGAACCTGCGCCAGATGTATGAAGGGCAGGAGTAGGCAAGTGTAGGGGTCGGTCTTGACCGACCCACGCTGCTTTCCGCCAGACGACCACAGTGGCAGGAGGATGGGCGGGTCAAGACCGCCCCTACAGCTAAAGCAGCTTCAGCACAAAAGCAGCGCAGTCCCCGTCGCTGGCGGCGTTGAGGCGCCTGGCCTCGCGTTCCCACTTGGCAAACTGCTCGGCATCAAAGTGCGGGGAGCGGCGCCTGATGAAGAAGCTTTCCGGGCTGGTCACCGGGATGCCCTTGCGGTTCTGCTCACTGACCCAGAACTGCCGCGCGCTGGAGTCGTAGATGACCGCCGACACCTCAAAGCCGCAGCGCTCAGCCAGCATCCGCATGCCCTTCTCGCTGGGGATGCACAGGTGCCGCGGCGCATCAAGCCCGGCCCAGAGCACTCCGTATTCGCGCCAGGCCCTGCAGCCCGCCACCGGAATGCGGATCAGTACGCCGCCGCCGGGCGTGAGTCGCTGGCGGGCGTCGCGAAGCGCCGCGGCCGGATCGGGCAGGTGCTCAAAGCTGTGGTTAAAGAGCAGGGCGTCAAAGCGCTCAGCCGGGTCAAGCTGCGCCAGATCGAGCAGGCGGATTCGCAGACCGGGTTCGTTCACCGCCTCTGAGGCGAAGGCGTCTATGCCCTCAAGCCGTGTGAAGCCCCAGTTGCGCAGCGTCGCCAGCAGCTCGCCGGCGCCGCAGCCGACGTCCAGGATGCAGCTGTCGAAACGCAGGCCCATCAGCCTGAAGTAGCGGAGCATCGCCGGCCGGCCCAGCAGCTTCAATGCCAGCCAGCCTGCCGGGTCAGGTGCGCCCAGCGCCGCGCGTGTACGGCAGCGCTTGAGCCAGTGCTTCAGGCCGCGCTCCTGCGCTTCGCGCTTTTGCGTATAGGCATAGTAGTCGGCGGGATAGAAGCGCGAGAGGTCAGCTGGGATCTCCCGGATCTGCAGGCTGCCGCAGGCGGCGCATTCGAGGTAGTCGAAGGGCTCGCGCGTGCCATAAGAAATTTCAGGGGCAACGAAGACTCGGCTGCCTGCCTCGTTGCCGCAGCAGCGGCAGGGCATGGATAGAGTCTAGTACCTGCTGTTCTGCTTCCAGGCGCTGTATTCCAGCACATAGCTCAGCACCGCAGTGGCGATGATCACACAGCCCAGCAACAGCAGCCAGAGGCTGAAGGGCTCGATGTAGTCGTGGAAGCCTTCAAGAAATCGCACGGTGTAGAGCTGATGCCTTCTGCCGCGACCGATAAGCGGGCTGTATCTGAATACAAGCAGCATGGCACCACATATCGCCACCAGCAGGGGACCCTGGTACTTCGGGCGTGCCGTTTCACCACCGTTGCCCACGGTGTTGTCAGCATAGAAGTTGCCGGCTGCTGCCAGCAGGAGCAGCAGGGCTATCAGCACCTGCGGGAGGTAGGCACCGGCATACAGGAGGGCGTCGTCGGCGCGCCACATCAGCCAGCCCAGAACAAGGCAGGCCAGTGCACACATCAGCTGCAGTATGCCAATGCGACGCATCGACCTGCTACGCCGCCGCTTGTGGCTTTGAGTAGCGGGACCTGAGCTTTCCAGATCCCCACGCGATTGCCTGCACAATCACGCCCCAGAGCGCCGCACTGATCAGGCCGATCAGCAGGCCGAGGCCCACGCGCTGAAGTGTCACCAGCAGCGGCGTGTGGATGTGGCAGAAGGTGTTGAGGATGCTGACCTGTCCCAGCATGCCTGCGAGGCCCAGCAGCAGGCTGAGGCGGTTGCGCCAGGGCAGGGACAGCAGGAAGAGCACGAAGGCCGGATGGCCCAGCAGCTCCTTGGTCCGCGGGCGGACGGTCAGGGCCTGCTCCAGGCTGCCACGCAGCATTGTCTCGAAGTCCAGCACCGGCAGGCCGCCCTCATTGCCGCTGCGCAGCAGCACAATGCCCAGCACACCCAGCGCGATCAGGATGAAGGCCACGTCGCCATAGCGGATCGGCGCCTGCCAAAGCTGACTGAAGCGCAGCCAGTAGTCGGTCAGACCGCGCCGTGCGCTGTCCCAGGCGTCCTGCAGGCTTTCAGCCTGCCAGGCATAGGCTGCCAGGACCAGCATCGGCAGGGCCAGCCCGATTGTGACTCCGCGGAACTGGCCGACATGCAGCATCATCCGCTCGTCCCACAGCACGCTGTGAATCAGCAGGCCGCCGGAAGCTGAGATCAGGCTCGCCAGTATCAGGCAGCCCATGGCCGTCAGCCAGCGCCGCGGGCACCAGGCTGGCCGCTCTCGGACCAGCGACTGATAGAGCTTCAGCGAGCCGAAGAAGGCCCACAGCGGGAAGATGACGGCGGTCTCTAGCAGAAAGATAGTCAGCAGCTGTGGAACAAACAAAGCAGCGACGGCTTTCAGCGCAACCAGACCCAGCAGGGCGCTGAAGACCCAGCGCCGAAGCAGGGGGAACAGAAGCGCCAGCAGCAGCACGAAGACTCCACCCTTGGCCAGCGCAAAGGGCAGGGGGCGAATACTCTTGAGCCAGCGCGGCGCATCGTGTGGCGGCCTGACTTTGTCGGTGATGCGATAGCCGGCCCCGACCAGCATGTCTTGCACTGAACTGAAGTAGCGGCTGTTCAGTTCAAACAGGCGTGTGCGGTAGCCCGCGGTTGAGCTTGAGCTGCCAGTTTCGTCGGCAGCATTCAGCAGTGGGCCGGAAACATAAGGACGCAGATAAATGCAGCGAATGTTGCGCTCGGACAGTGCGCGGTAAAAGCGCTGAACCGCATCCGCGACGCTGTATTTTTCCATCTCCTCGGCGGTGATGGAGTGCACGCGGATGATCCAGGGCGCCAGTTTGCTGGCAAGTACCTCGCCGCCGTCCTGCTCGTCAAACTCGACCCAGCCATAGACCTGCTTTTGTGAGCGCAGCATCTTGATGGTGTCGTCGAGCCGGCCGGGATAGCCGAGCACTGTATTGCCTTGGAACAGGATGAGTGGCTGCTGCTGGCAAAAGCCCAGCGTCGCTTCCAGCCCTCCAGGACCCAGATACTCGCTGCCGTCCGGCCGCAGCACGATAGGGATGTCACGCTCCCGCGCCTGGTCGATGAAGTCGCTGCGCCAGCAGACCGGCAGGTTGTTCAGTGCCTCCTGGCCAAGTTCGGGAAACTGGATCAGCATGCTGCCATCGCTGGCGAAGTCAAAGGCGTACCCATGCCGCGAGCAGCCCGCGGCCAGGTCGTCGATCAGGCGCTTGTCGGTGACTACATAGGTCGGCGCTTCTCCACGGAAGGCCGCGGCCTTGAGGATGTTCTCGTTAACAAGCTGGGCCACGGTCTCTTCCCCGTAGCACAGCATGGCTTTCGGGATTCTCTCCAGCAGCTTCCAGCGTACTTCGCGCTCTTCAGGCTTCAGGAACAGGCCCGGGCTTGACTCCACCTCCGGCAGGCCGGTGAGGCCCTGCCAGTCCACCAGCACCATAACCTCGCGGTAGTCGTTATCTGCGCCGATACGCTGGGCCGCCGAGATGGAGGCGAAGACCAGACCGACGACCAGCAGCAGATAACAAAGTGCGCGCTGGGCGCGGGAAAGGCCGCGGGCTGTCTCCCCGGTTGAACCACTGGACACCGCGCTGAAACCGGTGCTGCCGCCGGTAGCGCTGTTCACTTCCATTCACCCTTCAGCAATAGGGTCACGCTTGCGTTGAACTTCAGGAAGAGATCACCATTGCCCCCGTTCACATAGTGGTGGAAGGGCTCCAGAGTGGCCGCGCCAAGCCGCTCGCCGTCGCTGAGGTCAACCGCGACGCTTTTGCGCGGGTCCAGGCCGGGGCATGCAGTGGGCTCGACAGGGTCAAGCAACACGAACTCCGCCCCCGGCGACAGACGCAGGCTGCGCTTGGCCGGCACCTCGGTACGCTTGAAGTTGGCCAGGTTACGCACATAGCTCTGGGTAACCAGCGGGTCATCCTTGCTGCCGGGGTCAGCCGCCAGGGCGAACAGCACCGCGCCGCCAATCAGCAGCACGGACAGTGCAAATGCAATTCCCACCAACCTGAGCATCCCTGCCTCCCGCGCGGGCCATCGCTGACGGCCACGTCCTATCTTAATCCCCGCGGCCATCCGGCGCCGGGAGTCTGTACCAGCTACTCACCACTGCCTGAGGCAGCCGCGTCTTTCTTCTTGTCCTTTTCATCCGCGCTGCTTTCTGCTGCGTCCCTGTTTTCGGCCTCACCCGCGGCCTTCTCTTCGGCATCATTCTCCTCTGCATCGCCCGCGCTGCTTTCGCTCATGCGCTGTGACAGATCATCAAGCTCCATACTGCGGGCCACAACATAGAGGTAGCCGTCCCGGGGTTCCATGCTCTCGACGCCAACGCCAAGCTTGAGGCTACCCAGGTCAAGCACCGGTGTCAATGCCGCAAAGATCGCATTGACCTGCTCGACGCCAAAGTCCGCGCCGCCAAGCTCAAGACCGCTGGGTTTGAAAACAATGCGGTCGGTACCGTCTACCTCAACCTTGCCCTTTGCGCCGACCCGCAGCTTGAAGATTGCCGCATCCAGCAGCCCGCTGATGCTGACTTCGCCGCCGGCCAGCTTGACCTCAACCTTCTTCAGGCCGCGTTTCTCCAGCTCACCGGCCCAGCGTTCCTTCAGCGACTTCTCGGAAACTTTGAACTCGAGCCGGCCGGAGCTCATGTGCTTCCACTCGGCGTTGCCGGTGGCCAGCGTCCGCGGCAGGTCAAAGGACACATCCTCTGCCAGCAGCTTTACATCCTCGACCAGCAGCCCTTCAATCTTGGCCTCGTCGGCCTCAACCAGCATTTCCGGGACCTGGCCCTGCAGGGTGTCAATAAGGCTGCCGCGTGTCATCTTGACCGTACTGCTCGGGGCGAGCATGAACTCGCGGCGCACAGCATCGGCAAAGATGGTGTCGAGCCGCGGAAAGACCCACAGATACATCGCCGCAATCGCCAGCCCGACCAGGACCAGCAGGCCAAAGAAGCAGCCGAATAACTTGCTCAGACAGCGCATTAGCTCGTTTCAACGTACCAGTCGATGATGTCCTGCTGCGGCGCGTCATCGCTGATCGGTACGCGGGGGTTGGTTTGCTCGTTATCAATTACGTCCACGCGGAAGGGCACGGCACCGGGGCTCGAGAAATGCTCACGGATTTCGCCGTCCTGCAGCAGGTTGTCGGTCAGCTCGACATCTGTGGTGCCGGTCATCCAGTCGAACAGGAAGCCTTCCGGGACTTCATTGGTCAAGTCGAAAAACAGTCGCGGGTCGATCTCCAGTTCGATGGAGTTCGGCCCGATCGTATGGCTGATGTACCAGGGCTGGGCGGTCAGAAGTTGTGGCGCTTCGTCGGTCCAGAAGACATCTGCATTGGTGTAGTTGTGTTTGCCAAGGCCGTAGAACAGCGAGATGCTGTTGCCATTGGTGCCAGAACCGGAGTTGGTGATGATCAGGTCCTGAACACCATTGGCATCCAGAGTTGAGGGAATGATTCTGCTCGGCTCAAGGCCGACGGGATAGGCCAGCTGAATCTCATTCCAACCGAAGTTCGTGTTGGTCGACCCGGTTTCGGTGACAGCTTCGCCACGTTCAATCAGCATCGCGCTGTTGCCGCTGCCAGGGATACCGTTGACCACATAGGCCTCGGCCCGGCTGTCGGCGTCACTGTCAAAGGCAATCATGGACTGCGGACGGTCGTTGTTGACTAAGACCTTGCTGATCGGGGTCGGTGCGAAGTCCTCCGAAGTTTCCTTCAGATAGACATTCACCTTGCCGACGGTTCCACCTTCCAGCGTGGTGTAGGCGACATCATTGCCGGTACCAAAGAACTTGGCAATGCTGACGCCGGTTACGTTACCGGTGGCTGTCAGTACCGGGCCCGGGGCAAAAGTACCATCGCCACCACCAAGCAGCACGGAGACCGATCCGTTGCCGCCGTCGGCGCCGCGGTTCGCGATCGCGAGGTCCAGATCATCCGCATCAAGGTTGCCGGAACTGATCTGCACCGGGTTCAGGCCGACTTCAGCGGTATCACCCGCGGTGAAGTTGTTTACCGCTGCGCCGTCATTGTTGAAGACCCGCAGCGTGCCATTTCCCGCGGCATCGCGGGTCAGTACCAGCAACTCTGGCGCGGTATCGGTGTCCGGGTTTACATCCACCAGCATGCTGTCGACAGGCTGCTCCGGCAGGGCCAGTTCGCTCTGCAGAGCAAAAGTGCCTTTGCCGTCGCTCAGGAAGAAACGCACAAAAGGCCCGCCCTCGCCGTCGCGGCCCTGATAAATCACCGCCAGGTCGAGGTCAGTGTCGCCGTCCAGATCAAGGCTGTGGACCCGCAGCGGCGCCGGGCCATTCATGACGTCAATCGAAACCGCCTCATCAAAAAAGCGGTTGTTGATCAGGAGCAGCTCGCGGCCCTTGACCAGTTGCACTCGGTTGGCGCCGCGGCAGGCGACAAACACATCCACTTCCGCCGGGGTGTCATCGCCGGGGGTGAAGTTACCGGCCACGGCATCCACCGGCTCCAGGCCGGTGCCGATCTGGGTCGGAACCCGTGGGCGCTGCAGGGTCAGCAGCTGCTCACCAAGGGTCTCGTCACGGTGGTACATGACATACAGCTCCCAGTTCTTTCCGCGGTCTTCGCTGGAGATCGAGTCAAGCGGGGCTGTGTCGGCGTTCGATGTTGGATACTTGCTGAAGTTGACCACGAAGTAATACCAGGTATCCGCTTCGAAGTTCCCCTGTGTTCGCATGCCCAGCCGCACCAGCACCGGTTCGGGCTCGGCGTCGATATCGCCCGTCACATCCCGCGCACAGGTGCAGGCCAGCAGCAGGGTGCCCCCGCAGAGCAGCCCGCCCAGGATCCGTTTGAGTTTGTGCATTGTCATTTGTTTAACTCATATATTGTATAGTATTCCTGCGCGCGGCTGGGCCTGGCCCACATGCATTGAACGCTGCCGCGCCGGACTTGTTCATGTCAGACTTTCCCGGCCATAAGGAGTCGGCTGACAGCGCGGCCGCGCTGAGCTTCGGCGCGTACCTGCAGCAGGTACTTGGACGCGCCGCACGGACGGCTGAAGCCTACATCCGGGATGTGTCTGCCTTTCATAAATGGTGTGAAGGCAACGGGCTTGAAACTGCGCGGGCGCTGGGACGCAGCCAGGTCGGGCTCTACATCATGCAGCGCAGCCTGCCGGGCCGCCGCGATGCCGGGCCGAAGCGAGTGCTGAGCAGCCGCAGTGCGGCCCGGGCAGTCAGCGCGCTTAAGGCTTACCGGCGCTATCTTGAGTTCAGCGGACAGTTGCCAGGTGCCGGAGATGTCGCTTCTGGCGACTCAGGGCTGGCGCAGACCTCTCCCAGCGCACCGAAGTACAGCCGCCAGCTGCCGGCCTATTTCAATGTCGACGAAATCCTGGCGCTGGTGCGAGCCTTTGACGAGATCAAGGGCCCGGTAGCCCTCCGCAACAGTGCAGTCCTGCACATCCTTTACTCCGCCGGTCTGCGTGTCAGCGAATGCGCCGGGCTGAGGCTGGGCAGCCTGCGCAGCTCCGAGTGCCTGCTAAGTGTGCTCGGCAAGGGCAGCAAGCTGCGGACAGTGCCTTATGGCGAGCGCGCGTCCGAGCTGTTGGAACGCTACATCTGCCAGTCGCGCCCGCTGCTGGCGGCCAGGGCGAGCAGCTCTGGTGCGGGAGATTTACTGGCCGCAGCTGGACTTTCTGGAACCGGCCAGGATGCGCCGCTGTGGCTCAGCACTCGCGGCCAGCCGCTCGGACCGCGAGCGATCCAGCGCATCGTTGATGAGGCGGCGCTGCTTGCCGGCTGCCTCAAGCCGGTCTCACCGCATAAGCTGCGGCATGCCTGCGCCACGCATATGCTGGAGGGCGGGGCGGATGTGCGCCTGCTGCAGGAGCTGCTGGGCCACAGCAGCATCAACACCACGCAGGTCTATACGCAGATCACGCGTAAGCAGCTGCTGGAGAGCTACGAGAAGACGCACCCGCGGGCGAAGCGGTAGGGGTGATCTATCTTATTGGACGGGCGACTATGAGCAACATTGATTCTAGGGATGTAATGTTGTTGATTTGGTGGCTGCTGGCCATTTGGTTGGTTATTCGCGGACACAGCGGACTCCGCAGAGCGGAGCAAACTGAGGAATGCGATGCGAGCATAATTGAGCCTGTTGGACGACCCCCAGGCGAGTATTCGGGAAATGACTTCTATCTCGCCAAAATTCTAAACGGCAATGATGAAGGCAAAGAGCTAATAGTTTCCCAGCCAGGCTATGCCGACGAAATTGGAGATAGGGAAACACTGATTCGGAGAGACCATTTGGCGGCCTGGGAGCTAGGTAGTCGAGGTTTTCTTCGGAATGGTGCGCGTTTCACGCTGCTTTGGGGATATGGATTACTAGCAGGAGCAGCAATCGTAACCGCATTCTTTCTACGAGCAGTATTTTCAGCAGATGTCTAAATGGAGACTGCGTGAGGTGAATGAGTGACAATTCTCAAGTAGAAACATTGCTTGGTCGGCTCCGTATTTTCCACTTAAAGACCGGCTGGAGATAAACCCAAGGCCTTACAAGAACAGCAGCAAGTTCCCCAGCCCATCCACCTGCGCCTTCCAGCCCGCCGCGACGAACACAGTGCAGCTCGGTTCGGTGACCAGCAGCGGGCCGCGCACAGCTCTTCCGACCGCGAGAGGCTTGCCGTTCGCCGCGTTGATCCACCGCGCTTCAAAGTCCCAGGCTCCCGGCGGCGCAGGTTCCTCAGCGCGTCCGCTCAGGACCAGGCTGACTACCTCAACCGGCGCGTCTTTACGGCTGTAGCCGTACTGACGCTGATGCTCGCTGTGGAAGTACTCGGCGACCCGCACACGGTTCTCGTACTCCGGCGAGCAGGGGATCGACAGCTCATGGCCCTGACCACTGTAGCGGCACAGCGCGCGGCAGCTCCACTGCACGCGCCGCGAGCTGAAGGTGCGGAACTCTTCCTGCAGCTCAGCCTTTGGGCCGGCCAGCAACTCGCGCAGCTCCTTCGCCGGCCAGGAGTCAACAACGCGCAAGACGTTGATGATCCGCGTTTGCTCTGGGCTGGTCAGCAGCGCGCCCAGCGCGCTTAGACAGCCGGCGTCGGCGGGCACCAGAATGCGCGTGATGCCAAGCTGCTCGGCCACGCCACAGGCGCACAGCCCGCCGGCCCCGCCGAAGGGCAGCAGCACGCAGGCCCGCGGGTCATAGCCGCGCGCCTGGCTGACCTGGCGCACGGCCTGGGCCATGTGCTGCTCGGCGATCCGCAGGATGCCGTCGGCGCAGGCCGCGGCATTGAGCTTCAGCTCCCTGGCCAGCGCGCTAAGGTACTTAGCGGCGCGACTGGCATCCAGCCTGATAATGGATCCCGTGCCCAGCAACAAGCCGTCTGGCAGCCGGCCGGTCAGCAACGCGGCGTCAGTGACGGTCACTCCTTCACCGCGGCCATAGGCCGCCGGGCCGGGGTCAGCCCCGGCGCTTTGCGGGCCAACCAGCAGCGCTCCGCCACTTCCGACGCGGGCCAGACTGCCGCCGCCGGCGCCGATAGTGTGCACCGCCAGCCGCGCGGTGCGCAGCGGCATGCCCTCAATCAGCCGCCCGCTGTCCAGAGCCACGCGGCCTTCCCAGCCCAGGCAGACATCGGTGGATGTGCCGCCCATGTCGAGTCCGAGGAAGCTGCTTGTCTGGTGGGGCGGTCGTCCGTGGCCGCCTCCCAGTGGCGCGGGCGTTCCCGCCCGTGAAGCATTGGCCGAAGAGCTGATTGGCCAAGTTTGCAAAGTCTCAGAAACCGAGCCTGCGTTCAAAATTCCGCTGGCAGAGATGCCCTCCACATTTAGCCATGCACGCGTCATCACCGCTGCCGCGCCGCGTACTCCGCCGGCCGGGCCGCTCAGCACCAGCTCGGCCGGACGGGCGATGGCCTGCGCTGCCGTCAAAGTTCCGCCGCTGCTGGACAGCACGCTCAGTCGGCAAGCGATGCCGCTGCGAGCGCCAAGCTCGGCCAGCCCGGCTTCGAGCCGTCGCAAGTATGCATCCACTTCGCGCGAAAGATAGGCGTGGATCACCGTCGTCGATGTGCGCTCATACTCGCGCGGTTGCGGGTCAAGCTCGCTGCTTAGAAACACCGGCACATCCGCTGGCAGAACTGCGCGCAGCGCTGCGGCCAGCAGTTGCTCATGCTGCGGATACATATAGCTGTGCAGCAGACAGACCGCCACCGCTTCGGGTTTAAGCGCCTTAACCTTGCGCGCGGCCCGCTGCGCCTCGGCAGCGCTCAGCTCGATCAACACCTCCGGCGCCCCCGGCTGCGTCTCGCTGACGCCGACGCGCTCCTGCACGCCAAGGCGCAGCTCGCGTGGCACCAACGGCGGGGGCAGTGCAGGGTGCAGGTCATACAGCGCGGGGCGGTCCTGGCGGCCGATCTCCAGCACGTCCTCCATCCCCGCAGTCGTCAGCAGCACAACCCGCGCGCCGCTGCGCGTCAGCAGCGCATTGGTGGCGACGGTCGTGCCGTGGATGACATCGATGGTCATGGTGCGGCGGGTGTTCGCGCCCGCCGACCGCGCTCTGCGGGCAGGCATGCCCGCGCCACCGAGGTCCGCACCTACAAGACCGGAAACGATCCGCTCCACGCCCTCCAGCACCGCGCGCGCCGGGTCATCCGGTGTGCTGTGCAGCTTGAAGCTGTGGCGCGACCAGACGCCCGCGTCGTCGGGTTGTGTCCAGACGAAGTCGGTGAAGGTGCCGCCGGAGTCGACGCCGACGCGGAGGTTGAGTGGCTTGCGAGAGATGACTCAATTGTATGACCATGACTAGAACAGTGACCAGATCCAAGTAACCAATTTGTAAAGACCAAGCAGCAAGAGTCCAAGAATTGCCCAAGCAAAGAAATGCGATGCTTGTTGCGAACGTCGCTCCGAGCGAGTCTCAGACTCGATGCACCTGAGCACCAACTCGGACTCTACGCTACGCCAGGACTCATGTTGAACGTCTAGCAAATAGTAGCTGATCTGATCTTCGGGTTGCCCCGCGGCATGTATTCTCAGTGCGTCGATTCCCTGCTGGATAGAGTAGTGGGCAGCCTCCGCAAATGGAAGTGCCATCGCATGATAGTCACCAATCGCGCTCCATTCCCAGCGCACGACCTTCTTTGATTTCTTTGAGACCCAGAACCGCTGGTATGAACACAACCAGTCCTCCTCCTTGGCAAGTTGAATCCGCAACAGCTCCTCAATGGCTTGTTCATTTGTCAGTAATCTCACGCCTTCAAACTCAGACGGGCCGGTCAAAAATGTAGGCAGAAGACATAAATGGAACAGTGCGCTTCCAACCACCGCGTGCTCCCACGGCTCGTCAAGATCGCGCGCCTTGCCATCCTGAGTTGCGAGCACGTTGATGCCGTCCTGCACTGTGCTTCGCGCAAACTCGTCATCTTCTTGCAAATGAAAATCCTGCGATGCGTTGGGCAGTTCGGCCAGCGGCTCGAACTCAAGGTACAGGCCGCGTGAAGGTAGCGTCAGGCAGTTGACACAGTAAAGTGTTTGCCCGACTAGGGGGCACTTTTCCAGCAGCGTGCGAAGAACTTCACGAGCATGCTCTATGGTGTAGACAGGTATTCGTCCAAAAAGCCGTAAATGATAAGGATATTTCGCAAATGCAACTGATGGATCTTCGGCGAGCGCCTTCAGCTCCTCCGGAAACCCCGCGGGGAACCTGAGTTGTGCTCGGCCATCGTGCTGTAGGGTGAAGCTCTCCATACCTGCTGCTTGAATATAGCGCGGGTTTCAGCCCGCACCGGAGGCCACCTCATGCTCCTGCGCCGTTTCAGCGCCACCTTCATCGCCGGCGTGCTGGCGATACTGCCGCTCCTGATCACCATCGCCGTGGTCGGCTTTGTGGTGGGCAAGCTCAACGACTGGTTTGGCGAGGAATCCCTGCTCGGCCGCGGGTTGCACGCGCTCTCCGAGGCCTGGGGCATCCCGCCGACGCTTAACTACGCAATCACTGTCGCCGCCGCGATAATCCTGATCTGCGCCGTCGGTTACCTTGCGCGGCGCATCACCGGCAAACGTGTGGGCGCGTTCATCACCAGCATGGTCGCGCGCGTGCCGCTGATCAATAAGGTCTACACTTCCGCCGAGCAGGTCATCGGACTGCTGTCGCGTAAGGAAGGCCAGCAGGCGGCCGCGCTGGGCAATGTCGTGTTGGTGCGGGTGGCCAACGCCCGCTGCCTCGGTATCCTCAGTTCGCCGGATCCGGTGCAGCTGGCCGACGGCCCCTACTACATGGTGTTCCTTCCAGCGACGCCTGTCCCGGCTACCGGCCAGAACCTGCTAATCCCGGAGGCAGACCTGGAAGACATCAACCTCAGCGTCGAGGAGATGACCAAGATTGTGCTCAGCCTCGGCAGCCTCGCGCCGGAGATCATAGGTGGCAGGCTCCAGGCAAAAGATGGCTAATGGTTAATGGCGAATGGCGAGAATAAAGGAAAAGAAAGAAAGCACCTACCTTATACAGTGCTATATCATGTTGCCTAAACTATAGCATGACGCTGCATACACGATGTTGAACAAGCACTCGCTTCTGCCTTTCCATTAGCCATTAGCCATTAGCCATTCGCCATTTGCCATCGGCTTCGACTCTACTATGAACATCCGTAGCTTGCAGGCTGTCCTGTCTGTGGCCTTCGCCTGCGCTCGTTTCATGTAAAGCGAATGCTAAAATCCTGGCTTCGGAGGAAGCACATGCGCCACCTGATCGCTCTGGCCGCCATCATTCTGGCCGCCCCCCTGCTGTTCACACTGCCCCTGGCAGCCCATGCAGCCGGCGTGTCAAACTTTGAACTGGAGAACCTCAGCGGCGACGAGGTCAGCCTCAAGGGCCTGCTTGAGGACCACAAGCTGGTGGTCATCGATTTCTGGCAGGTCGGCTGCAAGCCCTGCAACGAGCTGCTTCCGCACCTGCAGGAGTATTACGACGATTACAAGGATGACGGCGTGGTTTTCGTGATCATCAGCCGTGACACCAGCCTGACCCTGCCTCAGGTCGAGCCCTTCTTCAAGAGCAACGACTACAGCTTCGACGTGCTGCTCGACACTGACCTCGAAGTCAGCGGCGACTTTGGCGTCAAGGCCAGCCCGGCCAGCTTTGTTATCGACCAGGATCGTAACCTGCTCTTTCAGCACTATGGCTACAAGCCTGGTCAGGAAGAGGAGCTGAAGGACGTCATCGAGAAGTTTCTCGCGGGCGAGGAAGTTGAGGCCGTGGAGATCGAAGGCGAGAGCTAAAATAGAGATGTAAGCGGCGGCGGGATGCCGCCCGGCTGGTGCAAGATCCGCGGCGCCAGGTCCGAGGGGCAAGCGGAGAGCCGCTCCGGCGGCGACGAGGATGGAAGCAAGCGGGGCCCGGCCCCGGTGGGGATGGAGCAACTGTGGACTGGACTGCGATGGCCCGGCCCCTGGGCTGCAGCAAAATTTGGCTTGGCGCCTGCGCGGCCCTGGTGGCCTGCGCGGCCTTTGGCGCACTAAACTTCAGCCCTGCCTTCGCCGCCGAAGATACCGAAGACGGGGTGCTGGTGATCAGCGGCTCTGACGAGGCCTTCGACGCCATGCGCGAAGTTACAGAGCCCGGTACCTCCGCCCAGACCGTAGAAGACGTCATCAAGAAGTTCTTCCCCGAGACGGTCGTTCATGAGGGCACTTACCCCGCTTCTGAAGCCCTGGAACATGATTTCGACCTGCGCCGTGAGAAGCCCGAGGAAGTGCGCTACAGCGGCCGCGTCTTCGGAAAATACAGCAAAGACGAGATCAGCGACACTGAGAAGTGGGAGAAGGAATTCGAGCTGAACCTCTCCTATGAGAATTATGATGCCTTCATTCGGCTTTCCGACGTCAACGCTTTCAACTATAAGACCGAGCCTTTTCGCATCAGTAAAGCCCGCGCCCGCTACCGCTGGGACGACGGCA
Source organism: uncultured Planctomycetales bacterium (assembly GCA_964512635.1). Classification (GTDB taxonomy): domain Bacteria; phylum 4484-113; class 4484-113; order 4484-113; family JAFGCY01; genus JADZFO01. Next base: position 59,608 of record CAZEJB010000007.1, on the reverse strand, counting down.
AGGCCACTGTGGGAAGTTATGGCACGGTCTTTGGCCGGGGACTTGCCTTGAACATGTTTGAGGAGCGCTTCCTGGAGTTCGACAACGAGGTCGAAGGAGTTCTGGTCGAGCAGAAACTCGGTGATGCGGAGATTGAAGCCCTTTACGGCTCTCGCAAGGAGCTCGCTGCAGCGGCTGCATCAAAGGTAAATGCAGTCAGGATGAAAAGTCCGGTGGGAGATAACGTCGATGTCGAAGCCTACCTGGTGAACCTCGATATTCCATTCGGCGCACACAGTCCTGCAATGCCTCAGATGCTGGACTACAAACTGACCGGCCTTGATGCCCAGGTCAAATTTGGCAAGTTCAAGGTGTATGGCGAAACTGTTCGCCTTCAGCGTTCAGCCATCGATTTTGCCTCTAACAACCAGTTTGACTTGAGCGGCCAGGATGGGCATGGGACCTACCTGACTGCCAACTACAGCATTAAGGGTCTTGCGCTTACCGGTGAGTACAAGGAATATCGCGGTTTGACTCAGCCCTTCGCAGTACTGCCTCCGGTTCGCCGCTGGCAGGAGAAGTCTCAGGCAGACCCAAACGATGATTTTGGTTATGGATTCTCGATGAACTGGAACCCAATCGGCGACGGATCCTTCTTCAACTTTGGCTACGGTCAGGACAACAGCAACGCTGGTGGCCGGCCCTATTCCGAGTTTTTTGCCACCTATAACAGTCCCGGGGGCCAGGACTTCTCTTACATCGCCGAATACTGGCAGGTTCTTGATTTCGATCAGCATCATGAGATCACCCGCATGACGCTGAACCAGATACTCAACGAAGACTGGACAGGGACTATGTTCCTGGAAAACGAGCGGCTGGATAACAACTACTCCATTGGTTACACAGATTACATCATTGAGCCTGAGCTCGCCTACATGAGCCTTGCCAACCTGATCTACCGCTGGGAAAAAACCGGAACTGGCGGACCAGACGACAAGTCCACCTGGAAGCTCTGGGAGCTAAAGCTGCATCCCGATGAGCTGACTGAGATCGATATCATCACCGGCAGCCGCCGGGCAGGTTTCGTGTGCTCTGGAGGTGTTTGCCGGCTCGAGCCAGAGTTCGAGGGCCTGCGGGTAGACTTCACGCGGCGTTTCTGATCCTGTTTTTGCCGGAATCAAGGGCTGAACAGTCACGGAAAGTTAAGACCCGCCTAAAAAATCGTACTGCATTAAAGCAATATTCCTTGTCAGTATGACTGCCTTGTGGTACCTTAGTATTGGCTAGGACCAAGCCTAAAGCTTGGTCTCGTTTCTAATCCAAAGGAAAAGGTGATGGCTATGCGCAAGCTGCTTGGGCTGGTACTGATCGTAGTACTGGCTCTGTTTGCCTTTGCGTGTTCCACGTCCAACGTCGGCGACAATCTCGCGCCGGAGTTTGAGGATCGTGGCGCCGCATTCGTGGTTCAGACCGAGGATACCGGTCTGGGCTCCTACAGCCCTGCGCTGACCGTGAAGGACACGGGCAGCTCCACCGTGGTGACCATTGAAGCCACGGAGGCGCTGGATCTGTCCGCGGTTGCGTTCAACCTGAAGTATGACTCCAGCCGCTTCAGCCCTGAGAAGGTCGAGATGGGATCCTTCCTGGGCTCCGAGGACGAGGTCCTCAGCTTCAGCCTGACCAACCAGGCCGACATCGTCCCGGTCTCCATTGTCCAGGCTAATGGCCTGGGCGCTGAGCCTGCCGACGGTCGTGGACAGCTGGCGACCATCACCTTCCGCAACACGCCCTTCAGCGGCGTGCGCAATGCCTCATCCACTCCTTCCGGCGCCTCCAACACGGTGGACGACCTGGAACTGGTGCAGAACGGCGGCAGTGATGAGTTGACCTGGACCGAGAAGAACGCCGGCGACTACAACATCGACGGCGTGGTTTCCGCCCAGGACCTGACCCCGATCGGTGTCAGCTTCGGCCAGCAGGTCGCCACCGGTGCCAACCCGGCGATCCTGCGGATTGTTGACGGTTCCGGCGACGGCACCATCAACGTACAGGACCTGACCACCATCGGCGTGAACTTTGGCCACAAGATCACCGGTTACATGCTGTTCACCAGCGAGACCGGCTCTCCTGAGGGTGGCGACATCTGGGCCCCGCGCAGCGAGCAGACCCGCGAGTCTGACAAGCCCATGATCTACCACGTCCCGATCGATCTGGCGGACTTCAGCGCGACCTCCTTCTGGGTTGCCCCTGTGTCCAATGACGATATGGACAATCCGGGCCCGAAGTCCAACGAGGCTGAGGCCATCGTCTTTGATCCGGGCGCCCCGCTGCCGCCGACCAACCTTACTGCTGAAGGCAGCGAAGCGATCGGCGACCGCACGATCCTTCTGAACTGGACCGGCAGCACCAGCAATGACGTTGACTTCTACAACATCGAGTGGAAGCTGAGCTCAGAAGCGGATTCCGCCTACGTGGTCTTTGGTACCACCGCTGACGGCCCGACCACCAGTATCAGCATTACCAACCCTGCTTTCGTTGAGGCCGACTACGACTTCCGTCTGCAGGCGATTGACCGTGAGAACCCGGCGAACAGCAGCGTCTACAGCAATGTTGCTACTGCCACGCCGTACATCGCGCCGGTCATCCTCCCGGTCGCTCCCACCGGTCTGGCTGCCGCCCCTGGCGCCGGAGCCTTGAGCATTCACCTGACCTGGACGACCACCAGCGATGGTCTGGCCAACCGCTATTACGTTTATCGTAAGGGCCCGGCCGAATCGTCCTTCACCAAGATTGGCCAGACAGTGAACGCCTTCATCGATTTCTTCGATGACAACGACGGCTTGACTGAGGGTGAGACCTACGAGTATTACGTCACCGCCTTTAACAATGCCGGCAGCCTGGAGAGCCTGGAGTCGACTCACGCTTCCAGCATTCCCAGCGCCGCCATCGTCTTTGACGTTACTGGCATCACCAACACCAAGACCACCCATAACGTTGACGGCAGCGAGCCTGCCACGACCCTGACGGTGAGCTGCAACACCACTCCGGATTCGGTTAACTGGTCCGCCAACCCGAATATCGGTTCCTTTACCGGCAGCGGCCCCAGCGTGACCTGGAAGCCCAGCGGCAGCCCGCAGCCCCAGGTTGTGACGATCACCGCTTCCGCGACCTTCGGCGCGCAGAACGACAGCGCTACCACCAAGATCTACCTGACCAACGAGAGCATCAAGACCGAGTTTGCCGATCGCGGCGGCGCGGGCAATCGTCCGGTTGGTGATCCTGCTGGAAGCGGTATCATGCCTGACTTCAGCCTGGATGGACTTGAGTATCTGCAGCCGCTCAGCCAGGGTGGCGCTGTTACTGACACCACCAGCGGCTTTGGCCAGTTTAAGGACTGGGTCAACGGCCGTGTGGCCCTCGTTAACCGCTGGGAGCTGTGGTGCGGTCCGTGCAAGGCGGAGCTGCCTGGCCTGGATGATATCGCTGAGCACTTTGGCGATGCCGACTACGTGATGTTCGCCTATTCCTCCGATCCGGCTCCTTACGAGATCGTGGACATCAAGCCCTACTTCCAGACCAACAACCTGGACTATGTGTACCAGTTCCACAGCAAGGGTGGTACGGACATCCATAACCCGGCTTACAGCATGATGGGCTATGACGGCTACATCCCCTTCAACGTCCTGCTCGACCGCGACGGCAACTGCCGCTGGGTCGGTGGTAACGCTGAGGGTACTCACCCGATCATTGCTCAGCTGACCGGACTGGCGGACCTCTAAACCGCTGCAGCAGCGTCGCAGTGATTTACTGCAACGTTGAATTTGGATTCTCAGGGCCGCCCGCAAGGGCGGCCCTTTCTTTTTCCATGGTCAGGGTTTTCTACCAGGCGGACAGGATGCTCCGTAGCTGCGGCGTATGTTGCCCCACTAATCTCACTCTATTACTTCGCTTTGCAGGCCGAATCAGCAGGCCCGCCTTCTTTCTCCCTCAACCCCACTGCCCCCCCGCCGATATAGCTTCTACGCATGTCGATGCAGGCTTATCAGAACTATCGCTCCACCGCAGTCAATCAGGCCGATCCTGTGCGGCTGGTGGGGCTCTTGTATGACGGCGCCTTGCGCAACTGCCTGCTGGCGCAGGCGGCGCTGCGCGGCGAGCCGGCCCCGCAGGCCGGCGCTGGCGGCAGCCAGTCCGCCAGCAGTTCGGGCAACGCCGCTGCGGCAGCCGCCGCGCGTCTGAGTGCAGCGCGCGAGCCGGGCCGCCCGGCCTATGAGGAGGCGCATAACGCCATCCTCAAGGCCTACGCCATCGTCGCCGAGCTTGCGGCGACTCTCGACAACGAGAACGGCGGCGAAATTGCCCTGCAGCTGGAGCGCCTGTACGACTACATCCTGCACCTGCTGCGCGAGGCCGACATGAGCAAGAGCGAGCGGCCGCTGCGTGAGGCGCAGGGCCTGCTGGAAGGGCTGTCCCGCACCTGGAACGAGGCCTTCCCGGCCGGGCTGGCCTCGGTACCGGAGGAGCTGCGCGGGCGCGTCGGCCATAAGCGCCGCGAGAGCCTCAGCCCAGGCGGCGCTGCCGCCATCGGCGATGAGCCTGGTCATATCGACAGCCCTGGAGTTAATGCCGGCGCGGAAGAAGAAGAGGCGCTCGCGGGCGCCCTGGATCTGACCGGCTAAGCCGTGTTTGGGGAGTATCAGATCATTTGGCACCATGGGTGCACGGAGACGGACATGAACATCGTTCAGCTTGAATTGCAGCTTCGCGGAGTTGAAGCGGCCCAGAGCCGGATTCGCCAGGTCGTGGAAGACGACAGCCTGGAAGGGCTTGAGGAGCTGCTGGCGGAAAAGGGCGCCCGCATGAGCGCGGTGCTCAACCGCGTCGTCCGCGAGCCGCAGCTGGACAATACGGTCTTTGCGCGTCTGGGACTGATCCTGCAGGCCGATGAAGCCCTCTCGGGGCTCATCCGCCGCCGCCTTAGCGTGCTGCGCAACGAGATCCGCAAGACCCATGAGACCGGTGCGATGCTGCGGGCCTATAACTCCGGCGCCCCTGTGCCGGCTCTGGCCGTGGCCGAGGTCAACCTCTAGGACCTCTGCCGCGCCGCAGTGTCCGCCGGCCAGCGCCAGCTGGTCTACTCCGGGTCGATCATCAGGCCCGGCAGGCCGAATTCCGGCTCAAGCTGACGCCACATCTTCACCGGGTCCAGGACGGCCAGCATAACCTCGCAGGTCAGGCCAACCCTGGCGCCAAAGAGATGCCCGCCGAAGGCGCTGTGGTCCTCACGGCTGAGCGTCACATGCAGGTGCCCCATGAGTTCGCCGTCTCGCAGGCTGATGTTGCCGGCCAGGTTCAGCAGCTCATGATTGCCCGGAATCGTCTCCTCGTGATACTTCTGGGTCGGCAGGTCGTAGTACCCGATCGACGGGTCAGCCAGCATCCCGATCCCGGAGATAACGTAGGCGCTGCTGAAGCCGTAATGCCGGGCAATCTCGCACAGGCTTTCGTGAACGGGCTCCGGCGCCTTGAGGCGCACGGCAACGAGGTTTCCACTGCGGGCATGCTGCATGCTGGAAGTTTAGCAGGGTAGCTGGCGCAGATTGCGCCGGGCCGCTTGACGAGAAATAGCAGGGCGAGCGCTGTGCGCCCTGGCAGAAGCGGCCGATATATCCCTTGCGGCCATCGCCGCCGAGGCAGCTATGCGATACGTGGATTTCGATTCGGTCAGCAACTACTACGAGCGCCTGGTGCGCGAGCAGATCATGCTGGAGTACTCTGAGAGCGCCCTGGCCACCCAGCCCGGCGCCCTGGAGGACATCGCCTGCCTGGCCCTTAACCAGCTGCCGCCACGCTATATGCGCTTTGCTGTCGATACCAGCTTCTATCTCACAGTCGCTGAGCTGCAGCAGATGCACGAAGAGGTCTGCAGTGCGGTCAAGCGCGCGGCTGACTTCGTCAAGGGCAACCCGCGCAAGCCCGGCCCTGAGCCGCTGGGCCGTGAACACAAGCTGCAGCTGGCAACCCGCGAAGACTAGAAGCTCGCCCGCGCGGCAACATCACTTCGGAAACAAAAGGGGCGCAGTCTGCGCCCCTTTTTCCTACTCATTGTTTGCCTGACCTTTTGCTGTTGCCTTGGACACCTTACACTAGCTGCCGAACTTGCGGCCGACCACGAAGACATCCAGCTCGTCGATCACGCCGTCATTGTTGGCGTCGGCCTTCTTGTCATAGTTGCTGTCGCCGGTGCGGGCGCCAAAGCGCGCGCGGATCTGGTCGAGGTCGGCCTCGTTCACCACGTTATCGCCGTTGGTGTCGCCTTCCTTGCCACCTGCGAAGTCGAGTACGGAGCCAAGCATATTGATCCGGCCATTGCCATAAGTGTCGTCGCGTCCGGCCGGGCCCAGATCAACCGCGTTGGCAATCAAAGAAGCACGCAGCTCTGCCGCCGTGGGGTTGGGGCCGCTGTCAGGCGCGGCGCTGATCATCAGGGCCGCAAGACCGGCGACCATCGGTGTGGCCGCACTGGTGCCGGTGAACTGGCGGCCCAGGCTGTTGGTGTACTCGTTGGCGCTGTTAGAAGCCGCCATGATATGCGTCCCCGGAGCCATGATGTCCAGCTCCGGGCCGGTCTTGGAGTAACCGGCAACGGTCTCGCTGACGATATTCGTGCTGCCGCTGACTGTCTGCGTACTGAAGATGGTCGTCGCGCCGACTGCCAGGCAGTTGGCGAAACCGGCGGGCAGGTCGATCAGCGGGTTGCCCTGGCCGTCTTCATTGCCTGCGCCGATGTTGCCAGCCGCGGCAATAACCAGAACGCCGTTGCCGTTGTTCCAGCAGCGGTTGATGGCATCCTCTTCGGGGGCGCCGCCACTGGCCCCGCCAAAGCTCATCGAAACGATTTGCGCACCATTCTGGCGCGCGTAGTCCAAAGCGGCGATCTCGGCGGCGACCGGAATGTTGTCGTCTGTTCCCAGGCGGCAGACCATGATCCGCGCTCCGGTAGCCTGGGTGCTGCCACCGGCAACGCCCATGATGCCGACGCCGTTGTTGCCCTGGGCGGCGACAATGCTTGATGTGGCCGTGCCGTGACTGACGATGCCGCCCTGGGTGTCGGTTGGGTCTTCATCCCCGCCCGAGCTGGTCGACAGGTCATAGGTCTGGAAGTCATAGCCATGGACGTCATCGACGAAGCCGTTGCTGTCATCATCGATGTCGTTGCCGGCGATTTCCCCCGGGTTGGTCCAAAGTCGGTTTACCAGATCCTCGGCGCTGAAATTGATACCTGTGTCGAGCACCGCCACCACCACATCGCTTTCGCCCTTGTTCAGATCCCAGGCGTCCTGTGCACCGGTGTGCAGCAGTCCCCACTGGTCATTCTTCACCGCGGGCTCTTCAAGGCCAGCTGCCGTGTCGGCGGCACCGTTAAGGAACAGCGGATCGTTGGGCACAAATTCGGAGACAGTCTTGATCACGTTCGGGCCGACTGACAGCACGGCCGGGTTGTTTTCAAGGGCACGCAGGGCGGACATGTAGTCCTGGCCCGCCGGCACCTGCATGATTTCATAGGTGGCGTAGGAGAGCTTCATGCTGCTGACGTGCCGCAGGCCGGTGCTCTTGGCCAGGGCCGAGACGCTCTTCGTCCCGCGGGAGGTGTCAAGCTGCACCAGAAGCTGGCGCTGATGCACCTGGCTGTCCTTCAGACGCGCGGTGTAGCGCGTGGCCTGCGCCGAGGCTGAGTCGATGTGCAGGCCGGTGGACGCGCCAAGGGCGGCGGCCAGGGCGGCGGCGAAGACGATTTTGCGCATGGGCGGGCTTCCCCTCCTAGTGTCAAGTGGATTATACCCGTCAGACGTGAGGGAATGGTTACCGGTTCAGCCGCGATCTAAGGGGGCCGCTTGAGCCAAATCAGGGTGTATAGAGGCCACTGGCGCTGGCCGATGCTCCAACGCTTGAATCAACGAGCAGACTTACCGGTCGGTCCAGCTTTGCCCCGAGTTGCTTCTGGAGGGTATCGACATCTTCCCCCAGCAATATCCGGGTGGACCTCACGCTAACCGAAACTTCCAGCGGTGTCTCGCCTGCCGGTGTTTCCTCGCGATTGGAGTCCCGTTTCAGTTCCGCAGGCGAAGGTTGCACCTTGAAGCTGAGAATACTGGAACCTGGTAGGAGGGCCAGCAGGGACTGACGAAAGGCCGTCTCTGCCTGTGCATTCAGCATAAGCTGTTCCGCATTTTCCGGCACAACTTTGTCCTTATAGACAAAGCCGTCCGCTTCGGCCACATGCGTCAGGATCGAGTTTATGCGCAGTCGCACCGGCCGGCCCATCTGCTGGCGCAGCCGCTCCTGGATGAAGGCTACATGGTATGGCGCGATAACTTCTGGTGCTTCAACGTTGGCACTCAGCAGAGGTGCATCGAGCGAACCTTCAAGGTTGAGCCCAGCCAGTACTGCGCCGCGCACTTCTGCCAGCTCGGCGGAGATAATCTCGGAGGCATGCTCCTGCGCCTGTCTGCGCTCAGCCTGCTCCTGAGAGTCTTTAAGCTCCTCGGCACTGACATAGACCCTGCCGTTGCGATCGGTATCGCTGCTGATCAGGCTTCTCACAACCAGATGAATGTCGCAGCCGCAGCGTTGAATCAAGCGGCCCTCCAGCTTGGCCACATCCGGAGCGGTCAGCGGGCGAGGTGTCAGAACACTTGCCGTAAGCGCGAGTTCGCCGCCGGCTTCGCGCTTGTAGTCGAACTCTTCAAGAGCAGCTCCGTCGTATCCGGCCAACTCGGCCTGCAGCTGAGAACGAATCGAAGAATCCAGTCGCCGCTCTTCAATCACCTGCACCAGGGTTTTGGTCATCAAGGCGCCAAGCACGAGCAGTCCCAGCAGACCCGGCCCCAGTGCGTTGAGCAGGCGAGGCATTGCAGTGCGCTCACTGGCCTGGGGGTCAAGGTGTCGCAGTCCGGCCAGCAGGAAGATCACCGCGGCGGCGAACTGAATAGCCACGAAGTTCGCTGCGAAAAGAAGCAGTGCCCCCAGCGCCAGTTGAACCTTGCCGGCCGCCAGCAGAAGTCCACATGTTGCCAGCGGAGGTACGAGCGCCACAGCGATTGCCACACCGGCTATCGCGTTGTTAACTCGAGGATTGACCCAGCAGTATGCGCCGGCCGCTCCGGATACCAGCGCAGCAATCAGATCTAGCACAGTTGGCTGGGTCCGGCCCAGGATTTCTGAACCATAATCCGGCAGCAGCGGCAACTGACCCACCAGCCAGCCGAGCAAAATCACGATGATCACACCGCTAATCTCAGCAATCAGGGCACTGCTGAGGATGCTCTTTTCACCGGTGACAAGGCCAAGCGTGATCCCGAAAATCGGCCCCATCAGGGGGGCGACTACCATCGCTCCGATAACCGTTGCTGTGCTGTTTGCCAACAGGCCAAAGGCGGCAATCAGGCCGGCCAGGAGCAGCAGAATGTAGAACGACGGTCCAGGCAGCGCGATATCAGTAATGCTCTGCACTACCTGCTGTCGTTCTTCAGGACTGAGGAATAGTTTGCGGACAGGACTCATGACATGAGTCTAGACGCAGGAAGATCCTACATGCTCAGCATGTGCTTGTACTGGTCGAGATTCTCCAGCACCTTCATGGTACCCAGCACCACGGCGCTCAGCGGGTCTTCCGCCACGCGCGTGACGATGCCGGTGTCCTTGCTGATCAGGATGTCGAGGTCGCGCAGAAGCGCGCCGCCGCCGGCCAGGACGATGCCCTGGTCGATGATGTCGGCGGCCAGCTCCGGCGGGCATTCCTCAAGTGTGTAGCGCACGCAGCGCAGGATGCCATCGATCTTCTCGCTCATCGCCTCGCGGATGTCTTCAGTGCTGACCTCAACCACTTTCGGCAGGCCCGTTACCTGGTCCATACCGCGCATCTCGGTGGTCAGGACCTCGCTTTGGGCGTAGGCCGCGCCGATGGAAATCTTGATCCGCTCGGCCGTGCGCTCGCCGATGATCAGGTTGAAGCGGCGGCGGGCGTACTCGATGATCGAGCGGTCCAGCTCGTCGCCGGCGGTGCGGATCGACTGGCTGACCACCACGCCGCCGAGCGAGATAACCGCAACCTCAGTTGTACCGCCGCCGATGTCGACAATCATATTGCCGCCGGCTTCTTCAATCGGCAGGTTACAGCCGATTGCCGCCGCCATCGGCTCTTCGATCAGCCCTTCCTCACGGGCGCCGGTGCGGATCGCCGCGTCGCGAACGGCCTTGCGCTCCACGGCGGTGATGCCTGACGGGATGCCGATGACCACGCGGTGCGGGAACTGGAACAGGCCGCGGTCCTGCTTGGCTTTGCGGATGAACTCCCGCAGCATGGCCTCGGTCTTCTCCCAGTCAGCGATGACGCCGTCCTTCAGCGGGCGCATGGCGACCACGCGGCTGGGGGTCTTGCCGATCATGTTCTTGGCTTCCTCGCCGACGGCGAGGACCTGGTCCGTGGTGATATCGATGGCCACCACTGAGGGTTCGCGCAGCACGATGCCGCGGCCCTTGACGTAGACCAGCGTGTTGGCGGTGCCGAGGTCAATGCCGATATCGGCGCTCAGGCTGCCAAAGGCCCCGCTGATCCAGTCCATCATTCCCATTGCGTTGAAACCGCCCTTCTGTGAGGCGGGACACCGTGCACCGCACACCCGCACTCAACCCTCATATAGTCCGCCGCCGCCTAACAATCGCGCGCGGCAGGCGCTGCGTTAAGCTGCGGGCGGGGACAAACTGCAATTGTACTCCCATTTGGCGGAAGTCCACAAGTTATGCACAGGCTTAATGAATGTTTAGCTGAGGCCAAGGTATCATCACTTGGTGCGCTTTGACCAACCAGTTCGAAAGCTAAGACGGCGGATACTGCCAGGAAAGCTCGCGGCAGTATTGACCTTCGCCTGCTTGCAGACGGCGTGTGTTGACTACGCTCCTGAGATACTTGGGGCCAAAGTAGAGGGAGATCGCATTGTTATCGAGGCGCAGGATGGTAAAGGCGGACTGGAGATTGGTGGTGTGTATGTCATTTCAGGCGCAACTTCACCGCAACAGATGCCCGATGGTTACTCCAGGGCAAAGGTCATGGCCGACAAGGTCAGAATTGATGGGTATGAGTATGTTGTCTTAAGCAAGTACGACGACTTTGCCCATGTCAGTGTATGGCAGCCGTCTGGAGTCGAGAACAAGCGCCTCCCGGAGCACCGCTTCGATCTCTTTCTAGCACCTTTGACAGCAAGCGAAGCAGCAGCTTTGGAAAGGGATGAGCTCTTCGTATTTGTTGCTACAAGACCACCGCTAGGTCAGTTATTCAGAGTTCTTACTGGTCCGCCGGACTGACACTCACAGTAACGCTATAGTATTGGCGTGGACTTCCTGCGCGAGCTCAGCCACCGCCTGCACTGGTTCTTCGAAGCGGACAACCCCTTCGTGCCCTGGCTGCTGGTCATTGACCTGATCCTGCTGCTCGCCCACCTCTATGTTGTCTACTGGGTCTACCGCGACGCGCTGTGGCGCTATAACCGCGGGGCGCCATGGGCCTTTGCGGTGGCGCTGCTGCCACTGGCAGGCTGGATGTTCTACCTGTTCTATCGCCGCAGCCCGCTGGTTGAGCTTGACCGCGAAGACGCCGAGCTCTTCGACGAGAGCGAGCACGAGTGGACCGACTTCGACCAGTACAAGGCCAACCAGAGCTCTGAGATGTTCAGGGAGCTGAACATCTTCAGGAAGCGCGAAGGCGGAGGCTACAGCCCCTGGGTCCAGCGCTCCCGGGAGAAGGAGCTGGGCCGCCCGCTGACCGCCGAGGAGAAGAAGGACATCCGCAAGCTGCGCCAGGAGAAGGCTCTGGCCGCGCGGCAGGCCCGGATAGAGGCGAACAAGGGACGCGTGGAGGCACGCAAGCAAAAGGCGCTGCAGCGGCGTGAGGATCAAAAGAAGGTCGGAGCCCATGGCAGCGTGCTTCGGCTGAGCGAACGCAAGCAGAAGCAGGTGGCCCAGAAGCTGGCGCTGATGGAACAGCTCAAGGCCCTGCCGCGGGAAGACCCCGTGCTTGAAGACCTGATCTATGAGATGAAGTACGTCGAGGCGCTGTCCACCGCGCGCGGCAACCTGGCGCTGGCCGAGGAGGCGCAGGACAACCAGGGCATCGTCACCGCCCGGGCCTACATCGACCGCCTCGAACGCCTGATCAGCGAGGGCTGAGGCTGGGGCGTACCCCTATAATCCTTGGCAGTATGAAGCCTCTACCACCGGAGCGAAAGATGCCCCTGGCCCTGATCAGCACTCCCGTACTTGTCGGCCTCATTGCAGCACTCGTGCTTGGCGGACTGGTCGCTGTTTTCCTGCTGCGCAGCAAGGCTGGCTCTGACGGCGCCGTGTCTGCTGCCCCGCGGCCCGTAACAACCTCAGCTCCCACCGCGGCGAAGCTGACGCCTTCCAATGCCGGCCCTGCCGGGCCGGGTTTCAAGGGCACCGCGGCAGAGAAGCTGGCGGCCCTGGAGCAGGTCGGTATCAGCCTGAACGATGGGATCACACTTGAGACGGTCGCCGAGAGCTGGGGCATGGATGCGCTGGACAGCGAAGATATGCAGAGCTTCCTGCATTACATCTCCGGCTACGCAGAGATGGATCTCGACGACGAAGACAACGACGACAACAACGACGACGAGCACTGGACCAGACTCTGCCGCAATCTGTTGAACTTTGACACAGAATGCATCGAAGGCAACGAAGGTGAGTATGCCGACAAGGTCAGTGAGCTTGCGGCACTGGCTCAGGGCGACCTGAAGCTGGAAGATGTCAAGGAGAAGTTTGATTACGAGGGGCTTAGGGACTATGGCAACAGCTTCGATTTCGACAAGATGCTGGTGACGATCACCTTCGTCTTCAACGGTCAGCCTCAGGAGCTGAAGTTTGAGCAAAAGAGTGACTGGTTTGACCCTCGGGTAATGACCAAGCTGGACGAGCTGCTGCGAGAAAGCGGCAGTCCACGGCGCTTTTTTGGACTCCCCGTTGATGGTCAGAGTGCGCTGATCGGCTGCCTGCTGCCGGAGCAGATCAGCAAGCTCAGCGAGCTGACCGGCATCCAGATCCTGGCACCAGCGGATGCTATTGCCGAGGCCATTGGCGAGGGCCAGTTCGCCGAGGAAGAGATGATCCGAATGATCAACAAGGGTGAGAAGTAGGGTTTACAGCAGGGGCGCACAGAGTGCGCCCGGCCCGAATAGAGCAGCTGTGCCAGGCGCACTCTGTGCGCCCCTGCAGATCGCGGCAGCATCGTGGATACTTGTCCGATGACTCAGCCCCCTTTTGCCGACCCGATAGATCCCGCCGTCCGCGCCCGCTGGGACCGCGCCACTGCTGGGCGCGAAGGACAAATCGCCCAGGCTGGACAGTGGTTTATGGAGCTGACGCGGCTGATGGCTGATCTGCGCGCGCCGGGCGGCTGCCCCTGGGACCGCGAGCAGAGCCTGGCCAGCCTGCGGCAGTATGTCCGGGAGGAGGCCGACGAGGTCTGCGAGGCGATCGACAACATATTGGCCTTTGAGGCCGGGCTGCGGGAGCAGGCCGGCCAGCCGCCAGCCAACCCCGAGCCACCGGCCGGGGAAGAGGAGAAGGCGCGGACGAAGAAGAAGGGCCACAGCATCGTCCACCATCCGCATCATCCCGACTTCGGCTCGGAGCAGTCGGCATCCGGCGCGCCGCTGCCTGCCGCAGCCAGCCTGAGTGCAGATCAGCAGGCCGAGCTTGACCGGCTCTACGGCGAGCTGACCGAGGAGCTGGGCGACCTGACCCTGCAGAGCGCCTTCATGGGCGACATCCTGCAGGCCATGGGCCGGGGCGGGGTGGATGCCAGCCTGGAGGCCATAGTCCGCAAGCTGATCCGCCGGCATCCCCACGTTTACGGCGACGCCTCGGCCGCCGACAGCGCCGAGGTGCTGGCCAACTGGGAGAGGATCAAGCAGGCGGAGAAAGGCTGATGGAGCCCGGGACTGTGTCCCGTATTCATTGATCCAGACTGGCAAGGACTTAGTGCGCAAAGGGCGCGGCTTTCACCGCGCCCTGTTTGGTTCTGCTTCTTAGAAGAACGGGACACAGTCCCGCGCTCCAGGAATACGGGACACAGTCCCGCGCTCCATCCGGATGCGGACTAAAGTCCGCGCTCCGTTAAACGAACTTCGAGTAGTACTCGACCACGTAGGCGGCGTTAAAGCCGTGATCCGCCTCGTCCGCCTTCGGGTAGCGCTCGACGGTGTACTTGAACTCACCGGGGGTGCGCTGCAGCCAGAAGCCGGCGCGGGGGTCGACGATCTCGCCGGCCGCCTGCTTATAGAAGGGCTTCTCAGCCTTGCTGGTCTTGACGGTGATCACATCGCCGGGGCGCAGGCTGAAGGAAGGACGGTCGACGCAGCGGCCGTTGATCATGATGTGACGGTGGGTCACGATCTGGCGGGCCTGCTTACGGCTGGCGGCCAGACCGCCGCGGAACAGCGCGTTATCCAGACGGCGCTCGAGCAGAACCAGCAGCTCCTCAGCAGTGTTGCCGGGACGGCCCTTGGCCTTCTTGAAATAGTTACGGAACTGACGCTCGTAGATGCCATAGGTCAGACGGCAGACCTGCACTTCGATCAAGTGCTGGCCGTAGTCCGACAGCTTCTTCATCCGGCGGCGCGGTTGGCGACGATTAAGCGGCGACTTGTCATCCGGCTTGTTGTCGACCTTGCGGCCGAAAGTGCGCGAATATTTGCCGCGTGAACCCTTAAAGAGATCCATGCTTCACCTGAAACCTGTATTGCTCGCCGGCGCAACCATACACAGCAGGGCAGGAAGGCAAGGTGGCAGCGCAGACCGCTAAGGTCTGTCCGCCGGGTGCATGCCCCTGCACCGGCTGAAGCGGTGTCCCGCCGCTCCCGGGGCCACCCGCCAATGAGGCGGTCGCGCGAAACGCGCTATAGGCATACCAGGCGCCGACGGCGAGGGAAGATTATAGGCCAGGGTCTGCGGCACGGTCAAGCCATCCGGTCGCGGCGTGTTTGTTGCAAAGCTCTGCAAGAGAGGCATCAGGCGCAAGGGTTTCAAGCTGGAACAGCGACCGACAGGATTTAACTTACGGAGCCCGATTCGCACGTCAAAAGCACTTTTCAAATTACCGCCCCGGCTGGATTTAACTTTGACCCGCCGATTTCCACCAGAAAACACCCTTTTGCAAATTGGGGCTTCCAAATCGCCCTTGTTCGATGCTTTGCTTACAACTTGCATCACTTTTCAAGTCCGTCTTTCGGTGAACCCGCTGCGACGCTTGCCACGCCAAAGCAGCGCCGTCTGAGTCATACCACGCCAGGGCCGGATTTAGCGCGCCCGGCGGGCGAATCCTGAGTGTTTAGCACAACAGTGCCAAAGCTGGACCGCCTAGCTGTTGACGATGGCGTTCATCGCCTGGCGCACCGCCGCACGCTCAATGACGCCAAAGAGCCGCAGGCCGATGAGAGCCAGATAGATATGGAGCAGAATCATTACAGGCAGGAAAACCGGCCCGCCGCCGGACTCGATTATGTAGGCCAGCACCGCGGCGACATTGAAGGTGTTGCTGCCATAGCGCCAGGCGTCGCCGCTGACCAGCGCAGTCACGAAGTAATACAGGCTGAGCAGCAGCGGCACGCTGAGCGCCAGGACGACGCCTCCGCTGAGCACCAGGCGAATGACATAGGCCATCATCGGCAGTGGCTCCAGGCCGCTGTTTCCGGCCAGGCGCGGGAAGTACTCGACCAGCGCGCTGATGCGCTTGACCAGCGAGTCCGAGCGCAGGAGACGGTCGATGGGTTTCTGGAAGAACTTGGCCCAGATGCCGCTCGGCGGGGGATCGCTTAAGGTCTGGTCGAAGACGGCGACATAGAGGCCGCGATCCAGCAGATTCTCGACGGCATGGCTGCGCAGCGTGCCAAGCAGGCTTAGGTAGAGCAGCAGGCTGCCGGCGCAGACCACAAAGACGCCGAGCGCAGGCAGCAGGCAGAGCCACTCGCGGCCATAGGTTGAGGAGTTGACCACAGTGAAGCCGAGGTACTCACAGGCGGCGACCGCGCTAAGGATGCTGCAGGAGGAATAGATATTGGCGCGAATCTCCCGGGCGTCCTTGAAATCGAGAGCCTGGGCCAGACGGCTGTGGGCCGGCTGAGGCTCGGCGACCACGAAGCCCTTGAGCAGCTGCTCCTGCGCCAACGTCGCCTGCCTGTCCTGCAGGCTGGATAAGGCGCGGGCTTTACGGCGCTTGAGCAAGGGCTGTCTCCCTGTGTTGCTGAGATTGTAGCCGCGGGAGAGGGATGTGACTGGGCCACGGTAGCTCGCAGAGAAGTGCTTCGCAAGCCCCCGTGACAAGACTGACCGCTCGCTGCATCGCTTTCAGCACGATGCTCCGTGGATCGGAGGGGCTCAGCTTGCCTGAGCCCGCGGCGATACAATTTTCTCGATGATGGCTTTACCTGAATGGGTTGAAGTGCCCCGCCGTAAGAATCCCCGGGCGAAGGGTTTCGATTACTCTACGCCGGGAATGTACATGGTTACACAGTGCGTTCAGGATCGAATTCCACTGTTGTGCCGGATCGAAGAAGGCCAGCCAAGACTGACCCGCATTGGAGTCATGCTGGAGAAGCACCTGCTGCATACAGCAACTCGCTTTCCAGACACCGAGATCGATTGCCACTGCGTCATGCCGGATCACCTGCACTTCATACTGGCACTGAGCTTGCAGACCGGGAAGGCTGGAACAAGCCTGGTTAGGTTTATGCAGGTCTTCAAGTCCTTGAGTGCTCGCGAGTACATCACCTTTCGCGAACAATATCAACGACTGCCAAGACAGTTCCTTCAGCGCAGCTATGGAGACGAAGTGATTGAAGATGAAGAAGAGCTGTTTGCCTATCGAAAGTACATCCTGGAAAATCCGCAGGCATATCAGCTCAGACGTGACGGTCATCTTTAATCCTTCATCGAGCTGTCACTCTTGCCGCGGGCTCAGGCAAGCTGAGCCCCTCCGAGACAAAGATGCAGGCAAGTTGCCTGCGCTCCATGAGGGCGGCACACCGTGGCGCGCTCCGTGCCTTCGATGCAACACCTGCGGCCCGCGCTTACAATGCTCACATGCCATCTCATGCGGGCGCGGTTGCGCTGATCACCGGTGTTTCGGGCCAGGACGGCAGCTATCTGGCTGAGGTGCTGGCCGGGCAGGGGATCAAGGTCCACGGCCTGGTGCGGCGCAAGGCCGACACCAGCAACTGGCGCATCCAGCCGCTGCTGGACAGCGGCGCGCTGAGCGTCATCCCCGGCGATGTCACCGACGGCGGCGCGATTATGCGGATCATGTCCGAGCTGCGCCCGCGCTTTGTGTTCAACCTGGCGGCGCAAAGCTTTGTGCACTACTCCTGGGATGTCCCGCTGGCGACCGCCGAGGCCACCGGCCTTGGCGTGCTGAACATGCTGGAGGCGGTGCGCCAGGTGCGCGTTGACGGCAGCGGCCAGCCGATCCGCTTCTATCAGGCCAGCTCCAGCGAGATGTTCGGCAACGCCGCGAGCGAGCCGCAAAGCGAAGCCACGCCCTTCCACCCGCGCAGCCCCTATGGCGTGGCGAAGGTCTTCGGCCACCACATCACGGTGAACTACCGCGAGAGCTATGGCCTGTTCGCCGTCAGCGGCATCCTGTTCAACCATGAGAGCGAGCGCCGCGGCCTGGCCTTTGTGACCCGCAAGGTGACGATGGCGGCGGCGCGGATCAAGCGCGGCCTGCAGCAGAAGGTGGCGCTGGGCAACCTGGATGCGCGGCGCGACTGGGGCTATGCCCCGGACTACGTTCGCGCGATGCAGCTGATGCTGGAGCAGGACGAGCCGCGGGATTTCGTGATCGCCACCGGCGTCAGCAAGACGGTGCGCGAGCTGTGCGAAACGGCCTTCGGCGAGGCCAGCCTGAACTGGGAAGAGCACGTTGAGGTCGACCCGGCCTTCATGCGCCCGGCGGAGCTGCATATCCTGCGCGGGGATTCATCGGCGGCGCGCAAAGAGCTGGGCTGGCAGCCCGAAGTGAGCTTTGAGGAGATGACGCGGCGCATGGTGGCGGCGGACATCGACAGAGTAGACCGCGGGATCGGGTGGGAGAGCTAGAAGAAAGGCAAAAGGCGGAAGGCAGAAGGCAGAAGGCTAATGGAATCGTAGGGGCGCGTGGAGCGCGCCCGCGTTGGGAAATCCGTGCAGTACCGAACTTGGGGTAGGGGCGCACAGAGTGCGCCCGGCAGTTACTGACAGTTTAGTGACCGGGCGCAAAAGTGCTTGCTGCGTTGCGTTCAGATGCCGGGCGCACTCTGTGCGCTCCTACCTGCATCCCGACGACTCGACGCTCCGACCGCGGGCGCGATCCACGCGCCCCTACGTTCAGGGGTTACAAAGCCTTTCTGAACGTTATGTTGATGCGGCAGTTTCCGGTCAGCGGGTGCTGCCCGTCCTTCAGTTTGCGCACTCCGTGATAGGCCAACCGCGCCGGTCCGCCCCAGACCACCACGTCGCCGCTGTCCAGACGATAACTCTTCACCGGGTCGCTGCGCTCCAGGCCGCCGAAGAAGAATGTCGCCGGCAGGCCGAGCGAGATCGAGACGATGGGCTGGTCATGGTGGCGTTCGTCGCCGTCGCGATGCGCGGACAAACTTGCGCCGGGGACATAGCGGTTGATCAGCGCCACATCCGGCTCGAACCCGGGGAAGCCGCCCGCGGCCGCTGCCCGCGCGGCGAGGTCCAGCAGCAGCGGCGGCATGGCCGGCCAGGGCTGGACGCTCAGCGGATCGGTAGGCTGGTAGCGATAGCCAGAGCGGTCCGAGACCCAGCCGACCTTGCCGGCGTTGGTCATCGCCACCGACATCGTAAAACCGCCGGGCGTCTCGAGGTGGCGGAAGGGCGAAACAGCGGTGATACGATCCACCTCGGCGAGCAGCTCAGCCGCCTGCGGATCGGCAAAGGCGCGCAGCAGAACGGCTCCTTCGGCGAGGCTGAGGGCCTCAACGGTCCGTGGCTGCGCGTCAAACAGACTGCCCATCATGCGTGTAGTTATAGCAGCCGCGCCTGCCTATTCGTACGCCCGCGCGGGCAATGTGGAATCATATACAGGTATGGATGTGATCTCCAGCGGCGCGACGGCGACAGCGCGGGCTTCGGCTCAGCGGCTGCGCATGCTGGCGGCGCTGGAGTATCCGTCACTGCGCGAGCTGCATAACCGCAGCGCGAATGCATCGCTGGTCTTTGGCATGCTGCTGCTGCTGCTGCTGGTCCCGGCGCTGAGTGCCGGCAGCCCGCCGGGGCTGCGGGATCTGCTGGCTCTGCTTTGCGGGCTGGGCGGCGGAGTGCTGTGTTACTGGCTGCTGTACCGTTACAGCAAGCACTATGCCGAGCTATATAACGCGGCACGGCATAACTTGGAGGGCGGCGGCATCCTGATGCTGACCCTCGACCGCCAGCTGCCGCCGGTTGACGGCGGCTTTCTGGGGCTTGGGCGCAGCCGGGAACAGCAGCTGATTCAGCGCGACAGCCTCGGCGCGCGGCTGGAAGGCCTGCCGGGGGCGTATCTGTCGCTCTGCGATGAGCTGCGGCTGACGGCGCGCAGCCCGGCACTGGAGCAGCAGCGCCAGCGGGTGCTGGGCTTTTGCGCCCTGCTGGCCTTTGCCAATCTGCCTTTCTATCTGATCTTCAGCCGCTATCCGATGGGCGTCTGGGGCCTTTTGCTGCTGGTCGTCTGTGATCTGCTGCTGCTGCGCCTGCCCTTTCTGGCCCTGCGGCGCACCGAACAGGGCGCCTTCCGCCACGCGCTGCATGATTGCATCCACGGCCAGGAGGCCTCTCTGCGCGGCTGGGAAGCCTGAGCTGGACGCGAGGGCGAGTCAAAAAGAAATATGCACTCCCGTGCAATAGTGCGCGACTGAGGCTGGTAGAAATTAAAGCCGCGCTCATAGAGCCACACCAAAAACAGTACGCGCGCGGCGGGGAAGGTATGCTCACCACACTGACAAGCTTGCCGCTTGCCGTGCTTGACGCGGGCAATGTGCCGCCGATCTTCTGGATCGGCTTCCTGGCGCTGGTCGCGCTGTTTCTGGCCCTTGACCTTGGAGTGTTCCACCGCGAGAGCCATGAGGTCAAGTTCAAGGAAGCCGCGATCTGGAGCGCTGTCTGGATCGGCACGGCGCTGATCTTCAACCTGCTGGTCTGGTACTGGTTCGGGCCGCAGTCGGGCAAGGAATACCTGACCGGCTATCTGGTTGAGAAAGCCCTGGCGGTCGACAATATCTTTGTCTTTGCGATGCTGTTCGGCTACTTCGCCGTACCGCCGCGCTATCAGCACAAGGTGCTGTTCTGGGGCATCCTGGGTGCGCTGGCCATGCGCGCGGTGTTCATCTTCGCCGGCGCCGCGCTGATCGAGCGCTTTCACTGGACGATCTATGTCTTCGGCGCCTTCCTGATCCTGACCGGCCTGAAGATGGTGCTGGCGAAGGGCAAGAAGGCCGACCTGAGCCGCAACCCGGCGCTGCTGCTGCTGCGGCGGATCATGCCGGTCAGCGACAAGTATGACGGCGAGAAGCTGGTGACAAAGATCGATGGCAAACGCGTAGCCACGCCGCTGCTGGTGGTGCTGGTACTGGTTGAGTTCACCGACCTGATCTTCGCGGTGGACAGCATCCCGGCGATCCTGGCGATTACCACCGACCCCTTCATCGTCTTCACCAGCAACGTCTTCGCCATTCTCGGCCTGCGCAGCATGTACTTCGCCCTCGCCGGCGTGCTGAACCTGTTTCACCTGCTGCACTATGCCCTGGCCGGCGTGCTGGTCTTCATCGGCGGCAAGATGCTGCTGCTGGATACAGCCTGGAAGGTCCCGATCGGCGTATCGCTGGCTGTTGTCGCCGGCCTGATCGCCCTTGGCGTGGTGCTTTCGCTGCTGATCAAGGCAAAGCCGGGCAGCCTGCACGGCAGCCATGCGGACGGGACTCCCGCGGTGGATATGTAGGCAGGCCGGGAAGGCGGGCTGAAAGTACTAGCGCAGCAGTCGCAGGCCGAGGATGCTGAGCAGGAGCAGGGCTATACAGGCCAGGCGCAGCAGCGAGAGCTTCTCGTCCAGCAGGATCGCGCCGAGCAGCACGGCTCCCAGCACGCCGATGCCGGTCCAGACGCTGTAGGCCGTGCCGAGGGGGATTTGGCGCATGGCCAGCGCGAGCAGCCAAAAGCTGCCGAGCATGGCGCAGATGATGGCCAGGCTGGGCCAGTAGCTTTGAAACAGGCCGTAGCGCTTCAGGCCGAAGGCCCAGGCGATTTCGAGCAGGCCGGCGAGGATAAGCAGAAGCCAGGGCATGGCGTTCCTCCAGTGTGCTTAACATCCGGCAGGCCGTCCATGCCAGACCTGGGTGGAGGGCCGTCCCTCCCGCGCTGGCAGCGCGCAGGCCATAGAAGATTACTCCGGCGGGCCGGCTTTTGTCGCAGGCCGGGCGGAAAATGTGTTGACGTTTGACCGGACGGGGGCTTCTGCTATAATCCCCTGTCTCATTTCTGCGAGGTATCAGGGGCATATGGCCGTTCGAATCCGTCTTGTCCGTACAGGAAAGCACAAGCAGCCGAGTTACCGCGTTGTCGCGAAGGAAGCGCGCACGCCGCGTTCGGGCGATTACATCGAGCTTTTGGGCTTCTACAACCCGCTGTCCGAGTCGGACCGCGTGCGTTTCAACAAGGAGCGCGTTGAGCACTGGCTCAGCGTTGGCGCGCAGCCGACCGATGTGGTGCGCCGCCTGCTCAAGTCACACTCAGACATCAAGGTTTAGTCGCGCGGCTGGCCGCGCATATTACCCACGGAGGTGGGTTGAAACATGATCGAGCTTCTGACCCAGATTCTGCGGCACATCGTCGAGTTTCCTGACCAGGTGAAGATCGTCGCAAACCAGGAAGGACGTGACAAGGTCACGCTCCAGGTTTCGGTCGCGCCTGAGGATGTCGGCAAGGTGATTGGCCGCGAGGGACGCATCATCAATGCGCTGCGCCTGCTGGTGCGCGCAGGAGCCGGCAAGCGCTTCCAGAAGGTTGGAATCGAGCTGGTCGGCGCTGGTGAACCCACCCCCCGAGCTGAGCGCGTAGAGCAGCCCGAGGCCACGGTCTAAGGCCGGCGGCCAGCGGCATGCCTTTAGTTCGCATCGGATATGTGGTGGCGCCTTTCGGAGTGCAGGGTGAACTCAAGTGCGCCTATACCACTGACCACCCCGAGTGGATCCCCGGACGCAGCCACTACCTTTTGCTTGACCCCCGCAGCAGCGAGTGCCTGCGACTCAGTGTGGCCGCGGTCAAGCTGCGCGACCAGGATTTCCTGATCCGCTTTGAGGAGTACGACGCCCCCGAGCCGCTGAAGGCCTTCACCGGCTGGGAACTGGTGTACCACGCCCGGCGCGGCGAACTGCCCCGGGACGAGCCGGGCGAAGTCTACCTCTTTGAGCTATCCGGACTTGAGGTTCGCAACCCCGAAGGCCGGGTGCTGGGGCACATTAACGAGATACTCGACTCCGGGCCGCATTTCCTGCTGCAGCTCGACTGCCCGGGCGAGCCGCTTTTCCCCTACATTGACCAGCATATTGTTGAGGTCAACCTGGCCGCGGGTTATCTGGTGACCAGCTATCCGCTGGAGCCCGCCGGGCGCGAGGTGGTCGAAGGCGGCAACCCGGATGGCGCCCCGCGCAAGCATGCGCCGCGACGTCCGCGGACGGCCCGAGGCCCCTCCAAGGCCAGCGTGCAGGCCAAGCGGGCCGCCGGCCGGCGCCGTCCTTAACGCAGGGGAAGCCCAGGCATGAACTTCCACGTCATCAGCATCTTCCCCGACTTTGTCAGAGCCGTCTTTGAGCACGGCGTGCTGCGCCGGGCGGTGGACGCAGGTCTGATCGGCTTTAGTCTGACCGACCCGCGAGACTTCACCGGCGACAAGCACCGCACCACCGACGACACGCCCTATGGCGGCGGGCCGGGCATGGTGATGCTGGCCGAGCCGCTGTTCCGCGCGATAGCTTCGCTGCGCGAGCTGTATGGTGCGGATACGCCGGTGATCTACCTTAGCCCGTCCGGCGAGCTGCTGACGCAGGCGCTGGCGGAGGAGCTGGCCGAACAAGCGACAAGGGTCAAGGGCCAAGGGGCAAGGGAAGACGGGACTAGGGACCAGGGACTAGGGACGAGAGAAGAGGGCCAAGGGCCAAGGGCCATGAGCCAAAAGCAAGAGGCGGAGAGACTTAAGAGCTTGGAAGACAAAGAAACAGATACTGATGATGAGTATCCAGGGACTGGAGAAAACTGGGCAACAAACACAGAGAATCTGGAGCCAGGCCGCAGTGCTCGGGACTCTTGTCCCTCGGCCCTTGTCCCTTGTGCCTCTCTGATCCTGCTCTGCGGCCGCTATGAAGGGATCGATCAGCGCCTGCTGGAGGAAGTCGGGGCGCGCGAGGTCAGCATCGGTGACTACGTAATCTCCGGCGGCGAGCTGGCCGCCATGGTGTTTATTGACGCAGTGACGCGGCTGATCCCCGGCGTGCTGGGCAACGACGACAGCGCCGGAAGTGAAAGTTTCACCAGCCGGCCGGACGGCGCCTGCCTGCTGGACTGGCCGCACTTTACCCGGCCGGAAATCTGGCACGGCCGGCGCGTGCCGGAGGTATTGCTTTCCGGAAATCATGCTAAAATACTCGGCTTCCGCGAAGATGCGGCGCTTTTGCTGACCTATCAGCGCAGGCCCGATCTGCTGACGCCCGAACTGCGTCAGCGCGCGGAGCGACTCCTGGAAGCGCAAACCGGACAGCCGGGGCAGGCCTAGGGCCTGAACTGCCGGGGCGCCGCTTAACAGACTGGATCAGAACAGAGGACGGCGAGTCTTCGTCATTGAAGGTGGCAGCGTAATGCAGCAGCTTATTCGTGAATTTGAGTCCGCGCAGCTTAAGGCTGCGGCCGATGTGCCCGTGATCAAGCCGGGGGACACCGTGCGCGTCAAGATCAGCCTCTATGAAGGCCGCATCCTGCCGGTCATCGCAATGAAGAAGATCCAGCGTATCGCAGCCAAGGGTAAGAGCGGACGCGCCGAGAAGGCCGAGCGCCAGCAGACCTTTGAGGGCACTGTGATCAGTGTCCAGGGCACCGGCCTGCGCCAGAAGTTCACCGTGCGCAAGCTGGCCAGTGGCGTCGGCGTGGAGAAGACTTTCTTCGTCCACACCACCCGCATCGCCGCGATAGAAGTGGTGCGCCGCAGCCACGTGCGCCGCGCGAAGCTGTATTACCTGCGTGACCGCGTGGGCAAGGCGACCCGCCTGCGCGAGAAGCGTGAGAACGTGGTCAAGACCACTGAAGCAGCCGGCTAGCCCGTTTTAACTGCAAACGCCGCAGTCCACGGGTATAGTTGACGTGCCGGTCTGGTTCAGACTGTGAATGGAGCGTTTTGGGATGAAAGCTATCGGCCGTGGGCGGCAGGGACAATTTGAAGCCAGCGTGGATACCACGCGGCTCAGGGCGGACGGACAGTCCTTTGCGACTGTCACCTTCAACTTTGTTGACGTCCAGCCCGAGGGCGCCAGGCTTGATCTGAAACTCAGCAAGCATGGCTCATTCAGCGCCGACAGCACCGTCCGCACGGTGAGTGTTCCGATCGTCAACCAGATGGCTGAGGTGCAGATCCATGCGCCGCGCCGTCCGGGTGCCGGAATTCTCAGCAGCGACGGCTTCCGCCAGCGCTTTGAGTTCACTCCGGTCAGCTTTGCCCAGAGCTTGATCTATGAGTGGGTGCCGACCCTGGCCATATCACTGATTATTGCCATCTTCCTGCGCAGCTTTGTGGTGGCCAGCTACTACATCCCGAGCGGCAGCATGGAAGGCACGCTGCTGAAGCACGACCTGCTGATTGCCGACAAGCTGACTTACAAGTTGCTGCATCAGGGGCCGCGCCGCGGCGATGTGATGATCTTCCAGTATCCGCAGAACCACAAACAGGACTACATCAAGCGCACCATCGGTCTGCCTGGCGACACTGTTGAGGTTCGCGAGGGCATTGTCTACGTCAACGACGTAGCGCTGACCGAACCGTACATCAAAGAGCAGCCGATCCAGGACTTCGGCCCGGTCACTGTGCCGGAAGGCCGCTATTTCATGATGGGCGACAACCGCAACCACAGCTCGGACAGCCGCGTCTGGGGCTTTGTGGATCAGCAGCTCTTTGAGGGCCGCGCGCTCTTCGTCTTCTTCCCCTTCACCCGTGCCAAGCTGATCCAAAATGAGCTGCTGGCCCAGGACAAGGTGATCCCCGCTGGCAGCGCGATGGCCGCCGAGCCGGGCAGCGAGGACGACAACACCGAAGCCGCCGCGGCCGCTGACGAGAGCAACTAGATCGACGGCCTCGTATCCTGTCGACCTGTACAGCCTGCCTGAGGTTGCAGCTACTTCAGACCGAAGTTCAGTGTCACTGTGAAGGTCGCGCTGGGCTTATCCACACCTTCCGGGAAAGCGCCAAAGGGAGCGGCATTACGCACGGCTTCCACGGCCGCGCTGTCCAGTTCATCAAAGCCGGATGAGCTGACCACTTCAACGCTGTCCAGGCTTCCACCGCTGCCCACGCTAAGCCGCACCTTAACCGATCCGCTGTGACCCAGGCGCTCGGCAGCGGCCGGATAGTGCTTGTTGCCAAGAATCTCGCGCTTGACGGCAGCTCCGTACTTCTTCATCAGCGCCTTGACGTCAACCGTCGGAGTGGCAGGTGGCGTTGCCGGTTTTTCCGGCACCTTGGGTTTTTCAGGCTCGGGCTTCTCGGGCAGCTTCGGCTTTTCCGGCTCCGGCTTAGCGGGGGGCTTGCCATCTCCGTCGCCACCAACCTTTCCATTGGGGTCGCCGCCCGGGACGCCCCCGGGCACTCCCCCTGGTACTCCACCCGGGACGCCACCCGGAACCCCGCCAGCTTCGCCCTTGCCGGTGCCGGAGTCGGTTCCGCCTGAATCGTCTGCCTTTCCGCCCGAGGTTGAGGCGTCATGCGCCGGCGCGGATTTAGGGTCTTTGCCAGCGGAGGGGCTGGCCGTTTTGGCACTGTCGACGGGTTTGCTGGTTGTCGCCGGCTCCTGCGGTTTAACCTGCTGCAGCGGGATCGCCGGCTTTTCCGGTTCTGCGGAGGGCGTGCCCGCCGGCGGCGGTGCGGCGGCCGGCGGTTCTGGCAGGCCGGTAGCGGTCCTGGGTCCGCGGATCAGCAGCATAATGGGGCACTGCAACTTATCCCGGGAAGGCGAGGGCAGCATAAGCAGGAAGAGCACGTGAACCAGCAGCGACGCGCCAAGCCAGAGCCAGATTGTGCCCCGCCTGCGTTTGCCACCCGCCTTGCTGCTATCGGTCATGGACGCGGAATGATAGATGCTGGAGGCCCTTTGTCTCAATATCCCGGGCTAAAGCGCGTGATAAGCCTCCCGGAGGCACTTTGATGCGCGTCCGGCGCATCGCGGGTACTATAATTTCAGCAGTAGACCAACCTACCGGAGAGACCCATGAAGCGCAGCATGACATGGGTCCTGCTTGCCCTGCTGGCACTTCTGTGCGCCAGCTGCGGCGGCGGGGCTTCAAGCACGCTCCCCGACGGCAACAATGGGGGCAACAATGGCGGCGATAAGGACAGCGTTTACTCGCTGGTTGGCCCGAGTTCCGTGCGGGGCCAGCACGAAGTAAGCGAAGTGCCGGGCCTGATCAACGTCCGCACCTCGGCTGAAGGCAAGTCGCTCCAGGCGCTGGCCGGGCGCCACGGCTACACTGTGGTTGGCTCCCGCGGCGGCTTTGCGACTATGCAGCTTCCCAGCGGCGTGAGCGTGGCCCAGGCTGCGGCAGTGCTGGAGAAGGAATACAACGTCACCAGTGTGGAGCCGGTGCGCCGCATCGTGACTCCATCGGTGAAGTACGGCGGGACGGATGTCCGCGGCGCGAGCTTTGTGCCGGGCGATCCGTACTACTCCGAGCAGTTCGTCGAATTCAACTTCGACGGGACCAACGTCAGCTTTGACGCGTTCTTCGGCCAGGGACTGCCAATGACCGTCCAGGGCTTCAACGGCGCCTGGGATATCGCGCATGTCAATGGCGCGGTCAGTGCCGAGCCCGTCACCATCGCGATCATCGACGCCGGCTGGCTGGACTACAGCACCGTGGACCGCAGCGGTTTTGACGAGACCAGTATTGACCCCCTGTCGGCTGCCGTGGATGGAAGTGGCAACGCCACGACCGGCCTCCCGGCGCTTGAGTGGGAGCTGGACGACGATGGCGATCCGGCGACCCGCGACTTCCCCTTCCGCGGCACGGGCGAATACCTGCTTGGTATGCTCGGCGCCACCCTTAACGACTTCGCGCTCAACGCCTTTGACTTTGACCAGTCAAGCGCGCTGACTGAAGACGAGATATGGAATGAGGGCATGGCCGGTGTGAACCCGAACGCCAACTTCCTGCTGATCAAGACCGGCACGCTGGTCGGCCAGAACTGGTCATTCAGCGACAACGAGTTGACCGAGAGCCTGGACTATGCGGTGGCCAACGGCGCCGACATCGTGCTCTTTGGTATGTTCGGCAACGGTACAGTCTCGGCCAACCTGTCCACCGCGATCCAGAATGCACGTGACAACAACGTGCTGGTGATCGCTCCGGCGGGCGACGTTACCGACACATTTGACGGCACGACCTTCACCGGAACTCCGGTGGACATTACTGTGACCGATGTCAGCCCGGCCTCCGACCCCAACGTGGTTTCGGTGACCGCCACCGGCGTTAACCGCGTTACCACCGACGAGCTGGGCACTGTTGATATCGATCCTGCGGGCCCGGGTCCCGAGGATCTGCCCAACATTGGCACCGGTTATCTGCCGCTCTTCGGCGCCCCGGTGGCCGAGGGTATCCGTGAAATTGCGGGCTATAACAACACCGGCGCGACGATTGCCGGCGTGGGCTATGGCATCGGCTTTGGCTTCTCGCCCTTCCTGGTCTCCGGCGCGGGCACGGTCGGCGATCCGGTCGTCGGCATTCCCGCTGAGGAATACCGCACAATCATCGGCAACTTCGGCACCACCGCCGCTGCCGCTTATGTGGCCGGCGCGGCCAGCCAGGTATTCCAGATCCTGTCCAACGTCAATGGCACGCCTCCGACTGATGATGAGGTGCTGGCCGAGCTGCTCAACACCGTGCAGTTCGCGGGCATGGTCGGCGTTGCCGGATCCGGCCCCGGTACCGGCGGTCTGCTGAATGCCGGCGCCGCGGCCACCAGCGCGATCAACGGCGGTAACCTGAACACGATCCTGCCGGCGATGGCGATCACCAGCCTGCAGGTCAGCCAGCCCTTCGCGGCGGTAACCCGCGGCACTGACTTTGATGTGACCGTCAACGTCAGCAACGGCACGGCGCCCTTCACGGCGGTGGTGGACTGGGATAACGGCGGCGACCCGCCGAACATCACCACGGTTGACCCCTGGAACAACGGCGATCCGATCAGCCTGGCCGGCGGCTTTGACACCCTGGGCTTTAAGATCGTCAATGTTGAAGTGACGGATGCCGACGGCCGCATCGCGAACGCCAGCTTCCAGATCCACGTGATCAACCCGCTGAGCGCCAGCATCACGATCGAGGATGTCAGCGGCAGCGCGATCAACCCGACCGCAGGTGTGTACAACCTCGTGACGAGCGCGACGGCGAACTATCGCTTCCGCGCCAACGCGGCGAATGTTTACACCGGCGACGTGGGCGGAACCCCGAACACCACGACTTTCAGCTGGGACTTCGACGGCGACGGGAATGAGGACGCGACGGGCCCGAGCCCGGCGACCAACTTCGCCACCGCGACGCCGGGTACCAACACGATCACCTGCACCCTGACGGTCAGCGAGGCGGTGCGCCCCGACCAGACCTTCACGGTGACGATCAACGTCGACTAATCCGCGGGCTCTGCCCGCCATTGGAAGTGATTGACCAGAGGCCCCGGGAAACCGGGGCCTTTGCTTTGCCCTTAGCTGGCGACAGCGCGGACACGCATATAATTTGCGCCGCATGAGTGAGCAAGGCAATGGCTGGGTAGACCTGAAGCGTGTCGAGGGCGCGGTGAGCGAGATTCTCTCCGCGGTGGGCGCGGATACAGGCAGCGAGGGGCTGCGCGAGACGCCGCAACGCGTGGCGCGGATGTACGGCGAGCTCTTCGGCGGGATGCATGAGGACGCCGGGGCGCACCTGGAGGTGCAGTTCGATGAGCAGCACCGCGAGATGGTGCTGTTCCGCGACGTGCGCTTTTACAGCCTCTGCGAGCACCATCTGTTGCCCTTCTTCGGCGTGGCGCATATCGCTTACATCCCCGACGGGCATATCACCGGCCTGAGCAAGGTGGTGCGGGCCTTTAAGGCCCTGTCGGCGCAGCCGCAGGTGCAGGAGCGCTTGACCAAGCGGATGGCCGACCTGATGATGGAGAAGCTCAAGCCCCTGGGCGTGGCGGTGGTGGTCGAGGCGCGGCACATGTGCATGGAGATGCGCGGCGTGCGCGCCCCCGGCAGCCTGATCAGCACCAGCGCGCTGCGCGGCGCCTTCGAGACGCGGGAGAATACCCGGATGGAGTTCTTCACGCTGATCAAGGGTGAGCGGCCGGCATTGTAGACCCTTAGCGAGCCCGATGGAGTCCGGCACTTAGCCTTCGCCCCCCCAGGTGTCGATGAGTCGATAAGTCGATGAGTCGATGCCGGCAAGGTCCAAGACTGAATTGATCTGTTGCACTTCTGTTTTGAAGGAGTGGATATAGACGGACGCTTGCCTCAGACCAGGAACATGTCAAGATCGACACATCGACTTATCGACGCATCGACAAGAGGTAACAAATGAGCTCGGCCCCGATTTGGCAACTGGGCGAAAAGGTACTCGTTCTCGACAGGCCGCGGATCATGGCGATCGTCAACGCGGACCCGGAGAGCTTCTACCCCGGCAGCCGCATTGGCGCTGAGCCGGCGCTGATCCGTGAGCGCTTGGCGCTGCTGGCTGAGCAGGGGGCGGACATCCTCGACATCGGCGGCCAGAGCACGCGCCCGGGCAGCGTGGCGGTTGGCGCGGAGGAAGAGCTGCAGCGGGTGCTGCCGGTGCTTGAGGCGGCGGTGGAGCTGAGCCTTATCCGTGAGCGCGATGGCGGGACAAGTCTGGCCGTCAGCGTGGACACCTTCCATGCGCAGGTGGCCCGCGAGGCCCTGGCCATTGGCGTGGACTGCGTCAACGATATCTCCTCCGGGCGGATGGACTCCGGCCTGTGGGATGTGATTGCCGGCGGCAACTGCGGCTATGTGCTGATGCACATGCTCGGCACGCCGGCGGATATGCAGCAGTCGCCGCAGTACAACGACTGCGTGGCCGAGGTGGGAGCGTTCCTGCGCGAAAAGCTCGACGCGCTGATCGCCCTTGGCGTCGACCCCGCACGCGTCGTGCTCGACCCGGGGATCGGCTTTGGCAAGCGCCTGGAGGACAACCTGGCGTTGATCAAGGGAGCGGAGCGGCTCAGGTATCTTGTAGCGCCGCACGGATGTGCGGCCCTATTGGACCCAGGCAAAGCTGGGACGGCCGCACATCCTTGCGGCCCTACCGAAGACACGGCCGGGGACAAGCCCACGGCCCTACAAGAAAATTCGGTCCCCCATGTCTGCGCACCGCCGCTGCTCTACGGCCTCTCGCGCAAGAGCTTTATCAAGACCCTGATGAGCCAGTCCGGCCGGCCTGAGGCGGCAGCGCAGCCGGAGCAGCGCCTGCCGGCCAGCCTGGGTGCGACCTGGCACCTGCTGGACCAGGGCGTGATGCTGCACCGCGTGCATGACGTGGCCGAGACCCGCCAGCTGATGACGATGTGGGAGGGGCTTAATTCCAGCAGTACTGATTCATAGCCGGAGGCCATCTCGCATCAAGGTGACACCGTTGGCAGCGGGCCAAGAGCTAAAATCTTCCCGTGCCAATGCAGCTTCCTCCACACCACTATGCTTTGCTTCGGGCCTTGCTCGACCAGCCGGCCTCGGACAGCGCTGCTTCAGGTGCCGCCGACAGTTCAGCCGCCACCTTTGAGCAGCTTGCCGCACGCGCCGGGATCGACCAGTCGCTGGTCTCCGCCGCGGCGACTGAGCTGGCGGCGCAGGGCTGGCTTGAGCTGAGCTCCGAGAGCTTTACCGAGCTTAAGCTCGGCGAGCTGGGCACCCTGATCGGCGCTGAGGAGGCCGAGCTGCCTGAGCGCAGGCTGGCGCGGGTGATCCGCGGCCTGGGCGGCAGCGCGAGCATCAAGGACCTTGGCAGCAACGAGGAGCTGTCACTGGCCGGGATCCAGGCCGGCAAGTTTGCCCGCAACCTGGCTGAGCTGGGCTGGGCCAGCTTTGAAGGCGGCGCGCTGACCCTGCTGGGCGAGGCGGCCGCCGCTGAGCCGCCGTTAAGCGCGCTGGAGACGGCGCTGGATGAGCTGGTCAAGGCCGGCGGACGCCAGAGCTTTGGCGAGCCGCGGGACAGCGAGATCGCCGCCCTGGCCAGGGGGCGCAAGGAGCTGCTGTCAGCCGCCGAGCGCACCCGTCGCAGCGTCGGCCTCAGCGCGGAGCGCGGAGCTGAGCTGCGGGCGCTGTGGGACGCCGGGGAGATCATCGAGGCCCGCGAGGCCAATGAGCTGACGCCCGAGATGCTCGCTGATGGCTCATGGCGCGATGTGCAGTTCCGGGCCTACGACGTCACCCTGGCCGCCGAGACCCCCGCGCCGGGCAAAGCCCATCCGCTGGTGCGGCTGATTGAAGAGGTGCGCCTGGCTTTCCTGGAGCTGGGCTTTTCCGAGGCCTCCTGCCCGATGGCCGAGACGGCCTTCTGGGACTTCGACGCGCTGTTCCAGCCCCAGGACCACCCCGCCCGCGAGATGCAGGACACATTTTATGTCGGCCACCCGGCCAGCTATCCGCTGCCCGCGCCGTACCAGATGCCAGATGGAGCGAATCTCGATCTGGTGGATAACATCAAACGCGCGCATGAGGACGGCGGCGACACCGGCGGCCGCGGCTGGCGCTATAAGTGGAGCGAGAAGCGCGCGAGTCAGGTCGTGCTGCGCACACACATGACCGCGTCGAGCATCCACGCCCTGGCGAAGATCTGCCAGAACGACAGCGGGCCGAGCAACCCCTACAAGGTCTTCTCGATCGGCCGCGTCTTTCGCCGCGAGACGGTTGACTTCAAGCACCTGCCGGAGTTTACTCAGGTGGACGGCATCATCGTCGACCAGAACGCCTCGCTGAGCAGCCTGATGGGTACCCTGCGCAAGTTCTATGAGCGCATGGGCATTGACGATGTGATGCTCAAGCCGGACTTCTTCCCCTATACCGAGCCCAGCGTGGGCGTGCTGGTCAAATGGGAGGGACGCTGGCTGGAGATGGGCGGCGCGGGCATCTTCCGCCCCGAGGTGACCCTGCCGCTTGGCTGCACCGCCCCGGTGCTGGCCTGGGGCCTGGGCCTCGAGCGTCTGGCGATGCTGCGCTTTGGCTTGACGGCGATCAAGGATCTGTACTTGCCCAAGCTGGATTTCCTGAAGGGCGCGCGGATCACGGGTTAATGGCCAAGGGCAAATGGCTAATGGCTAATGGCTAATGGCAAATGGCGAATGGCTAATGTAGTGGCGCACTGCGTGCGCCTTCAGGGCTGGATGCATGAACAGGCGCACGCAGTGCGCCACTACGGGAAAGCAAAAGGCGGAGGCCGCGTTGAATATCAGGCAGATTCAAAGTGCGTTATCTTTCATGTTTGCCCTCGCAGTACTGCTGACTATGACAAGCGTAGCCAGGAGTGAGGATGCTGCTGCTGGCGCCTTCCAGCCCACTGTGGACCTCGGCCGGCATTTCGGCCAGCTTGCCGGCTGCGTAGTCGTTTTCGATTCCGATAACGGTACTCAGGTGATGTTCCATCCCGCGCGCTGCAAGCAGCGCTTCCTGCCCTGCAGCACCTACAAGATTCCGCATGCACTGGCGGCGCTTGACGCAGGAGTGCTGAGCGGGCCGGAGGACACGATTGACTTTGACGCCATCGAGGGTCAGCCCATGAGCCAGCGCGATGGCGACGACCTTTATGGCGTGAAGACCCTGCATCAGGCGATAGAAAAGAGCCTGGTCTGGTACTTCCAGGAGATTGCGCGCAGGCTTGGCCCGGAGCGCGAGGCGGCTTACCTTCAGCAGTTCAACTACGGCAATATGGACAGCTCCAGCGATCTGACGACCTTTTGGCTCGATGGCGGCGACGGCGAGGGGCCCTATGGCAGTCTGGCCATCAGCGCCGACGAGCAGGTGCGCTTCCTGCAGAAGTTCTATGAGGGCTGCTTCGGCACAACGCCGGAGGCGCTGGCGGGCGTGAAGCAGTGCCTCCGCCTGGAGGAAGCACCGGGCGGACTTACGCTCAGTGGCAAGACCGGCTCGGGACGACTGCCACAGGTCACAGGTGCTGACGGCAGCACAACAGCTGCGCCCAGGATGCTGGGCTGGTTTGTGGGCTATGTCGAGCGGCCGGGAAAATCGCCGGTCTACTACGCCCTGAACCTTGAGGCCGAGGACTGGGAGACCACCTGGGAGGCCCGCAAGCGGATCACGAAGGCCTGCCTGGCGGATCTCGGTTACTGGCCCGCCGAAAAGTAGATGAGCAACTGGATTTTCAGATGTTTGCGCAGTCTGGCCCCAGGCGCATTGCTGCGGCAGATGTAGCTACAGGCCCCCTTCTTCCAGCCTTCGGCGATACTCGTCCTGGACGTGCGGGTCGGTCCATTTCTTGTCGTAGGAACGCTGGAAGAGGATCTCGAAGTAAGTCCAGCCGTCGAGGTCGCCATAATCCGGGATGCTGATGCTAAAGCTGTCGCGCATGGCCCAGTACTCGCCGGTGGGGACGAACTCGTCAGAATAATCCACGGCGCCGCCGGTCCTCATGGTCTGGGCCTCGGCCGCCGGCGCCCACTGGGCATAGCGGACAAACCAGGTGTCCGGTTCGGGAACTGTGCCGGGGATTTCCGCCCCTTCGTTCAGGTTGTCGGCCTCGCGGTCCCACTGCAATCCTTTCAGGCCGGCCTGGAACTGCTCATGCAGCTCAGCGACTCCGGTCCTGCTGACACCGCGCACCGTGCAGTTAAAGCCCTTATCTTTGGAGCTGTACTGGTCCAGCGTCAGACTGCTGCCAAGCAGCAGTTTGGTATCCTCCGGCAGCTTGAAGCCCGCCGGCCAGTGCTCGGGGTAAACGCCGTCGAAGGGGAAGAAAGGAGCACTTTCCCGCAGCTTGTGCTTGAGCAGCAGGAAGCTGCAGTCGGCGGGCAGATAGAAGGGCTTGGCGCTCTCGCGGGCCACAGCGGCCTGCGCCTCCCGGGAAACTGCCGGTGGATGAACAACGCTGTTGTCGGCGTCGAGGGTTTCTTCGAGGGCTGCCTGTCGATTCGCCCGGCCAAGGGTAAGCTCGGCGGCAAGCCAAAGCAGGCCGCAGCCAAGCAGGGTCACAGCAGCAATCAGCAGCAGACGATTGATCTTGCTCTGCATGGGCTGATTCTAGGCGATGCTGCGACCGGGCCAACGAAATGGAGACTGGCCCGACCTGTAGTATCCAAAAAGATGTAAACCCTGATCGCTACAGCACGCGGCGGCCGGTAAAAGCGCGGCGCATCTTGCGCAGAGCTTCGTGCTCAACCTGGCGGATACGCTCGCGGCTGACGCCGAACTCGGTGGCGAGCTGCTCAAGGGTCGCGCCCTCGTCGAAGTGCGCAACTCCCCCGCCTTCGCTTTCGGCTTCTTCTGCGAGGCCGAAGCGGCGGCAGATGACATAGCGCTCTTTCTCGTCCAGCACGCCCAGCAGGCCGCGGACGGTCAGCTTGTCGACCGTGCGCAGGAAGAGCTCGTTGTCGGCGCCGACGCGGTCGGCGATGCTCTGGCCGCCTTCGGCCAGTTCGTCGCCGTCGGAGTGCTCAAAGCCGCTCTCGAGGCTCATGATGAAGGGCACGGCGCTGGAGAAGCGCAGGATGTCTTCGGTGCTCAGCCCGGTCTGCTCGGCCAGTTCGGCCACAGTGGGTTCGCGGTGCTCTTCCTGCTGGAACTTCTGGATCTCGCGGCGCAGTTTGTTGATCTTGTCGATGATGTGCTCAGGCACGCGGATGATGGACTGGTTGCTGATTATGTAGCGCAGGATGCGCTGACGGATCCACCAGGTGGCATAGGTGCTCAGGCGGTGGCCCTTGCGCGGATCGAACTTGTCGATCGCCGTCATCAGGCCGATGTTGCCTTCGCTGATCAGATCCTGGAAAGGTATGCCGATGTTGCGGTACTGCTTGGCGATGTTCAGCACCAGGCGCAGGTTGCTTTCAATCAGTTTGCGCCGGGCGGCATCACGGGCGTCGATGTCGTTGCTCTTGTTCCAGAGGATCGAGGTAAGCTCGATTTCTTCCTTGGGGGTCAGCAGACTGACCGCGCTCAGCAGGTCCAGGTACTGGATCATGCCGTTGTCGAGGTACTCCCGCGAGCGCTCGACCGAACCGCTGTCCTTACGTTTGCTGCTCATACGTGTTCTGGCGACTGCTGGCATATTCTAAACCTGTCCCTCAAGTATTGGTTCTGTTGCGGCAGAATGCTGCGCAGATTTGCGCCAGTGGTCGCTGGGTAGTGTCCTCGCATCATTTCAGCCGGAAGCGGCCTCCCGCCGCAGCGTCCGATCTCTGCACAGATGGACTGCGCAGAATCGGCCTGCAAAATCTGACTCGTGTGCCGCATGATTTGTTGCGCAGAACCGGGAAGTTTCCGTGGAACTGCAATACGTTTATCGGCAGAGGTTCGCTCCGGCAGACCCTCCGATAAGCTCTTATACCCGTGTTAAGTAGTTTTCTGCTTAGTGCGTCCCGGATCGCGCTGGGTTAGCGCCACGACCCCGATGCCGAGGAAGTAAAGCAGCATCAGTGGAGCGGTAAAGATCAGCATGGTGAATGCGTCGCCGGTGGGCGTGATGATTGCGGCCGCGATCATCAGGATCACCAGAGCTGTGCCGGTCTGCTTCCAGAGCAGGGCCGGGGTGACGATCCCCAGCCAGCCGAGCAGCCACATGATGATTGGCAACTCAAAGAGCAGGCCGCCGGCAAGGCAGAGACTGAAGACGAAGTTGTAGTAGTAGTCGCTGGACCAGTTGGCCTGCAGATATTTATCGCCGAAGCTCATCAAAAGCTGCAGACTGGGTGGCAGGAGCAGGTAATAGACAAAGGCTACACCGGAAGCAAAGAGCAGCAGAACAGCCGGGACCACGGGGCCGGCCTTGCGCCGCTCGGCCGGCTTCAGCGCCGGGGCAAGGAAGAGCCAGAGCTGATGCAGAATCAGCGGTGAGGCCACTACGATGGCGGCCACCACGCACAGGCGCATGTAAAAGAAGAAGGCCTCAGTGGGGGCCAGGGTGATCAGCTTCATCCCGGGCTTGCTGAGCAGCAGCGGCCGGGTGATGATAGCCATTAGCTGATCCATGAACAGAAACGAGGCCCCTGCGCAGACAACTACGATCGCGACCGAGATAAACAAACGCTTGCGCAGCTCGCCGATGTGGTCCCAGAAGCCCATCTCGCGCTCGGAGATATCCCGGCGCTGTCGCTGGGTAGGGCTGCTGCTGGCAGGGGGCTGGCTCATCGGCGCTCCTCTGAGGACCCGGCTGCGCCGAGGTAGTCATCGAGCTCCGGGACGGGCAGCGAGTCAGCAGTATAGGGACGCGGCTGCGCCGGGCCGGTGGGGTCGGCCTCAGCAGCGGCAGCGCGCTCCTCGGCCTCAAGCTGCTCCACGATGGCCGCCTGGTCCAGGCTCAGGCGCGGGCGTTCGGCGCGCTCGCCCTGCGGCGGGCGGATGCGTGGGGACTCGTCCGCATCGTCATCGAGCAGGGCTTCATCGAGCTTAAGCTCCTTCTTGATGTCCTGCACCGCCGAATCGGCCTGCTTGCGGACCTTGGTGAACTCTTTGTAAAGCCGCGCCAGACTACGCGCCACGCCCGGGATTCGTTCCGGGCCGAGCACGAGCAGGGCAATCAGGATGATTGCCACCAGTTCACTGCCGCCGATGCCAAACAACGAGGGGGATTATAGGAGAGATGCTAGATGCTGAAGGCTGGATACTGGTTAAGAGCGCCGAGCGAGTGATCTCGGTCTTCTTCTGCCCGACTGACGAACGGACATGGGAGTCTCCACGGCGCTCCTGGCTAGCATCAAGCTTCTAGCAGCTAGCATCTATAATCCCCCCCGTGCCAAGCCATAACGCCGAGTTTGCGCCCTTTCACCACCTCATCGCCCCGCCTTCGATTGCCCTGCTGGAGCGGGCGCAGTCGCTGGCCGGTCCGGCGCCGGCAACTCTGCTGGACCTCGGCTGCGGGGTAGGGGAGCGCGTTGCGGCCCTGCGCCGCTATGGCTATGACTGCCATGGGGCCGAGCTGGATGGCGAACTGCTGCGGGCCGGCCAGCGCCGCCACCCGGATCTGTCGCCAGCGCCGGCTGGCAACGGCCGCCTGATCCACGGCGATCCGCTGGAAGTCTTTGATCTGCTGCGCCCGCCGCTGGCGCTGGCCTTCAGCGCCGAGAACCTCGACGGCGGAGCTCTGGCACGGCTGGCGGATCTGAATGAACTGGGCTCCGTGCTCAGCCAGCTCTGGGACCTGACGCGCCCGGCGGGAAAGGTGATGATCGGCCTGCCGAACTTCGACCACCTGGCAAGTGAGGCGGCGCGTGTTGAAACAGCTGTGCCTGAGCCCGGGGATGAGCCGCAGTATGTGGAGCTGGCCGGCAGCGAGCCGCGGCGGGGCAGCCCGCAGATGGGCAGCATTACCAGCGAGGAGATCCGCCTGTATCTGCCGCCGATCAGCAAGAGCGCCGAGGTCGGAATGCTGGAGCTGGAGCGGCAGTACATCTGGCCCCGCGAGCGCCGTGGCGGCGTTGAGACAGCCGCGCCGGAGCGCATCCACCTGCGGATGCAGCTGCGCCTTCCCGAGGGCGAGCACGAGCGCGAGCATGTCTGGGAAGTGCCGCTGCTGTGCCTGACGCGGCTACGCCTCAGCGAAGCTCTGGCGGCCAGCCTGCCCGCCGAGGCCTTCGCCTCGGCGCAGTGGCATGGGGACTACGACGCCGCCGAGTGGAGTGCGGACCACGCGCTGACGGTTGTAACGCTCGGTTAGGATCGAAACCACGTTTCCTGGCGGGCTTGGCGGCGCGGGTCGCTGCTTTCTCGCGCATCAACACATGCCCCAATGCCTGATCAGTGCAGGACCGGGGGCTGATGATACCCAATGAGTATTTATGAGAAGCGCCTGACTGGACATAATGCCATGGTCACAGCAGTGCGCTGTGGATTGCCGCTGGCTTACCAGAGACTGACCCAAGGAGACTGGCATGTGTATGCCTTGCCTGATGCCGCGCGCAACCGCTTCGAGCCTTATGCTGCTGAGCACGCTCTGCGCGCTGGTTGTGTTGTGTCTGTCCTGCGGCGCAGCGCCGCAGGATATCAACCTGCAGCAATGGAGCTCGCTGGCCCAAAGCGGCCAGGTCACTGCGCCTGATGCTGACCTCATCTCGGGACTGCCGGAGCTGCCGCGGGACCATGAGGCCTCGCAGCTGGTTGAGACCCTGATCCAGGGCAAGGCCAGCCTGGAGCGCTCGGCGGCGGCCAGCGAGAATGGCCCGGCGCTGCTGCTTGACGGCGAGGCCGCGGGAGGCTACCAGTGGGCGCTGTACGGCTTCAGCCCCGCGCCGGACAGCAGCCTCGACAGCGTGAATGTGCTGCTGGATGTGCCGGACGGCAAGCGGATCTGGCTGGCGCTGGCCGACTATGGCGCGGGGCGCTGGAAGCTCTTTGGGCCTTACAGCGACAGCAAGACCCTGCTGGCTGATGACCCGGCCTATCTTTCGCCTGGCGGAAATCTGTATGTAGTGGCCCTGGTCGACGATGGCCAGACGGCCACGGTAAACGCGCTGTCCGTCCGCACGATCAACCCGGCTAACAGCGCCCCGACAGCGGCGCTGGAGGCCGACGTTCTCAGTGGAGACGCGCCACTGGATGTCAGCTTTGACGCTTCGGCCAGCAGCGACAGTGATGGAACGATCATCGAATATGCCTGGGACTGGGACGGCGACGGCGGCTATGACAGCATCAGCGATGCGCCGCTGCTGAGTCATATCTTCACCAGCCCCGGTATCCAGGACGTCAAGCTTCGTGTGACGGATGAGTACTTCGCCCGCTCCTCAGCCAGCGTGCAGATCAACGTGACAGCCGCTGGCAACAACCCGCCGAACGCGGTGCTGGGCGGCGGGCTGACGGGCACAGCGCCACTGCTGGTCCTGCTGGATGCCGGTCTCAGCGACAGCGGTGATGCCGGCGACAACATCGTGCGTTATGACTGGGACTTCAACAACGATCAGGTCTATGAAGAGCAAGGCGCGGCGCCGACCGTGCAGCATGTCTATGAATCCCCCGGCACCTACAAGGCGCGGGTGCGTATTACCGACAGCGCCGGCAACCAGGACCTCAGCAACTTTGTCAGCATCAGCGTTAATGCGCCGCCGCTGGCGCAAATCGAGATCAGCCCCGGCAGCGTCCAGCAGGGGGTGGCGGTAGATCTCTTCGGCGGCCAGAGCAGCGACAGCGACAACGGCATCGTCAAGTACGAGTGGGATACCGACGGCAATGGCTCCTTCGACAAGGACAGCGGCTTCAGCAATTCGGTGACCGTGTCCTTTGACGTGCCCGGCGTCTACAACCTGAGCCTGCGCGTCACCGACGGCGCGGGGGCGGTTGACACCGCCAGCGGCACTCTGGCTGTCCACGGCTGGACGAGCCCGGTATACCCTGACCCGGCTACCGCCGGCACTGGCAATGAGTCCAGCCTGGCAGTCGTCGGCGGTTTGCCCGCAATTGCCTACTATGAAGCCGTCAACACCGACCTGTTCTATGTCCGCGCCCTTGACGGCAAAGGTCTGGCCTGGAACTCGCCGGTGCGGGTCAACAGCGTGCAGTCCGATGCAACGGGTCGCTGGCCGAGTATGAAGCTGGTCGGCGGCAACCCGGCGGTGGCCTTCCACGACAGCGGCAACGGCGATCTGATGTATTGCCGCTCCAGCGACAACTTCGGCGTAAGCTGGCCGGCCTCGCTGGTGGTCGACAGCGCCGGCGACACCGGCCAGCACCCCTCCATGCAGGTCGTAGACGGCCTGCCGCACATTGCCTACCACCAGTTGGAGAATCTGCAGCTGCGCTATGTCCGCG
The DNA here is from genome assembly GCA_964512635.1 of uncultured Planctomycetales bacterium. Taxonomy (GTDB): domain Bacteria; phylum 4484-113; class 4484-113; order 4484-113; family JAFGCY01; genus JADZFO01. The sequence continues at coordinate 19,316 of CAZEJB010000007.1, read as the reverse complement.
CCAGCGACAGTCTTGGCGGCGCCTGGGATGCATCTTTCGTCCTGGACGACAGTGGAGATGTTGGTGCTTACCCTAGTCTTGCCGTCATAAACGGCAACCCGGCAGTCAGCTACTGGGATGACGGAGGCGGCGCGGTCGTGTATATGCGTGCCAACACACCCGGCGGGACCAGCTGGGGAGCGCCGGTATTTGTCGGCGGAGTGGGCTCGCTGAACAGTCCGACATGGCTGCTGGAGGCAAACGGGAATCCTGCGGTGGGCTATGAGGACAACAGCAGCGGCGAGCAGTGGCTCAGCCGCTCGTCGGATGCGCAGGGCATGGGCTGGCCGGCTGCGAGCGAGATGCCGGCAGCCAACGGTTCACCGGCCAGCCTGTCGATGGCGATCATCGACGGCAACCCGGCCATCGCCTTCTTTGACAACACCGGCTTCGACCTGGAGTATTCGCGGGCGCTGAACAAGAGCGGCACACAGTGGGAGGCGCCGCAGACGGTCGACACCCAGGGCGTGGTGGGCGGCTTCAGCTCAATGACGGAGGTCAACGGCGGCGTCGGGATCAGCTATTACGACTCAACCTTTAGCAAGCTGAAGTTCGTCTGGGGCTATTAGCGCAGGGCGCAAGTCTCAAGGCTCAAGGCTCGGGTAGTGGCCGCAGAAATGCGGCCTTTCCCCTTCTTGTAGGGGTGGGGCTTGTCCCCACCCGGCTTCGTTTCTTGTAGGGGTGAGGCTTGTCCCCACCCGGCTTTGGCTTTGGCGGTGAGGCCCTCCCGGGGTACCAAAACCGGACGGCCGCACATCCGTGCGGCCCTACCACTTAGACTAAGCCCCGGCCACGGCGGTGAACCCCGCCATCACCTGCTCGAAGGCCTCAGCCGCCTGCAGGCACTGCTCGCGGCTGACGTCAAGGTGGGTCACCAGGCGGATGCGCTGGGCGGCGATGGCGATGCACTTCACCGGCGGCAGGCCGCCGACGCCCTCGCCCAGCATCCGCGCCACTTCGGCGCCGGTCGGGATGCGCTGACCGTTGTGTATACGGGCCTCGGGCCGCACGGTGGTGTCATAGGCCGGCAGGCCCTCGCTGTCGGTCGGGCCGATATCGACCATCACGATATTGCTTTGCACGGGCAGCACGCTGAGACCGGAGACCTGGTTGAGGCGCTCTTCAAGCAGCTTCGCGTTGGCGTGATCCTCGGCAAGACGCGGGCGGTTGTGCTCGAGGGCGAAGAGCGCCGCGGCGGCGATGATTCCGCACTGGCGCATCTGGCCGCCAAACATTTTCCGATAGAAGCGGCACTCCTCAACGAAGGCCTTCGAGCCGGCAAGGCAGGAGCCCACCGGTGCGCCAAGGCCTTTGGAAAAGCAGACGGAGGTGCTGTCAACGTGCTGGATCCAGTCGGCGGGCTCGGTGCCGGAGGCCTCGCAGGCGTTCCAGATCCGCGCGCCGTCGAGGTGCAGGGCCAGGCCCTGCTCGCGCCCGAAAGCCGTGATGCGCTCGAAGCGGTCCATGGGCCAGACACCGCCGCCGCAGCGGTTATGAGTGTTCTCGAGGCTCAGAATGCGGCTGCGGGAATGGTGGATGTTGCGCGGGAGCAGGTGCGCGGCGACCCGCTCAGGTTCAAAGGTACCGTCAATGCTGTCGATGACGCGGGGCTGCAGTCCGCTGATCGCGCAGGGCGTGCCGGTCTCGTAATGCAGCACGTGGCTGTAGGTATGGCATATCAGGGCGTCGCCGGGCTGGCTGTGGGCCCGCAGGCAGAGCTGGTTACCCTGATGCCCCGACACGACATACAGCGCGGCCTCGCAGCCCAGCAGCTCGGCTGTGCGCTGCTCCAGGCGCTTGACGGTGGGGTCTTCCTGGTAAACATCGTCGCCGACTTCGGCGGCGGCCATGGCGGCCCGCATGTCAGCGGAGGGCTTGGTTACGGTGTCGGAACGGAGGTCGATGAACATCGGTAAATTCTACTCGGTGCGACTACTGGCGCAGGTTCGGCAACCTGTGGCCCATCAACCTCTCCCTACCGCCAGTCGATATGTCGATAAGTCGATATGTCGATGTCAGCACGATTCGGCGTTGTGCTAACTTTGTGTATGAGCAAAGGAATCAAGAGCTTTGAAGAACTAGATGCCTGGCGGATGGCCAAAGTCCTTTCGGTCGAGATCTACCTCCAGACACGAGAAGGCATGGTATCTAAGGACTTTGGGTTTAGGGATCAGATCAGGAATGCCGCTTTGTCGATCATGAACAACATATCTGAGGGCTACGGGCGCCGTAGTGATCGAGCATTCTGTCTTTTCCTGGGCTATGCAAGAGGATCGGTAGCTGAAGTTGAATCAATGCTCATTCTTGGATCAGAGATTGGCTACTTTGAGAAAGGACAAATTGAGCAGTGGAGGCATCAAATCCGCCTACTTTCGGCAAGAATCCACGGATTGATCGAATACCTGAGTAAGAAACCGGATGATCCAAACGAGCTCTAGTCCGGAGCCGACATCGACTCATCGACTCATCGACTCATCGACTCACTGACTCACCGACCTTCTTACTCGTCTGATTCGCCCCGGACATGCAGGTCGCCCGTGCCTTCCTCGGACTGCAGTTTCTCTTCCGCTTCCTCGGCCTCGGCCTTAAAGCTGGCCGGACGCGGCGGCAGATCATCCAGCGAGGTCAATCCAAAGACTTCAAGAAAGGTCTCCGTAGTTTTGTACAGGAAAGGCCGGCCCGGGGTTTCGGCCCTCCCGGCAACCTTGATCAGGCGGCGGTCGAGCAGGGTGCGTACTGCGGCTTCGCTGTTTGCCTGGCGCAGTTCATCCACGCGCACGCGGCTGATCGGCTGTTCATAGGCAATCACGGCGAGGATCTCCAGCGCGCTCTTGCTGAGCCGCGCCTTGCGGATCTGGCGGTGGAAGAGCGCGAGGAAGCCGTCCCAGTGGCTGGCGGTGACCAGCTTGTAGCCGCCAGCCAGCGGCAGGATGTCGAGGCCCAGATTGCGCAGCTCGCCGCTCTGTTCCTCGACCAGCACGGCCAGGTCCGCCGGACTCAGGCCGAGGTATTCAGCCGCCTTGTCGGCATCCAGGGTCTCGGTAGCGGTGAACAGCAGTGCGGTCAGCAGGGCGCCCTTGTCGCGGCGGCCAAGCGCCTGGGGGTCCAGTTCCTGCGCGTCCGATCCTTCGGCGCCGGCGCTGAGCTCTGCTTCATCCGGCGCGCCGGCGTCGTAATGCGGTTCATCGGATTCGTCCAGCACCGGCTCATCTTTCGCTACCTCGCCATCCTCGGCGAGAGGAGCGTCATAGTCGCTGTGCAGCGGCTCTTCCTCTGGCGCGTCGGTGTCCATTCCTGAAACGTGTTCAGCGCCGGGCGCAGCATGCTCGTCCGCGGCGGGCGCGGGCGCATCAGGATCATGGCGCTCATGGTCGGAGTGCATCGGGCGGCGATTCTAGCATGCAGAGGCGCAGCAGGGCAGGCGGCTTAGTTCTTGTTCTTCTTCAGCGCCCTGGACTTCTGTTCGTGCTCGGCCTTGGCCGCAAAGACCTGGCGGAAGTAGGGCTGCTTCTGCGAACCGGTGTCGATCACATCGCGCAGGATGAAGTTGTACTGAGTGGGGGCGGTGCCGGCGGTGCTGTAGATCAGGTGGCAGATGCCAATCTGGCGCCCGGCCTTTTCCAGTGCCGGCAGGAGCAGTGGTCCGCCCTGGGGCAGCTCGCCCATGCCCTCCTTGACCGCCAGGCCCAGCGGTCCGCCGATCACTATGTCGAAGTCCAGCTTGTCTGCAAGGCCGGTGTAGAACTTCGCCGGCAAACCGGCAGCCAGCAGGATGCGGAAATCGCAGTTCTTTGCGGCGATCGAGTTAACCGTGGCTGTATAGTCGGCCTCGAGCGGAGCCTCGGACGGGTTTTGGGGTGTCAGTTCGTCTGGAGCCGGAACAGGCAGGCAGGCGATGCCCCAGGTCTGGCCATGACACTCCCGGGTGACCACCTTGACGGTCGGCAACAGATCGGCGGTGCTCACGCCTTTAAGCGGAGTCCCGGCGCTTATCAGGACCGTCGGTGGGTTCTTGAACTGCTTATAGCTGCGCCACAGCTCCGGCTTGAGCTCCTGATAACGCATGCCGCCGACGGCGGTGTAGGCAAAATCATGGAAATAGTTGGCGTAGAGCTGCTCATAAATCCGGCCGACGGGATCATTCGGCCGCTCCCAGCCGCCGTAGTCCACAAGCAGTCGCGGATGCGGGCCGAGCGTACCGGCTGCGAAATCGGCGCGAACCGTGGACGGGTCGCCGCCTTCGTTCTCCACCCGCTTGGCAGTGAACTCAACGATCTCACGCTGGTAGGCCATGACGGTGGCGGCCAGTGCGCTGAGCCCGCCGTGCGGCGGATCGTCCTTAGTCTGGCTCTCCATCGCGCTGATGGTGTCGCCGGTGTAGATCAGGATTACCTGGCGTACATCGCCGGTGGGGGCGGGGATGGCGTCCTTACCGTCGATTTTTGTCGGCTCACTGGATGCTGAAGAGGAGGTGTTGCCACCAGCCGCGTCGGATGGCGAGTTGCCGGCTTTGCCAGGAGCAGCGCTGCCGGCAGGTTCGCCGGGTCTGCCAGGGCAGGAAGTCAGGCCAAGCGCGAGCAGCAGAGATGCAAGCAGAAGCAGCAAAGATCTGCCTGCATGCAGCAGCGGGGAAGTCTGTACGGTCACGGCCTAGATCACACCGGATTCAGGCAGATCGTTGTGCAGGTCGGACAGCTCCATCGGGCTGCGCGTGCCGGGCGTTGGCAGGGGCATGACCTTGCCGCTGAGCATCTGGCGCACGTCGTCGCCGTCGATGATCACCTCGCCGCCGGCCTTGCTGTTGGGCGCGCTGAACATGATGTCCAGCAGCAGCTTTTCAACAATGCTGCGCAGGGCGCGGGCGCCGGTCTTGCGCGCCTTGGCCATACCGGCGATTTCGGTCAGCGCCGCCGGGGTGAACTTGAGGTTCACGCCGTCTTCCTGCAGCAGGTACTTGTACTGCTTGACCAGGCTGTTCTTGGGCTGGTCGAGGATGGTGACCAGCGCGTCCGTGGAGAGATCCTCCAGCCAGGCCAGGACCGGCAGGCGGCCGACCAGCTCGGGGATGATGCCGAACTTGACCAGATCCTCGGGCTCGACGTGTTTAAGCAGGCGCTCGCGGGGGGCTTCCTTGTCGGCCTCGCGTGAGCGGAAGCCGATGACCTGCTGGCCAAGGCGCTTGGCGATCACGTTCTCAAGACCGTCGAAGCTGCCGCCGCAGATAAACAGCACGTTGCTGGTGTCGATCTGGATGAACTCATCGTTGGGGTGCTTGCGGCCGCCGTGGGGCGGCACGTTGGCGACCGTGCCCTCAAGGATCTTCAGCAGGGCCTGCTGAACACCCTCACCGCTGACGTCGCGGGTGATGCTGGGGTTCTCGCTCTTGCGGCCGATCTTGTCGATCTCGTCGATGTAAATAATGCCGCGCTCGGTGCGGGCCATGATTTCTTCGTGGCTGGCCTTGGGGCCGCTCTGTTCAGCGGCGACCTGATAGAGGCGCAGCAGGATGTTCTCCACGTCCTCGCCAACATAGCCGGCCTCGGTCAGGGCGGTAGCATCGGCGATGGCGAAAGGCACATCAAGGATGCGGGCGATTGTCTGGGCGAGGTAGGTCTTGCCGACGCCGGTCGGGCCGATCAGCAGGATGTTGCTCTTGCCGATCTCGACCAGCGGGTTCATCAGGCTGTTAACGCGCTTGAAGTGGTTATACACCGCCACGCTGAGGACTTTCTTGGCGTAGTCCTGGCCGATGATGTAGTCGTTCAGGAAGTCCACGATCTGCTTGGGCGTGGGGAGCTTCTTGACCTGCACGCTGGGTGCGCTGGAGCGGTGGCGCGGGCCATCCAGCAATTCCTTGCAGATGTTCACGCACTCTTCGCAAATGTAGACTCCGGGCCCCTTGATCATGCGCACCGCGCTGCTCTGTTCTTCCTTGCAGAAGCTGCAACGCGGGTTGGCCTGCGGGTCCTGTCCTTGACCGCCTCTGTCTCTGCTCATCTCGGTAGGCATTATACCGCAGGCGGACTAAACATAGGTTTACCTTTAAGCAAAAGTCAGAAGGCAGAAAGCAGAATCAGGGATCAGGGATCAGGGATCAGGGATCAGGGATCAGAGATCAGGGACGAGGGACAGTGGACCTGGTGCCTCGATCCTGCCGAACTCGGCGCGGAGCGCGGGCTGCCTGCGCAGCAGGAGCCGCTTTTCTTTCTTCTTGTGCTAAACACTGGCTGCTGACCGCCTGTGCTTTTGACGCGCGGACAGGGCCGCGCTGCTACAAAGAGGCCGGGGACACCGGCGCGTTGGCCCGCGCGGCCTTGCATATGGCCGGAGCTATTCCTGCCTAGTCCCTGATCCCTAGTCCCTTCTTACTGTCCCCTGTCCCCTGTAACCTCCTCCCTGCTATTCTCAGTTCCATGCACATCTACCGCTATCGCGCCGACGGTCAGGTCTGGTATGGCGAGGTCAACGACCAGGGCAAGCTGGCGCGCCATCTGAAGCTCAGCGCGGACAAGTTCGAGCTCAAGCGCGCCGGCATGGAGGAAGACGAGATCGACGCGGTCGAGCTGCTTGTGCCCTGCACGCCGAGCAAAGTCATCTGCGTCGGCCGTAACTATCGCGAGCATGCGAAGGAGCTGGGCAACATTCCGCCGGCGGACCTTGGCGCGGATGCGCGGCCGCTGCTGTTCTTCAAGCCGCCCTCCTGCCTGATCCCCCACGGCGCGGCGATCAAGCTGCCGGGCGAAGCGCTGGGCGGACCGACGCGCATCGACTTTGAGGGCGAGATCGCGCTGGTGATCAACCGCCGCTGCAAGGATGTGCCGGAGGCCGAGGCCTTTGATGTGCTGCTCGGCGTTACCGCCTTCAACGACGTCACCGCCCGCGACTGGCAAAAGACCGACGGCCAGTGGGCGCGGGCCAAGGGCATGGACACCTTTGGCCCCTGCGGGCCCTATATCGACACCACCGTCGCCGAGGCGCTGCGCACCGGCGCGCAGTTGCAGAAGAGCTTCATTGAGCAGACCGGCAACAGTGCGGTCAATGCCGAGGCCCAGCTGCCGCTGAGCGTCAGCACGATGGTCAACGGCGAGCTAAAGCAGGAGGGGCATGTGCGCGAGCTGAGCTATAGCCTGGCCTACCTGATCAGCTATATCAGCAGCCTGTTCACCCTCGAAGCCGGCGACCTGATCGTCACCGGTACTCCCGCCGGCGTCGGCCCGCTCGCGTCCGGCGATGAGGTGGTCGTCGAGCTGAGCTGCGGCATCAAGCTGAGCAACCCGGTGGAATAGCCATGTCCAAGCCAGCCAGCAATCTTGAGGAGAAGAAGATTCCGGCCTATATCGCCCGCTGTGACCGCGGGCCGGTAACGCGGGCCTGGCTGGCCGACGACCTGCGCGCGCTGGGCCTGCGGCCCGGCATGCTGCTGATGCTGCACTGCGGCCTGAGCGCGCTGGGCTACGTACCTGGCGAAGAAGCAGCGGTGATCGCGGCAGTACAGGACTGTATCGGCGAGGCTGGCACGCTGTTGATGCCGGCCTTTACCAGCGGCAACACGGATCCCGCCAACTGGTGCAATCCACCGGTACCTGAGGATTGGTGGGAGACAGTCCGCGCGGAGCTGGCGCCCTTTGACCCTTTGACCAGCCGCACGCGCCAGATGGGACGGGTGGCGGAGTACTTTCGCAGCCTGCCGGGGATAGTGCGCAGCGAGCATCCATGCAGCTCCTGGGCCGCGCTCGGTCCGCAGGCGGAGGAAATTTCGGCGGGGCATGAGCTGGACATGACGATGGGCGAGGGCTCACCGCTGGCGCGCTGCTATGAGCGGGACGCCTGGGTGCTCAGCCTGGGGACGCAGCGGACGACGATCCTGCACCTGGCGGAATACCGCGCGGACTGGCCGGGCAAACTGGTGGTGGGGACGCAGTCGGCGATGCTTCGGGATGGCCAGCGTGTGCTGGTGAGCTATGACGACCTGGACAGCTTCGATGAGGACTTCGAGACGATCAGGCAGGAGTTTATGGCCGCGCATCCACGTCAGGCAGCGAGCGCAGCAACTGGCGCTGAACCCGACTGGTCCGTCGGGCCGGCGGGCTACGGCGAAGCCCGGCTGTTTCGGGTGCGCCCGTTGGTGGACTTTGCAGCAGAGTGGATCAGCGCCAACCGCGACTGGTCGAATAATGGCTAATGGCTAATGGCTAATGGCTAATGGTTAATGGAAATGGCAGCTGGCTGATTAAGGGGTAGTGGCGCACTGCGTGCGCTTTGCCGTGTGCTCGATCTTGCGATAGCGGCATTCTTCGTCTGCAAAACTGGAAAATGCCGGGCGCACTATGTGCGCGCATTCTGTCTCGTCATTTGCCATTCCCCTGTAACATCTCCTTGTTGACACCTGTCCACACGATCGGGATGCAGGAACAGATGCAGCGGGAGCGTTTCGAAAGAGCGCTGACAAGAGAAGCCTACGAGGCCGCCTGGCGCTATAGCTGCCGCCTGTGCCGCCGGCGGGAGGACGCCGAGGACTTGCTGCAGGAGTCACTCGCGCGGGCCTTTACCCGGCACGGGCAGCTGAAGGACCCGGCGCGCTTCAAGGGCTGGCTGCTGAGCATTGTGCGCAGCGGCTTTTTGAACCGCTATCAGCGCAGCCGGCGCGAAGAGCAGCAGCAGCTGAGCTACTGGCATGAGCATGCCCTGCAGCAGCAGCATGAGGATCCCCTCGCGCTGCAGCTCGCGGACGCGATGGCCAGGCTGCCTGAGCAGCACAGCGAAGTGCTGGGGCTCTTCTACCTTGATGGCCTGAGCATTGAAGAGACCGGCCAGGTGATGGGCCTTGGCGCAAATGTTGTGCGCCAGCGGCTCTTCCGGGCGCGGGCGGCCATGCGCAGCCTGCTGAATATCGACCCTGCCGTTGTTGCAGCATCCCAGGAGAACTGATATGCCAGCCCAGGACGACATCCTTATCAACCGCAGCGAGGGAGTGGAACAGCTCAGCGATGCCGAGCTGGAACTGCTCAAACGCAATCCGGAAATGCAGCAGTCGCTGCGCGAAAACCAGGCGCTCAGTGCGCTGGCCCAGAGCCAGCCGCCGGTGCCGGGCCGCGATGTGATGCTGCAGCAGGCCTATGCCCGGGCAGGCGCCAATAATGTGGAGGACAAGATGACCATCTTCAGCCGTTTCCTTGGCGGACGCCCCTGGTATCTCCAGGCCGCCGCCGGCCTTGCCGTTCTCGCCGTGCTCTGCGCACTGGCGACCCTGCTTCCGCCCCAGCAGAAGAGCTTCGCCTCCGAGGAGGGCTTCGTCCTGGAGTACAACCTGGGCCAGGTCGGCACTCCCGATGAGAACACCGACCCCCGCGACCAGGATCCGCGCATCGCCGAAGTGCAGCGCGTATTGGAGGAATTCGCGGCCGAAGCAAAGGCGAAGGCCGGCGAGGAGCACCAGGACAAGAAGCTCGGCATCAATGTCAATGTTGCCAACCGCAACGGCGAACTGACGCTGACCCTGGCCGTGATGAACGATGACCCCGAGATGCTGGAGACCCTGCGTGACAAGATCGGATCGATCTCCGGTCTGCCCGCTCCGCGTGAGCTGCCTGCTACCTGGTTCTCAGTTGATGGGGCTGCCCCGGGCGAGCCCGGCGGACTGAGCCTCAGTGTCGACGGCCACTTCTTCTCCTTTGGCCCCGGGATCAGCTCCGAGGAAGTCGAGCGCACGGTCAACGACTGGCTGGACCAGAACAAGCCCGGCCACAAGGCCCGGGTGAAGATCGACCGCAGCACCGGTGCGGACGGCGAGGAGCGCGTCGAGGTGCGGATCGAGATTGCCGACCCGGAGCACGCCGAGAAGGCTGAGAGTGGAGCGAGCAAGTAGCTAGTGCCAGCGAAGGATCTGGGTAAGTAACCGGATCGAGAGGGTATGCGATTTCTCTGAACAAGCGACATAAAGGGCGGGAGCAATCCCGCCCTTTTCTATTGCGGCTGGAGCTTAGTGCTCGTTCATGCCCTTGGTGGTGACGGTGTTGTTCTCGCCGTCGACCAGCACCACCTGGGTGCTGACGCAGAAGGTGCCAAGTTCCGGATGGCTGGGGCTGTCGGCCCAGACAGTGATGTAGTAGGAGCCTGCAGGCCAGCGCTCCGGCATATTAATTTGCGTGGTATATACGCCGGTATCGGGGTTATACTCAACGCTTCGGCCGCTGTATTTGATGCCCTCAGGCTTGGTCTTCAGCGCCGCCAGCAAACCGGCCTTGGGCAGCAGCGCCAGCACAGGCTCCGGCGGGCTGTAGCCGCCGGCGTGGCTGTTCTGATAAGCGCGGTCGCGGCGGAAGGGCAGATCCTCGGAGGCCAGGCCGATGTAGCGCAGCCGCGCCCGTCCGGGGTCGAGCTTGCCTTCCAGCTCAAGAGTCTCGCCAGGGCGGGCGACGGCCGGCAGCGACTCCGCCTCACCCCAGTCGGCGACAAACTCGCAGACCGCGGCGGCATAGGTCGTGCCGTCCTTTTCCTCGATGGCCAGTCCGCAGCCCAGGTGCGTGTGCGCCGGGTCGAGGATGTTGGCACGGTGGCTCTCGCTGTCCAGCCAGTGCTGATAGACGCGGCGAACAAGCTGGGGCGTGATGAAGACCTCCAGGTTGATCTCGTAATAGGCGATGTTCTCCATCACGTTGTCCGTGTGCCCCAGCAGGTTGAAGCGCAGCTCGCATTTGCGGCCGTCAAGGTCGTAGTGGTTGATATAGCGGTGCAGGGCCATATCCTGAGCGTGCTCGCCGGCCAGGCGCTCGGCAGGGCCGGACCATTTGAGCTGGCTGAGGCCGGCGCGCTTGCGGGTGTCATTGGTCAGGCTGGTCAAAAGGTCGCGGGCCTGGTCGACAGTTATGGCGTCCTGCGGCCCGCCATAGATCTTCTCGACCTCGCTGGCCCGGGAGTAGCTCTCGCGCCAGACTTCGCCGGCCCGGGCAGCGGCAGGATGGAGGAGCAGTGCCAGCAGACCGGCCAGCAAGGCGGGCCAAAGCAGGCGCTGCGCAGTTGCTACGGGGACTTTTGTTCCGGGACAGGGCATAGGCAATCCGATTATGTCAGACGCCCCTGCGGCCGTGCTTGTTGTATCAAAGGTGGCTGGTGTGCATATAGTTGCCTGGCAGGCAGGCAGATACAGGGGCCTTTGCACCTATAATTAGCGGGATGGCGCAGCGGCCCACCCTGATCCTGGACATTATGGGGGCGGATCTTGGCGCGGCGGAGATGCTGCGCGGCGCTGTCTTGGCCGTAGAACAGGGCGCGGCCGGCCCCTGCGACCTTGTGCTGGTTGGCACGGCCAGCCATGAGCTCCGGGGCCAGATGGATGAGGTCCTGCTGCCCCGGGCCGAAAAGGCCGGCATCACGGTAGAGCTGCTTGAAGCCCCGGATGAACTGCCCAAAGACATCGAAAGCCCGATGGAGGCCTACCGCAACTATCGTCAGAGCTCAGTACGGATGGCGATGGAACGCGCGCGGCAGACTCCGATGTCCGCAGTGGTCAGCCCGGGTTCCACCGGGCTTGTAATGATCGCGGCGATGATGACCCTCGGCCGGGTGGCCGGGATCGAGCGGGCGCCAATAGGTACCCCGATGCCGACGCGCAGCGGCGAATTGTTCTATGTCGACGGCGGGTCCAACGTGGACTGCCGGGCCAGCCACCTGTATCAGTTCGCTGTGTTGGCGCACCTTTATGTCAAGAACATCCGCAAGATCGAGCGCCCGCGGGTCGGGCTGCTCAGCAACGGGACTGAAGACTACAAGGGTACGCCGGTGCTGAAAGAGGCTTTTGAGCTGATCAGCGCCGACAAGGACCTGAATTTCATCGGATATATCGAGGGGCACACGATGCTTGAAGGCGTGGCGGACGTAATGGTCTGCGATGGCTTCATTGGCAATGTGATCCTGAAGTTTGCGGAGGGCGCGGCGGACCTGATGCTGGGCATCATCCGCGAAGAGATGAAGCGCAGCCTGCTGGCCGGCCTGGCCGCCAAGATGCTGCAGCGCAATGTCTGGGACGGCGTGCGCAAGCGCCTGGACTATACCCAGTTCGGCGGAGCGCCGCTGCTGGGACTGAACGGCAATGTTGTGATTTGCCACGGACGCAGCCCGGCAGTGGCGATTAAGAACGCGCTGGGCCTGGCCTACCGCCTGGCGAACAGCGATATCGCGGGTCAGGTTGCGCAGTACGTGGCATCACATGGAAACCTGAATAAACCACCCGCCGCCTCCGGCGGGTAAGAGCTGAATCGGCGCTGGTCGCCGCAAAAGGACGGAGCAATGGGCCCTCAGCGGCAGGCGATGGATGTGGTGGTGCGCAGCACCGGGCGCTATGTCCCGGAGCGCGTGTTCCTGAACCACGAATTCGAGAGCTTCCTGGATACCTCCGACGAGTGGATCACTGAGCGCACAGGCATCAAGGAGCGCCATCTGGCGGCTCCCGGCGAGAGCGTCAGCGACATGGCCCTGGCGGCAGCGCGGCAGGCCATGGAGCGGGCCGGTGTCGGCCCGGAGGACCTCGACCTGATCGTGGTGGCGACGGTGACCGGCGACACGATTTTTCCCAGCACGGCCAACTGGCTGCAGGGCAAGCTGGGCAATACCCGCGCCTGGAGCTTTGATATCAACGCTGCCTGCAGCGGCTTCATCTATAGCCTGTCGACTGTGACCGCGCTGCTGCGCACGGGTCAGGCGCGCCGGGCCCTGCTGGTCGGCGCGGAAAAAATGACTTCCATCCTCGACTTCACCGACCGCTCGACCTGCGTGCTGTTCGGCGACGCGGCGGCCGCGATGATCCTTGAGGCTGTGGCGCCTGAAGCCAACCCTGAAGGCTATGGCCTGGGTGAGTTCTACCTGGGCTCCGACGGCTCGCTGGCCGAGATCCTGTTTCAGCCCTGCGGCGGCTCCTCGAGCCCGCCGACCTTCCACTCCGTGCAGCGTCATGGCCACTACGTGAAAATGCAAGGCAAGGACGTCTATAAGCACGCGGTGCGCCGGATGGACGAGATCGTTGTCGGTGTGCTGGAAAAGCAGGGTGTCGAGCCGGCCAGCGTGGACTGGTTCATCGCGCATCAGGCTAATGTACGGATCATCGACAGCGTTCAGGAGCGCATGGGCCTGCCCAAGGAGCGCTTCTACGTCAACATTCAGCGCTATGGCAACACGACCAGCGCGACGATCCCGCTGTGTCTTGACGAACTGTGGGTCGACGGCAAGCTGAAACAGGGGCAGCGGCTGGTGCTGTTCACCTTCGGAGCAGGCCTGACCTGGGGCAGCGCCTATCTGGTCTGGAGTGCCCCTGCACTAGCTGATATAACACGTAATGATATAAGTCGTGATGCCATACCTGACGGAGAAGTAGTGGAGGTGCGGCAGTGAGACTGGCCCTGGTCTTCCCCGGGCAGGGCAGCCAGTACGTCGGCATGGGCCGCGACTGGTACGAGCAGTTTCCGGCGGCGCGTGATGTCTTTGAACGAGCGGACTCCCGACTTGGCGAGAAGCTCAGCAACACCTGCTTTGAGGGGCCGGAAGAAGAGCTCAAGCTGACGGCCAATACCCAGCCGGCGATTCTGACCATGAGCTATGCGGTCTACAGCGCTGTGGCCGACGAGCTTGGTATCCGCGCTGGAGCTGGGTCGGCACTCGCTTGTCTGGCCGGCCACAGCCTGGGCGAATACACCGCGCTCGTTGCTGCCGGGGCCCTGACCTTTGAAGAAGCTGTGGCCACGGTACGCGAGCGCGGGCGGCTGATGCAGGAAGCGGTGCCGGTTGGGACAGGGGCGATGGCTGCGGTGCTGGAACTGGACGCGGCGACCATCAGCTTGATAAACCGTGAAGTCGCGAGTCGTCTGGACCTGGCGCTTGAGATAGCCAATTTCAACCATCCGGGACAGATTGTGGTCAGCGGAGCGGCGGAAGCCGTGCGACAGGCGACACCGCTTTACTCCGAGGCCGGGGCCAAGCGAGTGGTCGAGCTGCCCGTCAGCGCCCCCTTCCACTGCAGCCTGATGGTTCCCGCCGCGGATGGCCTGAAGCCGACCCTGAGCGGCTGGGACTGGCAGCCGGTGCAGACCCCGGTGCTGGCCAACCTGACGGCGCAGCCATATCCAGCGGATCCGGCGCAATACCCGCTGCTGCTGCACGCGCAGATCTTCAATTCTGTACGCTGGACGGAGAGCATTCAGCATATGGCGGCGATGGGCGTGACCCACATCCTGGAGCTCGGACCTGGGAAAGTGCTGCGTGGGTTGTTGCCGCGAATCCTGGCCGGCGGCGGCTATGAGGGCGTCAGGGGCATGAACCTGGACAAGGTCAGCCAGCTTGATGAAGTACGTGAGTTTCTCGCGACGGCCAGCGCCGAAGGAGAGGGCCAGTGACCCCGCTGAGCCCGGCAGAGCTGATGGACCTCAGCGGCAAGGTGGCGCTTATCACCGGCGCGGCCCGCGGAATCGGCGCGGCCTGTGCAGGCCAGCTGGCAGCCGCTGGGGCGCGGGTGCTGATTAATGCCCGCAGCGCCGACGGAGCAGCAGCAGAACTGCTCTCGGAGCTGCAACAGGCTGGCGGCCAGGCTGAGCTGTGCCTGTTTGATGTAGCCGACAGCGCCGCGATCAACGCAGCCTTTGAGCAGATCCGCAGCGAGCATGGCCGCCTCGATATTCTGGTCAACAATGCCGGCAAGCGCAATGATGGACTCGCGCTGCGGATGAACGACGAGCAGTGGGACGATGTGCTCAGAGTCAATCTGGACGGCGTGTTCTTCTGTTGCCGGGCGGCGCTGAGCCTGATGCGCCAGCAGGGCGGGAGCATTGTCAATATTGCCTCGGTGGCGGCCTTTGCCGGCAGCGCGGGGCAGGTAAATTACAGCGCGGCCAAGGCCGGCGTGGTCGGTCTGACCCGCAGCCTCGCGCTGGAATATGGCGGCAAGAACATCCGGGTCAACTGCGTGATCCCCGGGATCATCGAGACCGCGATGACCGCTGATGTGAAGGACGAGCTTAAGCAGCAATGGGTGTCGCAGATTGCCTTGAAGCGCCTCGGGGATCCGGCGGAAGTGGCCAGCGTGGTGCATTTCCTCTGCAGCCCGGCGGCGTCATACATCACCGGCGCGATGTTGCATGTCAACGGCGGCGGATATCTGTGTTAGCGGAGCAGGAGCAGCAATGAGCAACGGTGGTACAACGCGGGCAGATGGCAGTCGCCGGGTGGCGGTGACCGGAATGGGCGTAGTCAGCGGCTATGGCGTGGGCCTCGATAAGTTCGTCGACGGCATCTTCGCCGGGCGCAGCGCGGTAACCAAGATCAGCGCCTGGGACGCCAGCGCGCTCCCCTGCCAGATCTCGGCGCGCCCGCCGGACTATGACGCCTCGCCCTATTTCAAGAACCCGAAGGACTCCCGGCGCTTTGAGCGGGTGACGCGGTATGCCGTTACCGCGACCCATGGCGCACTGGAACAGGCCGGGCTCAGCATCAGCGAGGAACTGGCCGAGGACACCGGCGTTTACATCTGCTCCGGCATCGGCGGCCTCGACACCTTCCATGAGCAGCTCTACCGCGCGCACGCGATGGGTCCGATGAAGCTGTCGCCCTTCTTCATAGTGAACTCGATCGGCAACATGCCGGCGGGCGTGGTCTCGATCGAGACCGGCGCACGGGGGCCGAGCTTCTGTGTGGTCTCGGCCTGCGCATCTTCCGGCCATGGTATTGGCGAGGCGATGCGCGAGATCCGCAGCGGCCGCGCCAAGGTGATGCTGGCCGGCGGCACCGAGGCATCCGGCAACGAGATCGGCATCGGCGGTTTCTCGACCATGCAGGCGGTAACTTTCGATTTCAACGATACGCCCGAGCGCGGCAGCCGCCCCTTTGACGCCAAGCGCAGCGGGTTTGTTATGGGCGAGGGCAGCGCGGTGCTGGTGCTGGAAGACTGGGAGCATGCACAGTCACGTGGCGCGAAGATCCTGGCCGAGGTTGTGGGCTATGCCGCGACGAGCGACGCGCACCACTTCACGGCCCCGCCACCGGATGGCCGTGGCGCCGTCAGTGCTATGCGCAAGGCTTTGAAGGACGCCGGGATCAGCCCGGAGGAGATTGCCTATATCAACGCCCATGGCACCAGCACCCCGCTGGGCGATGTGGCCGAGACCAACGCGATCAAGGCCGTCTTTGCCGAGCATGCCTACAAGCTGCGGGTCTCCAGCACCAAGTCGATGCACGGGCATATGCTGGGCGCCGCCGCGGCGGTGGAGAGCGTGGCCTGCGTAGCGGCCTTCCAGCGCAACGAGCTGCCACCGACGATTAACCAGGAGTTCCCCGACCCGGAGTGCGACCTGAACTATGTGCCCAACACGGCCCAGCCCTTCGACGGCGAGTACGCAATGAACAACACCTTCGGCTTCGGCGGTCACAACGCTGTCGTAATATATAAGAGAGCGTAGGTAAAGGCAGAAGGCAGAAGGCAGACGGGCGATCCAAGCTCTTTTAGATTGCCTTGAGCGAACAGCTCCAAGCGCTATTC
>CAZEJB010000007.1:0-2661 GCA_964512635.1 uncultured Planctomycetales bacterium | reverse complement strand
CGGGCGATCCAAGCTCTTTTAGATTGCCTTGAGCGAACAGCTCCAAGCGCTATTCAAACACCATCACCTGCAGGGGCTGGCCCGACTTGCCCAGCAGGTAGCCCAGCGGGTAGCTGCTCAGTACCGCCGGCGTGCGGCTGCGGCCCGGCAGCGGCTCCAGATAGTCATAGCTGCCCCGGGCGAGATCGACGCATTTATTGCTCTCGGGAATAAAGCGCTGGATCTGCCCGCCCTTGTAGAGCAGCAGGCACTCGCCCTTGAAGGGCATCAGCCAGGCCACAGGTTCCTTGCGCGCTGTGACTTCCCAGACGCTGCCGTCCTGGCTGCGGGCGCGATACAGCGTCCCGGCACCGCGGGGCTGGCCGCGTTCGTCAAGGCTGGCGGACAGCGCGATCAGGAATTCGCCGGCAACTCCGGGCACCGAGGCGATGTCCACCGCCATTCCGGAGGCGAAGCGGTGGCTGACCAGGGCGTTGCCGCGGCCGTTCTGGAAGCACAGAAGCTGGGTGGTCAGCTGGCGGTTGTCGTTGCTGGCCTGCGCCTTTTCCTTCTGGCCGGCTGAAACGGCGACCTGATGCGCCACGGCGACAAAGCCGTTCTCGGCCAGCAGCAGGAAGTGCTCGCTGTCGCTTTCAAAGGTTGCCACCGTGCTGGGCTTGGGCGAGCGCTTGCCGCCGATCGGGATGGCGGTCAGGTCAAAGACCCCTGGCCGTGCACCGGCGTGCAAGAGGTAAAAGGTCTTGACCGTCACATCATATGCTGTCGCGTATATATACCCTGACGCAGTATATGTCGCTATGGTATCTCCGCTGCCGCTCTGGAGCAAGCCGGCGATGTTGTAGCAAACATAGACCGTCAGGCCTTCCCAGCTCTTGAGCTGCAGGCTCAAATCGGCGCCGCTCTGCTCGATCTGGTCGGTCTGCAGGCTTTTGACCACCGGCGCGCCGCCCCAGGCCTTATCGCCACTGCGGGCGTTGAAGGCCGCTATTCTTAGCTGGCTCGCGAGCTGGGCGATAGTATCGCTGGTACTGGTGGTGTCATTGCCCAGCAGGGTGGGGGCCGACGAAGCGGTTGAATCGCGGTAGGCCACAACGACAGCCTTGGAGTCCATGGCAACGCTGGCATCCATTGCACCAGGAATATTCTGGCTCCAGGCCAGGTGGCCGTCGGTGCTGTTGAAGGCCGCCAGCATCAGGCCGACGTTGGCCGGCAGCTCCGCACTGGCGGCGCTGCGCCGCCGCTCGGCCTTGCTGAGGGCATAGGCTTCGTAAGGGTTGAACAGAATCACATTCCCCGCGGCGAGGCCCATTTCGCTGAAGTTGGCGTCCAGGGCCGCTTCCCAGACCTTGCGGCCACCGGCCAAGGGAACCGCGCTGAGGCTGTCCAGCTCATAGAGGTCGGGATATTCCTTGTGCGGAGCGCCAAACAGGTTCAGGCCCTGCTGCTCCTGAGCCATATACAGGGTTTTGCCGTCATGGATCATGGCGAAGGGCGCGGGCTTGTAGCGCCGTTTGCTGAGCTGCTTCAGAGAGCTGGCCTTGGCCGCCTTGTCGCCAGCGCCAGGCTTATCCGTAGTTGCCCCGGCCGGCGCATCCGTCGTTTCCTTCGGCGCCGCGCCCGCTCCTTCAGGCGTGCTGCCCGCGACACCCTTCTGGGCGATGCGCCGCGGCGTCTCGGGACGGGCCAGCTTGCGGCTCTGGGCGCAGCTGCGAATTCCAAGGATGCTGAAGACGATCAGCGCCAACAGCAGGCCGAGCAGCAGCAACATGGCCACCAGCCGCGCCTGTTCCTGACGGCGCTGGTTGCGGCGTTTGGAGATCGCGCTTTCGCCGCGCGAGCGGGCCGGTGGCCGGTAGTTCATGCGCGCACCACCGGGCTATCGGGGGGATAGCTGCTGGCGGACACGGCTTGAAACCACCTGAAAGTCACGGCGTGTGTATCCTTTGAATCGCTCCGGCCGGCCCTTTGGGTAAACAGGCGCCTGATGGCGGGCCGGGCTGCCGGCTGTCGCCGGAGGCTAGGCTCCCGGCGGGTTGGCAGCGGGATCGGTCTCGACAGGCGTTGAAGCGGCCGCAGCGTCTGGCCGACTGGGCACGCTGGGGGATGTCTCCAGCGCCACCTGGGTCAGGCCGGCCTGGGCTGCAGCATCCAGTGCGCGCACGACATAGTCGTAGTCCACGTCCTTGTCGGCAGCGATCCGCACCTGGGTGCTGGCGCCATCCGGAGCCGCCGCGATGCCCTGCAGCAGGGCCTGCAGTTCGGTCCACTGGGTCAGCTCGCCGTCCAGCATCATGTCGCCGTTGCTGTTGATGCTGATCGCGATGCTGGGCGGGTTATCGGTCGGGGTGGCGGCATCCGCCTCCGGCAGCGCGACGCTTAGCGCCGGCGGCAGGTTGCGGCTGATCAGCATGAAGAAGAGCAGCAGGTTGAAGATGACGTCGATCATCGGGATGACCGGGAAGCCCTGGCTGGGCGCGCCGAGGTAGTTGCCACGGCCGCGCATCAGCGTTTCACCTGCGTCTCTGGGGCAGCGGCGGCGGGGGCCGCGCCATTAGCAATGAGCTGCTTGACGTCGTCGACCATCGTATAGAGATGCGTCTCCCAGGACATCAGGCGGCTGCGGAAGTAGCGGAAGGCCAGGAAGGCCGGGATGGCCACCGC
>CAZEJB010000006.1:0-129964 GCA_964512635.1 uncultured Planctomycetales bacterium | reverse complement strand
AATCCGCATCGCTGACAGGCTGCACGGGCGGGGCCGGTGGCGCCTCGGGGAAGAAGGGGGTGCTCATGCGAAGAGTTTAGCGTCAGGACGGTTGCGCTCAATCTGTTTAAGAAGAAGTGATGGTTAGCTCTGAAATGCCGGCCGCAAGCAGTGCTTCTCTAATCAGTTTGACCGCTTCAGGGTACTTACCGCGCCGGATCTCAAAGTCCAGATCAATTATACCCGCACCGATGCAGCGCCCGGTGCACTCACCAAGCTTAGCGTTTTCAAGCTGGTTTCCAAGAGTCTCCTCAAGCTCATCTAGCAAGTCCAAGAGCTTTGAATCTGCATGTTCAGGCATCGCAAAGGCAACTATGCTCATTAGCTTTTTCCTGTTGACGTAGTCGTCAGGATAGTTGCGCTCGAACATACGACGTAGCTTTCGGAGGTAGTCAGAGTTGTAGCCCCAGCAGGACTCGCAATCCAGGTCAAGGCCAAGTTCCTCTGCAATCAACTTGCACAAAGATATTGGCCCTAAATGTTCGTGTCCGGCAGCGCCGCCGGAAACTTGAACTAGCTGGCGATTCATATCATAGAAGTCGCGGTCGTAAGGTGAACGGAATCCATGCTGAGTGAAGATGGGTACGCTGAGCAATCCTGTAGTTGGAATAAGGCGGAACGCACCAGCCTGGAAATCCTGGTTGAAAAGCATGACCACAGGCAATAGCAAATGCTCAGCCTGGAGGTTCGCCTGAAGCTCAGCAATGTCAGTGCCCGGCCGAAAAACATATGCAGCGCACACCACGCCCTTGGCCTGCCCGCTTGTGGGTAACTCGCAGGGTGTCAGGAGCAGCTTTATCCCAGGGACTGGTTCAAACTCATAAACTGCGCCAAGGATCGGGCCTTTTGACTTCGGGCTCATTTGAATTTGTTAGCCGCCCTTCTCTACTTCCTGCTCGATGTCCAACTTCAGCACTTCGGCCATCTTGCGCACCGGGTCATAGTCTGCGTCGGTCGCCGCTTCGAGTCCCTCGATCTCGTACAGGTCCATCAGAATCTTCTTGCCATCTTCGCTGGCCGCAACTGCGCTCAGGCCGGCGCTGATCTTTGCGCGCAGCTCGGCGGGCAGGGCCGCGGCCAGTGTCACGTTGTCCGCCGGAATATCGGCAGTATAGGCCAGCACCCGGGTCTTCTCCATGATGTCCGGATAGCCGGCATCCAGCAGCTTGGTGCGGGCGTCGTCATAGCAGCAGGCCGCGTCAGCGGAGCATTTAAGCAGGGCCAGCAGCGCGCTGTCGTGTCCGCCGCTGAAGCTGGTTTCGGCGAAGTCGGTGTCCGGATTGACGCCCTGCTCCAGCATCAACGCGCGGGGGTAGAGATGCCCGCTGGCCGAGGCCTGGTCAGGGAAGGCCACGCGCTTGCCTTTCAGGTCAGCCAGAGTCTGGGCCGGGCTGTCGGCCATGACCACGACCATGCCGCGATAGGTCGCCTTGCCGTGGCGCACTACCTTGAGAGCCGCCTCGTCGCCATTCTTGTCATGGGCGAAGACATAGGCCAGCGGCGGCAGCCAGCCGACGTGCACGGTTCCGGAGCCCATGGCTTCGACGATACCGACATAGCTGGTCGCGACACTTGGCTTGAAGTACAGACCGCTTTCCTTCTGCAGCGCAGCGGCGAGCTGCTCGCCGCTCGAAAGCACATTCTGCGCCTCAGTGCTGGGCACGAAGGCCATGATCAGCGGGTTCTTTTCAGATCCCAGCGGCTGGCTGGCACTTTGCGGCTTAAAACAGCCGCCCAGCACGAACAGGCTTAGCAGGGCCAGAACAAGTCCCCTGCGCTGGATCTGGGAGGCGATTTTCTGCATTTGCATGCGCTGGATTATAGGCGCACTCCAGGCTTCCGGTGTAAAGAAAAGGGGCCGCAGACGCAGCCCCTGTGAATCCAGTTTAATGTGCTTTAACTAGGTCAGGAAGAACTCCCCGAGGCTGAAAACCAGAACGTTTTCGCCCTTGAAAAGGCCCTGCAGAGTCGGGTCACTTGTCACCAGGGCAACCTGCCTGTCGTTCTCGATGTAGTCGAGCACGATCTCCTGAATCCGCTGGTCGCCGGGGTTGGGGTCGCTGCTGTTCACATCGCCGTGCTCCAGCACGACATGCGGGTCCGGCGAAAAGCCGGGAACATGCGGATCGTTGAAGACCAGATGGAACTCCGTGTTGAGGTCAGCCGCCAGGAAGCTGAAATCGCGCACAAGCTCGTCCCGCGCTGCAGTCTCGTCCAGAGCGAGATGATAGCGGTCATAGTGCGGGATACGTTCCAGCACTGCGGTCGCGTCGATGACGAAGATCGGCTGCTCGCCTTCGATCCGGCGCGAGGTCTGGGTGTGGCTGAAGCGCGCCAGGCGCAGCAGGCGCTCGCGAGTGTCTTCTTCCCGGCTGCTTTCATCGGCCAGGGCCTCAAGTTCTTCGCGGGCGTCAGCTTCCTCAACAGCTACAGCAGTCGCGGCGGGGCTGAGATCAGAGTTGTAATCATCATCGGCAGCGAAGGCTGGAACACGGTCGAAATCGCTGCTGAAATCAGACTCGCTGAATGCGGCTGCGACCAGGGGCTGATTTTCTTCGCTGTCCATCAGGTAGCCGGCCGCGCCATGCGCAAGGCCCGGTTCTTCGGCCTGCGGCTCTGAGTAGCCGAGTGCCGCCACGGCATCGGCCTCCTCGCTGCCGAAGCCGCCAAAGCTGACCTGCGGTGAGTCTTCAGTATCTGCGGTAGATTCGATCACAAATCCGTTACGCGCGTCCAGGTCCGCTTCGTCCTGGGCAGACGCGTGGTGCCCATTCCCGTTGCTGCCGTTGACATGGTGTCCATTGCCATTAGCGGCTTCCATTTCGAGCTCGGCATAGTTGACAGTGCTCACTACTTCCACATCGTCATCCCAGGCCGAGGCGCTGCTTGCCGGGGTGGCCGGAAGCTCTGCCTCCGCCTCGATGGCGGGCCAGTGGAAACTGCTTTCGGTCAGCGCGCTGCCACCGTTAGCCTGAGCGTCGATGGATGCGTAGGCCGGCGATTCATTCACGCTGACTGGCTCAACCGAGTCAGTCTCGTCCTGTCCGCTGGCGGAGGCGCGATAGAAGCTGGTGTCAGCCTGCTCATGGACGCTCGGCTCCAGGGCCGGCTCGCTGTCCACGCTGGCCTGGGGCCGGAAAGCCGGAACGCTCCAGCCGGCACCCTGCTCAGTGTCTTCATCGTCCTCGACCTGCTCCGCCGCGGGACCAAAGACGTCCTCGTCTGATTCTTCTTCGTCTTCTTCAAGATCGTGATCCGCATCTTCGGGTTCAGCCAGATCAGCGACTGCGGCCGGCGAAGTGTCGACGGTAGCCCAGTCTCTATCACTGGTTTCAGTTGTCTCACTGTCGCCGGCCTGGACGGTCTCGGCTGCGCCGTGTCCTTCGGAATCCAGGGGGCCGAAAAGCGCCTGCAGAGACTCGGGCGCCATGCCGGCCGCAGCCTGCAGCAAATCCGGAGCCCGGTGCCGCAGCTCATCGACCAGCTCAAGATACTGGCTCTGCTCGGCGTTAATGGCGCTTAGTTCAGTGCGCAGATCCTCCGCGAGCTTGGCGTCGTCGACCGGGACGTCGATTTCGACAACAAGATCGTCGCGGCCCAACAGAGCAGCGGCCCGTTCCAGCACGCCCTCATAGGCGCTGCGCTGTGACTTCAGTGTCTCGACACGGTCCAGGCGTTCCTGGGCCTCAGACAACTGCCAGCCAACCTGCTGTTTGCGCTGATCCAGTTCGGTCAGCTTCTCAACGATCAGGCGTGTGAGTTGCACATCCTGCTCGAGCATCTCGTGTACCCCCTGCTTACCCGTGGCTACCTATCTCCCGTTCCACCTGCCGCCTGCAGGCTGTGGGTTTGCCTGGCAGGGGCTCAAAAGGCGAAGATATCTCCCTTCGCTTCAATGCGCTGAAAGACTTCCGGCTTGAACCTGTGCAGCGCCGCCTGCGGCCCGCGGCCACTGCTGCGCTTCTGGCCCGTCGCCTCGATTACTCCCAGCTCCGATATTTTCCTTCTAAAGTTGCGCTTGTCGAGCGTTTTACCAAGGATTAACTCATATATAGTCTGCAACTCAGCAAGGGTGAACAGTTCCGGAAGCAGCTCAAAACCGACTGCAGTGTAGGAGAGCTTGCCTCGCAGGCGTTCACGCGCCACCTGGACGATGCTTGCGTGGCCGTCGACCAGTTTGGGCAGTGCCTTTTCCGAGAACCAGGCAGCATCCTTTAGCCCGGCCAGCAGCTCGGTGCGCAGCGATGAAGAGGGGATCAACGCATAGTAGGCCACAGTGATCCGACGTTGCCGGTTGCGTGGGATGTGCGCGCCGAAGGTGTAGAGCTGTTCAAGGTATTCAGCATGGATGCCGAGCTGATCGCGCAGCACTCGCTCGGCAGCAGCCTGGAGCGGCTCGTCATAATGCGGCTCGCCCGCTGGCAAGGCCCAGAGACCTTCTCCAAGCGTGACCAGCAGGGTTTTCAGTGCGCGGTCGGTGATGGTCATCAGCACGACCGCGACATTGACCCCGATCAGCTGTGCGGATGTTTGATCCACACCACGATTATAGTGGCCCGGATCAGCCTGCCGGCGGGGCCTCGCTGCTGGCTACTGTTTTTCCGCTGACTTTCAGGCGTGCATAAGCTGCAGCGAGCTGGCCCTGGCGCGCATAATCTATGGACTCACCGAGAATTCGTGCGGCCTCCTGGTCGGCGTGGAAGCCCATGCTGTTCTCGGCGTTGATAAAGTCGCAGCGCCACTGGGCCTTGCGCTGCAGCTTGAGCGCCGGCTCAAGATCAGCATCTGAAACGCCGTCAGCTCGTGCAGCCTTGACTTCGTCGTACAGCGCCAGCAGGGCGTCTTCAGCGCGATCAAGCAGGCCCTTGGTCCGGTCCTGAATGGTAAAAATGCGCTGCTTCAATTCTTCGGGGTCATCCCGGTGACAGGAGACGCAGGCGTTTTCAATGTTGAGCACGGGGCTGCGAACCCAGTGATCACTGACCTTGATCGCGCCCTCGCGGTGGTAAGGCATGTGGCAGTCGGCGCAGGCAACACCGTTGCGCGCGTGAATGCCTTGATTCCACAGCTCAAACTCCGGATGCTGTGCCTTCAACACCGGGGCCCCCGTTTCCTTGTGGTCCCAGTCCTTCCAGCCTTCCTCGTCGTAGTATGCCTCTATCTCTTCGACCTTGATACCCTTGCTCCAGGGGTAAGTCAGCATCTTGCCATCGCCCTTGAAGTAATACTCGACATGGCACTGGCCGCAGACAAAGCTGCGCATCTCCTGACGGGTGGCCATGGTGTTGGGGTCGTAGTTATCGATGCCTTCGTGCTTCTTCAGCTCGCGAATGCCATTCAGGAAGCCCGGGCGGGTAACTCGCAGCTGCATGGTCTTCGGGTCGTGGCAGTCTATACAGGCCACGGGATGCTCCACCAGCTTTCTTGCATCCTCCCAGTGCATGGCATTCACCTTGGCGAAACCAGCCATGACATCGCCATCGCCCGCCTTGCGGTAAGCGGGAATCACGGATGCGTGGCAGTGGATGCAGGCGCCGGGCTGCTGTTTGACCTTGACCCGCTGGGTCATTTCCTGATCCAGCAATGTGTAGGCATGGCCGCGCTCTTCCTTGTAGTCGACACTGAAGGCATAGCCGGCGAAGATCCGCAGCAGGCGTTTGTCGGTATCGAGATGGCTGATCGCCTCACTGCCGCCATAGCGCGTTCGCTCCATATCGACCGTTTTGAGGTAGCCATCGTACTGGCGTGGGAAGTTCTTGCCCCACTGGGCCGGGTCGACCACGTCCTCAGTCAGCTCGACGAGGGGGATGTAGGCCTGGCGGGCCTCCTGTTTCTTGGTGTTGATATCCATCAGCAGAGCAGTGATCGCGAAAGTGGCCGCAGCCGTAACCACGATCAACAGCAGATAAACCCAATACGAGCGCTTCATTCTTACCTCCTGGGACCATGGCCGGCGTCAGAATGACAGCGCAGGCAGTCGAGATCCTCGCTGCCCGGGCCGCCGTGACCGGCGTTCAAGATTGCACTGCCGCGCACATCGGTGAGGAAAGTGTCGTGGCAGCCGATGCAGTTGTGGCGCAGGCGCTCCGCATTTACTTCCCGGATCACGATTGGCGCCTTCTCATAGGTACGCAGGGTGAATTTCAACGAGTGATTCCAGCCATTGTCGGCCTTGGTGATCAGCTTGGCCACCAGTGTATGAGGCGTGTGGCAATCATTACAGACCGCTACATGCGCGTGACCGCTTTTCTCCCAGGAGTCGTAATAGTCATTCATCACATGGCAGTTGGTGCAGGCCTGGGGATCATTGCTGAAATAGCTGAGTCCGCGGGCAAAATTGAAGGTGTAGGTACCGAGACCGCCAAAGACGCCTATCAGGACAGCCAGAACCGCTGGGAGAACTCGACCCAATGTCCTTAGTGATGTCAGCCGCGGTTTTCGCTGCGACCCGTCCATACCTGATCCCCCGCTGATCAGCCTGCAGCGGCCCTTAGGTTGGCATGCAGGCGCTTCGTGAGAAGTATACAGCAGTGCCAAGCAAACTAATCAGCACTACGGTTGATACCAAGAGTGGTACTCCAGGGAATGGAACGCCTAGCGGCGGGGTGGCAGCCTGAAGCCCACGGCGATGCGGTTCCAGCCGTTGATGGCGACAATGGCCATGCTTAGCTCCACCTGCTCTGCTTCACTGAACTCGGCCGCGACTTCCGAATAGACGTGGTCGGGAGCCTGAGTCTGGGGCAGCAGGGTGAGGGCTTCGGCCCAGGCCAGCGCGGCACGCTCCCGCGGTGAAAACCACTCACATTCGCGCCAGGCGGCCACTGTGGCAAGACGGCGGGGGTCTTCGCCCGACTCCAGGAGCAGGCTGCTGTGCATGTCGCAGCAGAAGCTGCAGCCGTTGATTTGTGAGCAGCGCAGCTTCACCAGCTCAAGTAGCTGCTGCCCCAGTGAGCTTGCCTTAAGGTAGGACTCGAGTGCCAGCATGGCCTGCTGGGCGCCGGGTGATGCACTGGCGTAATTCAATCGAGGTGTCATGGCCTGCCTCCCAAAGGACGGTGCTGCGGGAATTATACGCAGTGCCAAGCAAAGGCCTCAGCCGGAAGCAAGGAGGCTCTCAGGCAGCAAAACCCTGGAGGTAAGAGTGGAGCGGAAGACGGGGATCGAACCCGCAACCCTTTGCTTGGGAAGCAAATGCTCTACCATTGAGCTACTCCCGCGTCGACAAAGACTATACGGCGAGGCAGGCGAGTTGGCAAGTACGGCCAGCTCATCTGGCTAGTCCTCGCCGCTAAGCTCCAACTGGACCGCATCATCCGCTATGGAGGCGATCTCAGGCGCAGCCGGCAACTTGAGAATGAAGGTGTTACCGCTTGATTCCTTCATCGCCTGCAATAACCTAAGCTGCATCAGCTGGGGGTTGCGCTCCAGGAGCTTGGCCGTGTTGAGCAGGCTGCGGATGGCCGCAGATTCGGCGCGAGCCTTCTCCAGCGCAATCTGACCTTCGCGTTTGGCCGCAAGCACCTTTGTAAATATCGAACGCAGCGGGCCAGCCAGCATCATGTCGCGGACAAACATGTCTTCCAGCTGCATGCCGTAGCGCTCTGCTGGCCCGGCAATCCTGGCGCGCAGGTCAGCTGCGATCTCGGCGCGGGCAGGCAGGACCGCTTCCATTTCACGCTGAGCCACGCAATCGCGCAGCGCGGCCTGGGCCAGCAGATAGAGGGATTGGCGGGAATCCACCGAACTGGTGCGAAAAAGCAGGGGGTCGGCGACCCGGTAGGACATGACGAAACTGATCTTGACCGGCGCGCCGTCAGAGCTGACGACCTCCTGGCCCGCAAAGAGTTCGCTGCGTTCGCGAAGATCGATGTTCTCCAGCCGGTATCCCAGTCCTATCAAGCTATGTCTGCCGGTTGGCAGAGTTTTCTGGTACAGACCCTTCCTGAACAACAGGCCTGCGTGCTTGTCCGGCACAAGCACTTCACGGACTAAGCTGCGATAGACAGCCCACAGAATGAGGGCGGTCAACATGCATAAGAGAATTACTGTGGTATCCACTTCAGCCTCATGCCGGTCCTCGCCGAAGGCCCGCAGCTGCGGGCGGAGGTGTGAACCTACAGGGCTGCACGCTGCTGCCTTGCGGCCGGGCCTCCGGTCTGGATGGTCATTACAGGGTAAAAGCCTGGTGCAGTACTGCGGCTCTGCCAGGTGATACCAGGCGTGTCCACATTTTTCCTGCGCGGCGATTATAGCCCTGCTACCATCAGTGCTGTGCCATTCTCCAAGCCCGGCCTGATTGGACCAAACCCGCCCACTCCGCGCCAGCTCGCCGTGTTATTCCGGCGTCTGGACGCGCTCTACCCCGGACACCCGCTGGACAACGACCCGGCGCAGCCCTTTCAAGTGCTGGTGGCGACAATATTGAGCGCGCGAACCAAGGATCCCACAACCAATGCCGCCATGCGACGGCTGTGGGAAGCTGCCAGTGGCCAGGTCGTGCCGGGGGAAGGTGCCTGGCCCACGGTCACACCGGCAATGCTGCTGGCGCTGCCGGAAGCGCGGATTGCAGAGCTGATTTATCCAGTCGGCTTCTATCAGACCAAGGCGAAACATCTGCTGAAGATGAGCCGCCTGCTGATCGAACGCTTTGACGGCCAGGTTCCCAGGACGCGCGATGAGCTTCTTGAACTGCCCGGAGTTGGCCGCAAGGTGGCAAACCTGCTGCTGAATATCTGCTGGGACATCCCGGCGATCTGCGTTGATATCCATGTACACCGAATCTGCAACCGCCTGGGCTGGGTTAGCACTAAGACGCCGGAAGAGACAGAGTTCACGCTGATGCAGCTTGTGCCGCAAAAGTACTGGTCTACGCTTAATCGCGTACTGGTCAATCATGGACAGCAGATCTGCCAGCCGGTAAGTCCCTTTTGCAGCCGCTGCAGCCTCCAGGGCGACTGCCCGCAAATCGGAGTTATCAACAAGCGCTGAGCAGGGACTTTAACGCTTTCACAGCATAGTTACAGCGAGTTAACCTGTCTGTAACTTCAAAATCCAGGATAAGGCCTAAAGTAGCCCCGTTACCGCTGCGGCCGGGTGCCGCGGCTTTCGGGGGAAGGCAAATGGACATCGTGTTACTCGCCATGCTGGCGCTGGTGACCGGCGCGCTGGTGTTTCTATTCGCTGAACAGCGCAAGTTTCAGCGAGCCAATCCGATTGAGGTGCTTCGCCAGGAGGACCAGGAAAGGCGTAATGCGCTGCGGCTGGAACGGCTTGAGGATTTGCTGGGCCGACTGGTCGAGCAGGAACGCCGCAAGCGTGAAGAGACCGCATCAGCCCTCAGCGAGGTTCGCTCCGCCGCCTTTAAGCTGCGCCAGGAGATTGAAGAGCTCAAACGCACTACGTCCAACGTTCCCCTCCTGAGCAGCCCGGAAGTCAAAGCTGTCCCTGTTGCCGGGCCAAACACTGAGTCTCCTGCCCCTGTCAGCAAAGCTGCTGCGGTTCAGAACGTGACTTCTGAGAACACGCTCGATAAGGACGACGAGGATTTCTATCTGCCCCCCGTTCCCGCCAGCCGGAC
Organism: uncultured Planctomycetales bacterium; assembly: GCA_964512635.1. Taxonomy (GTDB): domain Bacteria; phylum 4484-113; class 4484-113; order 4484-113; family JAFGCY01; genus JADZFO01. The sequence goes on along the minus strand of CAZEJB010000006.1, from coordinate 120,348 downwards.
GCAGGCGCAGCCTCACCACCTTCCCGAAAGTGGCCGCGCCGCCGCGGCGGGAAACCTGATTCAGCAGGGTCTCGACCAGCAGTCAGTTGCCCGTCAACTTGGAATGAGCAGCCATGCCGTCGAGCTGATTAACTCGCTGCGCGGATTGAAGACGGCTTAAGGACTGAAAGCTGAGGGTGACAGTAGACGTCGCGTCTAACAGTGCCGCAAGGCAATCGCCTGGCGGGATTTGATCAGCGCTCAAAGGGCTTGTAGAACACATCAACAGATTCGCCTGGCGCAGCTTCTTCTTCAGCGCCCTTCTTCTTTTTCTTCTTGGCAGCCTTGCCGGATTTTCCGACCGGCGCCTCACTTGCGGGGATGGTGAAAACTTCGACTCCGGAATAGAAGTGCAGCAGGATCGACAGATAGTCAAGGCCCTGAGTCGCCAGTTCGCGGGCCCCCCACTGGGAAAGTCCCACACCGTGCCCATAGCCGCTGCCGCGCAGTTCGATTCCGTCCCGACCGACCTTAACTCTGGACGAAGGCGGAATCTCGGACTTGGGCGCCTTTGTCAGCTCAAATCTTGGTTCCAGCGCCTGCGGCTTTGCGGCTGGTACAGGCTTCGAATCAACTTCCAGCGTCTCCTCGGCAGGCAGATCCGCATAGGCATCTCCGTCTTCCTGCTGATCCTCGGTCAGGCTGCCGGCATCCGTGCTGCGTCCGGCGCTGCTGTCTGTCAGATCGTCTTCCAACTCTATGTCGTATTCAACCGTTTCAATGCTGGTTTCAGTACCCAGTACGCTGATTTCCTTGGGCGATTTACGCATTTTCTGGCCGTCAAAGACATAGGCATTGCGCAGTTTCATGTCTGCCACACCGGTCCCATACAGGACGACCGGGCGTGTGGAGTCGTCCAGAGCCAGCAGCCGCGGGAGATCAAGAGTCATGCTGGTCTGCACACGGCTTTTTCGGGTCGCCGGTTTTTCCCCGTCGCTGTCCATCGCGGTAGCCTTGGCGGCGCTGCCGGCGGGCTCGTCGGGAATGAAACCATCGCCATCGATGTCGGACTGCCCGTTTGACACATCTGCGTCAGCGTCAGGGCTGAAGACGTCTGTCGCATCCAGGGGCTGATTCTTGTGTGGCTGGGGCTGACGGCCGCCATTCTTAAGCCCCTGCTTGCCCGCGCCGGCCTTGTCCGAGGAGCTAAACTGCACTTCCCTGGCCTGCAGTGTCGCGCCGCCGGGGCTGCAGACATAGGCGCGAGTACTTTTCATCGTGCTCAGCCCGAGCATCTCGCGAAGTTTGTTGCCTCCGATCTGCTGGCTTCCGCCATCTCCGACGATGCTCAGGCTTTTCAAATGCCCGCTGGTCTGGTCATTCTCTGCCCGCACTTCGCGCACGGCACCAACACTGCCGCCTGCAGCTTTGGCCAGTGAGGCCAGCTTGTCCGGACTTAGCTTGATGCTCCAGTCGTTGTATGGGCTGTCCGGGGCGTAGCAGGGCACTGCCTGAAGATATGGCTGCGTGCCGCACTTGGTGCTGCCGCCACAGTCGGCGCAGAATTGGGCAAAGATCGGCTTGCCCTGGTAGGTCAGGATGACGCCGGCAGTGTCCTGCACTGCTTTGGTGGCACGCGGGTCTTCTCCGCTGACGCCCTTGTAAACCTGGTCGGATGTGTCGGGATAAACGTCAAAGGTGTAGCCCTTGCTGGAACTGCGCTTCTCACGCATTTCAAACACAGCATAGGTTCGCGCTGCCACCGCCTGCGACTTCAGGGCTTCAGCCGGCCAGGCGGGTGGCATTTCAGACGGCACCACGCCCAGAAGGTAGTCCTCCAGCGGCAGAACGTTAAGCGCGATGACGGTATCACCGTCGCGGCTGGGGTAGAACTCCATCCGCCCGCGGTATTCTTTTCCGCCGAAGCGGATATAGCCCTTCTTGGGAACCGCGACGATGCGCTGGCTGCTCCAGCCCTTTTTGCCCAGAACCAGTTTGACGGTGTCGGAGTCGACCAGCTTGAGTTCTGCCACGGCCGTGCTGTCGCAGATGTACTTTCCGTTGATCTGCCAGCTAAGAGCGCCGCCGACCTCGACGAAGGTCTTGGAGTCGGAAAGAACGACACGAATCTGGCTGTAGTCGTCGACGTTGAAGTTGGCATTAACCTTGGCTTTGGCCGCGCTCAGGGAAAGCAGCAGTGCCGCCGCCAGGCACAGCAGGGCCAGCCAAGTCAGTACATAGCGCCCCGCCCCCTGATTGCTCAGGTTATCCGCCATAGAGAGGGTAATTATAGACTGCGCGGGAGAGAGGGCCAATAGAGGTTCAACACCAAGCTCACCAAGAATCACCAAGATCACAAAGACTGCAGAACAAGTTCGCTAGTCATACTAGTTAGAGTGGTCGAAAAGGGCTGGCCACTGATCAGATTTTCGCGTTCCTAGATAACAACGCGCCTGACTCCGTTCTTGAAAAGCTCAACGTTAAAATTCATCAAAAGTCCAAGTCGGAGTCCGGATAGACGCAGGTAGGTCAGCAGTTGAGCGGTGTGTACCTTCTTCAAGACATCTACAGCCTTGACTTCAATAATGAGCTTACTGCCGACAAGCAAATCCAGTCTGAAGCCAGCTTCAACCTCAATTCCTTCGTACCGAACAGGAAGTATCACTTGCCTGAGTACCGAGACTTTTCGGCGACGAAGTTCATGCTCAAGGCATGCCTCGTACGCTCCTTCAAGCAGGCCCGGCCCGAGTGCCCTATGCACTTTGAGGGCAGCGTCTATCGCTTCACTGGCCATGCCGTCGATATCTGCAGGGACTGGCGAGTGTTCCATTTCCTTCTTGGTGTACTTAGTGATTCTTGGTGAGCTTGGTGTGAAGATCTTACACTTACCACTCGACGCCATACACCCTGGTACCCTGTTTGGTAACCACCTGCAGGTCCTGGTCCTCATCCCACTGCATATAAACGGGGTACCACTCGACCGGTAGCGCGCCCGTGCTGTCAGCCTCGGGAAGATACAAGGGCTTGATCTCGCCGTCATGGGTGAAGATCACATCCAGGCTGTGACCGGCGTTGCGCAGTTCACCATCACTGCCGAGAGTGTGCCGAATAGCTATCAGGCTCGCCTGGTCCGGGCTGAGTCGGAAATCGTCGGGGTAGTCCTCCGGGCCGTAGTCCAGCACCACCGAGGTGCACTCGCTCCAGTCCTTCTCGTACCAGACCAGCTCGAGCACATCGGTCAGCTTGTCGCGGTAGTCATAGCCGCCCCAGTACTGCTCTGGATCACGGATGACTATCAGCATTTGCTGGCGGGGCAGGAAATCAAAGGCGGCCAGGCAGTAAAGGTGCCGCCAGGGCACGGCATCCCCGTAACTTGGCACGGCCACGGTATAGCCGCCGCGCATCACATCATTCAGCGCGCCTGAAGTAGTGCCGCGGACCGCACTGGCGATTTTCCAACCTGTACCCTCGTGCATGCGGTCGGCGCGGTAATCCGCCAGTTTGTCGACATAGAGCTTGCTCTTGGAGACCGCCTTCAGCCGCAAACGCGGCATGGGCTTGGTGTAGGCACGGCTTGCTGCTCCCGGGGCGTGCAAGGCCGCCGGGGCGACCACAAATGCCAGCGCCAGCGCGCCGGCGACTGCAGCGCTCAGGACATGCTTCACATTTAGCTGCCAACAGGGCATGGCTATATAGTAGACGCGGCATGCCCATTTGGCTGCGTAAATCTTCCCCCTGGCTGCACTGGAACGAGCCGGTCCTGCGCCGCAATGTCGGCGTCTACCTGCACATCCCATTTTGCCTGCACCGCTGCAGCTATTGCGACTTCCTGACCTATGGCGATAAGCGCCCGGCCGGCCTGACCCCACCTGCCTATGTAGATGCGCTGCTGGAGGAGATCCAGCGCCGCGGCGATTGGTGGCGTCGGCACTACCTGCCGCAGGGCCGGCAGGTGGACACCGTTTTCTTTGGCGGTGGCACACCGACCTACCTGCCGGCGGAGGACATGGCGCGGCTGGTCAGGGCAGTGTATGAGCACTTTGATCCTGGTGGGGTGGCAACATCAATAGGTAGGGGCGCACAGAGTGCGCCCGGTCCTGTGTTTGCTGATGTTGCCGGGCGCACGCTGTGCGCCCCTACAGCAGAAATCGAATTCACCACCGAGGCCAACCCGGACACGCTGAACCCCGACTACCTCGCCGCGCTGGCCGAGGCTGGCGTCAACCGCATCTCGATCGGCATCCAGGCCACGCAGACGAAACACCTGCGGCGGATGCAGCGCACGCACCGCTGGGAGGATATCCGCCCGCGCCTGCGCTGGGTCGCCGACGGGCCGATCCCGCGCTTCAGCTTTGACCTGATTTATGGCCTGCCTTTTATGCGCGTTGGCGAGGTGCGCGAGAGCCTGGCGCGGCTGCTGGAGTTCAATCCGCGCCATATCAGCGCTTATGAACTTATCTATGAGCCGGGCACACCGCTGTATGCCTGGAGCCGCAAGTTCGCCGGCCAGCGCCTCGACGAGCAAAGCGCCCTGGCTCAGCACCGGGCCATCGAGCGCGTGCTGCGCGGGCGGGGCTTGTACCGCTATGAAATCAGCAACTACGCCCGGCCTGGCGAGGAGAGCCGCCACAACCTGCGCTACTGGCGCGGCGGGGATTACATCGGCATTGGTATCGGCGCCGCCAGCCGTATCGGCACGGCGGTGCTGAATAACCCGCGCGCCTTTGAGCATTACAGGAAAGAGCTGGCTGGGATCGGCGGGGATGGCGATGTGCTGGAGCGCGAGTTTGTAGGAGCGGCAGAATTGCGGCCCGGCAGTGTAGGGGCGGGTCTTGACCCGCCCACATCAAAGCCGAGGGCGCGTCAAGACGCGCCCCTACAAGAATCCGCTCCCCCCGCGGACCTCTTCATGCAGATGCGCACGCGCCTGGGCACGCGGCTTAATGGCCACGCCGTCGACCCGCGCTGGATTACCGACGGCCTGCTGCGGGTGCAGGGGGGCCATATTGTGGTGACCTCCAAGGGGTTAGCCTTTGCGGATATGTTTCATAAGGAGTGGGTGTAGTTGTAGGGGCCGAGCTTGTCTCGGCCCGTCCCCATGCATGTTTGCGGGCCGACACAAGGTCGGCCCCTACCCTGAACCCGCGCCTATAATCGCCGTCGGGAAACCATGAAGAAGCTGCTGGCAGACGGGCTGATCGCGCTTGTAGCGGGCTATCTGCTCGCGCATTTCCTGGTGCTCTTCTACAACCACTGGTACTTTGCCGAGAATTTCTGGCTCAAGGTCGCCGTGTTGACCCCGGTGCTGGCGCTGCCATACGGCATCGCGCTGCAGACCACCTGGCGGCGTTTCTGGCTCGGGCTGGGCGCCTACTGGTTGCTGCTGCACCTGTTGAACCTGGTCTCGGCCAAAGACATCCTTCTCACTCCGCTGCATTTTGTCCAGGTACTGGACTTTGAAGCCGCCCTGGTCTGGCCGAGCGTGATTGCAATCACCGTCCAGGCGTTGATTCTTGAACGCCGGGCGCACGGTCGCGAGCAGCGCGAGCTGCGGGCGATGCGCCGTCAGCTGAAGATGCGCCGCCGTCTGCGCAAATACGATGCGATGCAAAAGCCACAGAACATCACCGCACTGCTGGCCCTTATCCTGGGGCTAAGCTGCTGCCTGTTGCCCGTCCAGGGGGCCTGGGCCGAGGAGAGCAAGCCGGCGCCGGTCAGCCCTGCAGCGGAGCCTCCGGCTCCGCCGAGTGTCTTCGAAATCGAGGCCCAGCAGCGTGATAACGAGGATGAGGTCACAGCAGCTGTGCTGGGAAGCTCGGATGAGGCTGAGGACCCTGAGCCGGCCGCGCCGCTGCATGACCGCCATAGCGAGTTCTTCGACCAGAGTCTGCTTCCTCGCACGGACGGCGCGCATGACCGGGCTCAGCTTTTGCCTTACCTGGGGGAGCCTGATGCTTTGAACTGGGGCGGGGTGGGGCACCTGGTCAAGACTCCTGAGTGGCCCAACGCCTATCCCGTACCGCTGCATTTGCGCGAGCATGTCGGCTTCGAGATCATTATCCAGAACTGGCAGGACGGGGCCATCACCGTCAGCCACGAAGGAACTACTGAAGTCGTTGGTCACGTGCTGGCGCCGGTGGCCAAGACCAACCCGGCGGGATTCACTGCCAGCGGCTGGGCCGAACCGGGGCATATCGCCGCCACCGCGGTCAATGCGATTCACCTCAAGACCAACCATGACTACAGCGCCGGGCGCGCCGAAATCTTCTCACTGGTACCCAAGGAGTTCGCCGATTTCGACCTGGCGAAGTACAAGAGCTACTTCAACTCCAGCAGCACGCTGTTCACTGACATCCCCGGCGGCAGCGAGATCTTCGGCGGCCAGTGGGCCCCGCTGGTCAGCAGCCGAGTCGATGTGATCGAGGGCAGTGCGGCGGGCGGCGTGCCCATGGCTCCAGGGACTAATGCGACCTGGAAACCGATGCCGCAGGGCTACGTGCCGGCGGCGGGCGACATGCTGCGCGTCGTCGTTGAGCGCCGCAAGTACCAGCCCGAATGGATCGAGTTCGAGAACCGCTTTGGCGGCATCATCTGGATCAAGGAGCTGGGCCTCGACCCCTATCCGCTCGGCCAGGTACTCAAGCCGGTCGTCGGCGTTGGCCGTTTCACCGGCACGCAGTACTCAGACACCGGTCGCATCCGCGCCAACCACCCTGGCGTGATTGACATTTCGACCAGCCCGATGGGCGTGATCGGCGGCTTCCAGATCATCCCGCGCGACCACAGCATGAGCGCCGAGATGACTAACGCTCGCCTGCTGACCCAGTGGATGGTTGTCGGGCCACTCTGGGCGCTGGACCCCAGCTGGGAAGGCAGCGAGCCGCTCTTCAACCAGTACCTGTATCCCTGTTTCACACCGGCGATGAACGCAGATGGAACGGTCAACAAGGATATCCAGGGCGCAGATGCCTTCCTTGACCGCTTCACCGTGCGCGGACGCTACAGCGACAGCGCCGACCCGGCGAAGTATGAGCTGCTGCGCCCGGCGGAGGGTAAGGTTGACGACGCCTTCAAGACGCTCACGCATGTAAGGATTTACTTCCCGCGGCCCTAGGCGGGATCTGGGGGGACTTATGAAACTGCAAGGCTTCGGACTTTGCACGATCACTGCTTTTGCCGCTCTGGCGCTCACCATAACGCCGGCGTGGGCCGCCGACTTCCCCGGGGCAAGCGGCATGGCCAAGCTGGATGACAGCCACTATCTCTGCGTGCAGGACACAAAGGCGCATAGCGACAAAGCACGCCTGGCAGTACTGACTGTAAACAGCTTCTATGCGCTAAGTGAAGAGGCTGTTGAGGCTGTCTGTCAGGGCGGACAGAGCCAGATACCCGTGCAGGATGCCGAACTTGGTGTCAGCATGAACTACACCAGTCTGCCCTGCGACTGGCCTGAGGCATTCGGCGGACGCAGCAGTGACCTTGAAGCGGTTCACGCCATCAACGGCCGTCCCGGCGAATATCTGGCCACCGAAAGCGGCTACTGGCAGGGTAAGTTTGGCCGTCTGTTCCATTTGAAGGTGAGTGGCGCAGGCGACAACTGGACGGCGCAGGTTCTGCGCGCCTACCAGCTGCCTCACTTTGAAGGCGAGGTGGAGGGGCTGGCCTGCCAGCTGCAAAAGGACGACAGCATCCTGGTCATCTTTGGCGTGCGCGGCGGTACTCCAGCCTATGCGCCCGGGCGGCTGTGCTGGGGCTCGATCCGGCCCGGTGCAGATCCGCCGAGCCTGGAAATGACGCCGGAAGGAATGGTTGGAACTGAGATCAACTGGGCGGCATTTTCCAACAGCCCCGGGGAGCGCTCGATCAGCGACTTGTACCTGGATGAAGCCGGCGGACTGTGGGTTTCAGGTGCGGAAGATAACGGCAACGCCGGGCCTTTCCGCAGCTATGTCTGGCTTGAGGGCAACGTCAGCCACGACCCGAACTATGCCATCAGCAACTATCGCAACCAGCAGTATTACTGGCGTGTTGAGGGCTTCAAGATCGAGGCAATCGCCGCGCCCTGTACTTCCGGCAGCCCGCTGTGTTTCGCCACCGACGACGAAGCCTACGGCGGAGTCTGGCGGCCCCTGCCCGAGGCTGTTGCGCAGTACTAACACCGGCACTTAAGGCGTATACATCAAATCAGTCTCAGGAGCCGGGTGACCGAGCAGGCGGCACATCGCCACGATCTGGCCCTTGTGGTGAAAGATGTGCGTGATCGGGCGCAGCAGGGTAAATGCCGCGGTATGGCGCTCGCTGAAATTGTGGTCCGGCCAGCTCATGTCGGATTCCTGGTTCAGCTCCTCGTCGGTCATGCTGTTGATGTAATCAATGGTCTGCTGGCGCATCTCGGCGCGAAGCGTATCCAGCTCGGCCAGCGACTTATAAGTGGAGATGTCCATCTCGGGTGGCTCTTCACACTGCGGGCAGCTGGGGTTGCGCAGCCGGAAGTTCCAGAAGCGTTCGGCCTCAACCATGTGCGCAAGCTGGGTCAGGATGCTCGGAATGCCAAAGCCCTCCAGGCGCCGGTCCAGTTCCTCGTCGCTCATGCTGCCGCAGTGAGCATAGACCAGGTCCAGACATTCGTGGGCCCAGCTGTGCAGGCGGAGCAGACTTTCTTTGGTGAACATGCGGAGATTCTAATACAGAGCACTTTGCACTGCAGGGGAGCGAGGAGCGCACCCCTACTCATTGCTCGGCCCCGCCTAAGAGAGCCTTAGGGCCCTGCTTTCGCCTTGGGTTTGTGCCTGGGCCTGGCGTCATCCGCTGCTGGCTGATCTGTCGCCGGCTCCGGCTCGGGTTCCTCCGCGGGTTTAGCCGCGGCATCAGCCTCCAGGCCTGCCTTGCCGTCCGTGGCTGGTTTGTAGTCCAGCAGCAGGCCGTTGCTGTCATAGATGTAGTAGAACTTGGCCAGCAGTTTCTCCAGCACCTTTATGAAGTCGGGGTCGCTGCTCTGGCTGGCCTTGGCCACTTTGATGATGCTCTCCAGCTCCTTGAGCGTCTCGTCCGCGCTGCCTGGCAGCTCTTCCTGGCTCAGGACACCCAGGACGCGGGGGTCGACCTGGTAATCCGGTCCGCTGCGCTGGGGATCCACAAAAGGACCGATGCGGTCAAACTGCGCCACCACAATTGTGTGCTGGCAGTCTTCAAGCTCCCAGTGCAGCACGCCTTCACCCTCATAGCTTGGCGGCGGGTTGGCTTCCAGCAGCTTCAGGTTAGGGGGGTAGGTCAGGGCGAGGTCTACATCCAGCGGGCCATCCTTGTAGTAGAAGTCGGGAGTGACAAAGAAGTAGACACCGTCCTCATACCGCAGATAACTGCGGGTCTTGAAGCTGAGGGTGAAGCTGCCATCCTTGATCCGCACCGGGACTGTGCCAACCTCCCTGGCAGCGGTAAAGTAGTCAAAGGTACCCTCCTGCTGGCTTAGTCCCGTCCAGCGGTCGACAACCTCAACCGCGCCGCGTTCATTGATCAACATTGTCAGCTGGCTGTGCGCATGCCCAGCCGGATCGGCTGCAGGAGCCGCAGAGGCCGGCGAGAGCATGAGCACTGACGCCAGCAGGGCGACGGTGGCAAGGCCAGGGAGGATGCGCATGGCACTATGCTAGACGCTGCTGGGGCATTTCGCGTGCGACAGCCGGGAAGCAGAACATGGCGCCGCGATCTTCGTCATGCAGATGCTAGGGTATTTCGCCGCCGACGGCGGACTGTGAGGGAATTTTGGCGCTGCTAAACCGGGCGGCCCGCGCCGCAAGCCTGCTGGCCAGCCTGGCCTTCATCCTGCTGGGAGCCGTTGCGGCCGCGCCTGCGCGCGGAGCACTGGGCGAATACAAGCTGCCTGGCCTGAGCGCCTTGACCCGTTATCAGGCTGTGCAAATCGGCAACCAGCCGGTCAGCATTGACCTCAGCCAGGGGCAGCTACTGCCATCTGGCGCCTGGCTTTTTGGCGTTCAGGCCTTCTATGGCGAAAAACCGGTCCCTTATCTGGCGCCCTACAGCGTGCATGTCGAACTGCCCGGTAAGCGCAAGTATGGTCTGGCCCTGCCGGAGTTTAAAAGCGATCAGTGGCAGCTCTGGCGTGAGAAGTGCCCCAGCGACACAGACATCCCCGTCGGGCTGGATCCCAATGCGGCTGACCGAAATGGTGTTTTCTGGTTTGCCATCCTGCTGCCGGATGCGTTGCAACAGGAGAATTCCCCGGGAGCGGCCTGGGGGGTCAAGCTGACTTATCCGCCGCAGCCCGCGGCGGGCCTGCCCGTGGACTACCATCTGGAGCTGCCAGCTGCCGACGGGACGCCACTGGCCACGAACATTTACCTGCCATACCTGGAAAAGAACCCGCTGCTGCCCGACCCGCCGTATCCGGTCACGCTGATGCGCACTCCTTACGCCAAAGACTGGATTGATCCTGCCTACATTGCGTGGACCACACGCTTCAATGCAGTAGTCGTTACACAATATTTCCGCGGTCGTCCAGACCTGAGCGGTGTCTGGCCCGCAAGCGGAGGTCAGCCCGGTCTGTTCTCCGACCATGCCGGCCCTGAGCATACCGATGCCATTGACACCGTCCGCTGGCTGGCGGCGCGGCACTGGTGCAATGGACGGATTTTGCCGACCGGGCCATCGGGCCTCGGCCTGTGGATCTACCAGGCGGCCCCCGAGCTGGGCGATCAACTGGCTGGGATCTACCCCCTGGTAGCCGCCGGTGATGTGGGCGCCTGGGCCGCGCAGGAGAACGGCTGCTACAAGCAGGCCAACGTGGAAACCTGGCTGAGCAGCTACAAGTTTCCGGCGCCACTGCTTAAAGAGGCCCGGCGAAGGGCCAGCGACGAGTCCTACTGGGACAAGCTGGACTTCAACAAGGATGCAGACCAGGTCAACTGCCCGGGTCTGCACGAAACCAGCTGGTGGGACGTCAGCATTGAACAGGGCCTGAAAAGCTGGAAGGCGATCAACAGCCGCGGTGGCCGCCGTGCCAAGGGTCGGCAATGGATCATCATCGGCCCCTGGCCACATGATGCTCCGCGAACGGACAGCTGCGGCGAGCTGAGTTTCCCAACGGAGAATGGGGCCGGGGCCCAGACTGCCATCCAGGCCAATGCGGTGCTGGACGGCTTGCTGCACAGCGGAAAGCAGGCGCTGGACGAGGCCATCAACGGACGGCCGGAGGGTCAGCGCAGCCTTGGGCACGATCCATCGGTGATTCCACTGCGCTGGGACAGCCTCTTCTGGGTTGCCTGGGTACTGGGCCGCAATCCCTTTTATAATGCGCCGGAGCACAACGTACTGGCTTATTTTGTCGGCGAGGAAGGCAGCACGGTCGAGCCAAACAACAGCTGGTTTGAGCTGCTAGACTGGCCGCCGCCCTACCGTGAGAAGCAGTTGTTTCTGAGCCCGTCTGCGGCTTCAGGATCAGGCGCTGTATGGCAGGGTGGGCTGACGGATTCAGCCCCCAGCCGTGCCCAGAGCCAGCGCTTCCAGGCCGATCCTTTGCATCCCCTTGAAACTCGCGGCGGGCCAAACATCCCGCTGGGTGATCTGCTCAATGGGCCTTACGATCAGCGCCAGGTGCTGACCTCTGCCGCATTGAATGGCAGCGAGAGCACTGATCCCCAGGTGACAGTCTGGCAGACAGCCCCCCTGGACAAGCGCCTGAGCATTGCTGGTCCGATCCGGGTGCGGCTGTACCTTTCCACTGACCGTGCCGACACGGATGTGGCAGTCAAGCTGGTGGATTGTTATCCTGACAACTTCAAGCTGCCCAGCGGCTGGAACAGCCCAGGCGGCAAGGATGTGGCGGGCCGCCAGCTTCTGGTGGCCGATACCGCGTTGCGTCTGAGCTGGTGGTGCAAGCAGCAGGGCCTCGGCAAGGTTCAGCCCGGAAAGGTATATGCAATCGACCTGACCGTAGGCGAGCGTGCCTGGGTCTTCGAGAAGGGGCACCGCATCGGGCTGCACATCCAGGGCACGAATGCACCGCGCTTCTCCGTCAATCCGGGTACCGGCGAGCGCTTTATGGATGACGGTCATGGAGTCGTGCAGACCAGCACGATCCAGCTCGGGGGCGACACTGCCTCTCGCCTGAGCCTGCCGCTTTACGAGCCTTAGCGCGGAAAGAAGTTCGGCGCAAGCAGCCCTTGGGCAGGTAGGACATTACTTCGCTGCCTCGGGTATCATCAGCCCGTGGCCCCCGATCTCCAGACAAAACTGCCCCGCGGCGTGATTCTGCGTGACCCGCTGCTGGTCTCCAGCGGCTGCTGGGTCTTTCCCGACAAGGCTGGCCGGCTGACCGACTTGTGCACGATTGGCGGGGGCGTGACCAAAGGCCTTACGCCGCAGGCCCGCCCGGGCAATCCGGGCAAGCGCCTGCTGCAACTGCCCTTCGGCTGGATGAACAGCATCGGGCTGAAGAACCCCGGTGTGGACGCCTTCGAGGAAGAGCTTCTACCGCAACTGCTGGAAGCCGGCTTCGGCTTTTTCGTCAACGTGGTTGGCGAGACGGTCGAGGAGTATGCCGAGCTGGTGCGGCGCGTGGATACCGCGGTAGCGCGACTCGCGTCGGAGAGCACAGCCGGCGAGGGCCGCGGCATGCTGGGCTTCGAGATCAACATGTCCTGCCCAAATGTGAACCATGGGGCGAAGTTCGCTACTGATCCCGGCCTGCTGGGCGAGACCATTGCCGCCTGCCGCACGCAGACGGGGCGCCTGATGAGCGCGAAGCTCAGCCCGAATGTGACCGAGATGAGCGTCTATGCCCGCGCGGCGCAGCACAGCGGCGCGGACGCGGTGACGATCAGCAATACCTGGAACGGCGTCTTCATCGATACAAAGACGCGGCAAAGCTACTTCCACCGGCCTAGCGCCGGCACCTCCGGCGCGGCTGTGCGGCCGATGGTGCTGTACCACGTCTGGAAGACGCATCAGGCGCTGCCGGAGCTGCCGATCTTCGCCAGCGGCGGGGTGGTGGACGCGGACAGCGCGATCCAGTATCTGCTGGCCGGCGCGACGGTGGTGCAGATCGGCAGCGGCCTGTTCAGCAACCCCCAGCTGCCAGCCGAGGTGCAGGCGGGACTGATCGAGTATCTGCAAGAGCAGGGCGAAAGCAAGGTGGCGGACATCATCGGAACTTACAGGATCGATTCCTAGCCGGCGCTCAGCTTCTCCAGCGCTTCCAGCAGGTCCTCGCAGTTGCGCTGCATCAGCTGGTCAACGATATTGTTGACCATTGGGCCGAGCAGCGGCACACCCAGCTCAAAGTCGACCACCAGCTCCACGTCGGTGGCGTCCTGCACATCACCGTCGCCGCCGGCCGCGATGAAGGTCCAGCTGCCATCGAACTTCTTCATGTCGCCGGCAATCAGCTTGAAGGTGCAGGTATGCGCAGTGCTGTCCCAGACATCGCGCTCGGTCCAGCTGATCTTGCGCGTCAGCGGGCCGAGGCTGACCGTGCCGTCCCACTTCGTCACTACCGTACCCGCGCCGTCGTTTTCCAGCACGGTCACCTTATCCACGTCCGGCAGTACATCAGCGAAGCGCTCGGCCTGCTGGGCCGCGGCGAATACCTCGGCCAGCGGCCGGTTGATACGACGGTTTACACGCAGTTCAGTCATTGCTTCTCCAGCTTGCGCCTGCCCCGGCAGGCCGCGCGGCCCCGTAGCCGCCGTAGAGTACAGGGTTGAATTGCAACTAGTGTTTGAGTCCCTGGCCGGCGTCTGTCTGACCGCCGGCGCCGCTTTCCAGTTCGCTATCGGGCACGCCTAGGCCGTACTGTTCCATCAGCGCTGCGGTTGCCGCCAGGGCGATGCGGATTCGCGACAGCACGTCGGTGATTACAGCCGCAGTCATGGTCAGCGGCGGCTCCATGCGAATCACCTTGGGCCGGTTCAGCGTGAAGGCCACCAGCACCTTCTGCTCGATCACATTAGCGATGAAGAGCTGGCTGATGTCCTGGCTGAAGGTGTCGATACCGATCATCATGCCGATGCCGCGCACCTCGCGGATCACCTGCGGATATTCGGCCTGCAGCTCGCGCAGGCCGTCAAGCAGCAGTTTGCCGTTCTCGGCCGCGCGGACTGCGAGGTTCTCGGATTGCAGCAGCGCCAGGGCGGCGCGGCCGGCGGCGCAGGCCAGTTCGTTGCCGCCGAAGGTGCTGGTATGCACCAGCGGGTCCTGCTGGAACTTCTCCCAGACGCGCGCTGTGCCAATGGTCGCGCCGATCGGCATGATCCCGCCGCCGAGGCTCTTGGCCAGCACCATCATGTCGGGTACCACGCCCTCACGCTCGCAGGCGAAGTTCAGCCCCGTGCGGCCGAGGCCGGTCTGCACCTCATCGGCGATGAACAGCACGCCGCGCCTGGCGGTCAGCTCGCGCACGGCGGTCAGATAGCCGTCCGGCGCAATGATGATGCCGCCTTCGCCCTGCACCGGCTCCAGCATAACCGCCCCGGTGTGATCGCCAATGGCCGCATCCAGCGCGTCGATATCGCCAAAGGGTACCTCGCCGAAGTGATCCATCAGCGGGGCAAATGGTGTCTGATAACTCGGGCGGTGGGTGCTGGACAGGCTACCGAGTGTCTTGCCGTGGTAGGCGTTGGTCGCAGATATCACTCCGGGTTTGCCGGTGGTCAGCCGCGCCAGTTTAAGCGCCGCTTCCACCGCCTCGGTGCCGCTGTTGCTGATGAAGCTGTACTGCAAATCGCCGGGCGTGATCTGAGCCAGGTCGTGGGCCAGGCCGGCGAGCTGAGCGTTCAGCAGCAGTTTGGAGCTCATCGGCATGCGGGCAAGCTGCTCGGTCACCGCGGCGATGATTGCCGGGTGGCGGTGGCCGAAGTTGTAGCTGCCATAACCGCCGACGCAGTCGATGAACTCACGGCCATCAGCCGTCTGGACCAGCCAGCCCTCGGCCGACAGCTCGGAGCTGTCGAGGCCCATGAAGCTGACGAGGCTCAGAAAACCTGCGTTGACATGCTGCTGGTACCAGAGCTTGACCTCGCTCTCAGTCGGAAAATGCATGGCAGCGATTATAGGAGCCGCTGCTTATGCAACTAATCAGCGGCGCTCTCAGGGCTGAGCGATCTCAATCATCTGCCCGGCCGGTGCCTCAGTCTCGCTGGTCTGGCCATCCGGCCAGCGAACGCTGATGTTCTGGACCTGCTGGCCATCAGGCAGCTCAACCAGCACAGGCCCGCTGTAGCTGCCAAGGTAGCCGCTGCCTGCCTGGACTTCGCGCATTAGCTCTGACCCGTCGGAGAGCATTAAAGTCAAGCGGGCGCCGACAGCAGCCGGATTAGCGGCCTTGCCTCGAAGCTGCAGCAGTACGCTCGCAGGCTTGGCTGAGCTGCGGGCCAGGCAAATCTGTGGCTGGCCCACACTGGTGGATACCAGCAGGTCGCTGCGACCGTCGCGGTTAAGGTCGGCAGGAACGGCACTACGGGTGTCCCAGGGCAGGCGGATGCCGCTCTCGCCCGGCTCAAGGGCTTTGAAACTGCCATCACCGTTACCGAGCAGCATTACGCCATAGCCGGCGTTCCAGCGACCGGTCTCGGGCTGAGTGGCATAGAAGTTGCCGGCCATAAAGGCGTCGAGGATTCCGTCACTGTTAAAGTCGGCGACGCCTATGCCAAAGGCCGGTGACCACTGCGCCAGCGCAGGCAGCTCCTCCTCGCCGAAGCTCTTGCCGTCATTACGCAGGAATACACTGTGCAGATCGCCAGCATCAAAGCGTTCGGCGGTCTTGAGCCCCTCGCCGTACACATCCTCCAGCGTGGCATCAGCGAAGGATGCCCAGGAAGAAAACTTCTGCGGGATGTATTTGATGGCATAGCCACTGCAGCTGCGGCCGCGTCCCGGCAGCATGCAGCCGTCGTTGCGGTACTTTACCTCAATCAGGTCCCGGCTGCCGCTCTTGTCAAAGTCGTTAGCAAAGAGTGTTACCGGCTTGTTCTCATCCGGCTTCGGGTGATACTTGACGTTGTTGCCCGTGTTACCTGCGACGATGTCCAGATCTCCGTCCTGGTCAAAGTCGCCAATGCCGAGGCTCTGCCACCAGCCTGTAAAGCGGCTGGCAAAGCGGGCAGCCTTGAAGCTGCCGCCGCTGTTGTCCCACACCTCGACTTTGCCCCAGCGAACAGCCAGGACGAGGTCTGGCTGTCCATCGCCGTTCATGTCCGCGAACTGCGCTTCGCTGATCTGTCCGCTGCGCCCGACTTCCGGGCCCGCCTGGGCTGTGCCGTCGCTGAAGCTGCCGTGACCGTCATTGATCCAGAAAGCGCTGGGCACTGTTGCCGCATAGGCATAGCGCTTCACATGGCCGGCCAGGAAGATATCCAGATCGCCGTCAGCATCTATGTCGGCAGCGCAGGCACTGCCTGTGGAGAGCGTGCGCTGTGGCACTGTGGCCTCTGTAAAGCCGTCGGTGCCATTGAGCAGTACTTTGCTCTGGTAGGTTGGGCTGCCAAGCTCGGCCTCCATTCCGCCGCTGGTGAGCAGCAGATCCGGACGGCCGTCGCCATTGGCTTCAAACCACAGGGCCGACATCTCCTCCGCTTCGGCAGGCATCTTTCCCGCAAGCAGGTTCGAGGGAGCAAAGCCGCCCTGACCGTCGCCCAGCATCAGCAGTCCCGCCTCACCAGCGGGGCCGCAAAGATAGATATCCAGCTTGCCGTCGCCGTTTGCATCCGCGGCTGCAGCGCCGGTGCCGAGCGTACTCTGCATCGAAGGCAGCAGCGGCTCAGCAGCAAACTCAGCCTCAAGCGTAAAGGCCTCTTTCTGCTGCCAGTCCAGCTTGCGCTGCTCAAACAGCGGATCCGGCATCGAAGGCTGCCAAAGCTGCAGCCCGCGCGCCTTGCTGATCGTGTGCAGCATGCCGGCGGGCAGATGCTCCTGAACCTGGTAAGCCCCGTCGGGCCAGCGAATCTCGAGCTTTTCGATTTCACTGGCCTCGCCCAGGCCAAGGTAAATGTCTCCGGACTCGCCGCTGGCGAATCCGCGCGCGATGATCACATCATTGACCTGTACCTTGCCGTCAATATGCGCCCAGACCTTAGCTCCAACCGCATGCGGATTGAGCTTGCTTGCCGGATCGATCAGGCGTACCACGGCCCGGTTATCCTGGGCCACATCGTTGCGGTAGACCGCCAGCGGGCCATTGGTTGTGTTGACGATGATGTCCTGGTCGCCGTCGGCGTCGTAATCCGCAACGCTGGCACCGCATCCGATGGCGTTGTCATGGATGCCCCAGTTATCGGGCGCCGGGGAGTAGTTCAACTCCTTGGAGGCCGTGAAGATTCGATCATCGGTCAGATACGGCGGGAGGGACAGAATCAGTGCGTCGATCTCCTCCCTGGGACGCCCTTCCTTGCGCATCTTAATGATCTGGTTGTCGTAATCGACTTCAATGCCGCGGTTGATGTAGCCGTTCGTGCAGAAAACTTCGGGCAGCCCGGAACAGTCAAGGTCGGCGATGCGTACGCTCCAGGTCCATTCACTGGCCTGCAGGTTTGCAGCCTCCGCCATTTCTGTCATCCAGCCGCTTCCGCGGTTGACAAACAAGGTGTTGCGCATGTTCTGCTGAGGGTGCAGGTTGATCAGCTCCCAGCGGAAGTTGTACATGTCACCGCTCTGCTTACGTGCATCCTTGTAGTTGCCCGGCAACATGTCGCCGACGAAGAAGTCCAGTTCGCCGTCATTATTGATATCGCCGGCATCCGAACCCATCGAGAAGAAGGAAGTGCGGCGCAATTTTTCCTGGGCGTGGTCGGAAAAGGTCCCGTCGCCATTATTGAGGTAGTAGTAGTCGGGTGTCTCGTAGTCGCCAGAGACATAAAGGTCCGGCAGGGCGTCGTTGTTGAAGTCGGCAGCCAGAGCACCGAGAGTCCAGCCATACTTCAATACGCCGGCCTGTTTGGCCTGGTCTTCGAAATGGCCCTTGCCATCATTGATGAACAGCTGGTCAGGGTCGGGCCGGGGATAGATCACGCCGTTGCGGAACTTGTAGACCTTGCCTGCCAGCTCGGCCGGAGCGGTCACAACGCCGGTATCTTCGTCAAACTTCAGTTGATCATGCTTCTTGTATGCTTCGGGGACTGCATCGTCAAAGCGGTCATAGAGATAGTTACCCTGATAAATATCAAGATCACCATCCAGATCCGCGTCCAGGAATGCCGCGCAGATACTGAAGTACTTGCTGTCCAGTCCGGCGCTGGCTGCCTGGTCTGAGAAATGGCCCTTGCCGTCATTCACAAACAGGGCATTCGGGCCGTTCATGTTGCAGACGTAGATGTCCTGGTCGCTGTCGGCGTCGATATCGACAAAATAGGCTCCGGCACTCCAGAGCTCTCCGCAGCCCAGTCCCGCGCCGCTTTCCGCAGTAACATCAGTGAACTTCCAGTCACCCTCGTTGCGGTACAGCGCATTCTCTTTTTCGACATTGCAAAGGTAAAGATCAAGGTCCCCGTCGTTGTCGTAGTCGCCAGACGCCACGCCGCCCCAGAAGTTGCGCAGCGACACAAGTATCTCGCGACTGTCGGCCTTATTGGCGAAATCGATACCAGTCTCCGCGGCAGGCAGCGTGGCAAAAACTCGGCTGCTGGCGGAGCTGGCCGGGGCGAGTTCTGTGCTCTTGACCGCATCAGCCGAGCTGACGGCAGCGCCGCCAGGCGACTGCCTGCAGGCAACCAGCATTGTGGCCAGCAGCAATGCCAGCACCAAAGGCCAATACCGTGAACAGTCCATTTGACTCCCCCACACAGACAGGCGATGAATCGCCGCTGGGCCAGCCCAGGGTCAGCAGCCCTCAAGTCCGATTATAACTGCGCTCAGCGCGATTCGCACCAGGTGGAGGCGGTCAATACTGCAACAAGCACGCGCTTTTTACAGCTGGCCCACTCCGGTCAGGGTCGGCGGTGGCAGGATGACCTTGATGTTGTTCCAGGCGTCGCTGGGAATGCCGTGCCTGGTTACCACCAGGCTGCTGACATTCGGCGCTCCAGAAGGGGTCGTAACCTGTATCGCAGTATCACTCCAATTGACTATGGTGCAGTTTACGCCGCCCAGGCTTACCCGCGGGAAGTCGACAGCCGCCCCACTGCCAAACCCACTGCCGGTAATGTTGATCGGCTTGCCGGTCCAGGTTCTGGTCAGGTCAACGCCTGTTATCTGCGGTGCGCTGATAAGCTGCAGATCATCTATCCACCAGCCCTTGCGCGTCACCGCTACATCGCTGGTCATCTGCCAGGAGAGCTTAATCTTTTGATTCTGGTAGCTGTCCAGACGCGCCCCTGAAGCCTGCCAGACGGGTGTGGTGAACTCGCCGGTGAACTGGTTCAACTGGGTCCAGGTGTTCAGGTTGGTTGTGACAAAGAGACGTCCGTAGTCCCAGCCATTCTCCAGATCATACTTGTGCAGATAACCGATACCGGGGTCGTTAAGACTGCCCATATTCAGAGTCGGGCTGATGTACCAGTCTGCCTCATTGTCGTCATAGCTGTTGTTGATCCCGCAGTAGAATCCGCCGCTGGGGTTGTAGCCGAAGGAGCTGCCCCATTGCCAGTCCCCGGCTCCGCCTTCATCCTTGATCCGCCACACAAGTCCCGGATTTGAAGCAAAGGCCTCACTCCACGGGACCGCTAGCCCGGCGTTGTTCATCGTCCAGTTCACCGTGGCTTCCGCCGACTGGAAGTCGGCATCGTAGGCGACTGCCTTGAAGGTCGCGGCACCATTGAAAAGCCAGTCCGAATTGAAGTCGTAGGTGAAAGGCGCGGTGTAGTCGCTGGCCAGAAGATCTGTTCCATTAAGCAGGAAGTCGACCCCGGTAACGGCCTCATCATCTGTGGCGGTAACCGTGATGGTCTGCATGCCGGTCAGCGTGCTGCCGGTGCCCGGCGTGATCGAAATGACCTGCGGCGCCGCAGAGATTTCCTTGAGTTCAAACTCGTCAATCCACCAGCCGGCTTCGGTTCCACTGGTGCGGTTAAGGCTCGTCGAATCCAGCTTAAAGACGAGGTAGATTTCCTGACCGACATAGTCAAGCAGGTCGACAGCCGTGTAGTGCCAGCTCAGATTGGTTCCGGTATCGGCGCTGAGCAGGTCCAGGCTGGCGCCATCATCTCCGGTTGCAAAGACACGAATGGTGTTCTCACCGCTGGCGACGCGGAACCGCTGTCTGAACCGGCAGACTGGATGAGTTGACCCGGTAAGGTCAAGGCGCAGACTGACGAAGCTGTCATGTTCGTTGTAGTCATAGCCTGCATTGGGGTTGCTGCTCTTGCCTATGCCGCCGCAGGTTACACCACTCAGGGTTCGCGCCTGCCAGCGCTCGCGGCCCGAGGGGTCGTACACGGCCCAGGCGCCGACACCACCGTTGAAGTTCTCAAGGTAAGGCACGGTCTGTCCGGCATTGCTTACCGTCACATTAATCTCGTCCTGGCCTATCTCCTCAGTGCTGGCGTTTGCGTCACCAGCATCGTCATAGGCAATCGCCTTGATCTTGCGGCTGCCTTCATAGATCGGGCGGGAATCAAAGGTGAAGCTGAAGGGAGCGGTGCTGTCGCTTCCGAGGATCGCACCGTTGCAATAGAATTCGACGCGCAGGATGCTGCGTCCGCTGCCGGGAGTGACATCCACATCAACCGTGGTGTTTCCGCTGATGCCGGCTCCATCAACAGGGGATGTGATGTTCACCACCGGAGCGTTAGCAGTTTTGACCGTGACATCAAGGGTCATAAAGTCGCCCGGGGCACTGATGTCGCTGAGCTGGATAAAGGTATTGCTGCCCGGGCTCGGATAGTTACGCGAATGCGGGTTGCTGGTGTCGTTGAACAGCCCGGTGTAGTCCGGATCACTGTTGCCGCTGAACCAGAGGTTATTGCCGGTGCCATTGCTGCCGTCGTCCAGTTCGTCTTTTGGCGCTGCCGTGTCCTTGGTCGCAGCCGAGTACCCGGTCGCCGCTTCAACATCCACGTGCTTGCGGTCCTCGTTGGCGTTGTCCTGATTCCCGCCGGCGATAGTGTCGTCAATGTGCAGGACCAGCAAGCCCTCGCCAGGGCGGTTGGCATCGGTTTTCTTCTTGCGATAATTGGCGACAAGGAAGTACTGGCTTTCCTGTTTGCCGTTGGTCCAGACCTTCAGCACCTTGGGCTGATCCTGGTAGTTCTCCAGGCTGTAGTTATCCAGATTGTCGGTCACAACCTGCGGTGTCACCCAGCCAAGCTGCGTCTTGCACCAGGGGTCCGGCGAGGGCGGCTTCTGGCCATTGTCGTAGTTGTAGGCCATCAGGCTCCAATAGCCCATTCCGGCGGAGCCGCCATTGACGTCATACAGGTCAGGCAGCCCCAGGATGTGACCATACTCATGGGCGGAGATAACCATCGTCCAGGAGTCGGAACCGCCATAGCTGCCATTGCCGCTGTATCCGGTGATGAAGTAGCTGTCAATCTTCACGCCATCGACTGTCAGGTTCAGCCCGCCGCCGCGGTGGGGCCACAGGCCACCGTCGAACACGGCGTTCGGATAGAAGCACATTACCGTGTCAACATAACCATCGCCGTCCACATCGTACTGACTGAAATCAAAACCGTTGGCATCCGCGTCAAGAATGGCTTCCTTCACCAGCCAGCTGCCGCTGTTGTCGATGTACCACTGCTTGGTGTGATCACCCTTACACCATCCGTCGCCTCCTGGCCCACAGTTGGGTATGGCGCCGGTGACGTCCAGTTGCCCATAACTGACCTCCTGGTAGTAGTCACGGAAGGAGGGGTAGGGTTCGGTGCCGTCGCTGAAAAAGCGCGCGTTGAAGTAGTTGATGTTGTAAGTGCCATAGCTGGCACTCTGATCCTGAAAGTCAGCGCGGAGCACGACAATCTTGTTGTTTCCCTTGGAGGGCGCAGTCGATGCCCGGCGCGCTGTGACGGGTGCCTGATATCCCAGCTCAAGCAGGTCGAACTGGTCAATCCGGCCGTCAAGGTTCTGGTCATAACGCAATGGGGCGGCAGAATCCAGAGGCTTGCCCATATTGGCGGCGACTTCCTCGACGCTGGCACCGAAATGCTGCTCAATGCCAAGCTGAGAGTCCTCGATGCTGCCGGTGATCGGATCAGCCTTTCCAAACTCAAGATCGTTAAGCAGCGGCCACATCTGCTGCCAGCGGGCCTCTTTCTCCGGGCTGTCAAACCACTCTTCCGGGGGTCGGACCACTGCCATTGCCTGGCTTGCGAACAGCAAGCCGGCTATACCCACCAAAGCCACTGAACCCAGAAACCTAAAGGTGATGCGCTGCTGGTTCATCGCTGCACCACCTTAAGGCTGCAGCGCAGATTCTGTTTCCTGCTGTTGCGGGCTACTAGGCGCGAATCCGCCAGGTCAAGTTCAAAGTCTGAGGCAATCTCGCCTGGACTCAGGGAGCCAGCAGCATCGAGTGGACGGACAATGATCGAATAGAGGTTTGTCGGCCCATCCACCCCTGGACCAGCCATCCTGCGCGTATAAGCAAAATCGAGTTTACCGGGCTGGGGCTCCCCACTTATGTAAAGAGCATCCTCCGGACTGCCGAGTCCGCCGCCAGCCTCGGTTCTTACTATTTCATACCGCGAGGTGTCATAGCTGATGCTGCCGGCAATCTGGTAAAGATCCCGAGCGGTGGGAGCGCTCAAGGTAACACGCCACAGTGAGTCTGAAGGGACCGCATTCAGGGCAAGTTCCAGTTGAGCAGAGCTCGCCGGCGGAGCGCCAGGATCTGCGGGCTTGCCGCTGACGGGTGCCTTAACGGCACCACCACAAGCGGCTAGAAAAAGCAGACACGCTGCGCCAGCGGCGCCAAGAAGCTTGAGGTGCATGTGGACTCCGGCAGTGGACGAAGTAGGTCAGAGAATTATACTTGCAGGGGTAACAAAACGTTGTCAATTTTCTGAATTATCAGACATTTGAAATCTACGAATCTGTGCCCAGCCGGTCCCTGGCATCGGGAAAAGACGTCTGCACCTGAATTGCCTTGCATTCGAAAAAAGAAAAGAAGACGGCAGCCACTTAGGTATCCCCCGGGCTGCCGTCCAAGCTGAGAGTGGCGTGCAAAGTTGAGGGGACCGCCGGGCTGAGGCTGGGGGCCCGGCGGAACCCTGAAGCGCAAAGTCTGGCCTCAGGGGTGGCGTACCGCAGACCCAGGCCCTGGTCCTTGGCCACGTTGATGCTGTGGCCAGACTTCGCGCAAAAGGTCGAATCCGCGCTTACGCGCGAACTACCAACGTTGTGCCGACCTGGGTGTTCCGCTGATTGCGGATGGAATCCTGCAGACTTGCCCGCACAGGGCACATTTCAGCCGGTCGGTTATATGGACAGACCCTCTATTAGCAACTTTGTTCCAGCTATATCTGCAGATTCCCCCGGATTCGGTGCCGCACTGGCTTGAATCCCTCCTCTGGACTGTTCTACCCGCAAAACCGGGCTCCTTAGCTGCCTGCGGCCTGTTTGGGCCGCATTGATACTGCACTGGCTCAATACTACATTGCGTAGTATGCGGCACACTGCTATACTGCTTGCGTGGTTGAGATGATTTCCGAATCGGCGCAGCCGGGTGCGCGCCGCTTCTCCGCGCTTCGGCGCGCGGTTTTGCGGCTGCTCGCCTGCGGACTTTTCCTGCTGCTTGCTGCAGCAGGCTGGTTTGCCTGGGGCTTTCTATGGTCCGGACGCCTGGCGCTGGCCCAGCCGGCACCCTCCACCGACATTCCCCGGGGCTTTGATTTCGGCCCTGTCTGGCTGGAATCAGGTGTAAGCGGGCGATATTTCATTCGTGCTCTGGTACCGGAGACTCAGGGCGCACCGTGGTACACGAGCTTTGAGATCCTGGACGCTCGCCGGCAGCCGGTCCAGCGTCAGGAAGAAATGCGCTATGTCGGCGATTACCAGTTTGAGCCTGGGAAGCGTGAGACCTTCAGCGGGACATTCAGCCTTGCCGAGGCCACGGGTTATTACTATTTTCGGTTCCAGGCCCGCAACGGTGATTATTCACCTTTGCTGAACGGGCCGCCAGTACTCGAATTCAGCCTTCGCCAGAACGTGATCAGCGGTTTGGCTCTCTGGCTTCCGGCCATTGGTCTGGCTCTTTTCGGCCTCGGATGTCTTGCTGCAGCCGGTCGTCAGATAGGTCGCCTGGGACAAAGCGAGTCGCGTCAACAGGCCGCCGAAACAGCCTGGAACGGCCAGACGCTGCACGGGCGCGCTTAGGCCGCTCCTGCAGCATCCATCCCGTTGTGATAGTATCTTGGTGGGATAAGCCGGATGGCCACACAGAGGAATCCTGTGGAGAGCAAGGCCGAGCCGCCGACCGAGGCTGCCAGCCTTAATCACGAACCGAAGCGCTGCGTGCAGTGCGGCGGGCTTTGCGTGCTTGGAGATTTCTCATCGGTCGCCAACTTCGGCGTTACCCGCGAGCCGCACTTCGTGACCAGCTATGGCTGGATGCAGGTCAAGTATGACCGGGCGACGGCGGTCGACGTCTTTATGTGCCTGAACTGCGGGCACATCAGCTTCTATGGCCGTACACCGCTGGCCGTTCTCGGCCCGCTGGAACGCCAGAAGCTGCTGCGTGATGCCAGTCCGGAGCTTGAGCGCAAGATGCGACTTGAAGAGAAGCGCCGCCAGGAGCTGGAAGCCAAGGGCCAGGCTCTGCCGGGCGATGAGCATACCGGCGTTTAAGGCGCGCTGCTCTGCCTGCTGTTCAAACGTACCGGCGGTCACAGTGCAGGTCTCAAGCTGCATGAGAGTTTGTCTGCCTACACAATGCAAGGCTTGGACCGCATTCAATAATCCAGCCTCAACAGCGCACGGCGCAGCGGGCATTTCAGCGCAATGCCCTGGCAAGTTTTGCAGGGTGGCCAGAGTCGCCTGCAATAGAAGATGCCTGGACCTCACAGACCGCCTGTCGGACAGCTCCTTCCAATCCATATCTTGCACGGTCCGCGGCCTTCTGGTATATTCTGCGTCCGCTTTACGGCCCTATCGTCTAGCGGTCAGGACGTCGCCCTCTCAAGGCGAAAACGCGGGTTCGATTCCCGCTGGGGCTGCCACTGTTACTTTCTCAGGTACCAAAGTTAAATCCCTCGCAGCCAGAGCCTGCCTGACGCAGGGTCACCTGCTAAGCCCTCGCAACTGGCCGCATGATCAAGACACGAAAGCCATGTTCACACGAGACTATTCGTCTAGGAGGATGGCTTCCCCCACGCGGTACGTCCTTCACTCACGCAGTACGGCTTCCTGCACGCAGTAAGGCTTCTTGCGCGCAGTACGGCTTTGCCAACGCGGTGCAGCTTGCCTCACGCTGTACGGTTTCCCCCGCGCAGCATGGCTTCCCCCGTCCAGTTTAACCATCTCCCATGCGGTCGATTGCGGGCAGCGTTGCTGTTACCGGAAGCGGCCGCAACAAACTGCGGCCGCTGGCATTGGCAAGGCCAGGTCGCTTTTCCGGGCCGACAAGGATTCATTGGTACCGGTAAGCATTTTTGGGGGTACCGGTGAGCATTTTTTGGTACCGGTTGTCTAGTACCAGACTGCCGCCAGCAGGCGATTCCCGGCATAGTCGTAGTAACCAATGACCGGAAATCCATTTGTACTAACCATCGCGATGTGGTCGGTAGCGCTGCTGTTCACGCTGTCAATACAGTAGGGTGCGTCCCAGCTGCTGCCCTCCGGGTCTGCGGCAGAAACGAACATCAGCCCGTCCGATCCATATCCCGAGTAAGCGATAGCTGGCTTGCCACCCACTACGGCCAGTTCACCAACTCCTCCCAGGCCCTCGGATGCAAGCAACTGTGGTGTTACGCTCCAGCCGCGGCCCTCAGGATCTCCGGAGCGCAGGAAGGACAACGTTCCAAACTGGTCTGCCCCCCCCGCAGCAAATGCCGGCCGGCCGGAAACCATCGTCAGCGATGGCTGGTAATTCTCGATGCCGCTAATCAGGTCAATCGGGTCCCATGTCAAACCGTTGGAAGTACCGGCTGCCAATAGTCCAAAGCGGGCATCACCGCCATCCAGCCGACCTGAGACAGCGGCCAGTGGAAAGGTACCTGTGCTGATGATGTCGACATTGTCAATGATCTCGGTGAATCCCTGATTGCCAAGTCCGACGGCAGCATCCCATGCAGTGCCGTCATTGTTGCTGGCTGGATAGTAGCGAAGGCTTTGCTCGCCTGAAGTCGTTCCATAGACTGCCATGATTCCCGGATGGCCGGCATTGCCCGGCGCTACGGAAAGGGCGTAGCCGAAGTCCGGGTCCGGACTTACCTGCACTTGCGGATCCCAGCTGCTGCCGTCGGGAGTAGAAGCGCTGACAAAGTACAGCAATCGGTCTGAGTCGCCTCCCAGGATTGTGAAGGCAATCTGCGGCTTGCCGCTTACCGGGTTGACCATGAGATCCAGCTGCTGGAGGTTGTCATTTAGCGCGTTGTTAACGGGCTCAACGGGCGACGACCATCCGGTTCCAAGGTCACTGCCGGCGCGCGAAAAGAACATGTCATAGTTCGTACCTCCGCTATAGGCGACCACAGCACGGCTGTTGATACCAGTGCCAGTGACTGCCATCCTCAGTTGATACACGCCCGTGGAGTTATCGATCACAGCGGTACGCCAGCCGCTGTCGAGGTGTATCTGCAACGATGCGGTACTGGTGGCGAAGTCATTGTCCGTGACCTGCACCGTAACCATGGTGTTGCCGTTTCGGGCAAAGGTGTAGTCAAGAGCGGGTACATCAGCAGTATCTACTTCATACTCGCCGTCGCCATCCACATCCCACTGGTATCTGACGATAGTGTCATCGTCCGTCGAAGCACTGGCATCAAGGGTGACGGCCAGCGGTGCATCCCCACTGCTGACGTCAGCAGAGATAGCAGCAACGGGCGGCTGATTCAGGGGATCAACAACGGTGAAGGTGGTTTCGGCATTAATGGCCCTGCCATCGCTGCCAAGCGCTGAAACTCTGCAGGTATAGAGGCCTGGTGTCTCATAAAGGAAAGCCGGCGGCTCCTTGTCTGCACCTGCCAGATCCATACTGCCATCCCCATCAAAATCCCAGTCGTAACCAGCGGGCACTGTGGCCCCGAAGATACTGCCGTTCAGTCTGAAACTGACACTCAGCGGAGCCAGGTTCAATGTCGGGTCACTGTTCAGGTCCGTGCTGAGGTAGGAGCTGTCGAGGACGCTGCCGCCGGCAATCAGCCAGTCGAGCTTGCACGTTTCGGTGCCCAGCAGCAGAACCAGACAGACCACCTGACCTGAAGGTGCCAGATAGTTCGACCAGGTCGGCAGAGCGACCGGGCCTTCATCCATGGAATACCAGTCCCAGCGGTCGCTGCTGTAATTCGCGACGGCCATATAGGCATTCGACCAGTCGGATGGGGGTACCAGCCAGCTGTGTATGATCTGCGCCGGGCCATCATATTCAGCCACTTTATTGAAGGCAAGACAGGCGAAAGCCGCGTTGCCAATGCCGCCGCTGGCCGGCAAAGTGTAGGTAGGAGAAAGAACTCCGTCGCTGCCGAGGTTGTCCTGGGACGCCTTGTTCATAGGCAGTCCAAAGACGAACTTGCCTCCGTCGACAAATCGCTGATAGTCAAGGGGCGGGGCGCTGGTGACCCGGGGCAGGCTTGAGGGCCGCGGCAACTTCAGGCCCGACAACACTGCTGGAGTCTGCTGCGCTTCAGGTGTCTCGGTGATACCAGATGGGTGGTCGGCACCGCATGCAGATATGGTGATTGCCAGCAATAGCGACAGCATGAGCTTGCCGGGAAGCTTCATCTTGACTCCGGGAAGGGTTGATTGATTACACAGGCTAGCCTTCAGCGGAAAGCGGCTCGCCAGAGATGCAATCATATCAGTTATGTGCAACTAAAAGGAAGATCTGGCTCTTCCTCTTAACGTAGCAGCACGCCGAAAGCTGCAGGTCAGGAGCAGGAAAGGCATCACCTCAGCTGCGCAGGATCTTTTCCATCGCTTTGCCCTTTGCCAGTTCGTCTACCAGTTTGTCCACATAACGGATCAGCTGATAAGTCGGTTCTTCGATATCCTCGACCCTGACCCCACAGATCACGCCTTTGATCAGGCTGCGGGCGGGATTCAGTTTCGGTGCCTTAGCGAAAAAGGTCTCATAGTCAGTGCCGTCGGCGATGACCTTCTCAAGCTGTTTCTGACTGTAGCCCGTCAGCCAGCGCAGAATCTGGTCCAGCTCGGCTTTGCTGCGACCCTTGGCTTCCGCCTTGGCGACATAGTGCGGGTAGACACCGCCGAATTTGAGGGCATAGACACGTTCGAGTTTCATGGCCTGACCTGCCAGCTATTGAATTAGGGGTTCGAAGACGGATTATACGGCGACTCATCAGCAAGTCATTTTAGCCCTCTGAATAGCCCCACTGCAGTCTGCAAGAGCGTAGGGTCTGTTCTGAGGTCATTGATTCAATACTACCTATTGGAATACGGTTGAAAATTGCTTAACCCCTTAATCCGTTACCTGTTACAGGTCGATGTATCGCTAGCAAGGCGCTTTAGCGTCCTTTACATGGAGAGTCAAATGCCACTAACACCAGCAGAGAGCGCCTGGAACACCGCCGGACCGGCCAACAACTTTGGCTCTTACCCTCAGGCGCCCACCTGCTCCTTCCAGCAAGCCTACAGCGGAAACAACTTCGACATGGACTTTGCCAAGGCTAAACGCCAGTGGGCGCAGATCGTGGGTCTGACTCCCCCGGATTGGGACGGAGACGACCTCATGGATGCAACTTTGCAGGCCTACTCAATGTGCCACGCGCAGTGAGGCTCGGGCCATGTTAGCAAGGATCCAGCGATACTCAAGCTCAATTCCGCGCTGGTAACCGGATTGGTCCCCGTGCATAGCGTTGCTTGCCTGCAACCTCATGCGATGCAGGCGATCAAGCTCTTGCCGGGATAACACTCCAGGTGTTTCGCGAAGAAGTGAGTCGAGTGTAAAAAGCTTGCCGAGTTCCCATTCAATTCGAATCAGACGTATATGCGGTTCGCCAGTGTTGAGCAGTTCGTCACGTTCACCTGGCGTAGTTTCCAGATCAAGCCCCAGGTTTGACTGCTGGTTGAAGTACTCCAGGTGCTTGAGCAAAGTGCCGCGATTCAGGTATCGCAGGCCGAGTCGAAGAACCACCACACCCATCTGGCCGAGTCGCAGCTCCTGAACCCGGGCTTCATGTCCCGTCTGTCCCCGTGCCTTATAGCGAAGCTGGTGATCGCCCATCTTCCAGATTCTGGTTATGTGTTCGGGGGTGAGGAGCAGGTCCCGCGCCGCTGACGTGTCGCGCCATTTGGTTTCAGCAATCCAACTTAGAAGTTCAGATCGAAGTTCAGCATAATCCGCAAGCTCCTGGCCGAGTGCACCTCTTTTGAGCCCCTGAAGCAGCTCCATAGCCAGTGCAATGTGCCTGTAGACCCGATCAAAGCTGCCTTCCTGAAAGCGGTACGCTATGACAATAATGAGCAGCTGGCACAGTCGCTGTTCATAGTCCGCCTCAAGGACCTCCCCTTCACAATATGGAGCGCAATCAATCACTGCGTGCAGGTTCTTTCTCATGCCAGCGATGTCATCAGCCTTCATACACCTTTGCGCGGCGATTGCAAGATCCTGCAACTCACGCCGGAATCCCATCAGCTCGACCACCTGGTCCAGCACATTGCCGGCCCGGCGTTTTACAATCTCTATGCTGGACACTCCACGTGGCCGGAACTTCTTCAAATCGCACATTTCAAGTCGCTCGGCTGCAGCTTCATCAACGTCCTTGATCAGCACGTCTTCAATCCTGCGAAACAGCTCGTTGCGCCACTTGCCTGCATTCTGCTTTTCCTGAGGCTCTGCTGTCGAAGGCTGAGGTTGAGGCTCATTATCCAGACGCTCCAGCAGTTTCTTTATCAAGGGCACGAGCTCATCTGATCCGGATGTGCTGGCTGGCTCCTGAGATTCCTTGAACTTCCTGAGGATCTGCTCAGGTGAGATATCTGCCTTGCGCCTGACGGCCAACGGTTCGGACATCTCCTTTCT
This sequence comes from uncultured Planctomycetales bacterium, assembly GCA_964512635.1. Classification (GTDB taxonomy): domain Bacteria; phylum 4484-113; class 4484-113; order 4484-113; family JAFGCY01; genus JADZFO01. Next base: position 90,290 of record CAZEJB010000006.1, on the reverse strand, counting down.
GTACGGGGGTGAAGATTGCTCCTGCACAGAAGTTGGCGTTGCAGGTGCGTCAGCGTGCGCAGCGGAAGGCTGAACCCACTCACTGGACTGCAGCGGAAATCGGTGGTCATTACTGTGCTGCCGCAGCAGCCAGATACCAAACTCCAGGCTGGGTTTACGCTCACGCTTCATGACTCGCAGAACGGTGTCTTCCGAGACAGTAATGCCGCCTGCGGCCGCGGCGGCGGCTACCTGCGGCGCCGACCAGCGCTTTTCCTGCATTAGCTTGATCAAAGCTTCTACGGCCGCATCAACCATACTCAAGTCAGTCACGAGAAGATTCTAGTTAGGAGGAGAGCCACTCTAAAGGAAAGCAGTTCGTCGGTGCCAAATTATAATAAAAAGCATAATATGACACCAAATTGTTGTTTGTACCGACATTCGGCGGGATTAGTGTGGCATTTGACTGGTGATTCGGACGCGTGACAGAAGTTCCTAGCCGTTTTCGGTGCGGTTAAACTCCATTCCGTGGCTGCTGTCATCGCTTTGTGGCGCGCTGCCGGCGTCGTGCCTGAAAGCAGCCGGTAAAGGTTCGCCCTTGCTCCGGGCCTCCTCCACAGTCAAAGCGACGCCGGCCGATTGAGCCCCTGACAGGGCGGAGGGAGAACCTGCTGCATCAAGTCCGTTGTAGTAGACAGTGCTGGAAGGGAATGCCACTCGCGCGCCACGGCTGCGGCAGATATCCATGATCCGCAGCAGCAGGTCCTGCTTGACCTCTAGGAACTCCTCCCAGACAGTCGATCGCGTGAAGCAGTAGACGATTATGTCCAGGCTGTAAGTGCTCAAGTCACTCAGGCTGACAACCCAGTAGTCCTGGTCGATACCGGCATGGCCCTTGAGCAATTCGCGGATGTCCTTGACGACCCCCAGCACCTGTTCCGGCTGAGTATCCAGGGCCAGCCGCAGATCCAGGCTGATCCGCCGGATCGGCATCTCGCTGTAGTTGTAAATGCTCTCGTTGGTAACGACCTTGTTTGGCACACTGACCAGGGCCTGGTCGAACATGCGGATCCGGGTTGAGCGGATGCCGATCTCCTCTACGGTGCCTTCGATGCCGGCAAGCTGGATCCAGTCGCCAATCTTGTACGGTCGGTCGGAAAACACAACAAAGGAGCCAAAAACGTTGGCCACCGCATCCTGGGCGGCGAAGGCCAGGGCAAGGCCGCCTATGCCGGCGCCGGCCAGGATTCCTGCCGGGCTGTAGCCCCAGGTCTGGGCCAGGCCAACGGCAACAAGAAGGATCAGTCCGACCTTTGTGACGTCCCGCAGCAGCGGCAGGAACTTGTCGTCCAGAACGCTCTTCTTGGTCTGCGGGTTGTCTTCGGTAAGGAAGCTAAGCGTGATTTCCGTCATCCGGTAAATCAGCAGTCCGCCGGAAACCATGAACAGGGTCGCCAGAACGCGGGTGGTGATCTCGTGCCAGTTGATCGGTTCGACTGGCAGTTCGATGAAGCTGATTGCCAGATAGCAGCCGCCAAGCAGGGTGAAGTAACCCACCGAGCGCCGCATCGCCGTGTGGACCTTGTTGTCGTAGGTGCTCTGGGTGCGGTCGACGATGCGCTTGAGGTAACCGTCCATGAAGCGCAGGATCAACCAGCGCATCAGGATGGCCAGGACCAGCGACCCAGCCGCGATCACCAGCCCCCAGCTGTCGACAACGTTTATGCCGTCAGGCCATCCGAAAAGGACGGCTGGCGATCCCCCACAGGCGGTCCAGTTGCTCACGGCAGGATTATATGGCAATAGCAAGGCAGGAAGCCCGGCCTCTACCGTCTGTTGTGCCGCCCTTACTTTTTCCTTATGCGCAGCCCAGCGATCCTGATCCCGCATTTACGCCTATGCAGGGTATCTATTGCACCTCGCGCCGTACGCCTTTCATGGCAGGCCAAAGGAGAAGCGGGATGCTGGAAATCTTGTGTGTGGCCCTGCTGACGGGATTGATCCTGTTGTCTGCGGGCCTGCTGCGCATGTGCGAAGCGCTGACTTAATGCAATGTCACTCAATCTTGCTGACATTGGATTGTTCGCAGTCTTTCTCGCACTTGCCTGGTCAATGCACTTGCTGTCATGCGAGTCTGCCTGATGAAGCTGTCCTTCGCCGGCGCCGGCTTGCCGGTTCGGCCAGGCGAATGCAGTAAGGAGGTCTGGAGTGAATGAGCTATATCTGCTCAGCGCAATCCTTACGCTGGGTCTGCTGATCTACCTGTTCGCAGCGCTGCTGCGGCCGGAGGCATTCTGATGAGCATGAATGACTGGATCCAGATACTTATCTTTCTGGGCTTGCTGATAGCGCTGGCGCTGCCGCTGGGCGGTTTCATAGCCAGGGTCTTCCAGGGCGAGCGTCATATGCTCAGCCCGGTGCTGGGCTGGCTGGAGCGGCTGCTCTACCGTTTGGCCGGCATCCGGCGTGATGCAGGCGACGCCTGGCCCGAGATGAACTGGAAGCAGTACGCCGCGGCTGTGCTGATCTTCAACATGCTTGGCCTGGCGCTGGTCTATCTGCTGCAGCGCCTGCAGGGACTGCTGCCGCTCAACCCGATGGGGCTTGGCGCAGTCAGCCCGGACAGCGCGCTGAACACCGCGATCAGTTTTGCCTCAAACACCAACTGGCAGGGCTACGGCGGCGAGACCACGATGAGTTACCTGACGCAGATGCTGGGCCTGGGGGTGCAGAACTTCCTGTCCGCCGCGACCGGCATGGCGGTGCTGGTCGCCTTCATCCGCGGCTTCACCCGCAAGGCGACCGGCAGTATCGGCAACTTCTGGGTCGATATGACGCGCGCTACCGTTTATGTCCTGCTGCCCCTGTCCCTGGTCCTTTCGCTGATCCTGGTCTCGCAGGGCGTTGTGCAGTCTTTCCAGCCCTATCAACAGGCAGCGCTGGTCGAGGCCACCCAGGACGCGGATGGCAACGCGGTCACGACACAAACCATCGCCGTCGGGCCTGCCGCCTCGCAGATCGCTATCAAACAGCTGGGCACCAACGGTGGCGGCTTCTTCAATGTAAACAGCGCCCATCCGTTGGAAAATCCCACGCCGCTGAGCAATACGCTGCAGGTTCTTTCGATCCTGCTGATCAGCGCAGCACTGTGTTTCACCTTCGGCGCGCTGGTCAAGGACAAGCGCCAGGGCTGGGCGGTGCTGGCGGCTATGCTGGCGATCTTTATCCCTCTGCTGATTATGTGTACCTGGATGGAACAGGCCGGCACGCCTCAGCTGGCGGCCGCAGGTGCCGATCTGCGCGCCTCCGAGCTGCAGGCCGGCGGCAACATGGAGGGGAAGGAGGCGCGGTTCGGCATTGTCTCGTCTGCGATCTGGGCCACGGCGACAACCGCCGCCAGCAACGGCAGCGTCAATTCCATGCATGACAGCTATACCCCGCTGGGCGGTTTCGTGCCGATGCTGCTCATGCAGTTCAGCGAGGTGGTTTTTGGCGGTGTAGGCTGCGGGCTCTACGGCATGCTGATCTATGCCCTGGTGGCGGTGTTTATTGCCGGCCTGATGGTCGGACGCACGCCGGAGTACCTGGGCAAGAAGATCGAGGCCTACGAAATCAAGATGGCCAGCCTGGTTATTCTGATCCCGCCGCTGCTGGTGCTGCTGGGCACCGCGATCGCAGTAATGAGCGCAGCCGGACGCGCGGGGGTCTACAACACCGGCGCCCACGGCTTCAGCGAAGTGCTTTACAACCTCAGCTCAGCGGCCAACAACAACGGCTCGGCTTTCGGCGGTATGAGCGTGAACACGCCTTTCTACAACATGCTGCTGGGGGCCTGCATGTTCTTCAGCCGCTGGTGGCTGATCATCCCTGTGCTGGCAATCGCCGGATCTCTGGCGCGTAAGAAGGAAGTGCCCTCAGGCGCCGGAACGCTGCCCACGCATACACCGCTGTTTATCGGCCTGCTGGTCGGCGTGGTCGTGCTGATCGGCGTGCTCAATTTCATCCCGGCACTGGCTCTCGGTCCCATCGTCGAGCAGCTTCAAATGCATGCCCAGGCGGGCCTTTAGGAGATACAGATGGCAACTAAATCATCTCGCGGGATGGACAGCGCGCTGTTGAACCGGGCCATGCTTGACGCAGTGGTCAAGCTGAGCCCGCGACACCAGGCCCGCAACCCGGTGATGTTCGTGGTCTTTATAGGCAGCCTGCTCAGCACAGTGCTGCTGATAATGGCGCTGGCCGGGCACGGCGAAGCGCCTATCAGCTTTGTTTTGGGCATCACCGTCTGGCTGTGGTTTACGCTGCTCTTCGCCAACTTCGCCGAGGCGCTGGCCGAGGGCCGCGGCAAAGCCCAGGCGGCCAGTCTGCGCGGTGCGCGAAAGGATGTGACGGCGCGCAAGCTGGCCAGCGCCAACGCCGGCGCGGCTCAAGCCCAGGTGCCGGCCAGCAGTCTGCGCAAGGATGACATTGTGCTGGTGCAGGCCGGTGATGTGATTCCTGGTGACGGTATCGCCATTGAAGGCGTGGCCAGCGTCAACGAGAGCGCCATTACCGGGGAAAGCGCGCCGGTGATCCGCGAGGCCGGCGGCGACCGCGATGCGGTGACCGGCGGAACCACGGTGTTGTCCGACTGGCTGATCGTGCGGATCACTGCCAACCCCGGCGAGAGCTTCCTGGACCGCATGATCGGCCTGGTCGAGGGCGCCAAGCGCCAGAAGACGCCAAACGAAATCGCGCTGAGTATCCTGCTGGCGGCGCTGACCATAGTCTTCCTGCTGGCCTGCGCCACCTTGCTGCCCTTCAGCATCTTCTCGGTGCAGCAGGCGGGGCAGGGCAGCCCGATCACTATCACGGTGCTGGTGGCCCTGCTGGTCTGCCTGATTCCGACCACCATCGGCGGCCTGCTCAGCGCCATCGGCATTGCCGGCATGGACCGCTTGCTGAAAACAAACGTCATCGCCACCTCCGGCCGCGCGGTCGAGGCAGCAGGCGATGTGGATGTGCTGCTGCTGGACAAGACCGGCACCATTACGCTTGGCAACCGCCAGGCGGTGGCCTTCCTGCCCGCGCCGGGCGTGACCGCCGAGCAGCTGGCCGACGCGGCGCAGCTCAGCAGCCTGGCCGATGAGACCCCGGAAGGGCGCAGCATCGTCGTGCTGGCCAAGGAACAGTTCAAACTACGTGAGCGCGACATCCATAGTCTCGGCGCAGTCTTCGTTCCCTTCAGCGCCGCCACCCGCGTCAGCGGTGTCGACCTGCATGGTCGCGAGATCCGCAAGGGCGCGGCCGATACGATCGAGAAGTTTGTCGCCTCGAAAAACGGCGTGATGCCGACCGAGGTGCGCGGAAGCGTGGAACAGATCGCGCGCAGTGGCGGCACACCGCTGGTGGTGGCTGAGGACGCTAAAGTTCTTGGCGTGATCCAGCTTAAGGACATCGTCAAGGGCGGGATCAGCGAGCGCTTTGCGCAGCTGCGGCGCATGGGCATCCGCACTGTGATGATCACCGGCGACAACCCGCTGACCGCGGCAGCGATCGCCGCTGAGGCCGGCGTTGATGACTTTCTGGCTGAGGCGACGCCGGAGAACAAGCTGACCCTGATCCGGGAATATCAGGCCGGCGGCCGTCTGGTGGCCATGACCGGCGACGGCACCAATGATGCGCCGGCGCTAGCCCAGGCGGATGTGGCGGTGGCGATGAACTCCGGCACGCAGGCGGCCAAGGAAGCCGGCAATATGGTGGACCTGGACAGCAACCCGACCAAGCTGCTTGAGATCGTCGAGATCGGCAAGCAGCTGCTGATCACCCGCGGCTCGCTGACCACCTTCAGCATCGCCAACGACGTGGCGAAGTACTTTGCGATCATTCCGGCGGCCTTCGTGGCCACCTATCCGGAGCTGAACAAGCTGAACATCATGGGTCTGGCCACACCGCAGAGCGCGGTGCTCAGCGCCGTGATCTTCAACGCGCTGATCATCATCGCGCTGATCCCGCTGGCGCTGCGCGGCGTGCCTTACCGCCCGGTCGGTGCGGCGCGGCTGCTGCGCGACAACCTGCTGGTCTATGGCCTCGGCGGGATCGTCGCGCCATTTATCGGCATCAAGCTGATTGACATGCTGCTGGTGGCCCTGCACCTGAGCTAGGCCAGAGAGACTTAGGAGACAGAGATGCGTGAACAACTTAAACCTGCGCTGATCATGCTGCTGACCATGACCGTGGTTACGGGCATTGCCTATCCGCTGCTGGTCTGGGGCATCGCCCAGGCGGCCTTCCCCTGGCAGGCTAACGGCAGCCTGGTCGGCGCTGACGGCAAACCCGCGGCGGCTGGCAGCCCGGCCGCCGGCTCGGCGCTGGTCGGCCAGAGCTTCAGCGCGCCGGGATATTTCTGGGGCCGCCTCAGCGCCACCGGCCCGGTACCTTACAACGCGTGCGCTTCCAGCGGCTCCAACCTTGGCCCGCTCAACCCCGCACTGCAGGATGCCGCGACAGCGCGGGCGCAGGCTCTGCGGGATGCTGATCCCGAGGCGGGAGACATCATTCCTGTCGACTTGCTGACTGCCTCGGGCTCAGGCCTTGACCCGGACATCAGCCTGGCCGCCGCAGAGTACCAGGTGTCCCGCGTGGCAGCTGCGCGCGGGATGGCTGAGGAGCAGGTCCGGGAGCTACTGCGCCGGCACACCAGCGGTAGGCTGCTGGGCCTGCTTGGTGAACCGCGGGTGAATGTTCTGCTGCTCAACCTGGAGCTGGATCAACAGGCCTCGCCAGCGGGTACTCAGCCGGTAGGACAATAGGCAGATGCCAGACACCAGGCCGGATCCGGATGCGCTGCTAAGGGCGGTGGAGACCACTGACCACGCTGAGCGCGGCCGCCTGAAAGTATTCTTCGGCGCGACAGCCGGAGTTGGCAAGACCTATGCCATGCTGCAGGAGGCAAAGCTGCTGCTTGCCGGCGGAATGGACGTAGTGGCTGGTGTCGTTGAAACGCATGGCCGCAGCGACACGGACTCGATGCTGGCCGGCCTGCCCCGGCTGCCGCTTCGGGAAGTTGAGCACCGCGGCGTGCTGCTGCGTGAATTCGATCTCGACGCCGCGCTGGAGCGCCACCCGCGACTGATCCTGATCGACGAACTGGCGCACAGCAATGCCCCGGGCAGTCGGCACAGCAAACGCTGGCAGGATGTCCAGGAGCTGCTGGGGGCGGGAATCGACGTCTTCACAACCGTCAACGTCCAGCATATTGAGAGCCTCAACGATGTGGTCGCACAGATTACCGGCGTCATCGTGCGCGAAAAGGTGCCGGACGTAGTGCTCGAGCAGGCCGACGAGGTCGAACTGGTCGACACCTCGCCCGACGAGCTGTTGAAAAGACTGCGGGATGGCAAGGTCTACATGCCAGCCCAGGCCGAGCGCGCGCTGGAGTCCTTCTTCACCAAGGCCAATCTGACAGCTCTGCGCGAGCTGGCGCTGCGCAAGACGGCCCTGCAGGTTGAGGGCCAGCTGCGCGCCGAGCGCACACTGCTGGCGACCCAGGCCACCTGGCCTGCCGCCGAGAGAATCATCGTCTGCATCGGCCCGGGTCCGCTCAGCGCGGACCTGGTGCGCTCCGCCAAGCGGCTAGCCTCGGAGACACATGCGCAGTGGGAAGCGGTGTATGTCGAAATCCCTGCCCGCGGGGAGCTCGCGCCTAGTGTCCGTCAGCGACTGGACGAAACACTGGCGCTGGCGGAAAGCCTCGGCGCCGAGACAGCCACGCTGTCTGGCGACAGGGTGGCCGAGACGCTGGTTGCCTACGCCAGGCAGCGCAACGCTTCAAAGATACTGGTTGGCAAGCCGACACACCCCCAGTGGCAGGACCGGCTGCGCGGCTCGCTGGTTGACTCGCTGATCAGACTTAGCGGCGATATCGACGTCTATGTCGTCCGCGCTGCGGGACCTAGTCCCAGGGCCGAGCCGGGCAGCCAGGACACTGGACGGCGGCGCAGCCGCTGGCTCGACTACCTGATTGCTGTTGCCAGCATAACGGCGACTACCGGGCTGGCTGCGCTCCTGCATCCACACCTGCAGGCGGCCAACCTGATCATGCTCTACCTGCTGGCGGTGGTGGCCGTCGCTCTGCGCACCGGACGCGGTCCGGCAGTGCTGGCCGCGGTGCTCGCGGTCGGCGCTTTCGACTTCTGCTTTGTGCAACCCTATCTGACCTTTGCCGTGCAGGATATCGAGTATCTGCTGACCTTTGCTGTCATGCTGCTGGTCAGTCTGATCATAGCCTCCCTGACTTTCCGTCTGCGCGAACAGGTCCAGGCGTCAATACTGCGTGAGCGGCGCACGAGCAGTCTTTATGCGCTCAGCCGGGAAATGGCCTCGGCCAGTTCAGCCGGAGCGCTGAGCCGACTGGCGGAGCAGAGGCTGAGCGAACAGCTGCCCCTGCGTGCGCTTGTAATGCTGCGCCAAGAAATTCTCGCCTCCGCGACCCCCCGGCTGGATGAAGCCGGCTTTGAGCATGCGCGCAGTGAGATCGCTGTGATGCAGTGGGTGCTGGAAAATGGCCGCAGTGCCGGAATTAGCACCAGCACACTGCCGGGTTCCGAGGCCCTGCATCTTCCGCTTGGCGCAGGACGCGGGGTGCTTGGTGTGCTGACAGTCAGGCCTCTGCCCGGCCAGGCGGCAACCCTGGCCGCGCCGGACCAGCGACATCTGTTGGAGGCCTATTCTTCGCTGATCGCCATGGCCCTGGAGCGCGAGCAACAGGCCGATGCAGAGCAGCAGTCGCTGCTGTTGGCGGAGCGCGAAAGGCTGCGGGCCACGCTGCTCAGCGGCATCAGCCATGACCTTCGCACCCCGCTTGCCGGCATCGCCGGCTCGGCGGAGACACTGCTGAGTCTTCCGCCCGCCGAAGCGTCGCAGGCAGCGCCGCAGCTGCTGGGCGGGATCAAGACCGAAGCCCAGCGTCTGGCACGTCTGCTGGACAACATTCTGGAACTGACCCGCCTGGAAAATGGTTCTCTGCAGATCAAGCTGGAGCTTCAGCCCCTGGAAGAGGTGGTCGGTTCGGCTCTGGCGGCACTTGAGCTCAGCAGTCGCGGCCGCAAGGTCGAGCTTGACCTGCCTGGTGACCTCCCGCTGGTGCGGATCGATGCTGTGCTGATTGAACGTGTGCTGGTCAACCTGCTGGACAATGCGGTGAGGCATACCGCCCAGGGTGAACAAATAATTCTGCAGGCCAGGGCTCGTGGCGGTGAAGTTGAGGTAGCCGTGCATGATCGAGGGACAGGCCTGGCAGATTACTCCAGCCCCGAGCTGTTTCAGCCCTTTGGGCTGATTGATGCCACGCCGGACGCCAAGGCAGGGCGGACCGGTGGACTGGGCCTTTCGATCTGCAAGGCGATCATTGACGCCCACGGTGGCGCGATCAGCGCTGCGGCCCGTCCCGGCGGTGGCAGCAGCTTCAGCTTCACCATTCCGGCGGGCATGGCCGGCACAGAGCTGCCGGATGTAATTGGCGAGGCCGGGGCAGGGGACTATGATGGGGCTGTCGATGACTGAACCGCGCGCCAAGGTGCTGGTGGTGGACGACGAGACGCAGATACGCCGCTTCCTGCGTCCCGCGCTCGAGCACAGCGGCTTTATGGTTATCGAGGCCGAAGATGGAGAGTCGGCACTGCGCGAGGCGAGCACTCGCGGCCCGGAACTCGTCCTGCTGGATCTCGGCCTGCCAGATCTTGACGGGCTTGAGGTGCTTAAGACCTTGCGCGACTGGAGCTCCGCCCCGGTGATTGTCTTGTCTGCGCGCGGAGAGGAGTCAATCAAGGTAAAGGCTCTTGATCTGGGGGCGGACGACTACCTGACCAAGCCCTTTGGCGTCGAGGAACTCCTCGCCAGGGTAAGAGTGGCCCTGCGTCATTCACAGCGCCGCCAGGATGAGCCTGAGGCACAGGAGCTGCGCGCAGGCGATCTGCGTGCCGATCTGGTGCGCCGGCAGGTCTGGCGCGGCGAAAGCGAAGTGCATTTGACCCCCCTGGAATACAAGCTCTTTGTCACCCTGCTGAAGCACAGCGGGCGAGTACTTACCCATCAGTTCCTCCTGCGCGAAGTCTGGGGCGCGGCCTACGTTCGAGAGACGCATTATCTGCGGATCTTCATGCGCCAGCTGCGCCATAAGCTGGAAGCAGACCCGGCCCGTCCACGGCATCTGACGACCGAAGCCGGTATTGGCTATCGCCTGAGAGACTGAGGGCTAACTCACAGATTGAACATTTTCGACGGACTCCTTGACACAGCTGCAGAATAGCTGTATAACCACATAGTTAATTAACCGTGAGGTTATAAACCAAATGCAGCCCGACCCGCTGAGCAGGACCTTCGCCGCACTGGCCGACCCGACTCGTCGGGCCATCCTGGCGCGGCTCAGTTCCGGCGAGGCGTCCGTGACCGAGCTGGCCGAGCCCTTTTCAATGAGCCAGCCGGCAGTGTCCAAGCACCTGAAGGTGCTGGAAAAGGCCGGGCTGATCACCAGGGGCCGCGAGGCCCAGTGGCGTCCCTGCAGGATTGCCGCTACACCGCTCAAGGACGTCAACGAGTGGCTGGAGCAGTACCGCCGCTTCTGGGACGAGAGCTTTGACCGTCTGGATGCCTACCTCAAGGAGCTGCAGCGAATTGAGAAAGAGCGTGATTCGGGCTAGCGGTCCTGACTCCATGGACAATAACCATGGCTGGAACACAAACACTAAGGAGTTAGAAATGATTGCTGAGGCGACGGGCGCAAGCCCCGCAGAGCACTTTGTTCTTGAGCGCACATTCGATGCGCCAGCCGCACTGGTCTTTAGCGCCTGGACAGAACCTGAGCACTTCAAACAATGGATCGCCCCGGAGGGCTACAGCATCCCATTTTGCGAAATCGATCTGCGGGTCGGCGGCAAGATGAAAGCTGTGATGCGCGGTCCGGCGGGCGATCACTGGTTTGCCGGCGAATACCTTGAACTGGACCCGCCGCGCAAGATCGTCAGCACGGACTATTTCTGCGACCCGGAGGGCAATCTGCTGCAGCCGTCTGAGATCGGCCTGCCGGAAGGCTGGCCCGCGGTTAACCATGTGACTATCACCTTCAGGGAAGAGGGCGGCAGGACGCACGTGAAGGTTGACCAGCCGATGGTTACGCTGGCTGCGGCCAAGGCTCTCGGCGCCGATATGGGCTGGAACTCGAGCCTGAATAATCTCGAAACGCTGCTCAAGCGTATGGTCTAACATCGAGTCTAAGGAGGCGGAAAAATGGCTAATGAACAAGGGCACGATGCGAATCAGGCGGTGGGCGTGGAGCAGATCGCCCATCCGCCGGTCGCCAGTCGCGAGGAGTGGCTGGCGGAGCGCCGCGAACTGCTGCAGGAAGAAAAGGCGCACACCAGGGCTTATGACCGGCTCAACGCAAAGCGCCGCCGCCTGCCGATGGTGCGGCTGGACAAGGAGTACAGCTTTGAGGGTCCCGAGGGCAGGCAGAGCCTGCACGACCTGTTCAAAGGCATGCGTCAACTGGTTGTGTATCACTTCATGTTTGATCCAGCCTGGGACAAGGGTTGTCCCGGGTGTACGAGCTTTGTGGATGCACTGGGCGATCTGTCGCTGCTCGGTGAGAAGGACACGCGTTTTGTGCTGATCTCGAGGGCGCCGCTCGCCAAGCTGGAGAATTACCGTGCTGAGCGAGGCTGGCAATGGCCATGGTATTCCTCCTTCGGCAGCGACTTCAACTATGACTTCTATGCCACGCTTGATGAGGATATTAAGCAGCCTTCTTACAACTTCCGTACGCCTGAAGAGACTGAAGCGCACCGCGGACTTAACCCGATCAAGGGCGAAAGCCATGGCCTCAGTGTGTTCTTTGAGAAGGATGGTGAGGTATTCCATACTTACTCGGTTTACGCCCGCGGCGTGGAGAATATGACGGATTCCTACAGCCTGCTGGACATCACACCCTGGGGCCGCCAGCAGGAGTTTGAAGATTCGCCTCCGGGCTGGCCGCAAAAGCCGACCTACGGGTAAAGTTGCCAGAGACGCGGAATCTGACGCCATATCTGGACCGCACTTAGCAGAGAAGCAACAACATGAGAAGGAGATGGACATGAGTAGTGAAAACAACGCCACCGCAGCCGCCGTGAACATGGAAGACGAGATGTGCCGGCTGGGTCAGCAGAACGAAAACCACGAATGGCTGATGCAGCTGCTCGGCGAGTGGGATATGGAAGGCGAGGCCAGCATGGGCCAGGACCAGGAACCAATGAAGTCCACAGGCAGCGAGAGCGTACGTGCCCTCGGGGAACTTTGGATCCTCGGAGAAGGCAGCGGCGAGATGCCCGGCGGAGGGCCCGCGAAGATGCTCATTACGTTGGGCTATGACAATACGAAGGGCAAGTTTGTTGGCAGCTGGGTTGGCTCGATGATGAGTGGCATGTGGGTCTACGAAGGCGAGCTCGACAGCGAGCGAAAGGTGCTGACGCTGAATACGCAGGGTCCCTCCATGTCAGGGGACGGCAGTACAGCCGCCTACCGCGACATAATCACGCTGGTGGACAAGGATCATCGCCTGCTGGAGTCCATGACCCAGGATGCTTCTGGCGCCTGGTACAAGTTTATGACTGCCCGCTACACGCGCCGCAAGTAGGCCTGGCCGGCCGCGCCAGTTCCACTCAACCCGGAGGAGCACATGAGTACCCGGATCCCACCAATCCAGGACGCCGCCGCGCGCGTCTTTTGCAACCGTCGTATCGTCCCCTTCAACCGCGAGCAGGTCTGGGAGGCCTGGACTGATCCGAGCCGCCTTGCGCTCTGGTTCGGGCCGACGGGCTTCAGCAGCACCTTTCATGAGTTTGATCCTAGGGCAGGCGGTATCTGGCGCTTCACAATGCATGGACCCGACGGCCAGGATTACCCCAATGAGAACCGCTTCGCTGAATTCATCAGGCCAGAGCGGATTGTCTACGACCACCTCTCCTTGCATGCATTTCGTGTGACCGCGAGTTTTGATGAGCATGAAGATGGAACGCTGCTTGGCTTCAGCATGGAGTTCGCGGACCAGGCGGACTGGGACCGCTGCAGCGCCTTTGTGCCGGACAAAAACGAGGAGAACTTTGACCGGCTGGAAGCCCTGCTTTCCAGCCAGAACGAGAGCCAAACAGGAGCAAGCAATGTCTGAGCAGTTCCAGTCCGAGTCAAGTGAGCTTGACGCTCGCTCAATCGTCGTCAGTCGGCACTTTGATGCCCCGAGGGACCTGGTCTTCTCGGTCTTCACTGATCCGAAGCACCTTGAAAAGTGGTGGGGGCCAAACGGCTTCACGACAACCACTCTGGAGTTTGACTTTCGCCCAGGTGGCCGCTGGCGCCATGTTATGCATGGCCCCGACGGACGTGATTATCCCAACCGCAGTGTCTTCAAGGAGATCGACCCGCCCAGCCGCATTGTCTATCTCAACGGCTGGGATGAGGAAAACGCGGAGCCGATGTTCGAGGCCACTATCGTATTCGAAGTGGATGGCGATGGCACGCTCCTTACCCAGCGCTCGGTCTTCCCGACAGCCGAAGGTCGTAACGAGGTGGCGGAGAAGTATGGCGCGGTGGAAGGGGCAGTCCAGCACTTGCAGCGGCTCAGTGAATATCTGGCCGGACTCAGTCGCAGCTTTCAGTAGACATGCTTAGTCGTCTATCATTGACCGTGATCAATAAGCCGGGATAGAGCAGCAAGGAGCACAGAGTGGCGCCCACATTTGGTAACGGGAAAATCTGCTATCTGGAGATACCGGCGGAGGACATCGCGGCTTCAGCAGGTTTCTACTCTGCGGCCTTTGGCTGGCAGATACGCGAAAACAGCGATGGCCACACTGCATTTGACGATGGAGTCGGCGAGGTAAGCGGAATGTGGGTCACCGACAGGCCACCGCATGACCAGCTTGGACTCCTGGTCTCCATCATGGTCTTCGACATTCAGGCCTGCGTGGAGAAGGTCTTGACGCTGGGCGGCCGCGTTCTTGTCCAGCCGGATCTCTCCAGCCCATATCCTCTGGCCCGCTTCAGCGATCCGTACGGAAACATTTTCGGACTCTATCAGCATCGGGTTAGGGACTAACTACGGAACGCGGTCCTGAGAAAGCACGTCAGTTGTAGTATCTGACAAATGATCCGGCTGATAAGCAAGGAGCAGCAATGAGCAACAAGAGCATCACCTCCACCTGGGCTTCCTGGGCGCCTTACTTCCACAGCCTGCTGCGCATCGTCGCAGCAGCGATTTTCATGCTCAGCGGCACTACCAAGCTTTTCTCCTTCCCCGCTCCAATGCCGCCAGAGGCCGGGCCGCTGGTACTGATGTCGCAGGTCGGCATCGGTGGGATACTGGAGCTGGTGGGAGGCGCGCTGCTTGTACTTGGCCTCTTTACGCGTCCGACGGCCTTCATCCTGTCCGGCATGATGGCCGTGGCCTATTTCCAGTTCCACGCACCAGGCAGCTTTTGGCCAACGGTCAACGGCGGCACGGCGGCGATCCTGTTCTGCCTTATCTTTCTGTACTTCAGTGCTGCTGGAGCAGGGCCGTGGAGCCTGGACTCAATGCTCGCGCAAAAGAAGCACATTTCCGTCTGAAACAGTTTCAGCCGCACAGCTCTGACCTGCTGTCGCAAAGCAGGGGTGAGTCCAGTGGTCAGCCACTGACAACAGTGCTGGTCTTAGATCGCCGGCGACCAGAAATAGCCTACTGCTGCCGCGTCTGACTCGGTGATCACTCCGCTGAAGTCGCTGTCGAACCAGGGGATGTAGCCGGCCTCACTCGAGCTCAGTCCGACCTTGCCGTCAAAGGCATCCCTGTCGGACTGATCTACAAAAGTGTCAGCGTTAACATCACCGGGCTTGTTGAAGATATAGACCTGCGTGCTGAGGCTCATACCTTCGGACCCTTCGGTATCAAAGCTGTGGGCAGTCAGCATGGCAATCTGATTTTCAAATCCCGTGCCACTGAAGTTCAGCTGCGCGCTGAAAGGAGCCACAATGGTCTCAACCTGAACATCTTCAGGCCCGTTGTTGCCATAGGGCAGGGCATCCAGGGTATAGACCACCCGGCCGACATCCGCAGCCCCGCTGACAGATGCAGTCAGTCCAAGCACCTGAGGCACCAGGCCGACTACCTTTTCGCTGCTTGAAACGGCGCTGAATGCACCCAGCTGATCACTGTAGTTCTTCGACACATTTATGTCGTCGATCCACCAGCCCTTGGGCTGTCCGGAATCCTCGCCACTGGCAAGCTCATCGCTGTTGAAGACAAAGGCAATGTGTACAGTCTGGCCAGCAAAGGAGCTGAGGTCAATGTCAACACGGCTCCAGTCGGATTGCAGACCGCTGAAACTGGCCAGTCCGGCTCCGTCCTTGAGCTGCCCAAGCTGCCAGCTCAGGCCGTAGTCTGAGCTGATCAGCACGCTGACCTTGTCGAAATCAGACCCGCCATCTTCCACGTTGTAGTGATGGTAGAAGCTCAAGGTCGGCTGGGACGTCGGGCTCAGGTCAATCGCCTGGCTGACCAGACAGTCGAGCTCAAAGGAGCCATAGTCATCGCCCGCTGGCAGACCGCAGTAGTAACCGTTTACCCCACTGTGGGCAGCGGCTGTGCTGCTCTGCCAGGTTCCCGGGCCATTGTCGATGAGGTTTTGCAGGGCAGTAGGCGTGGTCAGGTAAAGTTGACTGATCAGAGAAACGTCATGATCCAGCGGGCTGATTACGCGCATCCGTGGCAGATCCTCAAATCCTTCCTTGAATGGGAAGACCGGCGCAGAGTTGTCCACCCAGTAGTCCTGTTCGGCGGAGTAGGCTTCGCCACCGGAGATACCGCTCAGCTTGAGGTTGAACTGCTCGAAGCCGAGGCTGGCTGTATCGAGGTTGAAGGTCCAGGGCAGGCTGTTCAGCGACTGCGAGGGCACGTCATTAAGCTTGGAGCCAATTGAATCAAAGGCCCCGTTGACCTCGGGCGACACCTCAAACACGCCATGCTCCAGCAGGCGTTTGGGCGGGTGCAGGATCAGGCTGATGCCATAGGTGTCAAAGAGATTGGCAGCATCCACTCGTGGAACGTCGAAACCGAAACCGGTCGTCGGAACGCCGGTCTCACGCAGCGCCTGCCGGGCCTGGTTGTTGCTCCAGGTCGGGAAATAGGAAAACAGCAGTCCAGCCACCGCCAGCACGTGCGGAGCAGCCCCACTGGTGCCGCCGAAAGACTGGTAGGCATCCGTAGCACCGATGCTGCAGCTGGCATAGTCTTCGCCGGGAGCGGCGATGTCCACGCCGGGGCCGAAGTTCGAGCCCCACCAGCCCTCATGGCTGATTCGTCCGTCGGCAGTGTTGGTGGCGCCCACGCTCATGCACTGCGGATAGGCCGCCGGCCAGCGTTCAAAATCAGCGTCCTCATTGCCTGCACTGGCCAGCAGCAGAACGCCGTCCTGGTCCACATCAATGCACATATCCTCAATGACCGGGACAGGCTGGAAGTAGCCGAAGCTCATGCTGATCGCGCGCAGACCAAGCTGGGCCCCCAGGTAGCCGGCCTCGGCGACATTCATGTCTGTGCCGTCAACCCAGTCGTTGGTGATCTTCAGGGGCAGCACTTTGCAGTGCGGAGCACCGCCGACGATGGTCAGGTTGTTGTCCGCCTCAGCGGCCACGATGCCCACACAGCCGGTGCCGTGGCTTTGCAGATCCTCCATGCTGCTTTCCTGGTTAACAACGTCGCAGTTCACTTCAGGAAAGGTCACGGAAGGATCAATCACCGTGTTCACGAGCTCTTCGTGCTGGATGTTGCAGCCGCTGTCCATAACACCCAGCAGGATGCTCTCATCGCCCTGGGTAAAGTCCCAGGCGCTCTGGCATCCAATGCGGCGGATACCCCAGACCACACCGGACACGTCACTACTGGCGGTCCAGCCGGGGTCATTGGGGTCATAGCAGGGATGGGCCAGACGGGCGAAAGTCACCCACTCGATGCTGTCGGCAAAGTCGCGGCGGATCTGGTCGATAACGGCCTGTCCATCAGCGCCGGCGGGCAGCTCAAAGCCGGCAGCCTGCGTCCGGCCCTTATAGATCTGGTTGGTAATGCGCAGGCCATAACTGCCTGCGATGGCATCGGTGAGCGCCTCATACTGCCGGTTGACTCGCAGTACCGCATTGCCCTGATCTGCCGCCCGGTCACCGGCCGGGGGCAAAGCCTTTGGCAGGCCCTTGGAAATGACCAGCCCTGGCTTGTATGAGACTGTCAAACGGCGGGTCGAAAAGTCCACACCCGGCTTGCCCGGATCGGCCAGCACAGCATTCCAGCGGGCGTCAAGCTCGCTGCGGCTATACGCAGAGCGGCGGCTTAGGTCCTGCGCATTGCTCTGTGCATCTGTGTCGAGCCCGGGGTCACCTGTCCGGCCGCCGCAGGCTCCGAGGCCGGCCAGAACAGCAAAGGTCAACAGCAGCGTGACGAAACGCTTCAGGCCAGGGTGCATTTTGCTCTCCGTCTTGTCAGCAGATTGAGCCGGTTCCGACCGGCCCGCGCCGCAACTCGGCGCGACAACAGAGAATAGCGCAAGTTGGCATGATGTTAAACAATTCGCACGGCACTGAAGCTTGGAAAGGTCGTGCTTGTACTAAAGGGCCAGTGTGACAGTAAGGTATAAAGGCGTATGGCTCAGGACCCCTGGAAGCGCGCGCACCAGATCAAACGCCTGCGTGACCAGCAGGCGGCTGGCAGCAGCCCGCCGCCCGGCGGCGTCTCGCGCGGATCGGGGTCAATGATCCCCGGCCGCCGCAGCGGGGGACCCGCGGCTGCGCGCTGGGTGATTGTTTTGGTGCTGATTGCCGGCGGCGTGGCGGCCTGGTACTACCGCGACGGCTGGCTTCCACGCCTGCGCCAGCAGGTAATCGAAGAAGCGCCACAGCCCGTAAAGCAGGCGGCGGAGAAGATCCCAGAGAAACAGGTTCAGCTGGATCCTGAGCTGTTCGACCGCGGATTTGGTTTCGGACTTAGTCTGGGCTCGGACTATCTTGAGATGCTGGCGGCAATGCGTGAGCACGATCCGGGCTGGAAGGTGATCAGTACCGGCGGGAACAACGCCCGGCTGACAGCGCCAGGCGCTGAAGTGGGTGTTGTGGACGGCGTGGTGCAGACCTATGAGCTGCAGATTGAGCCCATCTTCAAGGACCCGGCCTGGGAGCCCTGGCTGAGCGGCTTCAAGGAAGCCCAGCTGAGCCCGGCGCTGACCTATACCAGCCTCACCGGTGGAGGCGAACTGCCCCAGGGAGAAAGCAAGTACGAGCTGAGCGGGCGCTCGATCCGCCGCAGCGACGGCTGGATCTCGCCGGTCTACATCCTGCGCTTCCACGACGGCTACCTGCGCAGCATCGAGATGGCCATGCGCTTTGGGGTGTCCGATCCGGAGCTTGAACCTCCCGGAGCTCCGCCGGTCCGCCCCGCACCGGGTGAGCGTCCCTGACGCGGCTAACAGCTGGGTAGAATAGGGCCATGCGAGATTCAACACGCGGCCCGCAGCGCAGTCTTTGGTTTCTAGGCCTGGCAGTGCTGCTGTGCCTGCTGGGCGGTTGCCCCAGGCCCACTGAAAACAGTCAGGACCCTGACCCCTCGGCCTTCAAGCCGAGTGCCCCGATCCCTGGTGACAACCCGCTGACGCAGTACGACAAGCTCTGGTTGGGGATGAGCGCGCTTGAGGTCGCCCAGCAGTACAACGCCCCTCAGGGCGAGGGTAGCGGCTTCAGCCGTGTGATCCAGGACTTCGGCGCGATCCAGAACCACATCATTGACTTCAACCCCAGCGACACCAAACACCCGGAGAAGACTCGCCGGATGGTGCTGCGCCTGTACCGCGATGCCCTCTGTGTGCTGGTCGACCGGCGGGAGGGTCTGAGCGTGGCCGAAGCTGAGGCCTGGCGTCAGGAGCTGCTTAAGAAGTACGGCGACAAGGCCGAAGAAATCATTCCCGGCGCGCAGTGGTCCTGGGGCGATGACCAGTCGGTGCTGCTGACCTTTACCCAGGACAATGCCAGCGACGGTGACATCAATGCCAATGTGGTGCTCGAGCATAAGCCGACACTGGCCGCCAGCAAGGAGTACGCCCAGGCCTACGAGAAGGTGCACCCGACTGAGAGCCAGGAAGACAGCTCAGCGGCGCCCTAGGCTGAATCAGCCCGGAGCAAATGGAGTATCAACGAAAGGGGCCGCTGGCGCGGCCCCTCGTCTTTCCATGCTTAAGTCTGCTGGGACTAGATCGCGTGAGCCGTCCGCTTGAGCTTCTCGACCCGCAGGCTGTTCTTCGGCTCCAGTACCAGCGAAGGCATGATCGGGTTGCTCTGGGTGTCGACATAGAAGTAGACATCGAGTTCCACCTCATCTTCCGCGACAAGGTCTGCGGGGAGGAGATCTACGGGCTCGGCGTCTATGTCATTCTCGAACTCAGTGTCGGCGTTGTACTTGAAAGTATGCTCGCCAATGATCAGGTTAGCCAGGTCGGGGAAGTCGCCGCCGTCGATAACAGTCTCAACATTGAAGCGCATCTGGTTCTCGCCGGGGATGTTCAGGAAGCGGCCGCTGACTTCGGCTTCAATCCGCTGATAGCCCGCCGCCTCAAAGGCCAGGTCTTCGATATCGGTAGCAGTGTCATCGTCACTGATGCAGTCACGGTCTCCATCGACTGAGCCAATCTCGTCCGAGAAGTCCCCGTCGTTATCAGTGTCGACCCGCACGAGGCTGTCCGCATAGATGAGCTGTGAAGACCAGGTTGTCGTTGTCCCATCCGGGAAAGTGATGACCGCGGTCACAGTTACCAGGAAGCCGCTGCCGCTCGTGTTGGGTTCAATCTGGATATTCACGTCGGTATCAACAGCCCCGTCCAGTGGCAGGTCGATTGGAATCGACGTGAGAACCAGATCCAGCGGGTTAACCAGTCCATCGGGATCGCCCTCGCCGTCATCGGTGCCGCCGCCGCTGTCATCGCCCGGCGGGTCATCTGTGCCGCCGCTGCCGTCGTCCCCTCCATTCTTGGAGGCGCCCCTGACGCTGGCGCCGGCGCGCGGTGTGCCATCGGCCAGGTTGATGGTTGGTGCATAACGGAAGTCGAGGTAGATCCGGCTGCCCGGTGTAAGGCCACCAACTACAGTAGTTACGCCGTCTACAAGTAACTTGGCGACGCCAGATGGGTTGTTGGCACGGTCAACAACATCAATGGGTGCAATGACACGGCTGGAGAACTTGCCGGGTCCAAAGGTGCCACTGCCGACGCCGTCCAGATTGAACAGCTCTGCGCCGGTTATGGTCAGCTTGGCCCGAAGGTCGACTGCGGTGTTACCGGCACTGTCTGCGCCAACATTGCCCTGGCTGTCGACCGGACTGACCACAAAGCTGTCAGTCAGTGAACCCGTAACAGCAATGTTGTAGACAGGCGGCAGGCCAGTACGAGGGGTCACCTGGCTGCGCAAGACCTCAATCGGGTTGCCGCCATTACGCGAGATGTAGTACTTGCTTACGTTGGCCTGATAGTTCTGGCCGATTGGCGTCAAGTCGCCCACTGTGATCAGGCCATCGCCGTTTCCGTCGACCCAGTACTCGGTCTTGAGCGGCGAGCTGTCCAGATTTCTAAAAACTGATGACTGGAAGAAGATGCCGATCGGCGTCAGGTCGCTGACTGAGACCAGGCCGTCAAAGTTGTAATCGCCAGTGTTTCGCTCGACCCAGCTCAGGCCGACCGAACCGCCGCCAAGATCTTCAGTGACCAGATCCTTGATAACGTTTGAAGTTCCTACCGGAGGGATGCTTACACGACGGGTTGCATTGCCATAGCTGGCGCTTACGCTGACCGGGCCACCCAGGTATCCGGGAAGGGGAACGAGGCCAAGATCTGCACCTTGGTCCGTGGGGACCATCAAGGTGAGCATCTGCTCATTTCCTTTCCAGTCCTGTTTGACTATGCCAAGCCCCTCAGGCAGACTGACTCGCAGGAAGGCACCCTGTTGGGGGACACTCTTCACATTCAGCACAAAGCCTGAAGTGGAACGTTCAATGTCTATGCCGTCAACAGTTCCCCCAAAGGGGGTGCTCAGTTCAGGGATCGGACTGCTGCCGTCGCCAATGTTGTCAGCACCTGCGTGCGAACCGCATGACGCCGCACCGAGCAGCAGCAGAAAACCCAGCAGGGTCAGAATACTCCTCATGAGAACAACTCCTCGTAGCCAGCGGTCACTGAAGCCAGCAGATCCGGTTTATCCAGACAGTCCGCAATTACGCTGCATAGAATTTTCACGCCAGTCTCAATCTCCTCCGCACGGCAGCGGGAAAAAGACAGCCTCAGCGCCGGCCTGTCCTTGCGGTCAGGCATGCAAAAGGCTGCAGGAAGGAACTCAACCCCTGCGTCCCGGCAAAAAGACAGGAGCGGAACAGACATGATCTGCTCCGGCAGCTCGACCCAGACCGAAAAACCGCCAGCCGGGATGCGGAAACGGCAGCCTTCGGGAAGATGCTTGCGCAGGGTCTCGCACATGATATCGCGGCGCAGTCGATATTCCTTTATTGAACGCCTGACGTGTTTTTCGAAGTGGCCCTTCAAAATGAACTCGTGTAGCAGCGCCTGCAGGAAATAGCTGTCGCCTACGTCCGAACCCAGCTTGGCCATTACCAGTGGCCAGGAGATAGCCGCGGGGCAGGTGATCCAGCCGATCCGCAGGCCCGGCAGGAAAGATTTGCTGAAGGTACCGATATGGATCACATAGCCGCCGGGGTCAATTGACTTAAGCGGCGGCGGAGCCTCACCCTCATAGCGCAGCAGGCGCCCCCAGTCGTCTTCGATGATGGGAATGCGATGCTTTGCCGCAAGCCGGATCAAGTGCTCACGCCTGGCCTGGCTCATGGTGATACCGGTAGGGTTGTGGTAAGTCGGAATTGTTATGACCGCCCTGACCTCACCTTGCGCCAGGACGCCTGCGAGGTATTCGGTGTCCATGCCCTCGCCATCCATGGGAATCGGGACGAAGTCAATCCGCTTGGCAATCAGCAGGTTCAGCAGCCCGCTGAAACTGGGTGATTCAATCGCCACACGCTGCCCAGGACGAACCAGAAGGTCCAACACCAGCGCCAGGGAGCGCTGGAACCCGCCGGTCAGGATGATGTCGTTCTCGCCTTCGGCCATCGGAACGCCGGCCAGTGCCATCTCCTTTTCCAGGTATTCGACCATCGGCTGATAGCCCTGCGGGTTCCCGCGGTCAAAGAAGAACTGCTGCGGGTACCACAGCATGTTTGTCGCTACCTGCTTGATGCGCTCAAAGGGAAAGAGACCCGGATCCGGACTGGCCTGAGTAAACTTGATCAGGTCGCCCCCGTGACGCTTGCTGCGCGGCATGCCAAAGAACTCGCTGTTGAAGCTGTAGGGTTCCCAGCGCATTGGGGGCAGGGCCGTTAGGTCGCTTTGCATCTCGTCGCGGGTGCGCAGGTTCGACCCCACCACCACGTCGGGGCGCTCGGCAATGTAGGTTCCGCTGCCGTGGCGCGTCTCAAGGATGCGCTCGGCCGACAACTCGTCAAAGGCCGTGCGCACCGTTTTGACCGATATGCCGAGATCCCGCGCCAGTTCACGCACACTGGGGATCTTTGTGCCGGCTGGCAGCAGGCCGTCCCGGACCAGGTCCAGGATCTGCTGCCGGATCTGTTCATAGACCGGCGTCTTACTTTCTCTGTCTATCTTGAGATTCATGCTCCCCCGCGTAGATAGTGTATCCCATTTGGAGGATCACAAAAGACACAGTCGTGGCCATAGTCCAGGTACACACTATTTTTGGGACATGAATGTCCCTACGTTTCGGTTACAGGCCAGGACGTCTGGTACAACCAGTTGTGGGGTCTGCTGCTGCTTGTATCCATATATCTATAGGAAATAAGGATCAAAATAGATAACTCAGATATATCAGATGATATTACTAGATGTCTTAATATCAAGTGTGCCCCCCAAACTGTGCCTCGAATGTGTCTTTCGCATTCGCGTCTGGCGGGATACACTTCGCATGACTTCAGTCGGAGGTGTCGTTGTGAAAACAACATTGGCAAAGTGGATGGGCCTGCTGGTCGTGGCAGCGATCTGGGCTTTAACGAGTTGTGGCGCCGGGGCCGGCATTGGCCTCGAGAACGCCAGCCCGGTCAGCCTGGATGACCAGATTCAGTCCGGCAGCGGCCTGCCTGGCCTGCCGGATGACCGTGGCGGGGAGCGCAAGTCCAGCGCCGCGGATATTACTACGGTCCTTGGCAGCGAAGCGATCCAGTCGCTTAACAGCGCGGTGGTCGATACAACCCTGGTCCTGACCGGTACGGAAACCGACATGGCCTGGGGACTTTATAAAGTAGAGGGTCTGGCGGGCCGCAAGGTCACCGGCTTGAACATTGAAATCCTCACCGCGCCGGGCAGCAGCTATGGCGTGGGCGTGAGTAACTTCTCAGAAGGTGTCTGGGACTTCGTGCAGACCGGCAGCCTGCCGGAATTCGAGGTGGACTTCACCGACGAAATGAGCCGTCTGACCAGCCAGATCGGCAACCTCTACTTCGTGGTGGTTACCGGCGCTGGCCAGGAGGCCACCATGGTGCAGGCCTCCCTGCTGAGCCGTCCGCTTGAGCTGGGTGAGGTTGAACTGCCCGCGTTCGGGCGTGAGCTGAGCGTCAGCGAGGGTCTGGTCGACAAGATTGTGGTCCAGTGGGCCGCTGTAGACGGCGCCGAGAGTTATGAGCTCTGGCGCGAAGAGGATCTGGACAACCAGGATGAGGTGCCGGCGCTGCTGGCGACCATTCCGGCGGTTGTGGACCAGGCTTCCTACAGCTATGAGGACTTCGCCATCGTTCTCGAGACCGAGTACAAGTACCGTATTCGTGCCATCAATACCGCCGGCCCGGGTGAGTTCACTCGCTGGCGCAGCGGCTGGGCCGGGACGACTCCCCCGATCGGCGAGGATCCGGCGGACGAGCTGGAGCTCACCGGCGCGATTGAGGCCATTGATGAGGCCGCAATCACTGTAGGCGGCGTTAGCTTCGCGATCAACCCAGCCACAATCTGGCTGGGTGGCGACGAGCAGGTATTGACGCAGGCCGAGTTCACGGTTGGCCTGACTGTTGAGATCAAGGGTGACTCCAACGGCAGCGGCGGCTGGAACGCCCGCAAGGTGCAGCTTGAGGACCCCGCGGTCGATGAAATGACCGTCCTTGGCAGCATCGAAGTCCTGGAAGCAGAAAGCCTGACCGTCAATGGTTCAGTCTTCGCGATCACGGTAAGCACGGAGTGGCTGGACATCAATGGAGTTGCCACTGACGCCAGCGCCTTCATTGTTGGCGACAAGGTTGAGGTTACTGCGGACAGTGATGGCCTTGGCGGCTGGAACGCCCGCGTGGTCAAGGCTGAGGACGCCGGAGCCATTGATGAACTGACCCAGACCGGGGCAATTGAGGAGATCAGCGAGCTGAGCCTCAGCGTCAATGCAACGGCCTTCGCTATCACCATCGATACCGTCTGGCTTGACAATGCCGGCCTCCCGGCCCTGCCGGCTGACTTCGTCGTCGGGACCATGGTTGAAGTGACCGGCAGCGCGGATGGCCTCGGTGGCTGGAATGCGCAGGTCGTGAAGATGCAGGACGCGGGCGGCGACAACCAGATCGAAGTCATGGGCGAGATTGCAGCTGTTGACGCGGGCAGCATCACTGTGGACGGAACCACGTTTGTAATCAACGAGGCCACCGAACTGGAGGACCTGAACCACGACCCCGTGGGTATCGAAGCCTTCACGGTCGGGATGCTGGTCTCAGTCCAGGGCGACGCGGACGGAGAAGGCGGCTGGATTGCTACCCGGATCCGCATGGAGGACTAAGTCGGAATGAATGGCGCGGGGCTCCGCGAGGTGTCCCGCGCCTTTTATTGAGATGGCTGTGAGACGGCATCTCAGTGAACATTGAAGCTTGGAAAACATGGCCGGGAACTAACCCCGGCAGACCACGGAGGCAGTCATGCAGGTGCATGAAACAGCTGGCCGCAGGCTGAAAGATGCGGCAATGGGATGGATTCGCAGATTCTGGGTCTGGCTAAACAGCCCGGAGCTGCAGGACTAGTCAAGGAAGGCGCATTTGCGCTGGCACCAAGAAGCGCTGAGCGCTACATCAACAGGAGAGTAACAACTATGACTAAGAACACCAAGAACTGTATTGCCCTGGCCACACTCACCGGCCTGTCACTGCTGGCCGCGTCCTGCGGCGGCGGCGGCGGCGGCGCCCCGGTCAACCCTGGAGGCGGCGGACCTGCCGCCGGCACGGCGAACCTCACCGGTCAGCTCCGTGAAGGCGCTGGCGGCCGCGTAACCAGCACCGTCGGCGATGGTCTGTCAGGCATCCCCGTGAGTCTGATCAATGCGGTGACTGGCGCTCTGCAGGGCAGCAATGTCACCAACGCCTCAGGCAATTTCGAGTTCAAGGCGATTCCCAGCGGCAGCAGCTACCTCGTGAAAGTTGAGTTCACATCCAGCAAGGATCTGGATGGCGACGGCAGCAACGACCAGGTGGAGTTGTTCTTCCCGGTCAGCGTAGCCGACCAGAGCATTACCAATCTGGTGCAGACCATTGGCGTCGATGACAGCAACAGCGACGGCAGCGACGACTCGCTTGTCGTCAAGACTGAAATCGGCGATGACAAGGGGCATCAGGAGAGTCATCATCGCCAGCACCGCTTCCGCGATGGCATGACAGTGGACGACAGCAACAACAATGGCAGCTTCAGCGATGACAGCGGCTTTGACGACAGCAACTGCGACAACCTGCCCGACAGCAGCGACAGCAGCGGCGGTTCAACCGGCAGCGGCATCGAGCTCTTCGGTGCAATCGAGAGCATCGACAGCTCCAGCTTCAGCGTCGGCGGTGTCTCATTCACCTTCACCAGCGCGACGGAATGGCAGGTCGGCGACAACCACCACGCCAGCCCCAGCGCCTTCCCGGTTGGGACCGAGGTGAAGGTTGAAGGCTTCAAGGCTGCGAACGGAGACTTCGTCGCCACGGAGGTCAAGACCGGCCAGAGCTCCGGGGATGATGACCCCGGCGTGGTGGACCACGTCGAGACTTTTGGCACCATCGAGAACCTCGGTGTCGATGGCGTGACTATCAGCGGAACGCGCTTTAAGTTTGACTCCGCTACCGAGTGGAAGCTCAACGGCGAGCACGTCAGTGTTGATTCCTTCAGTGTTGGCATGGAAGTCAAAGTTGAGGCTGTCGCAGATGGCGACGGCTACCGCGCCACGGAAATCAAGAGTGGAACTGACAGCGGATCCGGCGGCGGCGGCGACGACAACGGCGGCGATGACAATTCTGGAGGCGGTCACGGCGGCGACGATAACGGCGGCGATGACAACGGAGGCAGCGACGACTCTGGTAATGATGGTGGTGGCGATGACGGCACGCCTGACCAGGGCAGCGGCGACAACTAGAAACTACGGCTGTGACACATCCGGCAGTTTCCTGGCAGGGCTGCAAGGATGACTCGGTAAGAGGGGCCCGGCGCAAGCCGGGCCTTTAATTTTCGGCCCACACTTCACGCCGCAAAGACCAGAAGGTTGAACAGAAGTTTAACTAAGTGCGCCCGCTGTATATGTCGAAATGACCTCAAAGTGTGTCTTTTGTTTTGTTCATAGTGGCCGTAGACTACTTGTGTGGAGCCGCGATTGGCCCAGGAGAATCAAACATGAACAAGAATTGCACCGTCGCCCTGCTGGCCTGTGTGGCCACTCTCACCCTCGCCATCACTGGCTGCGGCGGAGGCAGCAGCTCCCCGGCGCCTGCGGACAACACCACCGCTGACCTGCACGGCCAGCTCCTGCGCGGTGGCGGCGGCAATCACCTCACTTCGGCAGCCCCTGGCGCCATCAGCAACGCGGCGGTTACCCTGGTTGATTCCACCACCGGTGCTGCGGCGGGACACGATGTGACGGACGACAACGGCAACTTCGATTTCTACGATGTGCCGGGCGGCCGCGAGTATGACGTGACGGTGGACTATTCATCCGCCAGCGACCTAAATGGCGATGGCAGCCCGGACAATGCCCAGATTGCCTTCCCGGTAACTCTGACTGAGGGGTCGACTGCTGAGCTTACTCAAACGATTGACGAAACTGATACCGATTCCGACGGCGAGTCAGACTCGTTGGACGTTGAGAGTGAGTTTGGCGATGACCATGGCGCCAACGAACACATGCATCATCAGCACCGCATGCGCAGCGGCGAGACCGTGGCGGACAGCGACAACGATGGCAGCCTCGAGGATGAAACCGCCTTCGAAGACAGCGATTGCGACAACCGCCCGGACTCAATGGAAGGCAATGGCGGCAGCGACGGCAGTGTCGACGGATCCAGTGATGATGATGGCGATGGTGACAGCATCGACGACAACGATAACGACAATGATGGAAACGACGACTCAGTTGATTCCGGCGATGATGATGGCGGCGACGATTCTGCCGACGACAATGGCGGAGATGACGACACCGGCGCAGGCGGCGATGATGATCCTGCCGGCGACGACGGCAATGATTCAGTGGACGGTGGTGACGATTCCAGCGGCGGTGATGACGATCCGAGCACCGGAGATGATAGCGGAAGCGGCGACGATGACAACACCGGAGTGGACGACGGCGATGCAGGGGACGATGACAACGGCGGTGGCGACGACCCGACAACCGACGACGGAAACGATGGCGGTGATGACCCTGCTGGTGACGACATCGGCGGCGGAGACGATCCGGCTGGCGACGACAACGGCGGCGGGGACGACCCGGCGGTCTAAGTGATCTCAAGCTCGAAGCAAAGAGGCGGCTTCGGCCGCCTCTCTTTTTTCGGGGCATGGCTGGCCCGGCGCCGTAAACAAAATTGGCTGTGATGCATCCTGCAGGTTCCTGGCAGGGCTGCAAGGATGAATCGGAATGAGAGGGCCTGGCCGGTGCCGGGCCTTTTTCCTTTATCCGTGACCCGCGGCAGAAGTGAGCTTGCAGCTTGTCCCGCAGAAGCTCGCGAGCCCAATTTTCAGCGACCCACTGGAGCAACCGGCTCGAGACAGGTATAATATTGCCCGGCCAGGCGCCATTAGCTCAGTGGAAGAGCATCTGACTTTTAATCAGGTGGTCGAAGGTTCGAACCCTTCATGGCGCAGATTTTCCCTCTGCGCCGGTGCGGATCTTTTGATGGCGCCGCAAGCCCGCTTGGCCCCATAGTCTAGTGGTTAGGACGTCACTCTTTCAAGGTGAAGGTACGGGTTCGATCCCCGTTGGGGCTACTTCTTCCCCCATTGCAGAAACTCCTGCTTTTGGCCATCCATCGAGACACTTCGCTGCCGCAAGAATAGTGTTACACCCAGAGCCGAATCAACCATTTCAGCCATATCAAAGAGACTGTGCTGGCTAAACGGAGTCGCTTGGATAACGGTCTTTTGATGTTAAACCCTGCCGATGATCCCGGCTGTGCCCTTGATCAGGACTCGTGGCTTCCACAATCAAGTCGGATCCATTCAATCCGATAAATCAAAGTACTGCTGTTCTGACCCAGGCCGTTTCTGCCGCGGCCAGGCCGGGACACCACAGTTCAGCGCGTCAGGCCGGGTCCATAGCGATCTGGCCTCTGCGCCGGATCCAAACAATGATCAGGCCGGTAAAAGAGCGCGAGTCGGTGCTGTCCCTGTGGGGGCCGAGCCTCTGGCGCATGCTCATTCTCACCTTCATTGTCGGCGGACTTTTCGCCTGGTGGTCCGTCTGGCGCGAAGACCAGCAGATGCGCAGCGACCTCCTGTTTCAGGCGCGGCTCGTTGCTCAGGCGATCCAGCCTGAACGCATACAGGTGCTGTCCGGCAGCAATGCGGATGAGCAGACGCTCAACTATCTGCGCCTTAAACAGCAGCTTGCAAGTATCCTGCAAGTGGTTCCCGGAAGCAGATTCATTTATCTGATGGGCCGCCGGCAGGATGGCAAGGTGTTCTTTTACCTTGACTCGGAACCGGTAGGATCGGAAGATGAGTCTCCGCCCGGCCAAACCTATGACGAGTTTCCCGAGACTGATGCTGTAGTCTTTGATTCGCGTCAGGAACTGGTTTCCGGACCGGTGAGCGATCGTTGGGGCGTGTGGGTCTCGGCCTTTGTTCCGATCCAGCAGGATGGCCAGCTGATTGCGGTCCTGGGCCTGGACATGAACGCCGCGGACTGGAGCAAAAGAGCCTCGCGGGCCGCGCTGGTCCCGCTCTGGCTCACGCTGGCGGCAGCCCTGCTTCTGATTGCCGGTGGTGCACTGCAATATCGCCGTGCCAGATCCAATCGCTGTCCTTTGATTGTCCGCCGGCTGGAAGTGATGATCACAGTACTGCTGGGTCTTCTGCTGACTGGGGCAGCGACCTGGGTTGCGGCCAAAGAGGTGCGACGGCAGGCTCTGACTGAATTCCGCCAGGTTGCCAGTCACAAGGCCATGGACGTCAAAGAACTCCTTACCCATGTTTCTCGGGTGGAGCTTGAGGGCCTGGGGCGCTTCTTTGAGGGCAGTGAACATGTCACACCACAGGAATTCTCGGAATACACAGCATTTTTGACCCGCAATCGCGGTGTTCGCTCCTGGGAATGGGCCCCAGTGGTAGAGCCGGGGGAAGAGGACGCGGCGGAGCAAAGGGCCCAGGAAGATGGACTGCTTAACTTCCGCATTTGGCAGTATGACAGCCAGGGCAAGGAGATTCCCGTATCGGGCACAGCGCAGCATCTTCCCTTGATGCTCAGCAATCCGCCGGAACTGGGGGAACTGCGTCGGGGTTTCGATCTCTTCTCAGACCCTTTGCGCAATCGGGCGCTTTATGAGGCAGCTGTCAGTGGCATGGTGACTGCCACGGAGCCTATTCGGCTGGAAACGCCGGACGGCAGCAACCTGGGGGTAGCCCTTTGCCGGCCTGTGTTTGGTCAGGGCAAACTACGCGGCCATGTGCTGGCAATCCTCGAGTTTAGCCAACTGCTTCAACACGCGAGTCAGCTCAGCAGCGATCTGGATGGCTCCAGCGATATTCAGCTTGAACTTTATGAACTTGGATCAGAACGCCGGCTCCTTGCCTCAACCCGTTCCAGTCTGGACCGCGGGTCCGGCATGGAGCTGGCGCTTTACAGGCCGCTACTGTGCTTCAGCAAAACCTATGCCGTCAAAGCTACTCCGGATGCCAATTACAGCAGCGCAGACGTTGTCCGAACAGACCTGATCGCCGCGCTGCTGGGCCTGTCTCTTACCCTGGCTCTGGCGCTTGTCGTGGGTACATTCTCCGGCCACCGCGAACGGCTTGAAAGAGAGGTTTCGCAGCGGACCATGGCACTGCGAGCAGAGCGTCAGCGGGCCGAGCAGATTCTCGATGGCACGCGGGCGGGCACCTGGGAGTGGAGCATCGCAACCGGGGAGCTGATCTGCAATGAGCGCTGGGCCGAAATGCTGGGCTACCGCTCCGAGGAGTTGCAGCCGCTGACCATCGAAACCTGGCGCGGGCTTTGTCACCCTGACGACCTGAGCGCCTCACTTCAGCAGCTTGAGCGCCACTTCCGTGGCGAGCAGGACTACTACGAGTGCGAGCTGCGGGCCCGCAGCAAGAGCGGCGACTGGGTTATGGTCCTGGAGAGCGGCCGCTTGGCGCAGGTGGCTGAAGATGGGGCACCGAAACTGATGTCGGGTATCCACCTCGACATCAACGACCGTTACCAGGCGGAAACGCAGCTCAGCCTCTATGCCGACGAGCTGGCGGAACGCAACACCGCGCTTGACCAGGCTCTGGTCCAGGCCGAGGCCGCAACCAAGGCCAAGAGCGAATTCCTTGCCCGCATGAGTCATGAGATCCGGACCCCCATGAACGGTGTGCTGGGTATGACGGAACTGTTGCTGGAGACCAACCTGTCCCGCGACCAGCGGGACTTTGCTGAGACCACTCACGCCTCCGGCAAGGCGCTGTTGACAGTCATTAACGACATCCTGGACTTCTCAAAGATCGAAGCGGGCAAGCTCGAGCTTGAGAGCATTAACTTCGACCTGCGCAATCTGGCGGAGAGCGTGCTCGAATTGCTGGCGGGCAAGGCCGGCGAGCGCGGTAATGAGTTGATTCTTGACCTGCCGCCGTATGTACCAAATCTGCTGCTCGGCGACCCGGGGCGCGTCCGTCAGATACTCTTGAACCTGCTTGGCAACGCAATAAAGTTCACCCGCGACGGCGTCATACAATTGCGTGTGAACTGCATAGAGCACTCCGCCAAAGGCATGGTGTTCCGTTTCGAAGTAATCGACAATGGCATTGGCATCCCCGAAGAAAAGCTGAGTTCGATCTTCGACGCTTTCAGCCAGGTTGACGCTTCTGTTACCCGCAAATATGGCGGGACCGGTCTTGGCCTCTCTATCTCACGCCAGCTGGCTGAGCTGATGGGCGGAAGAACAGGGGTTGAAAGTGAGCTTGGCCGGGGCAGCACCTTCTGGTTTACTGCACTGTTGCAGCCTGCTACAGGAGAATCGCTGCCTGATCCTGTCCACTTCAGCGAGTTGCAGGGGCTCAATGTGCTGGTTGTGGATGACACACAGCTAAACCTGACTATCCTGGAACGGGAACTGGCAGCCTGGGGCATGCGGGCGCTAGTTGCTTCATCCGGGGTCGAGGCCCTTGGCCTCCTGGCGGGGCTTGGCGGCTCTGAGCCGGTAGCTCTGGCCCTTATTGACTGTCACATGCCAGGGATGAATGGCGAAGAGCTGGGCTACGAACTTCGAAGTTCTGTACGCTGGCGTGACCTGCCGCTGGTGATGCTGAGCTCAGCGAGCAGCAAGGGCGATTCTGACCGGCTGAAGGAAGCCGGGTTCTCCGGCTTCCTGGTCAAGCCCGTAAAGCGGGCCACGCTGCTTGAGTGTATAACGCTGGTGTTAGGGCTAAGCCGGGCCTCTTCCGACGACGCTGTGCGGCCGATGGTGACCCAGAGCCTGCTGCTGGCTCAGAACCACCAAAGCATCAGGATCCTGCTGGCCGAGGACAACCCGGTTAACCAGAAGGTCGCCCTGAACATCCTCGGCAAGCTTGATTGCAGCGTTGATGTGGCTTCTACGGGCCTTGAAGCTCTGGAGCAGGTCCAGTTGAAGAACTACGACCTGGTACTGATGGACTGCCAGATGCCTGAGATGGACGGCTATGCCGCTTCGGAGGCCATTCGACGGCTGGATCTGCCGATCTCCAGGGTCCCCATCATCGCGATGACGGCCCATGCCATGGCCGGAGACCGCGAGCGCTGCCTGGCTTCCGGTATGAGCGACTATATAACCAAGCCTATCAACCGCGAGGCCTTGATCGAGGCAATTAGTCGCTGGGGCCGCACGCCAGGTTTTGCAGACGAGGATCTGGTCATAGAATCTGAATCAGGGGCGCTTGACCCTGCAGATACTCCTAGCGTTGGTTTGGGCGCGGATACTAAGCCAGTACCGGAGCTTCCGATGGACATTCCGGCCAGCATAGAGCGCGCTGGTGACGAGGTCTTCTGGCGTGAGCTGATGGATGCATACTTTGAAGAAACTGCGGTCCGGTTGTACAGGCTGGGCGAGGCAGTTGAGGCGGGCGAACTGGCCATTGTTCATCGCGAGGCCCACACAATCAAAGGCGGTTCCTCTGAAGTACTGGCCGAATGCGTCCGCCGCACGGCTGGTGAGCTTGAAATGCTCGCGCGCAGCGGGAGCCTGGAAAATGCGCCGCTGCTGTATGCACGCCTGCGCCAGGAGTTCGACAACCTGAAGGACTATCTGGGGCGTGAATCGCAGATCGGCTTGCCTGCCGCATGAGAAATGCGCAGAGCCGACCCGTTCTGTGTATAATTCAGGCGGCGAATGCTTAATCTCTGTCGGCAGTTGCGTGTTTTGCACAGCCTGCTTCTCGTGCTGATGGTCCTGCACCTGGGACCGCACGGGGCAGTCGCCTGCATGCGCGCCGACGGGAGCCGCAGTTATGGGGCAGCCTGCTCCTGCAGTCACTGCAAAGACGCACCAGCTGAAGACAGCTGCTCCTGCGGTTCCGACACCCCCTGCCAGAATGCTGCCGCAGAATCCGTTTGCCACTCAACTGCAGACCAGAGTGAGTCAGCCGGTCTCAGCAGTCGTCCGGCCCACGCCTGCTGCATCGACCACAGCCTGAGCTACGGCCAGGGTCTTGCTGCGAAAGTACCGCAGCGTTCCGCCCCTGAACTGATAGCAGTGGCCCTGCCACACACTTCAGTTCCTTCTGTGGTTCTGCAGATTGCGGCGGTTGAGCAGCGTTCAAAGGCGCCACCCGGCCGCGGCAGCCCGGCAGTGCCGGGCATTCTTC
The DNA here is from genome assembly GCA_964512635.1 of uncultured Planctomycetales bacterium. GTDB lineage: Bacteria > 4484-113 > 4484-113 > 4484-113 > JAFGCY01 > JADZFO01. Next base: position 56,925 of record CAZEJB010000006.1, on the reverse strand, counting down.
AACTGCGCATTTAGCTCCTGAGGCCCTCTGGGCCCACTGGTGTTCACGCCAATTCAGGAGCAAGCAAGTGCATTCACTCATGCAAGCTGCCACATTTGTGCTGGCAGCCAATTCCATTACAGCCCGGAGGTCAGCTGACTATGGCCAGCATTGACGACCTGCGGATTGATTCAGCCATACCCAAACCGCGCCGCCGCAGGCCAACCGTCTGGCCCTGGATCCTGCTGGCCTGCATAGTGCTGGCATGGCTTTTTCTTCGCGGTGGGGTCAAGCTGCCCGCAGCCTCCAGCATGCGCTCAATGGTCGCTGGTGCAAGCGAAGTAGAGGTCTATACGGTGCCCAGTCAGGCGAGCGGGCCTCCCGGCTCAATCTCAGCGGGCGGCTATCTAGAGGTTATCCCGCCCGGGCCGAGCGTCGTTTCTGCTCTGGTCCCGGGAAAGGTCAGCGAAGTGCTGGTCACGCCCGGACAGGAGGTTAGGGCCGGCATGGTGCTGGCCCGGGTGGATTGCAGCCTGCTCGAGCAGGAAGCACATCTGCGCGCCAGTGATGTTGAGCTGGCCCGAAGCCGCCTGGCCCGTGCCCGCGCGGGCTATCGCAGCGAGGAGATCGCGCAGGCCGAGGCGGCCCTTCGCAGCAGTCAGGCACGGCTGGATAAGGCGCGCGCCGACCTGACCCGCATGGAGGAGCTCTACGTCAAGGGCGTAATCTCCATGTCTGAGCTCGAGACCTTTCGAACTGAGTCGTCGCAGGCTGAGCAGGACGTATTCAGCAAGCAGTCCGCGCTGGACATGTTGCGCAGCGGTACCCGGCCTGAGGAGATCCAGATCGCTCAGGCAGAGGTGGATGCCGCCAGTGCACGCCTTGAAGAGGTTAACTGGCGAATCGGACAGTGCAGCCTCAAGGCGCCCCGCGACGGGGTGGTCTATGAACAGCTGGCTCAGGAAGGCGACTGGCTGGCGCCCCTGGACGGCGGCCCCGACGCCGCGGCTGTCTGCAGCCTGATAGATCCAAAGTTGATTCAGGCCTATGTCGACATTAACCAGCGCGACAGCGAGAACATCAGCCTCGGCCAGGCTGTAAAGATCACCACGGACTCTCAGCCCGGCCGCGAGATCAAGGGCACAGTCAGCCGCATCATGCCGCGAGCCAACCTGCAGAAAAACACAGTGCAGGTCAAGATCAGCATTCAGGACCCGCCTGCCGATCTGCGCCCGGAACTGAGTGTCAAGGTCACCTTCCTGCCTCCCGAGAGCGCTGAAGATGCCGCGCCCGTCAATCCCGGCGTTCTGGTCCCGGCCAGTGCCGTTGTCGAGATTGATGGGGCAAAGGGTGTATTCGCCGTCTCCGGCGAGCAGGCCGTCTGGCGGACCATTGAAGATGGCGGTGCTGAGGGCAGCGAGATCCGCCTGCTTTCGGGAGTCAGCGGCGGGGACCAGCTCGTGCTGAACCCGCAGGGCCTGAGCGACGGCCAGAAAATCAAGATCAAAGCAGCGGAGCAGAAATGAGCAGAACAAATCCCAATGAAGGCCAGCGAAACGGTGCGGCTCCGACATCACAGCGCGGCAGTGAACGCAGCCAGCCTGTGGTCATGCTGCGTAACGTGACCAAGACCTACAGCAAGGGCGGACACAAGGTAACGCCCCTGCACAATGTTGACCTCGACATCTACCCTGGCGACTTCATCGCTTTGATGGGCCCTTCGGGCTCGGGCAAGAGCACCCTGCTGAACCTCATCAGCGGCATCGACAAGCCCACCAACGGCCGGGTTGTCGTGCACGGCGAAGACATCACCGACTGGTCGGAGGACGACCTGGCTGAGTGGCGCACCCGGGCAATTGGCTACATCTTCCAGCAGTTCAACCTGATGCCGGTGCTGACAGCCTATGAAAACGTCGAGCTGCCATTACTGCTGGTTCCACTTACCGCGGCCAAGCGCAAAAGCCTTGTGATGACGGCGCTTGATCTTGTCGGTCTGTCGGACCGCTCTGGCCACTACCCGCGCCAGCTTTCGGGCGGTCAGGAACAGCGCGTGGCCATTGCCCGCAGCCTGGCCACTGATCCGCTGGTCCTGCTGGCGGACGAACCTACAGGAAACCTGGACCGCGACAGCGCACTGGGCGTAATGGACCTCTTCGTCGAGCTTAACGAGCGCTACAACAAGACTATCGTCATGGTGACCCATGATCCGCATGTGGCCCAGCGCGCCAGCACCCCGCTCCATTTGGACAAGGGCGAGTTGCTGGAGCAAGCTGAGATCGATGCCCGCCTGGCCGAAGAGAACCGGCTCAAGGCGGTAGCCGCATCACCAGCACTATCTGGCAATGCGGAGCAAACGGTCCAGCTGCAGGCGGCGGAGGCCAGCCAATGACCGGCATCCGCTTCAGCAAGCTGATCCTGCGCAACCTGACACGCGCCAAGGCGCGCACGTTGCTGACGCTGCTGGGTGTGGCGATGAGCGTGTTCATTTTTGCCGCTCTGCTCAGCCTGGACCATGGCGTTCAGCGTATGATCGAGACCACCGGCGACGACAGCGTGATCACTGTGTTTGAGAAGTACAAGGCCTGTCCGCCCTTCAGTCATCTGCCCGTGCACTACACCGACAAGATCACCGGAATCGCCGGGGTGGAGGAAGTCATGCCGGTGCGCTTCCTGCTGTCCACCTGCGGCACCACCACCGATCTGGTCGCAATCCACGGTATCGACCCGGCCAAGCTGCGCAGCTTTATGGACATCAACATTCCTGAGGACCAGTACAGCGCCTTTGCCGCGGAAAAAGGCAGCGCGATCTGCGGCCGCCAGGTAGCAGACAAGTATGGCTGGCAGGTCGGCCAACAGGTCAGCCTGCCCCAGCTCAACGGCATTTCTTTCGCGCTTCGCGGAGTTTTCGACGCCGAGGGCTCTTCGGCCAATCAGCTCGTATTTGTCGACCGCGTCTATCTGGACCAGTCCCAGGAACAGCAGGGTATCGCCACGCTCTTTCGGGTCAAGGTCAAGGACCCAAAGCAGGTCGACAGTGTTGGCCAGGCCATCGACAGCTTCTTTGCCAACTACGAGACGCAGACCAAAAGCAGCTCGGAGAAGAGCTTTATTGCGGCGATGATCCACGACTTCAAGGAAATGGTCTCCTTTAGCCAGCTCATCGCTTATGCCGCCCTGATCCTGCTGCTGGCGGCAGTGGTTAACAGCGTGTCGATGAGCGTCCGCGACCGGCTGCGCGAAATGGCCATCCTCAAGCTGCTGGGCTTCGACAGCGAAAAGGTGATCGCGCTGGTCACCACGGAAACCGCCCTGCTGGGCCTGTTCGCGGCCTTCATCGGCACCGCGCTGGCCTGGACTTTGACCACTTTTGCCAACCTGTCCATCAGTGTCGAGGGCTTTACCATCCGTCCCTGGATGAACAGCGATGTGATTACGCTTGCCCTGGCCTCCGGGCTGGGGCTGGGCTTCGCTGGCGCGCTGCTGGCCGCCCGCGGCTCGGCAAAGCAGCCGATCGTTGAAGCGCTCAGGGAGGTGGACTGATGAAGCTGCCTCTTAAGTACAACCTGCAGAGCATGAGCCAGCGCAAACTGCGCAGCCTGCTTACAGTGCTCGGCGTCGGGCTCTCGATATTCCTCGCGGTCATGATGATCGGGCTGTCGCGCGGCCTGCTGGCCACCAACCTCAACAGTGGTAACCCGCTGAATGTGATCATTCTGTCCAAAGGTGCGGACAGCATGGAGTTCTCAGCGCTCGATCCCGAGGCTTTGCACCTGCTGTCCAGCATGAGCGGAATTGCTGCGAGCAGCGCAGCTGACAGTGGTGGCGAGGCTCTGGTCAGCCCGGAGGTCTACATCACAAGCCTTGTGCGGCCCGAAACAGCGGCGGCCGGCACGGAGAGCCTTGGCCTGATCCACGGGGTGTATCCCATCGGATACCAGCTCCACGAACAGGTGAAGCTGCTGGAAGGCAAGCTTCCTGAGCGCGGCTACCAGGTAATGGTCGGCAAGCTGGCCACGACCAAACTCGGTCTGCCGGAGGGAGCTCTGCCGGTGGGTGGCCAGATCCACTTCGAAGGCCAGAAATGGGACATCGTCGGCCGCTTTGAGGCTCCCGGGACGGTCTTTGAGAGCGAAATCTGGACAAATCTGGACGACGTCATGACGGCGTCCAAGCGCGAGGACTACAGCGCGCTGGTCATGCGTGGCGCTGACGCAAAGGCTCTTGAAGACATCAAGTTCGAGCTGGACACCCGCACTGACGTACGTACGACCAGCTTTCTGGAGCGGGATTACTATGCCGCCATCGGTCAGCGCCTGAAGCCGGTGCAGGTGGTCAGCTGGGTCATGACCTGCATTCTGGTACTGGGCGGGCTGATGGCGGGCATGAACACCATGTTCAACTCCATCGCGGGCCGCGTCCGTGAAATGATGGTGCTGCTGGTCGTCGGCTACAAGCGCCGCTCGGTGTTGATCAGCTTCATCCTGGAGTCTGTACTGCTCTGCCTGGTCGGCGGGGCACTGGGCGGAGCGGCGGGCCTGTTGTTGAACGGCCTGCCCATGCGGGTGCCGATGGGGGCTTTCCGCTTCATCATCGACCCGCTCACCATCAGCATCGGCCTGGCTCTGGCCCTGCTGATCGGCATTCTGGGGGCACTGGTGCCAGTGGCCTCTGTCGGTAGAATTGCAATCGTTGACGGGTTGAAAGGTCGCTAGGAAGCGAAAAATGAACGAATCCATCAATCCGGTCGTTATTACACTAATCTCCTGGAGGTTGAATCCCATGTACAAGTATGCTGCGGTGCTGGCGGTGTCAGCGCTGCTCGGCTTTGGCCTGACGGCATGTAACAAGCCCGCGGACAGCGGTTCCACCGGCGCCAAGGTGCCCAGTAACACTGTGGCGGCGTCAAATGTCCAGCCCGTCCCGCACGGCTCAGATACCAATGGCGAAGGCGCTGCCGCCAAGACCGAAGGCAAGTGCGCCGAGTGCGCCGCCGCCGGTAAGGCCACCTGCACCTGCGCCGACGGCGGCTGCAAGGATGCTAACTGCAAGAGCTGCCCGGCCAAGGGTGCCGGCGCTGCCGGTGGTTCCTGCGCCAATTGCCCCGGCAAGGGCGGCGCTGAGGCCGGTGCCCCTGCTGGCGCCGAAGAGGCTGGCACGATCAAGCTGGCTGATGGCAGCGCGGTTCAGGTGATCAACGTCGGTCTGCTTGACGGCGATTACAGGAACCACAGCGGCGTTGTCGCAATCGACGGTGAGGTGGCTCAGGTGTTCGCGGACAAGGGCACCTTCATGCTGAAGAACTGTGTAGACGAGGGCATGAAGGCCGACGGCTGCACCAAGCCTTGCTGCGCTGAGGCCCAGATCCCTGTCAAGCTCGATATGAGCCTCTACAGCGGCCAGCTTCCCGCCGCCGGCAGCGACGTACTGGTTATCGGTAACGTGGCTGTGACTGAGACGGGCTACACGCTGACGGTTCAGGAAGTCCGCAGCGGCGAGAAGACCATCCTCAGCCGCAAGGGCGAGAAGGCCGTCTAGTTCGACCCTCCGCCGGCTTGGCGGAAACAAGGGCATCAACCCGCCATCACAGCTTGCTGTGGTGGCGGGTTTCTTTTTTGCTGCTGGAGATTCAGGACTCAGACCTGACTGTCGCGAGGCGCCGGCGCTGCCGCCGGACGGAATTCACTGCTGGGCGCAAACATTGCAGCGCTGCTGGCCTCGAAGCGCCGCACGATCTGGCCGTCACGAACAATAAAAATGCCTGGCAGCTGGTCCATGTTGCGACCGGGGTGGTTCAGGCCGGCGCCTTTAAGGCTAGCCAGGATGGCCCGCCAGATCACGCCTGGCCCCAACAGCTGGCCGATTCTGCCGCGGCGCAGTCCAAAGGCGCGATAGAGTTTCCGATCGGGATCGCTGATCCGCGGCAGATCATCAAGGCCAAATGGTGCCAACCGCTCCCGGGCTTCTTCGTCACCACCCATGTGCACAAAGACCAGCCCCAGCCCGCCGGCCTCGAAGCTGCTGCGCCCGCGCTGAAGGTCGCCCAGCAGCTCGGCACAGAAAATACAGCCCAGATGGCGCAGGAAAATCACAAGCTGTGGCCCCTGACGCGACAACTCCAGCAGACTGCGGCCCGTCTGGTCATGGCCCAGCACAAATGCCTCGTCCAGGCTTGGTGCTGTCTGCATGTCTGCTGCGTCTCGGCGGTCCAGCTCGCTGCGGTAGGCCCAGCGGATGATCAGGGCAAAGGGTATCCACCAGATCAGATCGCAGAAGATCACGTTGATGCCGTAGCTCCATGGAAGCTCGCCGCGCAGGGCCGTAAACATGAAACCGACCGGACCGATCAGCTTGCCCAGCAGGCCGACTGCCACATTAGGCCAGAAACGCACCGTATCGATGGCGGCCATTGCGTAACAGATTCCGTACAGGGCGATGATAAAGCCGACGCATTGCCATAGTGAAAGGTAGTTTGGCGGGACGATGCCCAGCAGCTCAAAGCTGTGTCTTGGGAACAGCGCCACCCAGGAACCCCAGAGCAGGTTGAAGGCTGTAGCCAGCCAGAGCCAGACTTTGATCCAGCGCGGCGCAGTCCAGTTACTGAGAACTTCGGCAGTACTCACCAGCCATGCTACCGCATATGTTGGGCTGGCGGCCGCAATTCAAAGAATCCTCAAAGAGTTTGTTCGCCCTCTTGAAACATCAGGGCAGCTTCGGGCTGGATTCGCGCGCGCTGCGGGCGCAGCGGGTCAGCTCGTCATACTCCGCGGTTCCGAGAACGGTTTCACGGAAGATCACAAAATGCACCGCGGTCAGCAGCAAAAGCAGCTCAGGCGTTCGCTCGGAGGACGCCTGGGCGAGACTTAGTCGAGCTATCAGCGTGCCTATGCTCAGGCCTGTCTTGGGCGCATGGGAGGCGCTCAGGCTATAGACCAGACTGCCCAGTGGCGGACTGTCGACAGGACCAAACTGCAGCATTCCGTCCCAGGAGAGATTGCCCATGCTGTTCACGCGCGCGCCGCGTTCCTGCGAAGCAAAGAACAGCACCGCGCCGCTGAGGCTGTTTTGCAGGCGATACTCACGGCGTGTCCGCGAGCTCTTGAACTGGATCACTGCGGCAAGGCTGCTGAGATCCGCCGCCTTGCAGATCCGAAACGGCGGGTCAACTGCCTCCGCATCCTTCGGCCGCACCCGGTAGAGCGATTCGCGTCCGCGCTTGTCGCCATAGGCGTCATAGCCCGAGCTGGCATCGTTGCCGTTGCGGCGTACCAGCAGCATGGCATTGCCGGCGGCGTCGGTGCTTATGAACTCCTGTTTCCAGCCGGACTGGCGGATTTCAAAGACCGCGCCGGAAGGCCGGGCATAGTGCTCTTTCTGAATTAGCGTTTCCAAATCATGCTGATCATCGCATACCGCCGCGCCGCGGCCCCGTTTAATTCCTCTTGATCGCGGAATAGGCAGCCAGTGCGCGATCCCGGGCGAAGCTGTGATCGACGATTGGCCGCGGGTAGCTACCGGGCTGGGGCAGGGGGCCGACCTTGTGGGCCGGCAACTTCTCGGCATCCCGCAGGCTGTCCACCAGCGTTACCCCGGCGCTGGCCAGCTCGAGCGGGCTGGCCGTCCAGGGCGCATGAATCAGCTTGTCCGGCAGCGCGGCCAGCTCCGGGCACCAGCGCCGCACATAGTCCCCGCGCGGGTCGAACTTCTCACCCTGCAGCACCGGGTTGAATATGCGGAAGTAAGGTGCGGCATCGGCGCCGCAGCCGGCAACCCACTGCCAACCCAAAGTGTTGTTGGCGAGGTCCGCATCGACGAGGGTATCCCAGAACCAGGCCGCCCCTTCCTGCCAGGGGATCAGCAAATGTTTGCAGAGGAAACTCGCCACAATCATGCGGCAGCGGTTGTGCATCCAGCCGGTGTGCCACAACTCGCGCATGGCAGCGTCGACGATCGGGTAGCCGGTCTGGCCGCGCTTCCAGGCCAGCAGTTCTGGGCTGTCGCCAGCACCAACCGGCTGGGCCCAGGGGAAAGCCGCGAAGTCCTCGCGCAGCGGCTGATCCACTGTATGCGGAAAGTGATGCAGCAGATGATGAGCGAATTCCCGCCAGATCAGCTGACGCAGGAAAGCCTCCACACCCTTGCTGGCTGCCGAAGGGTGTGCGTCGCGCTCCTTCCAGCCTTCCGGGGAAGCCGCCAGACCACTGAGCGCAATCCCGCTGGCCTGCTGCCACAGGCGGCAACTGCGCCAAAGCTGCCGGGCGGTCAGATTGCCGAAGTGCAGATACGGACTCAGCTTGGACGTACCTTCGGTCGCCGGAAAGTCGCGCTGCTCGGGATACAAAGCCGGCCCGCGGGAGGCCAGAAAGCGCTGTACGGCCAGTTCAGCTCCATGCTCGCCAGGCTGCCAGTGCTCGGCCATGCCGCCGTACCAGTCCCTGCTCGGCAGCAGGTTTAGATCTTTCAGTGCCAGCGTGCGGGGTCGGCTGCCGGAGTCATCTAAGGGAGCGGCCAGCGGCAGCGACAGCGGAGCCGGCAAGGCGTCCAGCAGATCGATTCCACCTGCTGCCCGTTCCTCAAGCAGGCGCAGACAGGCCTTATAGAAAGGCGTGAACACCTGAAAGGGCTTGCCGCTGGCTGTGAAGATCTCAGTTGGACTGAACAGCCGGTTGTCGGCATGGCAGTTCCTGCCTATGCCGCGCATCTCCAGAGCCTTGCACAACCAGCGCTCATCGCTGCTCTGGATCGAAGCTGACCCGCCATTCCAGAAGATCGCACTGGCACCGCACTCTTCTGCCAGGGCCAGAAGTTCATCTGAACTGCGGCCCGCAGTTCGGCGCAGGATCAGCCTTGCTCCAAGAGACTGGAGCTGGGCATCGAGAGCCTGCAGGTTCTCGTGCAGCCACCAGCGGCTGGCTGCTCCCGGTGCATGCTCCGATGCGGCTTGCCGCTCTTCATGGACATAAACTGGGATGCAAGGGCGCCCGCTCGCCGACCAGCCGGCCAGGGCATGCAGGGCGGGATTGTCGGCAAGGCGGAGGTCGCCAATGCGCAACCAGACGATGACCGGCTGTTTTGAAAAGGAGGACATCCAGCATCCTGCGCCTTGCAAACTCGGCGCAGGGCCAGTCTAGCCCTTGCAGCCGAGCGGCTTTGCAGAAAGTAACAAGATTGTGCCAAGCTTGCTGCAGGTCCAGACAGCCCGGCGCAAAGAGCCGGTAGCTCTGTTCAGCGGACGATGCTTCGTCCGACTAACAAAGCTTGGAGATCAAAATGCAGGCCTTGGACCTGATCACCTTCGTCCTTGTTATCATCGGTGCAGTCAACTGGGGACTCGTGGGCTGGCTGAACTTCGACCTCGTACGGACTATCTTTCCGCCCGCCGATAAGTCGCGCTATGAGTACAGCCTGATCAGCCGCGTGGTCTATGCCCTGGTTGGTGCCTGCGCGGTCGTCCAGCTCATTCTGCGCTTCAGTGGCGCTGCGGCCTAAGCGCACGCTTGCATCCTGCGCAGCGGTCCTGGCTCTTGAAGTCACACGGATTAACAGGGGTGGCGCCGGCCGGATAGTGCTTTGCAGTAGACCAGCTGTTCCTGGTCAAGTCTCAAAGCCTAAGCTGGCTGCGCGCCCTTGCCCAGCAGCATCAGTGCCACCAACACCTCTGCTTCGGGTCGGGTCAGGCTTTCAAGGCGGCGGCTGAGATCGTCGGCAGCAGTTTCGAAGTCAGGGTACTCCTGGGCCAGGATTTCTTCAACGTGCTGGCGCAGCGGGCTGCCCTCGCGACCAAGCTGCAGCAGCGCGTCCATATGCTCTTCCGAAAGCCCTGCTGTGCTGCGAGCCAGTTCCGGATGGAGCTCCTGCCGCGTGCTGAAGTAATGCGCGAAGTAGCGCTCAAAGGCCCAGTCCAGCCCTTTCCACAGCGCCCAGGCGCCCGCATCATCCGTGATCTTTTTCAGCATCGCGCAGAGTGTAACGCATCGCTCCTGTCTGCGCTGGGGTTTGGCGCTGCTAGCAGCTCAGGGCTGCAGCGACCAGAGCTGGGCGCCGCTGTCGCCATAGATTTCACCATGTGTAACCTTGCCTTCATAGAAAGTCAGAATCAGGACCCAGTTCTGTTCGAAGTGCTTGCCCGTTGATATTGCAGCATCTGTTTCGCGGCCGCGTACAACAACTACACGCCCGTCCGCCCAGATGCCGTCTGCCTGGAAGCTCTCGGTTCGCCACAGCCCGTCGCTTGTATCCAGCAGGGCGATCAGACCATTACTGCCTTTCCAGATTCCATGTGTCGGCAGCTGCATGGGCGCGCCCTTGACCTCCCAGATGACATCCCGTGAGATCGCACCAAGCAGGTAGTCCCGGTCGCCTGAAGCAAAGGTTTGAATGAGGTTCTTTGCCGCCTCAACATTCTGCTGTTCCTCAAGACTGTGATCGGGGTTGATATCTGCATCTGAAGTGTTTGAGTACTGAGCGTTGGCGGTCATGACACTCAGGTTCATGACCAGCAGAGCCCCCAGAGCCAGCAGTCCCAGAACAAGTGCGAATCTGAACATCAGCTTCTCCTTAGACGAGCACGCCACAAAGAAGACTCCCTTGGCAGCGAATGCCTGCTGCTTCAACAGTCGCTTAGACCAGGGGGGCTGCCGCGAGGTTCCTCATCCAGCAGAGGAGGACAGCAAGTCACAGATCAGATCAAAGTACGATCTAGTATAATACGAAAGCGTAGTAAATGGAGGTTCGAGGAATGCTCAGCGAGCAGTACAAACATGGCTTTGGGGTCGCCCAGATGGTGCTGATGGCCAACCTGAAAGATGTCAGCCAGGCCGATAGCCTTGCTGTGGCAGGCAATGCCGGCAACTGCATGAACTGGATCGCCGGTCATCTGCTCAGCTCCCGTTCGGCAGTTCTTGGTGCGCTGGGTGAGCACACTGCCTTCCTGCAAGCTGAAGAAGCTCAGCCCTACCTGCAGGGCAGCGCCCCGCCCAGCCAGAGCAATCCGGGTCAGCCGCTCGAGCGGCTTCTAACTGGTCTGCATGAATCACACGCCAAAGTCATGGCGAGACTCTCTTTGATGGAGGACGCTGACTTTGAGCAACAGATAGACCCAGCGATGTTCCCTATGCCCGTTGAGCAGCCCACCTTGGCTACGCTGATGACAACACTTCTGTTTCATGAGGCCTACCATGTAGGTCAGCTCGGACTGGCGCGCCGCGCACTTGGTATGCCATCCGGGCTGCAGATCTAGGCGAATGAGCAGCTTCAGGATCTTCTCGCAGCTTCACAAGGCTTGCCGCCAGGTGGAGCTGCGTATGGGGGAGAACTGCCGCCAGTTCAGTATCAGCAGCATTGAGGCCCACTTGCTTGGCTACGTGCAGGGCGCGGGTCCGCGGACAGCTGGTGAACTAAGCCGGGTGCTGGGGCTCCAACCCTCCACCTTGACCTCCATGCTCGACCGCCTTGAGGCCCGCGGGTTGTTGGCGCGCAGCGCAAACCCGCGCGACCGCCGCTCCTGGCTGGTGCAGCTGCGGCCGCCGGGCCGGCGGATGGCGGAGAAGCTGCGCAGGCTGCATCTGAAGCTTGAGGCAGCCGTACTGGCTGGACTAAGTGAAGCACAGTTGAGCGGATTCCAGGCAGTCATGCAGTCGATCGGCGACGTGACCGCGATCAGCCTCCGCCCACCGCCGGCAACTCATGAAAAGAAGCTCTGAGCCGCCGGTGGACTTGTGTGAAAGCAAGGCCTATCAGCGATCCCAAACCTGCACATGCTGGCGATCCGGTCACTGACCAGAAAGGCTCCATGCACTGCCGAACAGTCTATCGAGGATACTCGCGGCCATACCAAAAGAAAGAGGCAGGTGCAGCGCCTCTGTTGTTTCGATTCAAGTGTCAGGCAGATTCCTAGCCGCCACTGGCGCAGTCTCGACCTACATCCAGCTTAAACAAGATCGCTTCAAATGCACATAGTCAACGCAATGGATGTGCTGAATCCAGCTTGTTTAGAGTTCCAAGAAGCGTGCCCTTAGACAGTCGAAACAATGGAGTTTAGGGTTGCAAGGACCAGCTTGACGATGCGGAGTCGTGGTAACCAAGCAGGCTCACAAGCTTACCGTCTTCATAGCTCAACATAGCAAGTCCGGAATCGTGAAAGTCCTTTCCAGTACTCCTGGCTGTGCAATCAACAACGAAGTATGCGATCACTGTGTTTTCGGAGGGCCATATTCCGCTTACAAGTCCCTTTTCCGCAATCCAGTGCTCGTCAAAATCTCGAGTCCATTCTAAGAAACCCTGCTTGCCGTGCCAAATCCCATGCGCAGGTAAACTCTCTTGAGAGGAAGGCACGCACCAGAATAGATCTTCAGCCAGAAGGGTAGTCGCACTATCGACTTCTCTACAAAAGAGCATTTCGAAAAATTCTTCCGTTGCGCGAAGATTTGCCGTCTCTTCGGCAGTCAGAACTGAAGCATCTCGGGGGTCATCGCCTTTGGAGACGCTGCCAACCTCTTCGTCGGTGGCCAAAGCGCAGACCGGACAATTGAGGATTAGCATTGAAACAACTCCCAGCCATGCTGCAGCTGCGAAACAGGTTAACCTCCAGGTCATTCAATTCCTCCTGCTCGGTGATTCTGTTGAACCCTAAACAAAGTGTAACTCAGCACGCAATGTGGCTTAACGCAAGGGGGCGCAAGTCAGCGCCCCCTTGGTTGTTCAGACATTCCGCTTAAGCCTTCTACCTGCTGCCTCGAGTCTCGCTTACATCCCCACCGGGTTCTTTTCCAGCACGCCAATGCTGCTCTCGACGGCGCCGATGATCGTGTCCATCTGCTCCTGGTCGATGATGAAGGGCGGCTGGAAGCGCAGGGTCGTCGGGTTGTTGATGGTCTGTGCTACCAAGATGTCGCGCTTGAAGAGTTCGTCGGCCATCCGGGTGCCAAGTTCGGGAGTGTGGAGCTCGAAGCCGATCCACAGGCCCAGACCGCGGACTTCCTTAACGTGCCCCGGATAGCGCTGCACCATCTCGCTCAGCTTGTCCTTAAGCCAGGCGCCCTTGTCGCGGCACTGCGCCACCAGGTTCTCCTGCTCATAAACCTCCAGCGTGGCCAGCGCCGCGGCGCAGCCCAGCTGGCTGCCGGCGAAGGTATTGGTCAGCCACCAGGGATTCTCGGCCATGCGGCCAAAGGCCTTCTTGTTGGCGATCAGCGCGCTGTGCGGGAACATGCCGCCGCCCAGCGCCTTGCCCAGCGTCACGATATCCGGATTGACGTCGAAGTGCTCGATGCAGAACAGGCGGCCACTGCGGCCCCAGCCACTCTGTACCTCGTCAACATGCATCAGCGCGCCGGTCTCGTCGCAGCGCCGGCGGATCGCCTGCAGGAACTCCTTGTGGCCCGGGATGATGCCGCCCTCGCCCTGAACCGCTTCAACGATCACGCTGGCGGTGTCGTCCTGGACCAGCCGCTCAACATCTTCGATCTCGTTATAGCGGGCCACGCTGAAACCGGGGATCAGCGGCTCAAAGGGACGCTGGATCCGCGGGCGGTTGGTAGCGGTCAGCGCGCCCATGGTCTTACCGTGGAAGGCGTTGCTGAAGCTCACGTGCTTGAAGCGGCCGGTGGAAAGACGGGCCAGCTTCAGCGCCGCATCGTTGCTCTCGCCGCCTCCGCAGTGGTAATAGACATACTGCAGGTCGCCGGGCGCCCGCAGGCTGATCTCACGGGCCAGCACGGCCTGCAGAGGGTTCAGCAGCTCCTGGCTGTACATCCCGATACGCTCCATGGTCTGCTGCACGCGCTTGATCACATGCGGATGGCGGTGTCCCAGGGTGAAGACGCCATAGCCTCCCAGACAGTCCAGGAAGCGGTGGCCATGGATGTCGTACATATAACAGCCTTCACCGCGCCACTCCACGCCATGGCTGTCCAGCTTCGCGCTGCGCTTGAAGGCGATGAAGCCGGGGTTGAGGTGGTCGTGGTAGTTGCTGAAGGTCTCGGCCAGGATCCGCTCGCTGGTCGCGTCATCCGGATCAGCATCGAAGAGGTACTCAAAGTCCGCGCTTGGCACGCCCTTGTTAAACTGCTTCTTCTGGTGCTCATTGCTCATTTCTGCCTCCTTTGGCTCTGTCGCCGCGCCCACACGGGCGGGCTTTGCGTGTTAACGCCGCAGCCTGCGGCCAACTGGTAGAAAGGAACTTAGCCGCCGGGGATCTTTTGCGGGACCAGGCCGGGGAGGTTTGGGTTAAGCGGGTCGCGCGAATCGTCCTGCCAACCCCATCTGAGCAGTGGGGTCAGGTGGCAGGAACGCTGCAAACGACCTGATGGCGAACTTTTCATCGCTGCAATAATCTACCAGAAACAGGCGCGCGGCGTAACCCCCTGACCCGCGCTACTCTTTTCCCATGCGCCCGCTGACGATCCTCGAAACAGTGCTGTATGTCGATGACATCGACGCCGCCGAGCGTTTCTACAACCGGCTGCTTGGCGCCGAGCCATTTCTGCGTGGGGCCCGGCGCCACGCGTTTTATAAGCTCGGCTCGCAGCTCCTGCTGCTTTTTGACTACCGCTACACCACGGCGGAAGAGAACCTTGCGGCCGGGCTGCCGGTGGCAACTCACGGTGGTCCCTATCCTGGTCACCTTTGCTTTCGCATCGAGGACGAGGACTATGACCAGCGCCGCCAATGGCTGCTGGGCGAATCTATCCCGATTGAGCACGAGCATGTCTGGCCCAGCGGTGGCCGCAGCATCTACTTTCGTGATCCCGCCGGGAACAGCCTGGAGTTCGCCACACCCAGCTTGTGGGGCTTTTGAAGCGGCTGGAAAGAGCTACTTACACATAATCTGAGGCCGGACTGAGCCGCTCAGCATGTCCAGCGCGTGCTTTTCGCCTTCCGGGCTCAGGCCAAGATCGCTGATGTTCTCGGCGCGCAGCGACGCCGGTGCGTAACCGCCGACCAGACCGCTCAGGCGCGCTGCAGCCGTGCTGTTGATCAGGGCTTCTTCATCGTTGCCAAACAGCCTTTTGATCTCGCGACTGAACACCCGGTCGTGCTTCAGGTAGTACTTCTGGTGATAGTCTTCGGCCAGCCAGAATGTCCCCGCTGGCTCCACCGCTGTATACAGGCTGCCGCTGCTGCGCTCCAGCTCCGCCATCACCTGCTGCACGGTTTCGCGCTGTGCGTCGCTGTGATAGAAGACCGCGCTGCGATACTGCCGGCTGTACGGCGGCCTCCCGGCAAAGTGCGCGGCAAAGAACTGGCGTACCAGCTCTTCATAGCTGATCTTGCCGGGGTCGAAGTCAATCTCAATGCTCTCGGTATGGTCGCCAAGGCTGTGATAGGTCGGTCGCTGCTTGGCACCACCCATATAGCCAACGCGGGTACGGATCACTCCGTCAAGACCCCCAAACTGGGAGTCAGGGCCCCAGAATCAGCCAAGCGCGAAACTTGCCGTCTCAAAGTGCTCCGGCTGCGCGGCATCGATCGGCGCCGTAGCAGGCAGAGTCGCTGCGAGCTGTGCATCTTTTGGGGCAGCAGGGCAGGAAAAAAGCACGGAATCCTCCTTGGCGGCGGCTTCAGCCGCTTCATGGTTGGTGCGAGCCGCTGCCGACCAGACAAAGACGGCGGCGCCTGCGACCAGGACCATCCAGAGCAGCGGGCTTTTGGCAATGGGGGTCAGTAAACTCATCCCTACCTACTACCAGACTGAGACTGAATCTAATCTAGCCCGTGGCTGCTCGGGCCATGTTACCGCGGCAGTGGGCGCGTCTGCGGCCCTCTGCGCTCCTGAGACGCTATACTCGCCAGCGCATGAACATCATTGGCGATGACATTCCCTCTCTGGAGGAGATCGACGCCCGGCAGGAAAAGCTTCTGAAAGATGGCCTGCCGGCGGATCCTGAGCTGCAGCGGCTGCGCGCCCTGGCGCTGGCCCAGCTTGGGGAGCTTGATGAAGCGCTGCTGGCGCTGACTGAAGCTGAATCCATGCGCAGGGAACAGGGCCTGCTGCCCGACCCTGAGATATTCAAGAATCGCGGCAATATTCTGGCCTCCCTGGAGCTGCACCGTGAGGCGCTGGAGAGTTACCGCCAGGGCCAGGAGGAGCGGCTGAGCCAGGGGCTGTTGCCCGACCCGGGGCTGACCATGAATGCCGGTAACTGCCATGTTCGGATGGGCAACTATGACACCGCCATTCGCTTCTATGACGAATCCGAGGCCCAGACCATCTCGCAGGGCGATGAGCCTGGCTTTTCTCTCATCAAGAATCGCGGCGCGGTGTTGATTGCACTTGGACGCCGCGACGAAGCTCTGCAAAAGTTGACCCGCGCGGCCGAGCTGCGGGCTGCTGCCGGTTTGCCGCCTGACCCCGATCTGCCGATGAATCGCGGGGTGCTGCTCAAGGAGGCCGGTCGTCTCGAAGAAGCGCTCGAAGCCTATCGCGAAGCCGAGAATACCAGGCTTAAACTCGGCCAGGCTGCAGATCCGGATCTGGCCTTTAACGAGGCTCTGGCTTATGAAGTCATGGGGGATCGCCCCCGCGCCTGCAAAGCCGCTCGACGGGCGTCGGAGCTCTATGGCAGCCTGACAGAGCAGGGCGGGGCCATGCCGGCGGAAGTTGAGCGGATCATTGCACGCTGCTGCGACCCAGACTAGCGCAATAGTCAAAATTTCTCGCGTATTCGCCATACATATATGTAACCGTCCCGCGGTCATGGCGTCTGGGTAGAATGTGATCGCCTTGGCGCTAACACGCAGTGATTCGGTGGCCGCCCGCAACGAGGCCTTCGTGGCGCACTATGAAGAAGTGCACCAGCAGGCCTGGCGTCTGGCGCTTTATCTTTGCGGCCGCCGCGAGGACGCCGAGGATCTGCTGGCCGAAAGTGTCGCCCGTGCCATCAAGGCCTACGACAAGCTCAAAGACCCCACGCGCTTCCACTGGTGGTTCATGCGCCTGATGCGCAACCTGCATATCGACCATTGCCGCGGACGCAAGCGTCAGCTTGATGTGGCCGATTATGGAGGGGACGGCGTGCTCTGGGAGCGCCTCGAGCGTTATCCGATGCACGGCAACCCCGGCCGCAAGCTGGAGAGCCGCCAGGTTTTCCGCGCCCTCGACAGCCTGCCGGAGCAGCTGCGCCTGCCCCTGGCTCTGACGGCGCTGGAAGGCTATTCACTTGAAGAAGTTGCTCAAATCATGGGCCTCACCGCTGGCGCGGTGAAGGTTCGAGTTCACCGGGCCCGCAAGAAGCTGCTTGAGATTCTTGGCCCGGATTTTGAGGTGCAGCAATGATGCTGCTGGGAAAAGATCTGAAAGACGTGCACGAGGAGGATCTGTACAGCGGGCCTGACCCGCTGGGCAACGCGCGCAAGGACCTTGACTTCGCGGCCTTCGCCGCGGGCGCGCCCTCCGTAAAGAGCATTCTGTTCAAGGCCCAGACCATGGGCCCGCTGCCGCGCAGCAAGCCGGGCGGCAAGGCCGTCGGCGGCGCTGCTGCCGCAGTCCTGGTGCTGGCCCTGCTGCTTGCCCCCTGGCTGCCCATGCGCAGCTCAATTCTGGCCCTGCAGATGGGCTTCGAAAAGGACCTCAGCCGCCGCGAGGCTTCTGAGCTTTATTCCGAGCTGCTGAAGAACGAGCCGCGTGGAACCATCCTCAGCGCCAGTTTCAGCCCGGTCGGTGCGACTGACCTGCAGGCGCCGGAAGGTGGCTCAGGACACCTGCGTATTAACGCTACAGCCTTTGACACCAGCCGCAGCAAGCTGGAAGAGCGCCTGCGTCAACTGGTGATCGTCCACGGCCGTGGTGGCCTGGAGCCGATGTTCTCCCAGTCCGCCCTGGTCGAGACCACCCGCCGGGTCAGTCCGGTGGGGATGCTGGTCTCTCGCCTGCGCCCGCAGGGCGAGGCCTATGTCGGGCAACAGCCGGATAACAGCCCCGCGCAGATCGCTGCTCGTCACGCCGACCAGATCGCGTATGGGCTCAGCGGTGCGCTCAGCACAACGGCCCGCGAAATCCAGGTGCTTGACAGCCGCTTCGTCTCGCCGGTTGAAGCCCAGCAGGCCCTGGAAGACGAAGAGTTCAGCTTCACCGTTCCAGCCTGGCCCAGCGATCTGGCCATCAAGATGCAGCCTTACAAAGAGCTGACCGAGTCTGAGCAGGCCGGTCTGCGTGACGGCACCCGGGCCTATCTGACCTCGCTTGGCATTGGGCGCGGACAGGGCACGCCAACAGAGGCGCTGGTGCCCGCCGCCGGCGCCTGGCTGCCGGTCAGCGTCAGCGTCCGCGACCGCAACGGCAACTACGACGCCTATCTGACCAGCCGCCTGCAGGCGCTGATTAAGCAGCCCAGCATCAAGGACCTGCGGGATGGCAAGGTCAACCCGGACTCGATCATCAGCCAGGCGATTGAGCAGCTGTTACCGCGCTGCCAGTACCGCCCGGTTTATGGCGACGAGTTCGACTGGGTCAACGGCCAGCGGATCCATGTCTACAACATCCAGATCTATCTTCAGGCCGCTGCCAGCGAGGAAGTCGGCACCAAGGGTTCCGGGATGTTTGACGAGGCCCGCGACCGTCTGGACAAGGCTGCTTCCACTGAGTGGTAAATGCCTGAAGCCGGCCCCGGAATCTCGTGCCGGACTCTTGTGCGGGGCGCATTGAACCACAAATGCCTTCAAGCCCGCTACATGGCTCTCAGCAGCTTTCAGGTAGTGGTTTGACCGTGTGTTCCCTCTATTGTCAACAGGCCTGAGCTTTCAAGGATGCTCAATGGCTTGCCGTGGCTTCCAGACGACCTCATAGGACACCGGAAGTAACTGTGGTTGTCCAGGCAAGCCCCTGTTGTCCGGCAGCGACAATTCGGCATGGCATCCAGCCCATAGTTTCATTCGTCACATTTGACTGACCAGAACTGACTTTCCTCAGGAATTGAGATTTTCCCAACGCGCGAATCCGCCTGCGCTGACAAAAGCCAGCCACAGGCTGATATTTCTGTGCCGCTGAGACGGGGGCTCAAGCCGGGCCGCAGCAGGCCGAAAATAGCCCTGCGCGGGGAGCATAGGTCGATTTATCCCAAGTTCATCACCAATGACCACGCGCTGCGCTATAATGCGCGAACCATACCGGCTTGCCGGTGTGGGAACAGGACGGGGGAAGGCCTGCCGATTTTGGACGTCTTGCACTTCTCAAATCGCTATATCCTGTTCTATAATCACCCTCAGCTTTCCATCGTGGAGGACGTATGAAGGTCTTGGACAGCATCCTCAAGGGCATCGCCGTGTCAGTTCTTTTGCTGGCGCTGGCGAGCTGCTGCTGCACCGGCGGCACTGATGATGACCCGAGCGACACCGATATTTTCGGTCCGGGTCAGCACAATGAGGGCGTGGGCGGCGACGCCTAACCCTGCGCTGGTTAACACAAGAATGTAATGAACCAGAGGGTGGGAAACTGCCCTCTGGTTCATTAGTTCGTTTCTCTCGATGGACCAGGTTTTTTGGAGGGTTGAGTATGAGTAAGCTCGCGTGGCTTGTGAAAGGTCTGGTAGCGGCGATGTTGCTGGTTTCTCTGGCCAGCTGCTGCTGCCTTGGCGGAACGGATGATGACGACGACGACTTCAATCCGCTTCCGCACAACGAGGGTACCGGCGGCGACGCCTAGTCTCTCGACATCAGTCAGAACGACACTGGGGCAGCCACGGCTGCCCCTTTTGCTTTCTTTGAGGCTTTCGCCAACCTTTCTGCTCTCAGGCGGGTCTGAGTGAGCGGAGGTATTTAATGCACACTCTACGTACCCACTTAACGCTGATGCTCCTGCTGCTTGGCCTCAGCCTGCTTGGCAGCTGCTGTCTCTCGGGCATCTTCGATGATGACAACATCAACCCGGACCCGCATAACGAAGGCAATGCCGGCGACGTGTAGTCGTGGTTGGGCCTCTGGCAGCTGCCGCACAAGATAGTTAATTAATGGTTCAGTCCTGTTTAGGCTTGCTCCTGGCGCGATATAACTTCCGGGAGGACTGAAATGAACACATGGCGTTATCTCACCACGGCTCTGGCCCTGATCGGCCTCATCTTCTGCCTGGGCGGCTGCTGCGGCGACAGCTCAGGCGATGACGACGACTTCAACCCGATCCCGCACAACGAAGGCACCGGCGGCGACGCTTAGTCTGTCCTTGATGCATCCAGATTCCCTCGGGTTAAGTTAAGTCCCACAATCGGAACAGGGCCGAGCGCCAGCCCACCGGGCTTGTCTTTGTGCAGGCGGTGGCTTAGTATCCTGGCATGCGATCTTTCACACGGCTTTGCCATATCCTGCTGCTTTGCGCGGTGTTAGTCATCGCGCTGCTGGCCTCCTGCTGCTGCGTGGGCGGCCTCGACGGTGACGAGTTCACTCATGACGACGATGTTTTCGGCCCTGGCGACTCTCCCCACAGCGAAGGTGAAGGCGGGGACGTCTGATGGCCTGCGATGAACTGCTCGTTGAGCGCATCCGCGTTCTGCTCGCCGACCAGCCCGGCGTCAGCGAAAGGCGCATGTTTGGCGGCGTCTGCTTCATGGTTAACGGCAATATGGCCTGCGGAGTGGCCGGCGATGAACTGATGCTGCGCCTGGGCAATGAGCTTACCGCCGCTGCGCTCGAAGAGCCGCACACCCGCCCGATGGACTTCACCGGCAAGGTGCTCAAGAGCATGCTTTTTGTCGACGCTGCGGGTGTGGAGACTGATGCCGAGCTGCAGGCCTGGGTGCAGCGCGCCCTCGGCTTCGCCGCCAGCCTGCCGGCAAAGTAGCATCTCACTGATCAGGGCTGTCTCATTGGTCTCCTTCCCGCGGCGGCAGGTCTGATTGAACCAGCACAAGCGGCCGACAGTCATAATTGGCGCGCTGCCGGGTTAAGGCGCAGGAGGCCCCCATGCCAAGCCGTTCGCTCTATCTGTTTATCGCGGTTGCGGCCACAGCACTGCTGCTGGCTACCGGCTGCCTCAAGCAGGTTCAGGCCGGGCGGCCATCGGACAAGGAAAAGGCGGCCAGCAAAGAGCATGGCCAGGAGAAAACCAAGAGCAAGGGGGTTGCCATGGCCGACGACAAGGGGTCAACTGCAGAGGCGCTGAAGGAAGTCGCTGGCGGCATCAATCAGTTCGGACTGCGCCTGTACAGGGAAGTCAAGGCCGAACCCGGCAACCTGTTCTTTTCGCCCTACAGCCTGGCCACAGCGATTTCCATGGTTTATGAAGGCGCAGCGGGAAGCACCGCCGATGAGATTCAGAGCGTCATCAAGTTCCCTGCCTCCGGGACGCAGCGCCAGCCGGCGGTGGCCGCGCTGCACAACAGCTTGAACCCGCAGAAGGCGCCCTATCAGCTTGCGGTGGCCAACGGCATCTGGTCCCAGCAGGACTTCGCGCTGCTGCCGGAATACGTCGCGGTGCTGAAAGACCGCTATGCCAGCGAGGCCGCCACTATGGACTTCCAGAACCACGCTGAGGATTCCCGCGAGATGATCAACAAGTGGGTGGCCCAGCGCACCAACGACCGCATCAAGGACCTGTTCCAGGAAGGCGTGATCCGTCCCGATACCCGCCTGGTGCTGGCCAACGCGATCTTCTTCAAGGGCCGCTGGGCACGGCAGTTCGACCCCGAGCGCACCTTTGACCAGAGCTTCCGGCGCCCCGCGGGAGCGGTCAACGCCCGTTTCATGATCCCTGCCGGCGAAGACAAGGACTATCGCTATTTTGAAGACGAAATGCTCAAGGCGCTGGAACTGCCTTACGAGGGCGATCGCCTGGCCATGCTGATGCTACTGCCCAAGGCTGATGACCTTGCCGCGCTGGACGCGGCGCTCGGCGCGGAGCTGATTTCCCGGGTGGACGCCGGACTCGCCAGCAAGAACGTCATCGTCCAGATCCCGCGTTTCACCTTCAAGAGCAAGTTTGAGCTGAACGAAACGCTGGCCGCCCTTGGCATGCCGACCGCTTTCAGCGATGACGCGGACTTCAGCGGCATGACCGGCGGCAAGGACCTCAAGATCGGCGCAGCTGTCCATCAGGCCTTTGTTGAGGTCAACGAGGAAGGCACGGAAGCCGCCGCCGCCAGCGGCATCGTTATGCGCCCCACGGGAGCGGCGATGAACCCCATAACTTTCATCGCCGATCATCCCTTCCTCTTCCTGATCCGCGACAAGGCGAGCGGTGCCATCCTCTTCATGGGCCGGGTCGAGGATCCGACTGCTCAGTAGCCCGTCTGCGGCGCAAGGGCTAGAATCAGCAGATGCGCAACGCTGGAATCACTTTGTTCTTCGTCTGGATTTTGCTGCTGAGCGGCTGCACCTCCGGCCCGCCGCCAGGTTCGGTGCTGGTTGCCGACTGCCCGGTGGAGGACCTTTACCTGCCTCCGGGTTCGGAGTATCAGAAGGGCGTCGAAATGCCCAATTACTGGTTCTACACGGGCACGGTTCCCACCGATGAAGCAGGCTTCGTGCGCTATCTGGCCACGCTCTCGCGCAGCAATGGCATGCACAAACTTTCACAGGTCAGCGACGCCAACCCCATTGCCGACAAGGGGATTGCCTATGAAAGCCGCAACAAGCGCTATCTGATGGTTTTCTCCTACAAAGCACTGGTCCAGGGCGGGTTGATCACGCTCAACATCACACCGCGTTAGCCGCGCCCGCTAAAATGCCTGCATGTCTTTCCGCCACGACGATCCCGCCACCGAAGAACACGCCCCGCGCATCGTGCATCCGCCCACCGGGCCGCGCCTGCACTGCCGCGGCTGGGTCCAGGAAGCCGCCTACCGCATGCTGCAGCACAACGTCAGCCCTGAGGTGGCCGAGAAGCCCAGCGAGCTGATCGTCTATGGCGGCACCGGCAAGGCCGCCCGCAACTGGGAATGCTTCGACAAGATTCTCGCCCTGCTCAAGGACCTGCGCGACGATGAGACCCTGCTGGTGCAGTCCGGCAAGCCCGTCGGCGTCTTCCAGACGCATGAGTGGGCGCCGCGCGTGCTGCTTGCCAACTCCCTGCTGGTGCCGAAGTGGGCCGACTGGGAGCACTTCCGCGAGTACGAGCGCATGGGCCTGACGATGTACGGCCAGATGACCGCCGGGTCCTGGATCTACATCGGTTCCCAGGGCATCCTGCAGGGCACCTATGAGACCCTGGCCGAGGTCGCCCGCAAGCACTTCGGCGGCAGCCTCGCCGGCACACTGACCCTCACCGCCGGCCTCGGCGGCATGGGCGGCGCCCAGCCCCTGGCCGTCACGATGAACGACGGCGTTGCGCTGTGCATCGAGATCGACGAGTACCGCATCCGCCGCCGCTATGACACCGGCTACCTCGACACCTACAGCTCCAGCCTTGATGAGGCGCTGGGCCTCTGCGAGAAGGCCTGCGCTCAGCGCGAGCCGTTGTCGGTCGGCCTGCTCGGCAATGCCGCTGAGCTGCTGCCGGAGATCGTCAAGCGCGGGGTGAAGATCGATATCGTGACCGACCAGACCTCGGCGCACGATGAGCTAAACGGCTACTACCCCGCCGGACTGAGCAAGGAAGAGGCCGACGAATTGCGTGAGCGCGACCCTAAGGACTACATCAAGCGCAGCCTCGACAGCATGGTGATCCACTGCCAGGCGATCGTCGACCTGCAGCGCGCGGGCAGCGTGGCCTTCGACTATGGCAACAACCTGCGCGGCCAGGCCCTGGCCCATGGCTTCAGCAACGCCTTCGAGTACCCCGGCTTCGTGCCGGAGTACATCCGCCCGCTCTTCTGCACCGGCACCGGGCCCTTCCGCTGGGTCGCGCTGAGTGGCGACCCGCAGGACATCGCGGTGACGGACGCCGCGCTGAAGGATCTCTTCCCTGAAAAGGAAGGCCTGATCCGCTGGCTCGATAAGGCGGCGCAGAAGGTCAAGTTCCAGGGCCTGCCCAGCCGCATCTGCTGGCTGGGCTATGCCGAGCGTGACCTGGCCGGCATCCTGTTCAACAACCTGGTGCGCGACGGCAAGGTCAAGGCGCCGATCGTGATCGGCCGCGACCATCTCGACGCAGGATCGGTCGCCAGCCCCAACCGCGAGACCGAGGGCATGCTCGACGGCTCCGACGCGATTGCCGACTGGCCGATCTTAAACGCGCTGGTCAACACGGCCAGCGGCGCCAGCTGGGTCTCGGTGCACCACGGCGGCGGGGTGGGGATGGGTTATTCGCTGCACGCGGGGATGGTGGTGGTGGCCGACGGCACGGACGCGCAGGCCAAGAAGCTGCACCGCGTGCTGACGACCGACCCGGGGACGGGCGTAATGCGCCACGCCGACGCGGGCTACGAGGAGGCGATCACCTATGCCAAGCAGAATGGGGCTAAGGTGAGCGGGGTGATTTAGCATATTGCCTCGACGCCGGGACTCGGCTAGGCCGGTAGCGCCGCACTCGGTGGCGGCGCGAAGCAGCTGATATCGAGGAGCGTGGACTGGGCGTGATGCGACTAGCGGCGATTCTTCTTCGTGCCCTTCGTGCCCTTTGTGGTTGATTTTCGATCCCAACACCGAGCAATCACCACCTTTGCGCCGCCACTGAGTGCGGCGCTACCGGCCTCAATGCCTGCCGACTACTCGCGAACTCCCACTTCTGAGTTACAGGTAGCTCAGTCTCGGCGAAGAGATCTTGTGAATATCTATGCACGCCGCATCAATTCCCAATTTGATTTGCTAAGCTACTCTCATGCCTGAGGACTTCTTCATCTATCGTCGCAACCTGCCCCATTGGCGTTTGTCGGGGTCGGTATATTTCTTGACCTGGCGTATGCATGAGAAGCAGAGTGAGCTCCAGCCTGCAGAGCGAACGCTCGTTGCATCAGCAATCAAGCATTTTGACGGCCAGCGCTACAAGCTTTACGGCTATGTGGTGATGAATGACCACTGCCATGCGCTGCTGGAGCCTCGAAGCGGGTATACGATCCAGCAGATCATGTACAGCTGGAAGTCCTTCACCGCCAATCGTTTGCAACGAGAGCACGGACGAATTGGCGCTGTCTGGCAGCGCGAGTACTTTGACCGTATCATGCGCGACGAGAACGAGTTCATCGAAAAGCTGCAGTACATCGTTAACAACCCACAGAAACGCTGGCCCGGGGCCAAGAGTTACCAGTGGGTTGAGTGGTTCAGGTGGGATGCTTGAGGCCACCAGCGCGGCTACTGCGTGGCGGCGCGATGCGGCTGATATCACAACGCCGGAACTCGGCTAGGCCGGTAGCGCCGCACTGCGTGACGGCGCGAAGCAGCTGATATCGAGCAGCGTGGACTGGGCGTGATGCGTCAGTAGGGGCGCACAGAGTGCGCCCGGCAATCGTCGATATGATTCGGAATGCCGAAGACTGCTGGATCAAGCGTTGGGCCGGGCGCACTCTGTGCGCCCCTACGAGTCAGTGAGCACTCGGGGGCAGGCTGCGAGCTCTTCTTGGTGTTCTTCGTGCCCTTTGTGGTTGATCTTCAATCCCAACACCGAGCTATCGCCACCCTTAATCCGCCACGCAGTAGCGGCGCTACCGGGACGCGCGGACATATTGCCGCGCTGCTATCCCTTCGTCTTCTTCGCGATGGCCTGCGCGACAAAGCCGCCGGCCATGATCAGCAGGCCGATGATGACCAGCGCGATAAGGAGTTTCTCGATCGACTGCATGCCTGTTCCCCTGGGTGCAAAGCTGAGCGCAGGATTGTAAGACCAGCGATGGCTACAGCCTGAATTCTGCGTTCAGCCTGCAATCATCTCCCGCGGCTGCGCCGCAGCACAACAACAATGACGACCAGCACGCCCAGCAGGGCGATGCCCTCCAGCAGTTCCTTCACATGTCCAGCCACACTACACCCCTGATTATTGTTGATCAGCGGCGCAACAATTGTAGCGCTGCTACCGGCCTTTGCCGGCAGCGCTGTAATATCTGCTTGTGGAAACACGCGCCAGACTGTTCACGGACCGCTTCGACACGCCCTGCGGGCCCTGCCGTATCGTTGTCGATGCGGATGGCGCGCTGGTCGCCCTGACGCTGCAGCACGACGGCCAGGCCGCCGAGGGCTATACGCCACCGCCGCTGGAGCGCTATGAACGCAGCTACAGCGGCGATGAGATACTCGAGGACACTGCGGCCTGCAGCGAGGTGCGCCAGCAACTTGAGCAGTACTTCGCCCGCGAGCGGCGCGAGTTTGAACTTAGGCTCGCCCCGCGGGGCAGCGAGTTCCAGCTGCGCGTCTGGGAGGAGCTGACCCGCATCCCCTATGGCCAGACGATCAGCTATGGCGAGCAGGCGAGGCGGCTGGGCGACCCTTCGCTGAGCCGGGCTGTCGGCGCTGCCAATGGCGGCAATCCTATCTGGCTGGTTATCCCCTGCCACCGTGTGATCGGCGCCGACGGCAGTCTGGTTGGCTATGGCGGCGGTCTGCCTGTCAAGCGCTGGCTGCTGGAGCACGAAGGCGCGCTGAGCGGCTCGCTGTTTGAAACAGCGCGGTCCTGAAGGCCGCCTGGCCTGTGACATCCGGATAAGGAGTGGTGCGATGCGAAGCTGGACTGCGCATAAACGCCTTGTTACCAGGGCCGGCCTGCTGGTCCTGGCCCTGCTGTTTCTGGCCCTGCTGTGCAGCGCCTGCAGCGGGCGCTCGGCTGCACCACTGGCGCAGGCTGCTCCGCCCCTCATAGCCCCGGCAAATCTGCCGCTTACCTCGCCTCCAAGAACCGATCTCGCACTGGATCCATCCTCCGCCCCGAGTGGCCATCTGTGGGCCAGCGGCGGAGATGTGCAGGCCGATGGCACAGGGCTCATCATCGGCAGCACCGATACTGGCGCCGCAGCCCGCAGCTGGGTGATGTTCCGCCAGCAGCGTCTCCTCTACAGTTACGAGTACCTGCAAAGCAGCGTCACACCCCTGCCGGCACAGGATGGCGAGCCCAGCCGCTACTGGCTGGGGCTTAGCGACTATCGCCAGTCAAGGTGGGACTGGTATGGCCCCTTTGATACTGCGGATAAGACACTGGTGCCGGGCCAGGACCGCCACTTTTCCAACGACTACGGCATGGGCTTTATAAGCGTAGCTGTTGAGGCCGGCTCGCGCTGCCGGGTTGAGAACGCCTTTCTCAGGGACTCGGTGACCTGGCAGCCCGGCCCGCAGGCCGTCACTGTGGGACCGGGCCGCGACTTTG
Source organism: uncultured Planctomycetales bacterium (assembly GCA_964512635.1). Lineage (GTDB taxonomy): Bacteria > 4484-113 > 4484-113 > 4484-113 > JAFGCY01 > JADZFO01. The sequence continues at coordinate 29,798 of CAZEJB010000006.1, read as the reverse complement.
ACACAGTCACGGCGGCGCTGGAATTTGCCCAGGCTTATGGGCGCAACGAGATTGTGGTCTATCCCCGGGCGGATAACGCACCTTATGAACAGGAAGCCCTGCTGGTGACCGCCCCGAACATCAGCATTATTGGCGTGAGGACCGCCGACAACCAGCGTCCGCGGCTGGCTGGCGGCGGCTTTAACTACACCGGCGCCGGCTCGGTTCCGCGGGCGATTGTGCAGTTCAACCCGGGCTCCGATGGCAGCTCGCTGGCTGGCATTGAGCTGCTCGACGCCCACAACGACAGCTTTAATGGAGCCGGCGTCAGGGTCAACCAGGCCCGCGGCATCGTCATCCACGACTGCCTGATCCATGACTGCGACATGGGCCTGATGAGCAACGGCGACGCCGGCGCTAAGACCGGCGAAGTGCTGCTCTGGAACTGCCGGATCAACAGCAACGGCAACCTCGCCGACCCCGGCTACAACCACAACATCTACGCGGGTGGCTACCACCTGGTCATGCGCGGCTGCGAGGTCTATGGCAGCCTGACCGGGCACAACGTCAAGAGCCGTGCACATATCAACGAGATCTTGTATTGCTACATCCACGACAGCAGCAACCGCGAGTTTGACCTGGTTGATGAGGCCGGCAACACGAACCTGCCGGGATCCGATACGCTGCTGCTTGGCAATGTCATCGTCAAGGCTGATCCGATCGACGGCAACAAGACCGTGATTCACTTCGGACAGGATGGGGGAGGCGAGCATTCCGGCTCGATCTATCTGTTATATAACACCATCGTCACTCCCTATATCTCGCCAGTTGTGGACCTCAGTGCCCCGGGTGCCGGCGCAGTAATCTTCAACAACATCATCTGGGATGCAGGCTCGGCGCAGTCGGGCCAGGCCGTGGTCAACGCCCGCAATGGAGCAGCGCTGGCCAACTGCCATGGCGGGCATAACTGGCTGAGCTCCGGCTTTGTCCTGGCGGATGGCGGCGACTGGGATTTAGCTTCAACCACTTTCGCCGCCGCCGGTGTCAGCCCGCCCTTTGTTGATTCCGCCGCCGGGGACTATCACCTCCTGCCGGTTCAGGCTGCCGGGATCAGCGACGCGGGAATTGGTATCACGCAACTGTTTCCAAGCGATGCATTCTTTATCCCGGTGTTTCCCGATGCCAGCTATGTGCCGGAGTTCTCCACTTTCCAGCGCGAAAGCCAGGGCTTGCCGGATATCGGAGCCTACGAAGGCCGGCCTTGAGCGGGCGAATCAGGCGCAGCGACATTTAGTCCTAAGCGTGTACGTTGAGACGCCTAGTACTGCGCCATCATGTTCCCGCACTGATAGCAGCGGCTGTCCCGCGGTGCGTTCTCATAGCCGCAGACCTTGCAGGTACCTGGCGGGGCTTCGGCCATCAGCTGGCGCTTGGCCTCCGTCCCGCTGACATTACGTGATGCGCTGCGGTTTGTGCCGCTGCCGACACTGGTTCCACCATCCACCGCTGACATGAAGTAGAAGATCATATAACCGATGATGCCAAGGAAGAAGCCGCACAGAGCGCCAGCTACCGGGCTGCGCCCCTTTTCTTCGGCCTTTGCCGCCGTCCCCCAGGCCCAGGCAGCGCGGATCGCCAGGCTCAGCAGCAACCACCACGGACTGAATTCATCATTCATGTCAGTATTCAAGCTGAACGCATAAGTAATGTCAACGTTAAGGGCTGAAACCCCGGAATATAATTGCCGTTCTGTAGGAGTCAAGCGCATGAGCGACAACCCCGTTAACCCCGCCGGCGAGCCGATCGTCATTCCCCAGGGCGAGACCGCCCCGCACCCGGTGAACTCCGCTGACAGCCCGGCGGGCTATCTGCTACGCGAGGGCAAAATTCTGCTGCGCGGCTATAAGGAAGCGCCACCCGCCGATCTGAGCGAGGCCTTCTGCGCGGGCTATGGCAGCCTCAAAATGACGCTGCACCCCGGCAAGTATTCCTGGTGCTCCTGCGGCTACAGCAAGACCCAGCCATTTTGCGACGACAGCCACCGAGAGGAGCAGTACTGCACCAACCGCCGCAGCTATAAGTTTGAGGTGAAGGAAGAGATCACAGTCAGCCTGTGTACCTGCAAGCGCAGCAAGAACCCCCCCTTCTGCGACGGCACACACAAGGAACTCATCCCGCCGGCCCCGGCAGAATAGTCACCGTCCGGTTAGCAAGGTTAACGGGTCGCTGCCAGTGCAGCGGCTTGTCCAGCTGCATCCTGGCAGATCTTATTCGCCCTCGCTCAGATAAATTTTGTTGCCCTCGGGTAACTGGATTTCCTTCAGGAAGGTTCATTTTTGCTTGACTCTGAGGCGGCAAGGGCTGATAATCGCAGCAATCCACCCCCGCTGTTCGCATCTGCAGTTCGTAGAGCTGCTGCGTGGCAAGCGAGTCTGGAGTTGCTGTGGGGACTAAATTCAAGGGCACCGCGGACGAGGTCCGGGCGCTCAATACGTACATCAAGCTGCTGCGTGCGGCGGACAGCCTTACGTCGCGGCTCAACCGCTGGATAACGGACAAGGGCCTGTCCATGAGCCAGTTCGGCGCCCTGGAGGCGCTGTATCACCTCGGCCCGCTGCATCAGAATCGCATAGGCGAGAAGCTCCTCAAGAGCTCAGGCAACATCACGATGGTCGTCGACCATCTCGAGAAGCGCGGGCTGGTTCGCCGCGAACGTGACAACCTGGATCGACGCTGCATCACCGTGATCCTGACGCCCGAGGGCCGCAGTCTGATTGAGAGCATCTTTCACCCGCACGTCAAGCTCATTACCAGCGAGTTCAGTGCTCTCAGCCCGGAAGAACAGGATCAGCTTGCCGCCCTGTGCAAAAAACTTGGACGCGCCATAGCCGAACGCTAGGCGCTGGACAGCCCCGGCCGGCCGCACCGGCCACCTGAACGCGCTACACCCGGTAACGGGCAGCGCGGCTCCTTAGGGCCAGTCCACAAGCTTCATCACCCTCCGCCGCAGGCAGCTGTTCGAACTGGCCGCTATAGTATTGGCGTCCCGCAGGCATGCTGACAGGCCGTCTGCGCTTTACCGGCCCCGGCAGCTGCACCCAACATTCAACAACACAAGCACGGAGAGTCAGATGGCGATTGTCCAGGTTATCTTCCACAGCACCTACGGCCATGTCTGGCGGCTGGCCGAAGCCATTGCCGAGGGCGCCCGCGGCGTCGAGGGCACTGAAGTGCGGCTGCACCGCGTTCCGGAGCTGCTGCCCGAGGAGATGCTGCGCGCCACCGGCGCCTGGGATGCCCAGCAGCAGTTTGCCCATCTGCCGGTGGCCACGCCGGAGCTGATCGGCGAAGCCGACGCGATTATCGTCGGCACCCCGACGCGCTTTGGCAACATGTCCTTCCAGATGCGGGCTTTCTGGGACAGTACGGTCAACCTGTGGTTCCAGGGCCAGCTTGAAGGCAAGCTCGGCTCGGCCTTCGTCGGCACCGGCACCCAGCATGGCGGCGCGGAAAGCACCCTGACCACGATCTACAACACCTTCATTCATCACGGCATGCTGATCATCGGCGTGCCCTACAGCGTCCGCGAGATCATGAACATGAACGAGATCACCGGCGGAGCGCCTTATGGCGCCGGCACCCTGAGCAACGTGGATGGCAGCCGCCTTCCCAGCGAAAACGAGCTGTCCATCGGCCGCTCGCAGGGAAAGCGGGTGGCGGAGTTCGCCGCGAAACTGGCGGGGTAGCCGTCCATCACTTGGCACACCTATCCTTTTTAGAGAAAAGCCGGCCCGGGAAGAGATCCTGATCTTCATTCCCGGGCCGGCCATTGCTTGCCTTGGCAGGTTGTTAACTTATCTAATTGCGGCTGTGTCAGGCGCTACTTGCGCAGATCAAACCGGTCCAGGTTCATCACCTTGGTCCAGGCCTTGACGAAGTCCTGCACCATCTTCTTCTCGTTACCCGCGCTGGCATAGACCTCCGCGATGGCGCGCAGCTGGCTGTTCGCGCCGAAGAGCAGGTCGACGCGGGTCGCCGTCCACTTGGACTCGCCGCTCTTGCGGTCGAAGCCCTCATACTCGCCGGGCGTGGCTGCCGGCTTCCACTCTGAGCACATGTCCAGCAGGTTCACGAAGTAGTCATTGCTCAGCGCCCCCGGGCGGCTGGTGAAGGCACCATGCTTGCTGCGGTCATGGCTGGCGCCCAGCACACGCAGGCCGCCGACCAGCACGGTCATCTCCGGCGCGGTCAGGGTCAGCAGCTGCGCGCGGTCGATCAGCAGCGCCTCCGAAGGAATGCTGTACTGCTGCTTCTGGTAGTTGCGGAAGCCATCAGCCAGCGGCTCAAGCACCGCGAAAGACTCCACATCGGTCTGCGCCTGGGAAGCATCCGTGCGGCCGGGTGTGAATGGCACGCTGACCTCATGACCGGCGCTCATCGCCGCCTGCTCCACCGCAGCGCAGCCGGCCAGCACGATCAGATCCGCTATCGAGACCTTCTTGCCGCCCGTCTGTGATTCGTTGAACTCGCGCTGAATCTCCTCCAGCTTGGCCAGCACCCTGGCCAGCTGAGCCGGCTCGTTGACCGCCCAGTCCTTCTGGGGCTCCAGACGGATGCGCGCGCCATTGGCGCCGCCGCGCTTGTCGGAGCCGCGGAAGGTCGAGGCTGAGGCCCAGGCTGTGGCGACCAGTTCCGGTACTGTCAGACCAACCGACAGCACGCGCGCCTTGAGTGCCGCGATGTCGCAGGCGTCAATCAGCTCGTGATCGACGGCCGGGATCGGATCCTGCCAGATCAGCTCTTCGCTGGGCACTTCCGGCCCAAGATAGCGGGCGCGGGGTCCCATGTCGCGGTGGGTCAGCTTGAACCAGGCGCGGGCAAAGGCCTCCGCGAACTGATCCGGGTTTTCCATGAAGCGCCGCGAGATCTTCTCGTATTCGGGGTCAAAGCGCAGCGAGAGATCGGTGGTCAGCATGCCCGGGGCAATGCGCTTCGACCCATCATGGGCGTGCGGCACAGTGCCGGCGGCCTCCGGGTTCTTGGGCTTCCACTGCTTGACACCCGCCGGGCTCTTGTCGAGCTCCCACTCATAGCCAAAGAGGTGCTTGAAGAAGTCGCCGCTCCACTTCGTGGGCTGGGTCGTCCAGGTCACCTCAGGGCCGCCGGAGATAGCGTCCGCTCCGCGACCGCTGCCGTGCTTGCTCATCCAGCCGAAGCCCTGGGCTTCCAGTTCTCCGGCCTCGGGGTCACAGCCCACCAGGGCCGCGTCACCGGCGCCGTGGGCCTTGCCAAAGGTGTGCCCGCCGGCAATCAGCGCCACGGTCTCCTCGTCATCCATCGCCATGCGGGCAAAGGTCTCGCGGATGTCACGGGCGGCGGCGAGCGGGTCAGGGTTGCCGTTGGGCCCCTCGGGGTTGACATAAATCAGGCCCATCTGGACCGCGGCAAGAGGGTTCTCCAGCTCGCGCTCGCCGGAGTAGCGCTTATCGGCCAGCCAGGTATCCTCTGCGCCCCAGTAAACGTCTTCATCCGGCTCCCAGACGTCTGCACGGCCGGCGGCGAAGCCATAGGTCTTGAGGCCCATGGACTCCAGGGCAACATGACCGGCGAGAATCATCAGGTCGGCCCAGGAGATCTTGTCGCCGTACTTCTGCTTGATCGGCCAGAGCAGGCGGCGGGCCTTGTCGAGGTTCGCGTTATCAGGCCAGGAGTTGAGCGGCGCGAAGCGCTGCTGCCCCCGACCGCCTCCGCCGCGGCCGTCGCCGGTGCGGTATGTGCCGGCGCTGTGCCAGGCCATGCGGATGAAGAAGGGGCCATAGTGACCAAAATCCGCGGGCCACCAGTCCTGCGAGTCCGTCATCAGGGCGTGCAGGTCCTTCTTCAGGCCCTCATAGTCAAGCTTGGCAAACTCAGCCGCATAGTCAAAGTCCGGTCCCATCGGATCGGATTTTGACGAATGTTGATGCAGGATATCCAGCCGCAGCTGCTTGGGCCACCACTGGCGGTTGGTCGTGCCGCCGCCGGCGCTGTGTTGAAAGGCTCCTTTGAATGGGCACTTCCCGGGCTCAGTCATTTCGCGTCTCCTTAGCTACTTCCTGATTTACTTGTGCCTGGCCTTGGAACTCGTTTCCGGGGCGCTCATACAGCCCTTGCAAACGCCGTGGACCTCAACATGGGTGGCGTTGATGCTGCCGAATTCCGTTACCAGGTCGGGGATATGAAGCATGTTCAGCTCGCTGCTCTCAAAGTCGCGGGCCAGTCCGCAGCGCGTGCAGATGTAGTGGTGGTGGGGCAGGGGATTTGCGTCAAAGCGCACGCTTTCGCGCCGCGGTCCCAGCGTGCTCACCAGGCCGAGGTCGTGCAGCAGCCACAGGGTGCGGTAGACAGTGTCAAGCGACAGCACCGGCAACCGTGGCCTGAGCGCTTCATAAAGCGAATCGGCGCTGGGGTGATCCACGCTGGCAGCGACCTCGCGAAAGATCTCCAGTCGCTGATGCGTCAGCTTGACGCCGGCCTTGCGTACCGCGTCCTTAAAGTGCTCAACGCGCAGCTCTACTTCCTCAGGGCTTATTTCTGTTCTCATTCCTAGTTGCGTATCATACGCAAGTAGGAGTCTAGCGGAAGTCCTAAGGTGCTGTCAAATGGAAGTCCCTGCGCTGCTGGTCGGTTCCAGGGCCACCAGCAGCGGCATGGTGCTGGTTGTCTGCCATCCGCAGCCCGCGCCGTGAAGACGCGCAGCTCTTTCCACGTCTCCTATACTGGTGGGCGTGCGGGCAGGAAGGCATCGGAAGGCGGAAGCCTGCGCGCTCACCCCGATTGGCTCTAATGGGGCCGTCATCCACCATTCATGTTGCGTGCGCTGACAATCACACTGGGGCTGCTGGCCGCACTGGCCATCCTTCCCGGCGCGCGCGAAGCCGCCCCGCCGACTTTCGGCACCCCCGGCAACACCCAGGCTATTCCAGGCGAGGTGCCACATAAGCGTCTGCCCGAGCGCGAGCTGAAGGACGATATCCCGCCCACGCTCGAGCAGCTGGCGAAGCTGCGGGTCTATGACTTTGATCCAAAGACTGGTCTTGGCGTCGACGGCTTTACGCTCTGGACAGTTGACGACCTGCTCAATCCTGCGCCGGCGGAGCAGTCCTATCTGCGGCTGACCGGAAAGAACCTGGAGCACGGTGACTACCACCTTGTGGTGCACACCAAAGCTGCCCCGGCGGTGGAGGACCTGTTCTTTTACATCCGCTATGACCAGGATCTCTGGCATCCGCGGCAGATCGAGACCGGCACGGCGCTGGGCTTCAAGGGCGACAAGCTCTTCTTCGGCAAGCTCAATGTGCCGGGAGTGGTCTGCGTCGGGGTCAGCCGCATTCGACCGGACATCAACGGCGGCATGAAGCTGGCCGAGGGGGTTATCTGCGAGGTCGTCTTCAAAGAGCGGGAATTCAATTACAAGCCCGTGTTTCTGAACCACGCCCCGGACAAGCCGCGCAACCGCGCCACCAACATTCAAGCCTATCTCGACCCGGTAATCCCGAAGTACTACCACGACAGCGGCGAGCGCGAGAGCCGCGATCCGCACGACTGCGATGTCGTCCTCTACTGGGAGGAGACCAACACCGGGGACTACAACAATGACGGCGAAGTCAGCATGACGGACCTGCTGCCGATAACCCGGCGCTACGGCCGCTTCACCACGGATGCCTATGAAGATTCATGGGACTGGCTGGTCGACGGCAACCGTGACGGCGAGGTCAACCGCCGCGATACCTGGCTGATCGAGGAAAACTATGGCGCGCTGCTGCAGGGATACCGCGTCTACCGCCGCAAGGCCGATCTGCCCCGCGGCACGGAGGTGCTGCTGCCGCACCGCACCAACCCGATGCTGCCGATGAGTGTCCACCGCCCGGTGCGCTGGAACCCGACCCAGCGGATCTGCTACCGCTATTACGACGACTGCCTGCCGGAGGGCGGACCGGCGCAGGAGTTTATCTATCGCATCGTGCCCTTCAACGCTTCGGACATAGTTGAAGGCAAGGACAGCGATATCGAGGTACGGGTGCTGGTCTCCAGCAGCGCGGTCAAGGTGCTCGAGACTAACGGCGGCAAGTGGAGCAAGGAGACGCAGGCCGACCGCTCAAGCTTTGTCCGGGGGCGCAGTCCGCGTTAGACCGGACTGCACTTCTCATGCCCGGCGGCTGCAGTCTGCGATGTTAGAATCTGCACGTGACCCCCGGCGTAATGGAAATCCTGGTGATCGCGCTCGGCAGCATCTCAATGGCCGGCGTGCTTTTCTTCCCGCTGAACGTCTGGCTGCGCAACCGCGAGCGCCAGCGCGATCGCGACCTGCTCCTGGCCCTGACCCGCGAACGCCTCGACGTGATTAAAACCGCACTCAGCATGGGCTATGACCAGCTGCGCCTTGAAGAACTGGATGGCCGCCTGCGTCAGATGCTGAGCGAGGAGCAGTACCTGCAGCTCGTGGAGAACATCAGGATCACCGATCCCAATGCCGCGCAGGCTGCAGCCAATGCGCAGAACGCTGCTCAGGCCGCAACGGCAGCGGCCTCAGGCGCTGCTTCCAGCGCCGCCGACGCCTCTCAGGCTGCGGTTGGCAGCCTGCTGGGCCAGGATCTGCCTGCGGCGAGCGCAGCTGAAGTCCGGGCTCGGGCCGGGCGGGAGCAGACTTAGGAGCCAACGGATGACAGGATGAATGCTAGAATCCGCGAATCCGTCGTGAGGGCGTTTGGCAGCGGTGCTGCAAAGACAGGAGGGTCCGCGCGTTGGCTTTGATCTTTCAGCAGATACTGCAGCCGGAGACAGTCTGGGTCTTTATTCCCCTGACCGCGCTGTTTATTCCCATCGTGGCGATCACCGCCAGCTTTTTGACCAGCCGGGCGAAGCTGAAGCGCGACACCATCGAGCGCGCTGAATCGCGCCGCCTCTACGAGAAGATCGCGATGGAGAAGCTGGACATTATCAAGACTGCCATCTCGATGGGCTATAAGACCGACGAGCTGGCCGAGCTCGACCGCCGGCTGGAGATGCTGGTCGGCTCTGAGAAAATGTCAGAGCTGCTGGCCGAGCCCGCGCCGCTGGGTAAGAGCAAGTCAAAGAGCAAAGGCCGCAGCGATTTCGAGCCGGTCAAGGTCAAGGTCTCGATGACGACCATACCCGACCCGCCGGCGGTGCCCCGCGTACCTTCGCCGGCAGGCAGTCCGTCGCGGCCTGACACAACTGAAGAGCTGCTGCTCGGCAGCGAGGACCTGATGGACCGCGCAACCCTGGAGGCGCTCAGCAAGGAACTGGAGCAGCGCCGTCGCAGCAAAGCCTGAACAGGCGTTCAGGAATCCGTGCTGAAAATGCTGGACTCTTGCCTAAAGGGGTCTCGTTCGCGCGGAATTTGAAGAATCGCCTTGATCTTTCTAAGGTTTATCTTGCAATTCACTAAGGCGGCGATATAATTCGTCTCATGGAAGTCTTCATCGGAATCGCGCTGATCATCCTTGCCGTCTCGATCGGTAAGAGCATTACGCGCAGCGGCTGGACGCCGGCCCAGCTCGGCCGTCCGCGGGTGATTGTTGCCGCGCCGAAGCTGACCCGCCAGGAGCGCCTGCGCGCGCTGGAGATTTACCACAGCCTGGCGAAGGACAAGCTGGATGTGATGAAGACCGCGCTGGCCATGGGCTATCGCGATGAGGACATCAAGCGCCTTGATGAGCGCCTTGAGAAGCTGGTCGGCCGCGAAGCGCTCGCGCATATCCTCAGCGGCAACGCACCCAAGCCGCACCCTGAACTGCTCAGCCGCGACGTGGAGCAGGAGAAGCAGACTCTGCAGTCCATCCGCGCCACACAAAGCGCCTAATTTTGTAGGCTGCAGGCATGCCTGCACCGCGCCGCTTTTCCGGAGGGGCCGGGCTTGCCCCGGCCCGCGGCATGGGTGACAATTCGATGCCCGTATCTACCAAGATGCCTCGGTGATCGGAGGGGACGGTGCGAGCCGGGCCACTGACACCATCCGGAGATTAGAGCCGAGAATTGGCATCGAGCCGCATGTCTCGCCGCGGGCCCAGGCGAGCTGGGCCCCTCCGGATCTTACTGACCACCGACAACGTACCACTGAGCACTGAGCACTGAGCACTGCGAACTACAACTAATGCGCCGGCGGTGGGTCCTTGATGTTGATGCCCATATCCTTGGCCGCCTGCTCGGCTTCGCTCATGTCGCCGCCGTGGAAGACCTTGTTAATGTACTGCGGCCAGTGGCCTTCAAACTCAACACTGTTCAGGGGGTCGTGGCAGCGATAGCACCAGTCGTGGGTGTAGGTCGTGACCGGCGTCTCAGGCTTGACCACCGTCTTGGGATCAGCGGTCGCCTGCCAGACATGGTCGTCGGTGATGTTGGTGTGGCAGGTAACACAGCCCATGCTGTAGAGCTTGTCTTCCCGCGAGTCATAGGTCAGGTGGCATTTCATGCAGTCGGGGTTATAAAGCTGGCCCTTGTCCTCCAGGGTCTTCATCGCCCGTGAGTGGCCGGTCTTCATGTAGGTCTCGTACTCGCGCTTGTGGCAGTCGGCGCAGTATTCCGGCGGCATGAAAAGCTGCGGCAGGTCGGCCTTGAAGACATCAAAGAACATGTCCTTCAGCTTGGGCTTGTAGTCGTTGTCCAGGATCTGCTTGATCGCCACAGCGTCCTCAAGCTGGTCATTAAGCTGCACGGTCGTCCCGGCGATGTTCCAGCCGGTTGGGCTTGAACCATTGCCAATGATCGGGTCGACTGTCAGCAGGCCCATAAAGCGGCCCTTGTCCCAGACATTCAGCCGCGGCGGGCCGCTCTTGAACTCCAGCTTGGCCGAGCCCTCGTCGCGGTTGCCGGACAGGAACACATCCGCCCGCCCGCTGTATTGCGCACAGATCTGCTCGACCCACTCGTAGCCGCCTTCAAGCAACACGACCACACAATCGACCTGCTGGTTATCCAGCGTGGCCAGCGCGCCGTCAAGCGCATCCTGCGGATTGGCAAAGGCCATCTCGGCGGGCATCTCCAGGTCGCGGGTCATCTCCGGCTGGGTCACGCCGGTCACCCCGATCTTGTTGCCGGCGATCTCGGTGACAAAGCTGCCGGTCTCCCAGGGCTTGCCGTCGATCAGCAGGTTGGCGCTGAAGCAGGGGAAGGTCGCCCCCTCCACCAGCTTGGCCAGGTCGCCCTTGCCCTGCTGGGCCTCGCGCACGCCGATCTGCATGCCGCTGTAGCCCATCGCGTTGAGGCTGGCGATGATGATCTGGCCCTTGAAAAGCTGGAAGCCGCCCTTGTCGGCGACGATGTGCGCGCCTTCCAGCGCCAGCACCGGCTGCTTCTGGCGCAGCTCATCAAGCTTTGTCGCGCGGCGGCCCAGGCCGCCAAGCTGATGCGCTGAGCAGCCGCAGGTCTCAAGATAGCCGCTGGTATCAAAGTTGTAGGCAATTGCAAATGGCGCGTGGGGCTGGGCCTGGCTGAGGCAGGCGCTGAACATCAGCGCGGCGCAGACAGCAGTCAGTGCCGCAACCCAGAGATAAATCCGGTACATTCAACCCTCGTCAACAGTGGAAAGCAACAGTATACATTTCACCCGTTCAGGCCCGTCGCAGTTAATGCCCGGGACTACTGAACAGAGATAATGAAGTCGATTTCAACCGGCGCGTTAAGCGGCAGCACCGCCACGCCGACGGCCGCACGGGCATGCTTGCCGCGCTCGCCGAAGATCTCGACGATCAGATCGGAGCAGCCGTTCGCTACCCGCGGCTGATCGTGGAAGTCAAGGCTGCTGGCCACAAAGACCTGCACCTTCACGACCTCCCAGATCCTGCTCATGTCGCCGACCAGGGCCTCATTAACCCAGGCCAGGCCGTTCAGCGTGCAAATGCGCGCGCACTCGATGGCTTGCTCGATGGAGACGTCCACGCCGACCTTGCCGCTGTGCACCAGCTTGCCGTCAACGATGGGGATCATGCCTGAGATATAGAGCATCCCGGTGGCCTGCTTGTCGAGCACCATCTTGTACGGCACATAGTTGGCCACCGGCATGGCCAGTTTGGGCATGCTCAGGCCAAGCTGGGCGAGGCGTTCGGAGAGGATCATGCGGCGGATTGTACACCCAAGGGGCCCAGCGGCCCCTGCACTCTTTCAGAATGCCGGTCAGCCGGCAGGCCCGGGACCAGTGCGGGCCAGCAGATCCTCTTCCTGCGCGACCAGTTCGAACAGCAGGCGGCGCCCCGCGGCGCTGATCTTGATGCCTCCCAAATCCTTGAGCGGGTCGGCCTTTGCCCGGGCATCCAGGCACAGTTCAAGGCAGGACTGGCGCGACTTGGCGGCCATCTTGGCGGCGCGCACAGCATGCCCGCGCGCCTGGGCCAGCCGCGCGCTTTCCGCCTGCAGAAAGGGGGCGTCATAGGCCCGGCCCTGTTTCCTGCGGCTGACCTGCCGCAGGTAGTCGCCGGCCTCCTCGAGCCTGCCGGCCTGCCGCAGCACTGCTGCCGGAATGTGCAGGCTGAGCTCGTCGTGGGTCTCGGCGGCCGCGAAGTCAGCCAGCAGCTGATCGATGGCCGGCATATCCGGCGGATGCCCGCGCAGCGAAGCGATCAGATGCCCCAGCATGTTCAGCACCAGACGCTGGTCCCGCGACAGGGTCAGCTGGCGGACATTCAGGCTCAGTTGCCGGCAGCGCTCGGCGAGTTCGAGCTCACCGATCTCCAGCGCCATCAGGCAGCCCTGAAGGAACAGAGAATCTCGGATCTGCAGCCAGTATTGCAGCGCGCACTGGGCCAGGGCCCGGCGCAGCATCCTGACCGCCGGGTCAAGCTCGCCCTGCAGGTAATAGATGTAGTACAGGTTCATCAGGGCCATACCAAAGCCGCGAAAATCAGGCAGCCAGCGGGCATCCTGCACAAGGTCTTCGATGCCCTTGCGCGCCCGCAGGATCTGACCGTCGGCGCCGTCAATGGTCAGCAAGTTCAGCCTTGCTTCAAGTTCATTGGATAAATCCCCTGCCCGCGCCGCCAGCTCCAGCCGCGCCTGGCCATAGCTGCGCGCCTGCTCGAAGCGTCCCTGTTCGGCGGCAGCCATGGTCAGGCTGCTATAGGTCGCCAGCAGATCCCGCAGCGGCAGGTTGGGGTGCATAACTGCGCGCAGCAGGCTCTCATAACTGGAAAACTGGCTTTGGGCGACAAACAGGGCCTGCGTTTCGCGGCTGACCAGCAGGCGCGCGGCCTGTGACTGTTCGGCCTGCGTGGCCTGGGATTGCAACTCATTGTGCAGGATCAGGCTCTCCTGCGTGCACTTCAACAGTTCAGCCAGTCGCTCCAGGTTATCAAGGGAAATGCGTCGCACCTTACCGGTCAGCCAGCGGTTGACTGTCAGAGGTGTCACGCCAATCTGACGCGCCACCCAGTACTGTTTCAGGTCCTGTTCGCGCAGTCGCTCGGCCAGGGCTAGCTGGTTTAGGGCGACAGTGTTCTGTTTCAGCACGGGACAACAGTATAGACAGCTCTGTATCAGGTCAAAACTGCCGGCAGCAGGTTTACAACCTCACTCGCGCTGCGCGGGCTCAGCTTGAGCTGGCTTCCAAACTCGGCGGCCGGATCGTCTTCGCAGCGGCGGCGCATGGCCAGATTGCGAAACAGCTCATTCGCCTCCTGCAGCACTTCGTCTGCAGCATGGTGGTCCTCCAGCGCAGCCAGCAGGCGCGCTCGCTCGCGCAGGATGAAGGGCCGCTCGTAAACCCCGCAGGCGCTGTGCGTGTCCAAGGCATCAAGGTAGTCCATCGCCTGTTTCAAACCGCCCCGGCGTCGCCAGATCAGCGCGGGCCAGGCTGCATGGCCATCGCCAAACTTCGTGGAGCCGAGATAGGTTTTGACCAGGGCCTCAAGGTTCTCCCGCCCTTCGTCGCCACCGCCGAGGCTGAGCATTGCCAGCTTGAACAGCGAACCTTCACAGCGCTCGTGCGGCGACTGCACGCGGCTGAGCTGCGCTTCGGCCTGCTTGAGCTTGCGGGCCAGACGGAACCTGCCGGTATCAGCCGCCACCAGCGCCATGTTCCCGCAGGCATAGGCGCGGGGCCAGGATGTATCCGGCCGCCCGCTCAGATAGCGGAAGACCCTGATGGTATAGGCGCAGGCGCGGCGCGGATCTCCCAGCAGGCGGTAGACCTGGATCAGGTTGATCATTGGAATGCTCGTTCCCTTGGTCAGCCCCTGACTCTCCGCAGAAGAAAGCAGGTCCAGCAGACCGCGGCGTGCCTTTAGCAGCTTGCCTTCCTCAGCGTCAACCAGAACCAGGTGCGTGCGTGCCCCCAGCTCGCGGGCGCCGTCGCCGATGCGCTGGGCATACTCCAGCTTCATCCGGGCGTAGCGCCGGATATCCTCCAGCTTGCCCTGCTTGGCGGCGGCAAAGGTCAGCGAGCTGTAGATGTCCGCCAGGTCTGAAAGTGGCAGACGCGGATGCACCACTGCCTTGATCAGACGTTCGTAGCTCTCCATCTGCCCGGCCTTGATGAACAGCTCCTGATTCTCGCGCCTGACCAGCAGCCGGGCCGCAGCCGACTGCTCCAGCTCGGTCGCCACCACATCAGTCTCGTCGGCGAAGACCAGACTGTCGGGATCGCATTTAAGCGCCTCAGCCAGTCGGGCCAGGTTGTCACGGCTGATGCGCTTGACCTTGCCGGTCATCCAGCGGTTGACGGTCAGAGGGGTGACATTTATGGCCAGCGCCAGCCAGGCCTGCTTCGCGCCAAGCTTATGCATGCGCGCGGCAAGTGCCTCCTGGTTCAAAGTGGCGGTGTCCTGCTTATGCAAGGCAATCAGTATAGTAATGTTCTGAGTGCTGCCGCTTATCCCGTGCTGCGCTTCGCCAGAACCTGCCCGATAACCTGCGGAGCAAGCAGCGCAATCCGGCGCACCAGGGCCGGTGGCAGCGTGTACTGCCGGCCAAACTCTACACAGTCCGCCTGTGCTTCCCGGATCATGCCGAAGCCCAGCTTCAGCGCCCGGGAACGTGCTGCGGCCCTGCTGGCCTTGCGGCTGTTGCCCATGGCCTGGTGCAGCCGCTGCCATTCGTCTGCAACAAAGCAAGCCTCGTACTTTTCGCATCCCGGGCTTGACTCAACGGCCTCCAGATAAGCAGCCGCATCCTCGAAACGTCCGCTCCCACGCAGGCAAAGAGAGGGCAGGATAGAACCGCCAATTCCGTACTGATTGGCCTCCAGAAAGGCGGCGCCAAGCTCATCCAGCCGCTGCTGATCTACCTTGCCCCCGGAGCGCAGATCAAGCAGCATCTCGGTAGCTTCCATGGTCAGCCGCTCAATTGGAGTGTGGAATTGCTCGATGAAGGGTTGCTGAATTCTCAACAGCAGCCGTACCAGTTCGTCCTCACCGCACTCGAGGGCCGAGGTTGTGATGGAAAAGAGCGCATAGGAAGCCGCCAGCTGTCGCCAGTGGTGCTGGTCGTCATTCTCTGCCTGCAGGGCCTCCAGCAGGCGCAGGGTTTCAAGTCCGCAGCGCATAGCCGCCGTCATCCGGCCAAGCAGCCGGTAGGTGGCGATTAGATTGATCCGGGTCAGGACCATGCTGCGCACCGCTCCCTGGCTTTCGGCGGTGCTGTACAAATCCAGCAGGCCGCGATGCGAAGCAGCCAGTTTGCCCAGCGCAGCCTGCGCACTGACATGGTTGATCCGCGCTTCCAGTTCCTTGTCGGCGTCGCCGCAGCGCAGCGCATAGTCCAGCTTCAGCTTGGCATACTCATAGCTGCGGTTGAAGTCGCCCTTCAGCCCTGCCACCAGCGTCAGGACTGAATAAACTTCAAGCAGGGTGTTGAGAGCGAGGTTGGGGTGCATTACCGCCTTGATCAAATGCTCATAGGTCTCAAGCTGGCCGGCCTTGACGAACATATCCTGGCTTTCCGGCGTAATCAGCATCCGCGCCGCCTGCGATTGTTCCACCTGGGTTGCCCGCACCTGCACGTTGTCTTTCAGCACCAGCGTATCGGCAGAACACTCAAGCAGCCGGGCCAGCCGCTCCAGGTTGTCGAGGCTGATCCGCCGCACCTTGCCGGTCAGCCAGCGGTTGACTGTCAGCGGCACTACCCCGATCTGGCGCGCCACCCACCACTGCTTCAGGCTGCGGCCGTGCAGCAGCTCGGCCAGCGCCTCGTGGTTCAGTGTCGCGGTATCCAATCTTTGCACGGCAGAAGTATACGCATAACTCGGACAGTTGCTGGTCCAATTTAGCCGAATGCGCTCTCTCTCAGCCTTGCCGCTCGATTTCGGCTCGCGCAAGCGTCTGGAGCTGGGTTCTCAGCCGCGCGGGCATCCGGAACTGCGAGCCGAACTCCAGAGCCGGATCCGGCTGAATCCGCCGCAGCATGCCCAGACTCTGCAGAATCTGATTCGCCTGTTCGCGCAGATCCAGCGCCGTTTCGGCCTTTCCTCCGGCGGCATTAATCCTGGCCCGCTCTTCAGCAATGTAGGCCGACTCATAGCGCTGGCAACAGGGCTTGTCCTGGATCGAGTCAAGAAATGCCTGCGCCTCCGGCGCACGGCCGCTGCGCCGCAGCAGCACCGCGGGATAAATCGAGCCACCGATGGCGAACTGGTCGAACTCGCGCGTGCTGCTGACCTGCCTGTCCAAGGCTGCCGGGTCAACCTCTCCGCCCTGCAGGCTGGTGCAAAGCATGTCGGCCTGCTCCAGCGTCTCCCGCTCGATCGGGGTCAGCATCATCTCGCTGGCCCGGGCCTGGGCCTGAATCAGCAGCCGTACCAGGTCGAACTCGCCGCTCTCCAGCGCTACGCTGGTCGCCGCAAAGTAGATATACGAACTGGCCTGGATCCGCCAGTGCTCATCAGGCTCGGAGCCTTGCTCGGAACTGACCGTCTGCAGCAGCTCCAGCCCACGGATCGCGGAGCGCAGCGAAGCACCGACATCCCCCAGCAGGTGAAAGGTCGCCGTCAGGTTGATCAGCGCCACCACCATGCTGCGCTGGGCGCCCTGGCTTTCCGCCGCGCTGAACAGCTCCAGCAGCCCGCGGTGCGAAGCGATCAGGTTGCCCAGCGCTCCCTGGGCTGTTGCCAGGTTGATCCGCGCCTCCAGCTCCTTTTCGGCGTCGCCGCAGCGCAGGGCATAGTCCAGCTTCAGCCGGGCATAGCTGAGGCTGCGCTCAAAGTCGCCACGCAGGCCCGCCACCATTGTCAACAGCGTATAGATTTCAAGCAGGTCGCTCAGCGACAGGTTGGGGTGCATAACGGCCTTGATCAGACGCTCATAGGTCTCCAGATGGCCGGCCTGCAGAAACATGTCCTGGCTTTCGTTGGAAACCAGCAGCCTGGATGCCCTGCTTTGCTCAACCTGGGTCGCCCGCGCCTCGCTTTCATCGTGCAGGCTCAGCGCCCCCGGTTCACAGCCCAGAAGGCCGCTGAGGCGTTTTAGATTCTCCGGGCTGATGCGCCGCACTTTGCCGGTCAGCCAGCGGTTTACGGTCAGCGGAGTCACGCCGATCTGCCGCGCGACCCACCACTGCTTGAGCTGCTGGCTGCGCAGCTGCTCGGCGAGGGCGTGTGGATTGATGGAAACAGTGTCGATCTTCGGCACCGGCAGAGTATAGTCACAAGCGCCAGATACTTGAGCTGTCGTTCCAGGGTTCGCTGAGTTTCAGCCGGGCCGGCGGCTTTATCTGCTGCCCGGGCTCGGCGCCGGGATCCTCGCAGACGCGCCCCTGCATGCCCAGCCGGCGCAGAGCCTCGTTCGCCTGTCCGCGCACTTTTCGGGCCGCATCAACCCTGCCGCGCGCCAGCTCGAGGCGCGCGCGCTCTTCAAGCACGAAGGGCTCGTCGTAGGCCGGCCGCGGTTCACGCCCTGCCACCCGCTCAAGCAGTTCCGCGGCTTCGTCAAGCTGCCCGGCCCGGCGCAGGATCGTCACCGACCAGGTGCCAAAGCCATCGCTCAGCGGCTGAGCCATGATGGTGGGCAGCTTGCTGCGCAGAAGCTCAAGGTCGACCGGGCTGCCGTCAAGACTGCGGCACAGCAGTGTAAAGCTCATCGCAATCGCATCACGGGTTGTATCGGCAACGGTCCCGCCGCGTCGCTCTGCCTCCATCCGCAGCTTGGCGGCCAGGTCATAGCGGCCAAGGTCCAGCGCCAGCAGCGAGCAGTTGCTCAGCGAGTTGCCCTGCAGGCGCGGCTCCTCACTATGGTTAAGGTAGGCAATGACTTCATTGGCGAAGCGTACCGCCTCGGCAAGACGTCCGCTCAGTCTCAGGGCATACAGCAGGTTCATCAAAGCGATCACCCGGGCCCGGGTGTTGCCAACGCTTTCGGCGGCGCTGGCCAGATCGCGCAGCCCGCTGATGCTCTTGGCCAGGTTGCCGCTTTGGCCCTCGCAGGCAATCAGGTTGTTGCGGATCAGGAATTCAGTATCTGTATCGCCGGCTCGGACTGCATACTCAAGACCGGCCCGCGCATAGCTGCGCAGCTGCTCCAGCTTTCCCTGGCCGGCCGCGGCGGTACTCAGCCGGGCATAAATCTCCGCCAGCTGCTGGGCCTTCATGTTAGGGTGCATGACGGCCTTAAGCAGCTGCTCGTAAACGTCATATTTCTTGCTGGCGATAAACAGGCTCTGGCTTTCACGGCTGGTCAGCAGGTGCGCGGCTTCGGTCTGCTCAACCTGGGTCGCCAGCAGGTCCGCCTCATCGCTGATCACCAGCAGCCCTTCGTCGCACTTGAGTATCTCGGCCAGCCGCACAAGATTGTCGCGCCCGATACGCCGGACCTTGCCGGTCAGCCAGCGGTTGACCGTCAGGGGCGTAACACCTATCTGCCTGGCAACCCACCACTGCTTAAGCTGCAGCTCACGCAGGCGCTCGGCCAGAGCGTGCTGGTTCAGCGTGGCGGTGTCCTGTTTGTGCACTGTGCAAAGTATAGGCCCGCCTGGGCCGCAAGCCAAGCTGCCGGCGCCAGCCGCTGGTGAAGTATGCAGACCAACGCTTGCAGGAAAGTGCAGGAAGACAGGTTGCCGGGACAGACTTGCGCCTGTCCCGGCTTGCCGCTGTGAATAGAGAAAACCCGTTAATCGCTCAGCGCGGCAAAGTGGAGGTGCCAGGACCGGGGAACCGGTTGGAAGTCCCCGGTCCTGACTTGCCGCTGTGATAGAGAGAAAACCTGTTCAGTCCCGGACCTGTCGGCAGGCCGGGAGGATGAAACTGCGGCGGACCGGTCGGGCCGGCCCGCCGCAACTGGCCAAACGGGGGGGAATCCGTTTGACGGGGTTGGGGATGCCTGATCGTCTGTGCGCACCGCGCTCGGCATTCCAGCAGCCGCAGCCGGATGGCCGGCCAGGGCAACGCGCGCGCTGAGCGCCGCCGCCGCCAGTCTGGCGACCCCGTCATGCGCAGCTGAGTTCATGTGTGACATTTCAGTCGGTAACCGCTTCCGGCGCTCCAGCGCGCTGCCTTGCGGCCGCGCTGCTGCCGTGAATAAACTACCTGCTCAGGCGATCCGGGTCAATGAACATTGGGTAACACGTTCGCTGAGCAGAAGTGTGCTGACTGACAATTCTCAGCAACTGGCCGGCGGAAGCAGACGGGTCAACCGCCCAACCATTGCCACAGGCAGTACAAAGACCCCGTCCGCCTCCGTGCCCGGGTCTGCGTCTATGCGGCCTGATATCCCGAGACGCGCAAAGGCGCTGTTTGAGGCCTCAATGGCCTCAAGGGCGAGTTCTGGCTGCCTCATCGCTACGAAGAGCCGGGCCTGCTCACGGAGCAGGAAAGCCCGGTCAGTCTCACCTGTGGCCCCTGAGCCCAGCATACTCTCGATCAGCCTGCCAGCGGCGGCGAAGCTCCCCTGCCGGCGCAGTATCAGTGCCGCCCAGAATAAGCTTCCTGCATTGACCTGCGGCGCGACAAGCATGAGTTCGTTCAGGCGCAGTATTTCCGCGTCCGGAACATCAGTCTTAGCAGCCAGGCAGTTCAATGCTACTGAGTACAGCTCCAGTTCAGCCAGCTCGTGCGGTGTCAAGCGTTGTTGCAGAAGCGGTCGCGCCGCATTTAGAAACTCACGCGCCTCCGAAAGTCTGCCACTCTCCAACAGCAGCCGCGAAATGTTGCTGTAGGCTGCTCCGAGGTCAAAGCTGTGGAGTGGCAGCGATGCCAGTACGTGAAGCACGTGAACGCTGTGTATCGCTGCACGGCGGGGAAAAGCCAGCACTCTGTTGATCAGGATGAGGTTTATCAGGGCAACAGGAAGCACCTCAGCTGCATTAAGGCTCTCAGCCATGGCCAACAGACCGTGCAGCTGCTCCCGCGCGGGACGCAGTCGCCCCAAAACGGCCTCACTGACCGCCAGATTCATCCGGGCCTCCAACTGCATCTCGATATCGCCGCACTGCTCTGCAAATCTTTGCTTGAGCCGGGCATAGCGCCTCGTCCTCGGCATGTCGCCACGCTTAGCGGCAACAAAGGTCAGCATGACATACAGGTCCAGGAGCTCCTGGTAGTCGATACTGGGGTGAGCCACCGCCCGGAGCAGTTGTTCGTACTTTGCTATCTGGCCCGAAGCAGTAAACAGGTCAAGTACCTCTCGACTGACAATCATCCGGGCGGCCTGCTCCCGATCTTCTTGCCGCGGACCACGGCCGTGCGTGTCAACTTCTGTCAGCTCCTCAACGCTGCAGGCAAGTCGCTGACTCAACCGTTCGAGATTGCTGCGGCTGATGCGCTCGACCCTGCCGCTGAGCCAGCGTCCGACTGTCAGGCGGCTTACACCAATATCTTCCGCCAGCGCAGACTGGGTCAGGCCAAGCTGACCTAGACGCCTGCTCAGTGTTTGACGGTTCAGGGCAACTGTATCTTCGAAGCGCATTTCAGGTACCAGCGGCAGTGGTATGGTCAGATCCGGGGCCGTTTGGATTATCCAGGCCGCGCTGAGAAATGACCGGTTTGTTGTTGATACATTGCATATCACGTACTATCGGAAGCAAGACAGGATGGGTAGAGTTTTGGGATGCAGGCCAGCCGCCTGAGTCCAGGAGGAACCCATGAACCAGCAGCCAACGCGCACGGGCTGTGCCAGTATAGTTGCGACCAGGATCATTGCATTGTTGTTGATCTTCACATTGTCAGGCTGCGCCGGGCAACGAACCAGCTCTTCCCCTGTGCCGGCAGCTGAGAATGACAACGGTGCCAATGTCTCAGAACAACAGAAACTCCATCCAGCCCAGGCAGAACTTCCGGCCTTGCCGGTTCTGGATCAGCTCCACCTTGCAAGCGCTCTACAGGATCTGGTCCAGGATGGCGCCGGGGCAACTCAGCTCAGCAGCGGCGCTGTGGCGTCCGGTGACACATGCCTGATCGACGCAACTGCTGCTGGCCCCAACGGCGGCTCACAAGCCGAGTGGGCGGTCTACGGCTTTTATGCCGGCGGCGAGCTTGACATCCTGGGACTGGATCTGGAGCTGGATGTTCCGGGTGACAGCAAGTGCTGGATCGCCTTATCCAATTTTGCGAAGGGCACCTGGGAGTGGCATGGGGCTTTCGATTCTGGCGATGCCTTTGACACGATTAGCCTGCCGACCGGCAATGGCACCGACTACCTCTCGTCGGCCAGCAAGCTGTACTGCGCTGTACTCTGCGATAAGGGCAGTCTCGCCTCTGTTGAAGGCCTGAGCCTGCATCTTGACATCACTGGAAATGTTCCGCCAAATGCCATCCTGACCCCGGAAAGTGTCACCGGCGAGGCGCCGTACTTTGCCGAGCTGGATGCTTCGCAGAGCGATGCGGGCGGCGATATCGGCGACAGCATCGTGCTCTACGAGTGGGACCTCGACGGCGACGGCAACATCGACCTCGCCGGGCCGGAGGCCTCGCAGAGCTTCAACTTCAGCGCCGGTGCCTGGACCATCACGGTCTTCGTCAGCGACAGTACCGGCCAGAAAGCTTCAGACAGCTGCGAAATGAACATCAGTACCGGCGGCGTGCCACCAGTGGCTGCGCTAGAAGCCGATACCTACTCCGGCGAATTCCCGCTGACGGTCAACTTCGATGCCAGCGCCAGCAACGGTGGACTGGATGGCGATCAGATCATCCTCTACGAGTGGGACTGGGACGGCCGCGGCGCATACGATGAAGACTCGGCCAGCGATTCGACCTTCAGCCATACGTTCACCTCGGCCGGCCAGTTCGGTACGAAGGTGCGTGTTACCGACGCCGGCGGCAACCAGGCCACGGCACAGGTCACGATCAGCGTATTTGATCCGTCGAATGCGCCGCCGGCCGCCGTGCTCACACCGATCGAGGCGCACAAGGCCGCGCCACCATTCACGGTGTATCTGGACGCCAGCGCCAGCAATGCGGGCGGCGACAGCGGGGACAGCATCGTCAAGTACGAATGGGACCGTAACGGTGACAACATCTTCGAACTGGATTCCGGCACTGACCCGGACATTTTCCATACCTTCAGCACGCCCTGGAGAGGATTTGTTCGAGTGCGGGTGACTGACGGGGCCAACAACCAGAGCGAGGCATCCTGCAAGGTCAACGTCGGTACAGGCCCGGTGACGGTTACATCCAGCGGGACGCCGTCAACCTATACCTCACTGGCCATGGTGAACAACACGCCGGCGATCGCCTACTACGAGTCGACGGGCAAGGACTTGTGCTTTGTCCACGCCAACGACCCACTTGGCGCAAGCTGGGGCGCGGTGCAGGTTCTCGACAGCAACGGCCGGACCGGCCTTTACTGCGACCTGAAGGTCATTAACGGCAATCCCTGCATTGCCTACTACAACGACACGGATGACAATCTGATGTTCATCCGCGCGCTTGATTTCAACGGATCAAGCTGGGACGCACCGCTTGACCTTCCGGAGCTTGTTGATGCGGATGAGGGTCAGTTCTGCTCCCTGGCCCAGGTTGATGGACGGGCCGCCATCGCCTACACCTCTGTGTCGAATGGCGTTAGAGAGCTACGTTACAAAAGGGCTATTGATCCGCTCGGTGAGGACTGGCCGGATACAGCTCGTCTGATTAATGAATCCGCCCCTATCGATGGCGGACAGTATTGCTCGCTGGCAATTGTCAACGGGCGCCCGGCAGTCGCTTATACTGAATCAAGCTTCACCCAGCTGTACTACACCCGCGCGGAGGACTCCAAGGGCGTGCAATGGGGCGACCGGATCCTGCTGGACACCGGGGGGAACGAGTTCATCGGCCTGGGCGATATCGTTCTGATTGACAAGCTGAACTCAAGACCCTCGGTCAGCTATCGCTACCTGGGGCATCTGCGAGTGATTAACGCCACCAGTCCCAATGGCAGCACCTGGGCCGCTCCGCTCGTGCTGGATGCCGGTGACAGCCTGGGCTGGGACAGCGGCATGGCGCTGATCAACGGGATTCCGATGGTCTGCTACTACGATGCCGATAACGATAACCTCAAGCTGGTCCGGTCCAAGATCTCGGACGCTACAAACTGGAACGCCCCCGAGCTGCTGGATTTCAGCGGGGATATCGGCACGGGCTGCAGCATTGCCGCCGACATCTACGACGAACAGCCGGGCATTGCGTACCTGGACTACAGCGCCGGCAGCCTCAACTACATCTGGGCGCCCTGAGAGCTGCGGACGTTTCTTGCCGGCCTGGCGCAAGGTCCGCCTGCATCGTACCGGACGCTAGTACACAGGCCTGACGCAGTTCAGGTCGTACCAGGTGCTGCTGTTGGGTGAGTAGCTGAAGCTGGCCGCGATGGGCTGGCCCAGACTGCCAAGCAGGGCCGCGCAGTCATCGCCGCAGCCACCGCTGCGGATGTATCCAAAGCCGGTCCAACTGCTCGCGCTGTTGTCCAGGCTCAGGTTGAAGCGCAGGCTCGCGTCCGCACTATTGCTGATACTGTAAAGCGCCGCCCGCCCGTCCGGCAGGGAAAGCAGAGCAAGCGACTGGCTGCCGCTCGCGTTAAACACGACTGGCTCCGCCCAGGCAAATCCCGTCGCGTCCTCGGCACGCATGAACACGGTCTTACTGCTGTCAAAGCGGCTGTAGGCAACCGCGGGGTTGCCGCCGATGATCGCCGCAGCCAACCCGCTTGTGTGGATGCTTTCAGTTGCGTCAAGCAGCGCCCCGCTGGAGCTCCAGTTCGGGATATCCAGTAACTTTCCGCGGCGTTCATAGCTCAGCTCGCCATCACTGACATAGAACACAGCCGGTTCGCCACCCACTTCCAGCAGCACCAGACAGTTATCAGCGGTGCCTGGATCAAGGTTGGCCACGTCAACCTGTACGGCTGCCGCGCCGCCCCAGGCGTTGGCCTGATTGTCACTGGCCGGGCGGTAGAGCAGCTTGTGCTGTCCGTCTCCTTCTTCCTCGAAGTAGGCCACCACAGGCACGCCGCCGATCATGGCAGCGCTGCAGATCAGGCCGGTCTCATTGGCGTTACCGGTGTCGGCGATTGTCGCCGAACTGGACCAGCTGCCATAAACGCCGGACGTGCGGCAGGCCATCAGGGTCTCGCTGCTGTGATCCTGATAGACAAGCAGGAAGCGTCCGTTCAGGCCAAGCGCGGAAATCCGTCCTGGGAGGAATACATCACTTGCTGCCACTTCCGGGCTGCCCCAGGCGGTTCCGCTCGCATCAACGGAACGCACGCAATAGATCGTGCTGCCCTCATAGAAGAACATCGCCATGGTCCCGCTGCTTTGCTCCTTCGCGAGACAAAGCTTGTTGCTGGTTTCAGCGGTGAGCGCGCCCTTCGAGGCCTCAAAGCTGCTCAGCATTCGCGCCTGGATCATCACGCTGGCGCTGGTGCTGTAGCCGGCCGGGTCTGTCGCCTTCAGGCTGCAAAGCCATGGCCCGGGCTGCGAATAGACGACGCTCTTAAGCTGGCTGCCGCTGATCGCTTCAAAGACGCCATCGCCGTCGTGGTCCAGGCTGAAGTCCAGCTCGTCATAGCTGTTGTCGGGGTCGCTGCTGGCGGACATGTCGAACTTAACAGTGCCCAGGGCAGCGTTCTTGTCTGGCGTCAGCAACAGGCGGGTCTGGTCCGCATTCAGCACCGCATGCGGCGCAGCATTACTGCTGATGAAGAGGCTCACGCTGCCATGAGCAACGTATTCGCCACCGCTGGCATAGGCATAGGCCCTGGGCCTCAGAATTCCGGTTTTGCCGGTGTCAAGGTTGATGCTGCTGGTTCCGCCGCCGAGGCCCTCAGCATCAACGCTGCCGTCACCGTCGAGGTCGAAGGCCAGGATGACTGCCTCGCCCAGCTCATCTTCCACTGCGCTCAGCGGCGGGTCAAAGCTGATCTGTAGCTCCGAGTTGCTGTTCACCAGGCCTTCCGCGCTGTCAACGCTGAGCAGCAACCTCACATTGGATCCGCTGCCGGCCTGCGCCTGCCGCACTGCTGACAGGGGGCCCTCATTCCCTCCCAGGTCCACGGCAGCAACCGCGACATAAAGCGAGCCCTGTGCCGGGAAACTGACCAGGCCCTGGTCCACCGGCGCTATAACGCTGCTGTTGTCCAGCCAGGCCAGGCGCCTGGCACTGCCTTTGGATGCAGCGGTGAAAGGCTGCTTGCTGTAGTAGACCTGATAGCCAGCAATGCTGCTGTCTTCCAGCCGCCCATAGAAATAATCGAGCCCGCCGGGCCTGTCGTTCAGGGCACTGAAGGCCACCTGCTCCGGCGCCAGGTTATCGCTGCTGTCATACGGTGCTGCCCCGAGGCCAAGTACCTCGATGTACGGCCCGTCATAGCTGACTACAGCTACAAAGGCATTTCCAAGTTCGCTGAGATAACTCGCGCCGCCCTTCACTGCGGCAGCGGTCGCAACGCGCACGGCTGAATCCGTCATCGGGCCGTGCCACTCCCAGCGCGCACTGGCATAGTTGGCCACGCCAACCCAGTAGACCAGTCCCGCGTCATCGCCGGAGCCCGCTGCCGGGCTCTGCGCAGCCGCGCTGAGGTTCACGTCAAGGCTGATCGCGCCGGGCTCTGCACCCGCCATCGGCAGACGGTAAAGGGCATAGCTCAGTGGGTTAGTCCCTCCCGCCGGCGTGCTGTCAATCTCCAGCACCGACGGATCGCCGGCCTTGCCTTCGAACAGGCCGCGGGCCTGCAGGTAATCGCTGCCGGGAACCCAGACGCTGTCGGCGTCAAAGTCGCTTGCGCCGCGCTGTACTTGCCCGTCCCAGGGCTGGGCATGGTCCACCGGCAGACTCAGCGGGAATTGCGCCGGGCCTGTTGCCTGCGTATCCGCCCCCAGGCTGCCTGTGGCGGGCCCGCCCGGCGCAGCAGTCAGATCCAGGTCCGATGGCAGCTCCCTTCGCGTACCAGTGCAGGCGGTGAAGAACACGGCTGTCAGGCAGATGCTCAAAGTCTGGAGCCAGAGTTGGTTCATCCGGCGCGCAAGGCCGGGTAGAGCATTGTTGCGGCTTCTCATCTCAATTCTCCTCAGGCGAAGGCCGGGCCGAAGATGCCCGCCCCTTCAGCTGTGTCTGATACGACAGCCTATCCCTGAGCTGCCCGCCTCACAAGTATCATTGGGTAACATCACGCCATCTGCTGCACTGGCCCCGCGCAGGCTAAAATTGAGCGGTCAACCCCAGGAGGCCCGCGATGTTTTTCGCCCCCACTGAAGAGCAGGAAATGGTACGCCAGACGGTGCGCGAGTTTGCCGAGACCGAGCTGATGCCCGGCGCGCTGGAGCGCGACAAGAGCAAGACCTTCCCGAAAGACAAGTGGGCCAAGTGGAGCGAGCTGGGCTTCCCCGGCATGACCATCGAAGAGGCCTATGGCGGCACCCCGCTAGACGGCATCTCCGAGGCCATCGTCATCGAGGAGCTCTCGCGCTGCGACGCTTCCTTCGGCGTCTGCATGGCGGTCCACAGCGGCCTGACCGGCAAGACCCTGATGAACTGGGGCACCGAGGAGCAGAAGCAGCTCGTCGGCAGCAAAATGGCCTCCGGCGAGTGGATCGCGGCCTACAGCCTCTCCGAGGCCGGCAGCGGCTCCGACGCCGCGGCGATGAGCTGCGAGGCGAAGCCCGACGGCAGCGGCGGCTGGGTGCTGAACGGCACCAAGCTCTGGGTCACCAACGGCGCCATCGCCAGCGTCTACATCATCTTCGCCCGCAGCCATCCCGAGAACCCGCGCAAGAGCGAGCAGGTCAGCGCCTTCATCGTGCCGCGCGATACCCCCGGCCTGTCAGTCTCCAAGCTGGAAGACAAGATGGGCATCCGCGCGTCGGATACCGCCGAGATCGTGCTGCAGGATGTGAAGATCCCCGGCGACATGCTGATGGGCCCGGCCGGCGGCGGCCTCAAGGTGGCCTTCAACGCGCTGGATGTCAGCCGCATCGGCATCGCCGCCCAGGCGCTTGGCATCGCCCAGGGCGCCTTCGATTTCGCCCTGCAGTACGCCCAGCAGCGCGAGACCTTCGGTCGCAAGATCATCGAGCACCAGACCATCGGCAACTACCTCGCCGACATGGCCACGCGCATCGACGCCGCCCGGCTGCTGGTCTACCGCGCCGCCTGGATGAAGGACCAGGGCGCGGTGCACACCAAGGAAAGCTCCATGGCCAAGCTCTACGCCGGCGACACCGCCGTCTGGGTCGCCGACCGTGCGGTGCAGATCCTCGGCGGCTATGGCTACACCACCGACTTCCCGGCCGAGCGCTATTTCCGCGACGCCAAGATCACGCAGATCTACGAGGGCACCCAGGAGATGCAGCGCATCGTCATCGCCCGCGCGCTGATGGGCACCGTCAAGGGCGTGGCCAGCAAGGCCGCCGCAGCGGGGTAGGGAAGGTCCCCAAGTCGGACCGCCGGCTTTAGCCGGCATTCATGGACGCTTTGCAAATCATCGCAAAGAGTCTTATCGGCCAGGTGCTCAAAGATCAGAAGAGCTCAAGCAGTTGCTGGCTAAACCGGCGTTCTCTGCCATCCGCCTGCAATAATCACTGCGTGCCACTCACGCGACAGCAGTTCTACGACTTCCTCTACCCGCAGGTCAACGGCTTTCTCAAGCTCCAGCACGCGGGGGAGGATGCCAAGGCGCTGCCGCTCTTTGAGAACTGGCTCAGCGCGACCCTCGACGCGCTTGGCGCGGGCCGCGCGCCGGCGGGCACAGAGCTTCCCGAGGATGCCGATCCCGCCGAGCTCTGGGAGGCGGTCTACTACCGCTGCTGCTTCCTGCTGCATAACCTGCGGGCGCGCAACCGGCCGCTGGATGACCATGGGCAGCAGCGTGAGGTGCTGTCGCTGGCGCTCGCGGAGCTGGCGCGCGAGCCGCTGACCCCCGCCGGGCGGGTCAGCCGCGACTATGCCCGACTAGCCGTGCTGCTGGTCGGCTTCAAGGACCTCGATGAGCCGCTGAGCACGGCGGCGATCAGGGCCATGATCGACGCGCTGCCCGAGGAATACCAGGACCACCAGATCTGGCATCCCTTAAGCGTACTGGCCTTCGACACGGGCAACAGCGAGCTGATGGACCTCTGCTTCGAGCACGAGACGATTCACCCGCACAGCAAGTTTCCCCAGGCCGCCTGGCAGCGCATCAACCTGCTGCATCTGATCCTGAATGGCAGGGTCGAGCGCCAGGACATCGTCGAGACCCTGAACGTCTACACCCTGCCATCGCAGTTCAACGAGCTGCGCCGCCGGATGTGGCCGCGCCTGCAGGCGCTGGGCCTGATCGACGCCAGCCTGGAACAACTGCTGGCGCAGCGCGAAGAAGCGGCGGCCCACGCCGAGATCGATTTCCATGTCCCGCGGATCGATTCGATCCGCAGCCACGCGCCTGACTAGCTGACCCGGCTCGCCGGTCTGCAGCGCGCCTGCCATAATCACCCTGCGCAGGCGGGCTGAATCAGATTGCGCGCCGGAAAGAGCAGATGCGAATTGCTGTCGTCAGCGACATCCATGGCAACCTCACGGCCTTCGAGGCGGTGCTGGCCGACCTGCAGTCAGTCTCACCCGATCTCGTGCTGCACGGCGGCGACCTGGCCGCGCCTGGCGCGCGGCCGGCGGAGGTGCTGGACCGCATCATCGCTCTGGGCCTGCCGGGCGTGCTGGGCAACACCGATGAAATGCTCTCCCGGCCCCAGAGCCTGCTGGACTTTGCCCAGCGCACACCACAGCTTGGCGCGATGAAGTCCGTGCTGCTGGAGATTGCGGATGCCACCAGAGCGCGGCTGACCCCGGCACATCTGGACTGGCTGAATGCCCAGCCTTTGATCCACCGCGAGCCCGGCCTGGCGCTTGTGCATGCCAGCCCGGCCAGCTGCTGGGATTCGCCGCCGCCAGATGCGGACGCTGCGCAGCTCGCCGAGTGCTACGGCGGGCTGGACAGCCCGCTGGTGGCCTTCGGCCACCTGCACCAGCCCTTCATCCGCCCGCTCGCCGGCTTCGCGCTGGTCAACTGCGGCAGCGTCGGCCAGCCCTTCGACGGCGACCCGCGCGCCTCATATCTGCTGGTCGAGGATGGCGTGCCCAGCATCCGCCGCGTGGACTACGACATCGAAGCCGAGTGCCGCGCGCTGGAGGCCAGCGGCGTGCCTTATGCCGGCTGGATCATGCGCCTGCTGCGCGGCGCGCGCTATGAGCAGCCCCTGCCGGGCAGCCATGATTAGCTGTCTGGATCAGCCATTCATACTGTATCGATTGCCTCTGAGCTATGCGTCACTGAGGGCATGTCTCTCTTTCCTGGCTTTCTTAGTGTCTTTGTGCCTTGGTGGTCGAATTCCTGATCCTCCCTCGGTTCAGCGGCGTACAACGCATGAAGTCTGAACCACAAAGACACAAAGACACAAAG
>CAZEJB010000005.1:135106-144559 GCA_964512635.1 uncultured Planctomycetales bacterium | reverse complement strand
CGTGCCCCGCGAGCCCGCATGGCAGTGGGGCTTCTTGTCCCTGGCGCGCAGGCACCTTGCCTGCGTCATCCCGGCCTGCCAGCCGGGGCCACAATCCGCATTAAAATCGCTTTGGTGTCCACTGCCACGCAATCTCGGCAGACTGACCCGGAGGCCGCGCGGGTTGCCCTGCACCCCGCACGGAAGGTCGCGGCTGCGCCGCGTCTGGAGCCGCAGGCTTCAGTCGGCATCTCCTTGGAGCGCGGACACCCTGTCCGTATCTATCCGTGACGAGAGTTGGGGCGCGGACCCATGGCCCGTGTCTTCATGGCGCGCGACTATGTCCCCTGTCCCCAGTGGGCGCGGATTGAAAAGCAGCGTATTTTCCAACCCTGGCTTTAGCCTAGTTTGTGCAAAGGGGCGAATCAGCTTCGATGGAGGGAAGAGTGAAGAACGCGCGGACGGGGCCGCGCTGCTACTGAAAGCGAAGAGCTGCCGGGCTTAGCCCGGCGCAGCGCAGAGCGGCGAACACTTGTGCGAGACGGCAGCTCCGCGAGACTGCCGGGGACGAGCCCGGCCCTACCATGATGGGAGCGCAGACAGAGTATGGCGTAACCCTGATGCTGGTTTATGGCCGGCGTTCCGGGGGACGGCCGCATATCAATGCTGCCCTACATGAAGTGAATGCAGGCCGGGTGCCTGCGCTCCGACAGGGAATGCCCGCACTGCCATGCGGGCCCACGAGGAGAAGACGGCCGCATATCCATGCGGCCCAACGAAGAATGCAGGAAGAAGCCTGCGGTCACCAGCGGATCGGGCACCCTTCGCAGCGCCGTGCGGGCGCGCGGGTATAATCCGCTGAGGTGGGTGCCAAGCTTGCTGCAGGGGTGGGCCGATGAAACCGCGCTATGACCCGCGCGTCTTTTTGGCTCTGCGTTTCTCCCGCATTACGCAGGACAAGCTGGCTGCGCTGCAGGAGCAGCTCAGGCCCCAGCTTTCCAACTGGCACTGGATCCCGCCCTTCAATACGCATCTGACCCTGCGCTTCTTTGGCGAAGTTCAGGAGTCCGTGGTGGCCGACATCGACGCCGGCTGCCGCGAGATCGCCCCCAAGCTGTCGCCCTTCCAGTTCAACATCACCCGGGTCGATTTCTTCGGCAAGCCGGAGCACGCCCGGGTGCTGTTCGCCACCGGCGAGCTGACCAGCGGGATGCTGACCCTGGTCAAGGCCCTGCAGGCGCGCTTCCCCGAACACGGCGAGGAGCAGCGCCGCGAGTTCCGCCCGCACATCACCCTGGCCAAGGCCCGCAAGAGCATGGATGTGCGCGACGAAGCGAAGAATGCGCGGGTACTGGCGCGGCTGCGCGACCAGGGGCCGCCGGACGGGTTGGACCTGAACACCGTGCACCGCGAGCTGGTGCTGATGGAGACAGTCTGGGTCGGGCGGACGGTGGAGTATGAGCTGCGGGCGCGTTATCCGCTGGAAGCGGTGGAACCCTGAGCCGGGCTCCCGCTGTCAGCCCCGGCGTCTCTTCCTGTGTCCGCTACCGGCTGCCCTGGAGCTGGAGCCCCGGCAGCTTTGACGGCCTTAGCCCCGGCGCCGCCCGCTGGACGCCGCAGGCGGTAGATCCGCACCTCGTTGCTGCGCGCTCCGACCACGAGCAGCAGCTCGTGGCTCAGCAGTTCGCAGCGCAGGCAGTCGCTGTCCACCGGATAGCGCTTGGCGGTGTTCAGGTTGACCTGCCAGAGCTGGCTCTCGCTGGCCTCCGCGCGGTTGACCAGCAGGGCATAGCCGCTGTCGGGCAGCAGCTCGAGATCCACAGGTTCGGAGTTCAGCAGCAGCGCCCCCTTCTGCTCGGAGGGCAGCCCGCCGCGCGGAGAGTATTTCAGGTGATAGGGCGCGGCCGCGCCGGGGCTGCTCTGATATGCCGCCGCAGTGCCCCAGTCGGCCTCGCCAAAGAGCAGCAGGTTACCCGGCTCCGGGCTGAAATCCCACTGGTGCGAATCGAGGTTGAAGCGGGCAATGCCCGGCCCGGCCTGGAACTGGCCGTCGTGAACCTCAGCGCTGACGGCAAAGCCCTCATGCTCAGCGCTGCTGTTCCACCACAGGGCGTGGATGAAGTTCAGCTCGCCAGGATCAAGCCGCCACAGCTCGCGGCCGAGGCGCAGGTCCAGCACCAGCAGGCTGCAGTCCGAGCCTTCCTTGAAGCCGTCATGGGCGAGCACCAGATAGCGGTCGTCAGGGCTGAAGAGCAGCTGCTGGACCTGCATGCCCGCAGGCAGGCTGAGGCCAAAGGGCTGCACATCAGCGCCGGTGAGGCTGCTGAAGTCCGGACTTGGGATGCTCATCGTGACCTGTTCGCCCGGCGTGGCTGCCAGCGCAGCTTTGCTGTCTCCAGGGCCGGATGCGGCGGCATCGCTCCAGCCGCCTGTGCCCGTCGGGGCAACATTTTCTGAACTTGCGCCGGCAGCCTCGGCGGCGCGGGCGGCCTTCTCAAGCACGGCGTTATTGGCGTCGCTGGCGGCATCAACCGGGCTGGCGGGAGGCGGCGCAGGCGCAGGTTCGGGCGGGGGGGCTGCTGTTGTGGTCTGCGCCCCGAAGCTGAGCAGGGCCAGCTGGCGCTGGCCGCTGTCGGTGAACCACTGCAGGGCCAGAAAGCGCCCGCCGGGGCTGATCTTCAGGCGCAGGCGGTCATGCAGCGCCGCCGGGCAGACATTGGCGCTCAGGAATTCCGAGCTGACCAGCACCTCGCTGGCGCGCGGCTGCAGGGTGACCTTGAGCAGCTCTGCGCCGGCGGGGCCGAGGCTGAGCACCAGCAGGTGGTTGCTGTCGAGCCAGCAGGCATCAAGCGCCAGTCCGCCGCCGGGCGCAAAGCTGCCGGCCGGCTGAAAGCTGATCTCGGTGGGCGGAGGCGATTCGGGCTGCTGGAAGCGCGAGCGGGCCAGGGCCAGGCTGAGTCCGTCGGGCAGAAGGGTACCGAGCAGGAAAAGCAAAAGGGCGCAGAGCGGCAGCAGCAAGGCAGGGCTGGCTGGCCTGCGCCGGTTGGAAGCAGAATTCACGGTCACGAAGGGGGCTCCAGCCGCGGGAGGAAGCCGAAGGGTGGTTAGCCCTCGCCGCGGGCGCGGTCGATCGCGCCGGCCACGTCGCCAACAGTCTTGAACTTCTCAGTCTCTTCGTTGCTGAACTCAAGCTGGTAGCGCTCTTCAATGGCCATCATCAGGTCGGCCAGATCCAGCGAATCGGCACCCAGGTCATCGGTGAAGCTCGATTCGGGCTTGATATTGTCCGGATCAAC
Source organism: uncultured Planctomycetales bacterium (assembly GCA_964512635.1). GTDB lineage: Bacteria > 4484-113 > 4484-113 > 4484-113 > JAFGCY01 > JADZFO01. The sequence continues at coordinate 141,284 of CAZEJB010000005.1, read as the reverse complement.
GGAAAGCTTGCTGGCGATGATCTCGCGGATCTCGTCAAAGACGGCCATCGGTTCTTCCCCCACAGTATATATATGTGAGATAGGCTCGAAGCAGAGCAGCCGGCGTGCCGGCTGCCATGAGTCTGCTATTGCTCGTCGCGCTCACGCTTCACGCGCTCGCGCTTAACCACAACCTGACGCCCGGCGTACCAGCCGCAGGCCATGCAGGCAAAATGAGAGCGCTTCATCGCGCCGCACTTCGGGCAGGTTCCCACCTCGGGAGCCGCAATCTGGCTCAGGAAGTTCTTGGCCCGACGACTGCGCGAATGACTGCGACAGATCTTGTATTTTGGAAGAGGCATTGCGTACCGCCTTTCTAGGGAACGGGGATTATATATCTTTCCGGCGGGCTGTCAACACTTCTCAGCCCGCTGGCAGCGGGTTCACAACGCGCTGGGCGGGCTTTGCGTTTACTTTTAACGGACTTAAACCTATAATCCCAGCTTCTGATGCGGCAAGGCTGGGCCACTTTGGTGTGCGCGGCCGCGGGGGTGGGGCTGCTGTGCGCTGGCGCGGCATGGCCCGCTGCAGCGGCCGATTCGCGTGCGCGGGAAATCCAGCCGGACAGTGCCGCCCTGGAAGTCGCCCCCGGGTCGCTGGACGGCGAAGCCTCGCCAGCTCCGGGCGAGGGCGACGAATATGCCCCGGAAAGCTCAGTCTTCGAGCAGCTCCAGAACGGCTCCGACTTTGACCCCGCCCTGGCGCGCCGCGTGCTGGGCGAAAGCGACGAGCTGCTGGCCGGTTTATATCTGCCGGCGCCGCCCTCGGCGGACTATGCCGAGGATCTGCTGGAGCACCGCGAAGCCCTGCTGGCCCTTGATACGCGCCTTGTGCAGCAGCTTGACCTTGGCATCAGCGGATCCGCCCGTGCCGACCGCGAGCTGGACAGCGCGGCCACCAGCCTGGAGCAGCTTAACGCCGTGGCGGGAGCCGAGGGGGCCGGAGCAACTGCTGATGCCGGCGTGAAACCGGCGGCCGGCGGCGGATATCGCTACTGGCGCGATGAGATCGGCGGCATGCTGGCGCGGATCGACAGCTATCTGATCGAGATCGGCATTGACACCAAGAAGCGCTCAGGCAAGTATGACCCGCTGATGAACGACCTGCACAAGGCGGCCTTCCCGATCGACGACCGCAAGGACTTCATCAGCCGCTATATAGATAATGGCAACCAGGCCCGGGCCCTGTTTGAGGACGGCTGCAGCGACGAGGAGAAGAAGCGCCGCGAATGGGACTTCACCGGCAGCATCGGCTTCAACTCCGGCGAGGGCTCCTTCAACAAGGAAGAGCAGCAGGCCTTCAGCCTTGAGCAGCGGCTCAAGATGCCCAGCGGCAAAGAGTTCGGCTTCTATCAGAACTACGACATCGACCACAGTTATGTGGATTCCAGCACCCTGAGCATCGGCGCGGACCAGAAGCTGCCCAATATCCTGTGGGACGGCAAGCTGCGCCTGAAGGAAGAGTTCCGGCTCTATAAGGACCAGCAGTCCAGTCTGAACAACCGCCAGGACGGCCTGTTCACCCTCGACTTTGACCCGCAGTGGGCCGGCGGGCGCTGGAAGGCTGACCTGTCTTACAAATACAACATCAAGGAATACGAGACCTTCTCGCCGCGGTCCTACCGCCAGAACCGTGCCAAGCTGAAGCTGGAGCACCAGTTCAACAAGGACCTCAAGGCCAGCGTCTACGCCAGCAATGACGACTATAAGTACAGCTTCGGCTCCAACCGCGGCAACACCAAGCGCGAGCTTGGCGGCAAGGCGGAGTGGAAGATCAACGACGAGCTGGAGCTGAGCGCCGGGGTTGAGCGGGAAGAGAAGGACTATGAAGTCCGCAAGAGCCGCAGCTATGAGCAGACGAGCTGGGACGCGGGCCTGCAGTGGCGCCCCGACCAGCAGACCAGCGTTAATATCGACGGCGCGCTGAGCGATTACAGCTCGGCCTTCAGCCCAGACCGGAACTATCAGGACACCAGCCTTAGGATGCGGGCCCAGCGCACCTTCAGCCCGCGCTGGCGCGGGGACCTGAGCTTTGCCACCAAGGCTAAGGCCTTTGATGTCGACCCGGCCAACGATCTGGACAGTCAGAGCTATGGCGCTGGGCTGAGCTACACCCCGGACCGCGACTGGAGCTTCAACCTTAACTGGTCCGGCGATACATATGACTATGTGAACCCCGACCGCGCCTATGACGCCCAGCGCATCAGCCTTGGCGCGTCGTACCGGCATAAGGACTTCAGCGCGGGGGCGGATTACAGCATTTCCAGCAACAGCTATGGCGCCGACCCCAACCGCGACTATGACAACAGCTCGCTGGGCCTGAACGCGGGCTACCAGTGGGGCCGCCACGACCTGAGCGCCTATTACAACCGCGGGCAGCTGGATCAGGCTGACCCCGCGAGCACCAGTGAATATACCGATTCGGCCTACGGCGCGAGCTGGCAGTTCAAGCTGAGCCAGGAGTTCGACCTGAGCCTGAGCTATGACCACAGCAACCGGGAATACACGGCAGCGGACAGCCTGAAGGACAACCGTTTCGAGGCCCGCCTCGAGTTCGACCTGTAGTGTGCGGACCCGCATGGACAGTGCTGCGGGAGAGTTTGCGCCAAAAGCCGCAGGGGTATACTAGCTGGTTGTCTTCAGGCCGGAAGGCCGCGCGTTTCTCTGCGCCGCTGCCAGCCGGCCCGAAGCCTGCCGGGAAAGGCTTATCTGCACTACAGACCGCCCCAGGGGGACATGACTGTGCCACACCTGAACGACAGGCGCTGCGCTGACCCGCAGCGTTATGCCCAGCAACTGGAGCGCCACCGCGCCTTCGAGGCGCAGCGGCTGAGCGCCCTGCGCGCCCGGCTGCGGCGCAGCTCCGGACTGCTGGCCGCCCTGCTGGCCCTGGCCCTGGTGATTCACACCTCGGCCGTCGCCGAGCAGAAGGCCGAGATCAAGATCAGCCGTATTGCCGGCACGGTCGAAGTGCTGCATGCCAAGCAGACCAAGGGCAAGTGGGCCGCGGCCAGGAAGGGCCAGGCGATTGCCAACGGCTGGAAGCTGCGCACGGGCGATGACGGCAAGGTGCAGCTCTCCTTTCCCCTCGACAACACTGTAATCGTCAAGAACAACTCCGTGCTGACCGTGGACAAGCTGGACCTTGGCGGCGGCACTGAGACAAGGGTCGACAGCGGATCACTGCTGGCCGACCTGAAGACCGCGTTGTCCCCGGGCAGCGAGTTTGAGATCAAGACCCCCAGCACCCTGGCGACCGTGCGCGGCACGCAGTTCGCGGTGCTGCTGGGCGAGCCGGATGAAGAGGACACGGCCGAGGCGACGGTGCCCAAACAGACCCAGGGCAGCACTTCCGGCGAGAAGGTCAACCAGGGCATGCAAACAGCCGCGGGCCGCGATGCGGGCGCCGGCTACACAATGCAGTTCATCGTGCTCGAGGGCGCGTCGCTGCCGGGCGGCAAGCGCTTTGGCATCGGCGGCGAGACCGGCCCGGACAGCCCGCTGGGCAATCAGGCGGGCGCGCAGACCAACCCCTATTTCAATCCGAATGAGATGGCCGGCGAGATGCCGACCGACCGCAGCGTCGAAGGCGACGACCCCTTCACCACGCAAAGTGAGCCTGCGGTGCCGTTCCTGCCCGGGGATCTTTTTGGCAGCAGCGAGGACCATCCCCTGTGGCTGCCGGCCGAGGCGATGGGCGACGGCAGCGTGCGCCTTGGGGACGGCTCTGTCTTCCCCAACTGCATCACGATTGACGAAGCCGGTACCAGCCGTCCCAAGGGCGGCAAGGGCCAGGCGGTCTTTGTCGCCGACATCAATGGCGAACTGGTGATGATGATGGTCAGCCCTGAGGGCCCCGGCGGCGGTGGCAGTGGCGGCTCTGGCGGCAACCCGAGCGCGCACATCATCGGCGGACCCTGCGTTGGCGGCGGCGGATCAGTGCCCGTGCCATACCCCGGTGGCCCGAGTGGCGGCGGCGGTACGACCGTGATTGACGGCGGCGGTGGTGGCGGCGGGAGCAGCGTCCCCAGCTCCAACGGGGATGAAGCCGGCGTTGGAACGGGCGTTGCCAGCGGTCACGGAAATCTGGGCGCCGGCGGGTTTGGCGGCGGTGGCGGTGTGTCTGTTAAGTTCCCCGGCGGCGGACGTCTGGTGCTTCCGGGCTTGAAGAACGAAGCCGCGGAGATGGAATTCTGGGATGAGGAACTCGGCCGCTGGGTCTCTGGCGGCCCGGGCCTTGGCGCACTGCTTGGCGGCTCCTATGGCGAAGAGGGCCAGCGCATCACGCGTACTCGGCTCAAGGAGTTCTTCGAGACGGGCGACAAGCCGACCCAGCAGCAGTTCTCAGCGCTGATCGACTCGCTGGTGCATGCCAACGAGGACCGCGGCCTGCTGGGGCTGAAGGAATTCAACCCGGCGCAGGACTACCTGCCGGGCGACAGCACAGACCAGACTTCACGCAAGGGCTACGACTACTACAAGGCCCAGAGTGACATGAACTCGGCGGGGATGCATACAAACCCCCTGGCCGGCAACAATGACTGGAATGTCGACGACTGGGTGATCCACAATGGATCGGCCTGGGAGAAAGTCGACAATAGCGACAGCGCCAGCGGTGCGCTGAAGAAAGAAGAGGGCGGACGGCACACGCCCTTCCACAACAAATACAAGCCCAGCACGACCCTGTATGGCTTCCGCGGCAAGGTGGAAGTTGGCAATGAAGCCGGGACCGAATTCCTGACCTCCGGCAAAACGATCAGCGCGGCCCTCGGCGAAGCGCCAAGCCCGCCGGTCGACAGCGGCCCCGAGGCCCAGGCCTTCCTGGAGGATGCCCTCGATACCAGCGAGTTCGAACTGCAGGAGATACTCGACAGCGCTGACACGCGCCTGCAGCAGATCGCCGACAAGCTGCTGGCCCTTGAGGGCAGGATCGACGAATTTGAAAAGCAGGATGGCGGGGATGGAGCGGACAGCAGCCGCGCTCAGTACAACCCCAAGGAAATAGCCATCGACAAGAACGTGCCCTGGAAGAGCGGCACAGGGGCCGATGGCGGCAGCGGCGGCGGTTCAGCCGACGAGCTGACCGGGCGGCCGGTGGGCCAGCCGGCGGCGGCTGGCCTGGGCAGCCATGTGCAGCGCGAGCCCAAGTGGGTGGCCGGCGTACGCCAGAGTATCCACGACCTTGAAGACGAATATATGACAGTGCTGGAGGATACAGCCGGGAAGGTCAGCGACTTCGGCATGAGCCGCTATGCCGGCGGCGGTGGCAAGGCCCAGGGCGTAATGGGCGCCAAGGCCAAGGCCTGGATGGTCAATAACCGTGGCCAGGGGACAAGCGGCGGAGTCAAAGTCGCTGTGGGTGACCTGACCGGTGACGGTATTGAGGATGAAGTCGTACCAGTTGGTGACTGGGATGGCGACGGGGATGTGGATACCGGCGATTTCATTGCCTGGCAGTCCGCAGCGGGCGATGGCTCGACTTCCGCCGGCGACGCCGACGGCGACGGCGATGTGGATATCCCCGACCTGCTTGGCTATGCGATCCTGGGTGCCGGCGGAAACTTTGGCGACACGCCAGGGTTGAATGGCGGCGACATGCTGCAAAAGAGCGGCCAGACCGGCGCGCCAAAGAAGAGCTTTGGCCAAAAGCTGGGTGGCTTCGCCAAGGGGCTGGTGCAGGTTGAAGATACCGACGGCAGCCTGTTTGACGCCGAGGCCTATCTGCTGGGCGACCTTGACGGCGATGGCCAGTCTGAGATGTTGCTGCCCGCCGTGCAGAAGGTGCGTGATGCCGCGGCCCGGGCGCACAGCTCGGGCGGTGGCGGCGGAGCCGGCAAAGCGACTTTCAGGGACTTCAGCGCGGTGCCGGACAGCGAGCTGATCGGCCTGTTGCTGCCCGCTGTGCAGAAAGTGCGCGAAGCAGCGTCCGCGCCGGATGAGAATGGCGACTTCGCGATAGCGGAGGCCACCGACGAGATTCTGATCGGCCTGCTGCTGCCGGCCGTGCAAAAGGTGCGCGAGAGCAAGCACAGCAGCGATGCCAGCGCGGGCAAGGGTGCCAGCGGTGAGCGTTCAGCCAGCTGGGATGACCTTAGCTTCATGAGCGACGATGAAGTGGCTGCTCTGCTGCTGCCGGCGGT
>CAZEJB010000005.1:8046-135006 GCA_964512635.1 uncultured Planctomycetales bacterium | reverse complement strand
ATGACCTTAGCTTCATGAGCGACGATGAAGTGGCTGCTCTGCTGCTGCCGGCGGTACAGAAGATCCGCGAAGCGGCGGCGCGCTCCAACGCCTCTGGCAGCGGCGCGGGCAAGGCAACTTTCAAAGAATTCACAGTAACAAAGAAGACTGATGCATCTGCGGTCGATGGATCGGCGGCGGACCTGGCGGCAACGGGCGACGATGAGGCCATCGCCCTGCTGCTGCCGGCGATCCAGAAGGTCCGCGAGGCCGCGGCCAGGGCAAGCGCCGGCGGCGGTCAGGCGATGAGCCTGCGCATGTATGGGACTGATACAGACGGCGACGGTCTTGGGGATCAGTTCAGCGGCCGGGTGGTCATTCCGGTTGTGCCGGCCGGCCGGCCGGAAGCCGGGCCGCCGGCAGCGCTGCTGCTGCTTTCGGGCGGCGACAGCGGCAAGCTGACCAAGGCGGATGCCGGACGCAGTGCATCGACGATCAGCAGCGGCGAACTGGTGCTCAAGATGAGCGACCCGGATGCGGTTTCGCTGCTGGACGCCAGCATCAGCATGCTGGCCAAGGGCGGCAAGAAGGGCGACAAGCTGTCGCTGGTGGGCTTTGGCAGTTTCGCGACCGGGAAGAGCGCTTCGGGCGAAGCTGCAGACGACGCCGGAGAGGTCGGCATGCAGGTCCTGCTGCTTGAGGCGGATCTGGATGGCGATGGGCGGGAAGAGACCATCGGCTCGGTCGCCTGCCTTACTACAATGGCCAAGCAGCCGCGCCCGCATACCCAGGGCCATGTCCAGGTTGGCGGCGCGGCGCTGACAGTCGTTGGTGATACCGACGGCGACGGCGACCTTGAAGAGATTGAGATTGACCTCAGCGGCAGCCCCGCCGGCAACGGCGATGGATCCTCGATGCCCAACGCCCATCTGATTCCCGGCAAGGACATCAAGCTTAAGGACAAGCTGCCCAGCTCCAACGGCGACGAGCCTGGCACATCAACGGGCGGGGGCTCAACCAGTGGTGGAACTGCGGGCAACCCGAACATTGGCACCGGTACGACCACAGTTCCCGGTCCCTTCCCCTGCAAGGGCTGCCGGATGAGCGGCGGCGGCGGGGCGATCGGCGATCTGGACGGCGATGGCTATCCTGATGCGCTGGTGGCCGACCTGGATGGCGACGGAATTGGCGAAGATATGTTGCTGCTGCCGGACGGCGGCGGTATGGTGGCTGACCTTGACGGCGACGGAGCACCTGACCTGCTACTCAGCGGGGCCATGCTGCGACGCTGGTCAGAGCAAAACGAGAACGCGCTGCGCAATGGCGTGGCAACCGGCGCGGGCGCGGCGGCGGGTGGAGCGGCCTTTGACTCGCGACCAGGCAGCGGTGTGCTGAAGCAGTACTTCCAGACCGGTGACGTCCCGACCGAAGAGCAGTTCGGCGATCTGATTGACTCCTTCCTCGCACCCGGCGGCGGCGGCATTATTGAGGCCGATACCGACGGCGATGGCGAATGGGAAACGCTGCGCGGCATTGCCATCGGCGATCTCGACGGCGACGGGGTCATGGACTATGTGGTCACGGCGCGTGAGCGCGGCAGCGGCATGGCCACCGGCCGCCGCAACCAGGAACAGGACAACCAGGACATCGCAGACAAGACGAATGCCGACGAAGCGGCCGGCATCTTCAGCCCGCGCGACCACCAAAGCGGTCTGCCGAGCGGCGCGCGCCAGCATCTGATGCTGGACCTCAGCGGCGACGGTGTCGGGATGGACTACGAGGTCACGGTGTTGGGCGATGTTGACGGCGACGGCCTTGACGACTATGCCCTGGATAAGAACACGCAGTTTGATATCGAGTTGACAGTGGGCAAGGGCCGCGGGATGGAGACCGCCGACGAAGGCAGCAGCACGCCATCCGGAGGAGCGGACGAGTACAAGAACGGCGACGACCCGATCACGCACAAGCGTGCGGGCAAGGCCAAGTACAAGAACATCGTGCTCAAGCGCGGCATGGTCAGCGACAACGCTGAGCAGGACACGGAACTGAGCTGGGCCGAGGCGGACATCGACGGCGACGGCGAAACCGAGCAGCTGCTGCTGAGCGATACCAGCGGGGCCTTTGACCCGGACAGCTGGCAGAAGGCCTACAACAGCGGCAAGGTAACCGTGCGCGGCTGGGACCCCGAGAAGAAGGAGCTTTACACCGAGCAGGCGGACGGCCTGATCTGGTCGCCGCGCAGCAATGTCTCGGCGGAACGCTTCGCCCATCGCCAGGAGTTCGGCCAGATCCAGGCCGAGAAGAAGCGCTGCTCGCTGGTGCTGCCGGCCGGCGATCTTGACGGCGATGGCCTGGAGGACATGATTGCCTTCGGTGATCCTCCTGGCGGCCAGGGCACTAACGCCAAGGGCGGCAAGGAAGTCGACAAGCTCAAGGAAGAAGTCAAGAAGCTGACCAAAAAGGAGTCCCAGGGCACAGCCCTGCTGGACGACAGCGGAGCGGGCGATCAGCCCGGAGACGATGCCGCGCCGGAGATGCGCGCGGAGCAGACTAAGAAGATGACGATCAAGGAGCGCTTTGCGGCCGCTGCGGACACGGACGATGACGGCCTGCCGGACTTCCTTGACGACGACGATGACGGCGACGGCATTGACGAACTGCTGCTGGGCGACCTTGACGGCGATGGTATCGCCGAGACGGGTGTTGCCGTGGGCGATGTGGACGGCGACGGCCTCGGGGACTACATGGTCCTGGGCGGCAATGTCGGCATTAACGAGAAGACGCCCGATACGGCGCTGGGACGCAAGATCCTGGACCGCGGGGAGGCCGGCGACAACGTCGCCCTGCGCGGTCGGCATGAAACGGCCAAGAATTCGATTGGCAATATCCGCGGCATTATCGCGCCGAATGATGGGGGCGCGGGCGAAGCCAGCGGCGAGGGCTTCTTCAAGTCCATCAGCGGCCTCTCGATGGAAAGCGAAGTAGTGGAGTTTGCCGAGGGCGGACTGCGCGGCGGCAAGGAAGTTGATAGCGCCTGGGAGTCGGTCAGCGGCGGCGAGATGATCATCGAGCGGCAGTCGCCGCCAGCCGCCGGAGGGCCGCAGGTAAAGGTCTTCGACGGCAGCAGCGGTATGGCGGCCGGCGGAGTGTATGTCGCCAGCGGGGATGTCAACGGCGACGGTGCGGCCGAGACTGTGGCCAGCTTGAGCCTGAGCGCCGGACTGGTGGCTGTGCTCGATGGCGCCGGCGAGATCATCATTGAAGCCGATACCGATGGCGACGGCGAGTGGGAGCCGCTCAGCGGCCTGATGGTCGGCGCGGTCATGAGCGGCGGGGCCGGCGGCGAGTTTGATGTCTACGCCCCCGGCGACAGCGCGCAGCAGCAGAAGAAGAAAGCCAAGTTCAAGGCCGGGGCCGAGCTGGCCGGCAGCGTCAACAAGAGCGCCAGCGGTGGAAGCGGAGAAACGAATACCCACGGCGACCCGCACACTGATACAGATGAGTGGGACATCGCAGCCGGCCAGGACGGCGGCGGCGATGGCAGCGCAAAGAACAAGGTCGAGCACTGGGGCGACCCGCACGAGAACATGAACGGCCGCATCATTGAGGCTGACCTTGATGGCGACGGTGAGTGGGAGCCCCTGGACAGCATTGTTATCGAAGCTGATGTCACCGGCGACGGCGTGGACGACCCCCTTCTGGGCGTTGGAATCGGCGATGTGGATGGCGACGGCGCACCGGACTACAGCGTCAAGCTGATCAACCCGGTCGCGATGGACAAGGGCCTGCGCTTTGACGGCGACGCGGCGAAGTTCGATGGCGACAAGACCCCGATAATCAAAGGCAGCGCACTGGGCGGACTGAACACAGATGCCCAGCGCCAGCTGGGCAAGCCGAAGTATGAGGACCTGAAGATCCTCAGCGACGAAGAGATGGTCGCCCTGCTGTTGCCGGCTGTGCAGAAGATCCGCGAAGCAGCCGCGCGCAGCAGCAGCGGGCCCAGTGGCACGGGCAAGACCCTCAGCGCCGACCTGCTGGGCAAGGAAGACGGCGGCATTGATGACCTGAGCGCCGGCAATAATGAGGAAATGATCGCCCTGCTGCTGCCGGCGGTGCAGAAGATTCGCGAGGCAGCGGCCCGCGGTTCCGGCGGCGGCGCCGGCAAGGTTGCCGTCCAGGACATCAGCCTGATGAGCGACGAGGAAGTGGCGGCGCTGCTGTTGCCCGCCATCCAGAAGATCCGCGAGGCGGCGGCCCGAGTTGTCTCGCCAATGGCCGGTGGTGGCCGAGGCTCTTATGCGATCCCCGAAGTAGACGACGAGGTGCTGATCGGCCTGCTGCTGCCGGCGGTGCAGAAGGTCCGCGAGGCAGCCAGCCGGCAGGGCGAGGCCGCCGGCGACTACTACGTCAAGAAGCACATCGGCAACGTTAAGTACGAGGATATCAGGATCACAGCCGACCTTGATGGCGACGGTGAGGATGACGGCTTGCACATCAGCGGCGGCATCCCCGGCGACCCGGAGGCGCTGGCGGAAAAGCTGGCGGAACTGCTGAGTCCGGACACCGGCGATGAGGATGCTGACGGCGGCGCGCCGGCGGCCGAGAAAGGCAAGAAGGGCGGAAAGAACCAGCAGAACTATTTGAAGTACGAACTGAAGGACATCCTGATCAGCAGTTTCAGGAGCTCTGGCAGCGGTGGCAGTACGGGCGGAAGCGGTCAGCAAACCACCGGCCAGCCACAGATTGTCGAAAACAAGAAGGCCCCGGCCCTGATAGTACTTGGACGTGAGGATGTCGACGGCGACGGCCTGCTGGACCTGCTGATCGAGGGTGACATCGACGGCGACGGGGCGGATGACCTGGCGGCCTACTGGCCGCATATGCACCAGATCGGGACCAGCAAGCGCGAGGCGCGCCCCGGGCGCAACCCGCAGACCGGCAAGGAAATCAAGATCGCGGCCAAGAGTCTGGCGCTGGGCGGCCTAGATTTGCACCCGCCGGATGGCACATCAGAAGAGACAAAGGCCTTCAGGGCCAGGCTGACCGATTTCCTGGGACGCCCCAACAGCGGTCTGGCCGCCAAGGAGCCGGACCTGCACACCAGCGCCCACGAAGCGGCGCATGTAATCCAGCAGCGCGGCGTGGCCCCCGGCGGCAACCGAATCTGGCCCAAGCCGGGCTACCGCGTCGCTGGCGGGACCGACGGCGGCGGCTGGGCTCAGACCAGTGGACTGGCGCAGTTTGACGCCGACAAGATTGCCGAGCTGTATGACCGTCTGGCGAAGGGTGTCGGCCAGCCCGGTGACAACTATGAGGAGCATGCCGACCAGTTCACCGACCTGCTCGCGGAAGCAGAGGACCTGGTGAAGCAGGGTCTCGAGCTGCAGAGCCAGGAAGGCGGAACCATCCTGCAGGAGCTTGAGCTGCTGCGCCGGCACCACGAACTGTGTGGACAGACCGAAAACCTGCGCCGCCGGGTTGAGGTGCTCAAGAGCAACAAGCAGGGCGACCCGGACGCCAAGCGCAAGGGCTCGGATGCCCCGACCCTGGAGTTCACTTCCGGCGAACCATACCGGATGAACTTTGAGCTCTTCTTTGACCGCTACGAAGAGGGCCAGGCGGCTGAAGCGCTGCAGGAATGGGCCGGCGCGCTGCGCGCGTCGCATTCCTATATGTTCCGCCTGGAGCGCGGCGCCATGGGGCGCGCCGGCGGCTTGCCTGATCCGGTGGACAGCTCTGGCGACGTGGCCAACCGCGCTGGTGCGCCGGGTGGCAGCGACTCGGGCTGGGTTGATGTCGACGCTCCCGCCATGCCGGTACTGGACCAGAACGCCGGCGTCTGGGTCGACAGCTTTGACGACATGACCGCGGCGCTGAACGAGGCCTGCCAGCGCGCCTACCGCAGTCGGACCGGCAATCTGGTGGTTATGGACGATAAGGTTGAACGCCTGATCCCGCCGGTACAGAAGATCAACGACAGTGTCGGTGAGAGCCTCGAGCAGGCCCGCCTGATGGAAGAGGAGTGGGAGCGCTATGAGGCGGCGAACCAGACCAGCCAGATGCAGCTGCTGTACCTGCAGTTCCTGAAGCTGGAGAAGTCCGTGCTGCCGGAAGTCGACGATGAAGTTCTGCTTTACGGCGACTATGACAGTGTGGTCGGCGACGACTGCGACGACGACTGCGACGGCCTGGACGAGCTGCTGCGCCCGCAGGGCCTGCCTTATGAAGACTATGAATCGACGCACCGCCGGGAGATGGGCGAGCTGCTGCGCCGCGCTATCGGCCCCGACATGGAGCCGGACCTGTACAACCTGATCCCGCGTACGATGGACAGTCTGGCGGACCTGCAGCAGGCGGCCGAGCAGTGGGAAGAACTGGTGCGGATCCTGAACAAGGTGGCCGAGGATGGCGAGCCGATCATCGGCGACCCCGAGGAGCTGGAAGACAAGCTCAACGGCCTGCTGCCCCCGGGCGACAACCCGCACTTCGAGCCGCGCCTCGGCCTGCAGGACAGCGACGGCGACGGCCTGGGTGATGTGACCGAGCTCGATCTTGGCACCGACCCGACCGCGCCGAATGACGAGGGCTTCATCCCGCTGATCAGCCCGGATGATGACGACAGCGTGCTGTATCCGGAGACACCGGAGCTGACCTTCGAGTTTGAGAAGCTGGAAAGCGACAAGATCGAGGAGTACATCCTGGTGCTGGAGGCCGAGGGCCAGATCTTCGCCATCCGCGACGCCGACGACACGGAGGACGTCCAGCTTGAGCAGCTGGTCGGCCCCGACGGCGTGCTGGCCGGCGCGATCGACGACAACGGCGAGCTGCATATCGAGTGGCACGTCGAAGCCCAGCTCGACCAGAGCTCAAACATCGGCTTGCCGCCGGGTGCCTTCCCGAACACGGTCAGTTCCGAGCACCGCCGCCTGACCATCGTCACACCGGTCCAGACCGAGGACATCATCCTCGACCTGAGCCTGGAAAGCCCGCTGCCGATCCAGCCCAAGAGCCAGTTCACCGTCCGCGGCACGATCAGCCAGGTCGACGCGCTGGGCCGCTGGGAGATCCGCCTGGCCTACGACCCGAGCCTGCTGCGCTTCGTCCGCGGCGAGCGTCTTGGGATGTTCACCTCCAGCACGGTCTTCTTCGGCGACCAGCCGGGCGGCGTACTGGTGATCTCCGGTGTGGCCCCGGCCGGCAGCAACGGCCTGAGCGGCGAAGGGGCGATCTTCGACCTGACCTTTGAGGCCCTGGACTTTGGCGAAGGCAGCATCGAGGGCGACAGCCTTGAGCTGTTCAACATCATCGACGTGCGCCAGGAAGCCGACTTCGGCGAAATCGTGGACTATGTGATTGAGCGGGTGGCTACCGGCGCTTCCAGCAACGGTGCAAACCCTAATGGCGCTCCGCCCAGCGGCACGCCGGGCAAGACGGGACGCCGCGGCGGCAAGTAGGCCGACGTGCGCAGTGGATAACTGGACTTGAGACAGACGGGGTCGCGAAAGCGGCCCCGTTTCTTTGTGCAGCGCGGGACTGGCGGATTTTCCGCCTTGCGCAAGCGCCGCGGCGGCCTGGGCTACGCCGGGCTAAGCCCGGCAACTCCTGTTGGAGCGCGGGACTGTGTCCCGTATTCCCCGTAGCGGCGCATGGATATGCGCCCGCTCTTTGTTTGGGCACGGGGATCAAACACTAAGCCCAGCAAGAAGCACGAGGCCCTCTAAGATCCGGGAGAAGATCGACCGCGAAGAGCGCTGAGAACGCAAGGAGATTCGTTCTAAACCGAGTTAGCCTAGATTACCGAGGGCAACCGAGTGTTGACCGGCATGGCAAGACTTATTCAGATATGCTGGGCTAATCCGGGCTAATCTCGCGTCCTCTTTGTATTCCTCGGTGAAACTCGGTTCACTCGGTTTGCTCTGAGTAAATCGGAATCCGGATACGGGACACAGTCCCGCGCTCCATCCGGAGCCGTGCTGCGGTATGATCTTTCCACGATGCGCTGCCTGAGTTTCGCAGCTTTGGTTTTGCTGATCCTGGCCCTCGCCGCCTGTTCCGGCGGCGCGGCAGCGCGCCGGCTGCAAGCTGAAAGAGCAACCCCGGCCTTTGATCCCACTTCAGATCAGACGCCCACCATGGCGCAGCTCGAGTCCTTGCTGCGGGCCGAGTTCGCTCGCCTCGGCATCGATCCGGCGAAGGTCACCGCTGCAGCGGCCAGCAGAAGTGAGAATGCAGTCTTTGACCTCACTGCCAGCCTGATCGACCCCGATGGGCCGCCGGATGGTCAGGGCGGCGGACAGCTTCCGCCGACGGGGATTCAGCTCAAGTGGACCGAGAGGCATCAGGGCGACTACGACGGCAATGGCATAGTGGCGGTCAACGACCTGACGCCTATCGGCCTTGAGTTCCAGAGCAGTGTTAGCTATGACGCACCCGCGCTGCATGGAGGGCTGAAGTTCTTCCCGGCTGGCGACCCGGATGACACCAGCGGCGGCGCAGGCAGCGGCGCTGCCAACTGGGCCCTGGCACGGGTCGACGGCAACGCCGATGGCAAGATCACGGTACAGGACCTCACGCCGATTGCGGTGCACTACCAGCAGCGGATCTATGGCTACCGGGTGTATCGCAAAGGTCCCAGCGACAGCAGCTTTGTATTGCAGGAGGCACTTTCCGGGCCGCCCCCCAGCCCCGGCGGCGAGGACAGCTATGTCACGCTCAAGCACCCGGCCAGCGTGCCTACCAACCAGCCAGTACGTTACGACTACGAGAACAGCCCGGACAGCGGCGGCGGTGAGTTTGAGGCGGGTGTCTATCAGTTCTTTGTCACAAGCTGGGACAGCGTGTCCAACACCGAAGGCCAGCGCAGCCCGACCCTGAGCATCGATGTCGAGACAGGGCTGGTAAATCAGGGCCCAGTGGCCAGCCTGACTGTAACGCCAGATTTCGCCGGCTCACCAGCCGTGATAACGCTGGATGCTTCCGCCAGCGTGGACTTCGATGGCACTATCGCCGAGTACCGTTGGGATTTGGATGGCGACGGGACGGTGGACTACAACAGTCTTGACCCCGAGCCGCCCACAGAGAGCAGCAGGGGTACGGTGATCGAGATTACTCCCGGAGAGACAGCGGGCAAATTGTCAGCCAAGTACATTCAGGGCAGTGAAGCGTATTACCTGCCGACAGTCCGTGTTGTGGACGATAAGGCTCTGGCCTCGTCTGCTGCCAGCGACCAGCTTGGGATCAGCGGCTGGGTCGATGGGGAGATACTCTACAGTGAACTGCCCGAGCTTCAGCCCGAATGGGGCAACATAGATTACGACATCAGGCATCTGGCAGAGAACCCCACTACCGGCAGGCTGGTGGCCTTCGGCTGGGCCAGCGGTACAGGTGTGATGTTCTCCATGCAGGAGCAGGACGGCACCTGGACCACTGAAGTTGCGGCAAGCATTAGTGAAGAACCCTGGCTGAGTCTTGCGGCGGGACTTCCGAACCTAGTCTTCATGTTTACTGACGAGGAAGCTTGGCAGGCCAACGGCCAGCCGGAACTGTATTACACTGCGGCGCGACAGTCTGCCGGGGGCGATGCATACCGCATTTTCCGGTCAAGGCGCAATGCAACTGGGACTTGGAGTACGACGGTCATCTCGGACGGCTCAGGGATCCCCAAGAGTCTCGCCCAGGGTATCAAGCTGTTCGATCTCGTGCAGCTTGATTCAGGTGTCGTTTTACTCTTAGGCAACGCATACACAAGTGATGCTAGCGAGAACTCACTTGGCAGCTATGGCCTTTTCCGCTGTGCCTCTGACACAGTAACCTTGGAGTTGCCCGGCTGGGATGCACAACTTGGCAATCCCTCAGGTATCTACCCCTACTGTCTCACTGTAGATAATTTCGGTGTTGAATACGCACTGCTCAACAATTATAGGGACATTGACCCGTATGGGATCTTCACTTTCCGACGTGAACCAGGCGAAGAATGGGCATTCCATAGGCTGGATGATGGTAGCCTGGCACACAAGAAATTCATGATCCAGAGTTCTGAACTGGCATTTGATAGCGACAATAATCCAGTTGTCTCAGCTTGGAGAACTGATCTTGGAGAGCGCCCTCATGTTCTTTTCATCAGATCCGGATCGGAATGGCTAGAACATGAACTTGTCGCAGACTTGGATGGCGGACCATCCAGCGGGATGCTTCACCTTAGGAATGATATTCTCATTGTTTCGACCCATGATCAACCGCTCGACCTAGAGCCAACACCCCATGTTTCGTTGAGCGTGCTAATTGATGGCTCGAACCCAGTCTTCGAGACAATCCTGTCCGACCCGAACGCCCAAAGTTCTATGCAGAACATAGGCGCAAGCGTTCAGTTAGTCGCAGCCAACGGTCAGGCTGTTGCTCTAGGGCGAATTGACAACGGCAAATACAACATCGACGACCTGCGCAATGAGGTGCGGCTGTTGATGTATAGGGTAGACCCGCGGGACGCGGGACAGTAGCTCATTAGTTTACTCATGGTGGGAGGTAACTTGAATGCAACGGATCAACTTCTTCAGGGCGATTGTACTCGCCAGCATGACCTTGCTTTTTGCCGCCTGCGGAGGCGGCAGGCAACTTGACCTTGAACCGCGGAGCCAGGGAAAACAACAGAGCGGCAGCGCCGAGTTCGCTGTCCGGCGTCGGTATCATCAACCAATTCACCGAATTTGAAGATGCGCTGCCTGATGGCGTGTATTTCGCCCGCCAAAGCACAGATAGAAACTGGAGTTTTGAAACGGTAACAACCTATGCCGAATCGGCCTGGGCCGATCTGGACCGGGCGGAGCTCGCAGAAATGGCCTGGGATTCTAATGGTGCGCCCTTGTTGGTTCTTCAGGGTCAAAAGCCGGGGGCTGGAAGTTCCATTGACCGGGTGATACTTGCCCGCAGAAGCCAAAACGGAAGCTGGCAGCAGGAAGTAATTTTTGGGGGCGAAAGTGGAAATGATGGCAATGTGTTTGAGGTGCATGAACTTGGGCCAGGGCATTTCATTGCCAGAGCAACAGACAACCCAGGCGGACCCGGGTTCCTTGCTTATGTCCTCGAGTATCAGGATGGGGTAACCACCTTCCTCGACCCAGGCTACGACGAGATCGGGGGCAGCAACGAGGATTCCAAATCTCCGCGGGGACTGGGCGTCAGCCCGGCAGGTGACTTCTATCAAGCCTACTTTCAGGTGCCCTCCAACCCTCAGTTTACATACAAAGTCAGAGAAGCTGACAGTACAGTCTGGAAGGACGGAGTATTCCCCAGCCCGACTGGAATCCCTGCAGGAACAACCACTCTGGAGCAAATCGGCTTCTTTGGGGGCAAAAGCTATCAGTTCTTGTCTGTGCGCGATGATGAGTTTGGAGAGTATTTCTTTGGACTAGTTAGACTGTCAGGCACGGGCCCCGCGCTTGTGTGGTCCATCGACCTGAGCCAGCAAGAAGATTCATGGAACAACACTGCTTTGTTTTGCGGTAAAGCCGGCTGCTTCATCATCAAACCAAACACCAGCGGAACCGGCCAGCCTGATCCGATCCAGTGCATACAGATCTACGATTCCAGCACTTCGACCGAAGAACTTCTCAACATTGACGCCTTTGAAGTGGGGATACCTAGGTTTGGCTCTGGCGGCCTGACTCAGGATAAGGATGGACGACTCAAGCTGGTCGTCGCCGGCGAAGTTCTTGAAGCTGGAGACCTTCAGCTTCAGTACGTTTTCGAGCGCCTTGATCCCAGGATTTGAGTTTTCAGTTTAGCCAGTCGGAGGATGATGCTTCAGTCGCAATAGTCCCAGCAAAAAGCCGGGGCGGCAACCCCGGCCGCGCAGCAGTGTTTCCTTCAGCTCGACGCTGCCATCCCTGCGCCGCCACTGAGTGCGGCGTTACCGGCCTCGCAGCCAGGCCAAAGTCGCGGCGCGCATCCGAACGGGGCGGGGGACTGCGTCCCGTACTCCGATTCGACTAGACAGAAGAAGAAGACTCGATCCAAAAGGAGTTAAGCGAGCTGACGGAGTTCAACAGAGATTAGGATAAGGCGATGTCTGGCCAGAAACAACATGAAGAATGATTGCTTTTCGCGGTTGAACTCTGGTGACTCGGTTGGCTCATTTTAAGGATCTGAATCCGTATTCCGGACGAAAGCAGGCGAGGACGCCAGCGCCCCGGGTTTTTCCGGTCGGCGCTTCATCCGGAAGGTGGGGACAAGCCCCACCACTACCAGCGATAGCGTCGACTAAAGTCCGTGCTTCATCCAGGCGAAGATGCGGACTAAAGTCCGCGCTCCATTCGTGCGAAGATGCGGACTGAAGTCTGCGCTCCTTTTCGTGCGAAGATGCGGACTGAAGTCCGCGCTCCGGCTCTCCCGGTCCGCGCTCCGCCGCGCGTCCATATCGACTAGAATCACAGCGTGGACCGGCGCACTGCGATCAAGAGCCTGCTGATGGCCTTCGGGGCCTGGCTTGTGCTTGCGCTGGTTTATGTGCTGCCCTGGACGCGCCAGCAGGTGCTGGACATCAATAACCTCAGCCTTGTCTGGCACTTTAAACTGCGCGGCGAGCGCGAGCCGAGCCCGGAGATCCGCGTCATCGGCATCGACCAGGGCACGATCTCCGCCTTCAAGGAGCTCGACGACGCCTACCCCTTCGCCCGGGATGTCCACGCCCTGGCCCTGCGCCGCATAGCCGACTCCGGGGCCAAGCTGGTGGTGGTGGACATCTTCTTCGGCGCGGAAGGCTCCTGGAGCGACAGCGAGGACGCCGAGCTGCGCGACGCGATCCTCTATTGCCGCGAGCGCGGCGTGCCGGTGATCCTGGCCTGCGCGCTGGACTACAGCCGCCTGCAGGGGCAGCTGCTTAAGAGCCTCGAGCTGCCCGCGGACGTGATCATGGAGGCGCAGCCGGTGCTGGGTCTGAGCAATACCGACGAGAAGCTGAGCTATCGCCTGTCCGAGCTGGTGCGCGACGAGATCGAGACCGGCGGCGCGGACGGCGCAGGGCAGAGTTTTTACAGCCTCGCCGTCGAGGCCTACCGCCAGAGCTTTTCCGACCCCAGCCCGCTGGCCAACGAGCGTCTGTTCAAGGACGGCCTGCAGCGGGTCAGCCTGGGCCAGCGCTCCTTTCTGGTGGACTTCAGCCGGCCTTATGGCCCTGGCAGCCTGCTGAACTTCAACCAGCTTTTCCCCGACCTGCCGCTGGGCGCCGACGACGAGCGTATGGTCAGCTGGAGCGAGGCCAAGGGCCTGCGGGAGCTGCAGGCCGACAGCACCGAGGGCCTTGGCCCGGCGGCGCAGGCGCGGCTGGAGGAGCTGCAGCACCTGAGCCCTGAAGAGCAGAAGAAACTGCAGGACAAGCTGGCCAACTGCATCGTTTTTGTGGGGAGCCGCAACGCCGCCGACGGCGATACCTTCAACACGCCCTTTGACCGCATGTATGGCGTCGACACCATTGCCCAGGCCTATGACACCCTGGCCCGCGGAGTGCGGATCCGCAGTATCAGCGGTGTGTGGCTCGTGCTGCTGCTGGCCGGGCTGGCGGCGCTGGGCTGGGCGATCGCGCAGAGCCGGCCGCTGCGCCGGGCGGCGCTGTTTGGAATCGCTGCCGTTGGCGCGGTGCTGGCGGGGAACATCGCGCTGTTTGATATCTGGAACGTCGAGCTCTCGCTGCCTTTCACCGTGCTGGGCTTCGCCGTGCCCTTCGCCTGCTGCGCGGTCTATGGCGGCGTCGGCGAGGAGTATGCACGCCGGCGCATGCGCGAGTCCTTCAGCCGCTATGTCAGCCAGGAGCTGGCCGACCAGGTGGTGGCCAACCCGGCCCTGGGCCAGATCGGCGGCGGAGTGAAGCGTGAGGCGGCGGTGCTGTTCAACGACATACGAAGCTACAGCACGATCAGCGAGCACATGGAACCGGCGCAGGTGGTGGAGCTGCTCAACACCTATTTCGGCGAGGCCGCAGAGGTCGTGCGCCGGCACGGCGGAAGCGTGGACAAGTACCTTGGCGACGGCCTGATGGCGTCCTTCGGCGCGCTGGTGCCGCGGGCGCGGCCGGCGGCGGACTGCCTGCTGGCCGGGCTGGAGATCGTCAGCGCGCTGCACGACAGGGTGCTGCCACGCCTGGCCGCGCTCGGCCTGCCGCCCTTCAAGGTGGGCATCGGCATGCACTTCGGTTTCGGGGTCGCGGCCAATATCGGCTCCGCCAGCCGCCTGGACTTCACCTTCATCGGCGATACAACCAACCTTGCCAGCCGCGTAGAATCAGCGACGAAGGAGTACGGCTGCGCGGTGCTTTGCACCCGCGAACTGCTGGAAGCGGTCATCGGCCGCGGGCCGGAGCCGGAGGGCCGGCTGACGCTGGACGGCAATGAGCTGGGCTATGCCCGGGCCGGGGAACAACTGGTCAAGGGCCGCGAAGGCAGCGTCGAGCTGTTCAGGGTCTGGCTTGAAGCGCGGGCCTCAGATTTCAGGCTCTAGGCTTTATATAAGCCATCAGCGCTCGTTTTTAGTGGTGCTAATTTTCAAATAATGACAGTCTCTTTGTTATCAGGCCGGACGTTTTGGCCTGAAAAACCCCGCAGACCTGGCCTGCATCTGCCGATAAAAGTTCTGTTATGAACACCCCCGCGCAGTGCGCAGGCCTTGGCGCCGCGGGATTTCAGGGGCAGTTTTGCTATGGACATCAGGGTACAGGAAGCGCTGGCGACCAGCTTCTTTTCGCTGCCTGACGAGACACAGGAGCTTTGGGACAAGCGCCTGCGCGAGGTCAAGCCGCCGCCGCTGGGGCTTGGGATGGGCGCCGACAGCATGAGCCTGGAGAACTTCGACGCCCGACAGCTGGCGACAGTCGTTGCGCACGACCCGGTGCTGGCCGGCAAGATCCTGTCGGTGGCCAACAGCGTCCGCTATGCCCCGGCCCAGCCAATCACGGCTGTCCAGCGCGCCCTGGTGCACATTGGCTTTATCATGGCGCGCACGATTATCTCCAGCTACCAGCTGGAGGTCAGCTTCGCGCAGATGCCGGATATCCCCCGGGCGCATATCCAATTTGTCAAGCAGTGGAGCGCCGTCAGCGCCGTCCTGGCCCAGCACTGGGCCCAGGCCAGCGATATACCGGACCATGCCACGGTGTCCACCCTGGCCCTGCTCGGCCGCATCGGCACCCTGATGCTGGGTATGGGCGAGGGTTCGGGCAAGGTGGCGGAGATTTATCTCAGCAACTACCAGCGCTATCCCGATGAAATCAGCCGCCTGCAGTTTGAGCAGGAGAACTGGGGCATTACCACGCCCTGCCTGAGCGCCGAGCTGGCGCGGCGCTGGAAACTGCCCAGTCCGCTGCCGGAGCTGCTGCTGCGGCAGTGGCAGCCGCTGGTGCGTGACCAGCACGACACACCCGAGGCGCGCAGCCTGTCGGTCGCCTGCGCCTCGGTAGCCCTGGCCTTCGGCTTTATTCGCGTCAGCGAGTTCAGCCCTGAACTGCTGCTGGAACAGCCAGCCTATGCCAAGCTGGGCGAGAACCTGCATAACCTTCGCCTGCTGCACTCGCTTAACGGCATCTGGCGCACAGTGCGCGTTCAGCGCGAGCTGGCCAGCGCGGCGATGGAGTAGGCGGTCAGCCGGCATTCGCTGTCTCCGGCGCGTCAATCGGACTCGAAAAGAGTGCATGGCTCTCCGGCGGGTATCATAAGGCAGCCCAACCGGGAGCAAAACTATGCGCATCAAACTCGCCATCCTGGCCGTGGCGGCCGCCCTGCTCTGGGCGCTGCCGGCCTATGCAGACAGCGTTTTCTTCACGCCCGACACGCCGATTGAGGCCGGAGTGAAGATCAAGGGGCTGATCCGTCAGCCCAGCGGCCTGACCACTCTGGCCGACGTTTACGTGGAAGGGACCTTTGAGGACGACATGTTCACCTACTGGGTGGGCAGCCTCAACGGCCAGTATTACTACTACGATATCTACAGCACCTACTGGCTGCCGGGACCGGTCAGCTACCTGCGCTCAACCCTTGACTTCCAGGGCGAGAAGGTGGAGGGCTGGGTGCGCCAGTTCGGCGGAGACAAGGGTCTGGCCTATCCGGACTACAACCACTTCTTTGGCAGCGACGGCGTGCTGTACAAGCGCATCGTGATCGAGCGCAACCGTACGCGCGGGACCAACAAGCGCCGCAAGATCATCTACAGCTACTTCGTCAACATGCAGACGCTTGAGCGCAGCGACAGCCAGGCACCAAGTTATCTGGTGATCGGCAACGGCGATGCCAAGCTCGTCAGCGAGCAGATGAACCGCAAGGAGCAGATCTTTGCCCAGATCATCCGCGAGCTGCCGGCCTTCCCCTTGTGGCAGACCACCGCATTCGAAGCGCCGGACAAGATTGTTGTGCATAACGGCGCAGTTGAAAATGACGACAACCTAATCAGCCTGTCCAAGTCCGACATGGGGAGCCTGGAAATCGAGGGCGAGAACTAAAAGAGTCAAACAGGGTGCACTCTGGGGCCGGCTGGCGGGCAGAAATGGCCTGACAGCCGGCTTTCTTTGTTTGCGGTGTGTGTTGACAGCTGGTGAAAATGACAACCGAGCCGGTGAAATTGCGCTTTCTAAAAAGACCCGCTTTTTTACGATTATTTCTTGGGATGTTGGTACAAAAGGGCCAAACTTATGCAATCATGCAATTGCGTAGGGGCGAATACACTGGCCCGCACGTTGACCCGGGGAGCTTTTTCGGACGGTGTCCGCTAACTCCAAAGGCGACGTGTCGTCAAGTCAAGGCCGGTAATAGCTGCCTCTTGCCAGATTAAGGAAATTTGGCCCGCAAGTCAAAAGATTGGCGTCAGGAGACTCACGGGCCAAATATGGAGGATTAGCAATGTTCAAGAAGGTCATTCTTGCCGCGCTTGCGTGCATCGTGCTGACGGTTTCCATGGCCAGTGCTGCCGTTGACGGCCCCACTGCCTGGAATGAACTGGCGGCGACCTACCACTTCGACTCCTATCCCTGCTCGGCCAGTGCCACCTTCCGCGATGCCTACAACGGCAACAACTTTGATGCCGACTTCGCGGCCATCATTAAGGGTATGTCCAAGATCCTGGCGAGCCCTCCGGGTTTCGGCGGCGGTGATGACACCATCAACGCTACTCTGGAAGACCTCTAAAGCCCGGCTGCTGCTAGCTGGCATTTCGGTAGGCCTCCAGCTTGCCGCGCTTATGCAGCATGTATTCGAGTTCACGTCGCGTGCCTAACTGGTAGGCTTCGTAGCTCTTGTGCGGAGCGTGGACATAGCGGAAGGCGTCGAGGCGCCACTGGAAGCACCATTCGAGCTCTTCCTTGCCGGCTGGGCCGAGCATGCACCACTTGTACAGCTCATAGTCCCAGTACCAGACGTTGCGCGCAGCCAGAGGCTCGGACTCGAGGAACTGGCCGACTTTGGTCGACAACACCGGTCCGTGCGTGTTGTTGAACTCGTCGATCAGCTGCGGCGCTTCCTGGGGCATGAAGCGGGTCACCATCTTGATGATGCTCACCCCCAGCCAGCCGACCATGTTGGTGATCTCGGCGCGGAAGTCCTCGCTGGCCTGGCGTTCGTTGAGCGAACCCAGGCAGCGGTCCTTAAGGTCCATGTAGCCCGCGACCACCGCGTTCGGGATCATCATGCGGTTACGGAACTCTTCTGGTCCGAGCCACTTGAGCTCGGCGATCAGGTTGTAAAGCTGGGTCCAGCGCAGCGAGTCCGGCCGGTACTCCAGGCCGAGCTTGGCGCGGCGGCAGCGCTTTTTAATCAGGATATCGAAGATCTCTTCGGCCACATAGTAAGCCTCGTCGATCATGAATCGATCCTTGCAGGCGTGGCCGATGGGTACACAGGCGGCGGCCAGGATAGTGTCATAGGATGAGCGGCGCGGCTCAGACATCGCCTGGCTGCCGGCAACATCCAGCAGATTGAATTCGGTGTTCAGCCGCTTGAGGTCATTGGCCTGATAGGCCAGGTAGATATTGTTGCGAACGGCATTGACGTAGGTCAGGTAGTCGTCTTCTTCCATACCGCTGACAGGCATGCGTCCATTGTGTTCAAAGTATTCCGGCGCCGGGCCAGCAGGGCGGCTGGACTCTTCCTTCGAGTCCATCAGCTTCTGCAAAATGCTCCGTACGTAAAATCCGCTTTCCATACCTGTACACAACCTCACGTCGCGCGCTCAAAGGCCCCGAGCGCACGAACGCCAACCGTCTCTGAAGAAGTTCCCCCTATCGCCCCAGTGCAATCTGAACCGCCGTGCTGAGCAGGGGTGGGACCTCCCGCTGACTGCGGATTCAGTAGCCGTGTAATCGTATCTAAATAGCAGTCAAGTAGG
Source organism: uncultured Planctomycetales bacterium (assembly GCA_964512635.1). GTDB lineage: Bacteria > 4484-113 > 4484-113 > 4484-113 > JAFGCY01 > JADZFO01. The sequence goes on along the minus strand of CAZEJB010000005.1, from coordinate 116,673 downwards.
GTTAAAACTACGTTCGGTATGGTTATCTTACTCTCTCAAAAAGATGAACAGAAGCCTAAGGAAAAGCAGCCTGCTGTTGACAGCTTGAGGAGAACTTATCTGTCGTGCAGAAACTGTGGATAGATCATGCACAGATATTGTCTGCGGACTACTGAATAAGCATTCTGCCAGCGCAAATACAATTTTCCGGCATGTTTATAGAGCTTCTGGCAATAAAACCGCACAGCCGCCAGTCAACGTGCAGGTTAAACTGTGGCATGCGTTTTTCACACTGCTTTAGCCTCCTGCTGGCGGCACTTCTGGGCGCCACTGCAGTTCCGGCAATGGCTGCCGATGGGACGGCCGGCGCCGGGAATGTGGCCGACTCGAAGGCGGCCGACAGCCGCCCGGGTGCCGGTAACGACAGCACGTCTCAGGATGCAGCTGCTTTTGTTGAACTGGCCGAGGCCTATCGCAGCGGCTTCTTTGAGCTCTGCTGGAGCTCGGTCTTTGAGATTTATGACGCCAGCGTCAAGGCGGCAGGTGGTTTTTCCAGCGGCAAGCTCAGCTCCGCTGAGGCTCAGGATGCCCTGACCAGCCCGGGTCTGCTGCTGAGTACGGTCTATACCGGCCTAGTGCGAATAGACGAACTGACCGCCGCTGGCGACAGCGCCAGTCGCCAGGAAATCGCCGATCTGCAGGCCCTGCTGAAAGCCCAGGATGAGCTAAACCTGGCCCTGCTCGACTGGTTTGGCCAGCCCGGCGAACAGACAGAGAAGACCGCGCTGCAGCGTAAGGCCGCGCTGGAGGACTTGCTGGCCGCCAGCCAGTCAGGCGCAGAGGAGCAAAGCGGGAACTAGCCGCAGGGCCGTCCTGCCATTGAAGGGCCTGGCGAAGGCAGGTACTCAGGCCGAGACTCTTCATGCGTCAAAGGGGTGGAGTTCGGTCCGGCGATCTGCAAAGAAACAAAAAAAGCCCCGGGGAGGTGGGTTCCCGGGGCACAAGCAGGAGGTAAGTGATGGGAATCAAGCTTCGGGCAAAACTTGAGGAGAAGTGCGATTCCCCACCTCGAACCAAAGATGCAAGGTTCTTGACTGCTGACGGCCCGCTTAACTGAACCGCTGGGCAGTCCGGCGCAGATTTGCAACCGCATTTCAGCACCGCATGATCAGAGACGTTCGCTTGAGGACGAGGTTTCAGTCTTTGGCAGATTTTCATTTCCGCCGGTCTGATCTTCCGTCCCTGGCCGCATCGCGGCTTGATACAGCGCTAGTCCCGGCTGGCCAAAGCCCGGACATGGCTCCGGAGCCTCATTGTCCGGGCTTGGCCAAACCACAATTCTTACCCGCTGGCACGAGGGCCTAAACAGCCTGGCGAAGCATATGCTTCGCGTTCTCAGAGAATGCACCCGCCCAAGAGGTAGGAGCGTCGAAAGAAGGCCAGTCAGCCGCACCTGAAGCCCGGATACTGATGCTGCCGATCTGATATGGGCTATACTTGCCTCCCCGATTAGGGCTTTGCGGAGGATCCGAGATGAAGAGCTTGCGTGCCCTGCTGGCACTGCTGATCCTTGGCCTGCTGGCGCTGCCTTTCAGCGCGCTGGCCCAGGGCGATGACACTGCGGCGGCCCCTGAGACCGCCCCCCCTGCCCCGACCGTCAGCGGCGGTTATACGCGCTACAGCGCCCAGGGCTATGGCTTTGCGCTGGCTCTGCCGTCCAACGGCGATGTGCGCAATCCGCAGAGCGCCGACTGGCAGGAAGATCCCGAGGTGGCCTTCGAGTGGACGGCCGAGAACGCGCCGATCGTCCTGATCACCGGCCGGGTGGACACTATGGATGTCGAGCTGAATGATGAGCGCTTTAAGGTGCTTTGCGACACCATGCTCAGCACCTGGGAAGAGGACAAGGAGCACATCAAGGTTGTCGCCGACGAGAACAACCTGACGATCAATAACTATGAGTGGAAGCTGATTGAGATCGCCGACAGTTCCAGCGCGGACGGCACGGTGTATTTCTCGGTCTTCACCACCTATCGCGGCAATAAGGTCTATACGGTGAGCATGTACTACCTGCAGCCGGTGGACAAGATCGTCCGCGACTTCGGTAAGCCGGTGCTGCAGGGCTTCAGCATCCAGTAAGCCGGCCGGTGCCGGCAGCCCGGTGCAATCCAGCAGATACAGAAAAGGGGGCCGCGGCGCGGCCCCCTTTGTTTGATCATGCTCAGAGCGATGTGCTCGCCAGCAGGCGAGGCTTTTCTACAGGATCTTGGCCAGACGCATCTCGAATTCTTCCTTGGTCATCGAGCCGACGATCTGGTCGACGAGCTGGCCGCGGGAGTCATAGAAATAGGTCGCCGGAATGCCCTGGATGCCGTACATCTGCGGGGCGCTGTCGTCCGGCACCTGGCCGAAGGTCCAGGTATAGCCATTGGTGGTCGCAAAGGTCTTGGGGTCATCCGAGCTTGCCACAGCCACCGAAACCAGGTTGAACTGGCCGGGCTTGGAGGCATAGACTTCCTGGAAGTGCGGCATTTCGCCGACGCAGGGCGGGCACCAGGTGGCCCAGAAGTTCAGCACCAGGGGCTTGCCGACAAAGTCGCTGACCATGTGCTGCTTGCCGTCGGCGCCCATGAAGGCAAAGTCGCGCTCAAACTTGGCCGTTGGCGGCTTGATCGCCTCCTTGCCGGTATTGGCAGCGGTGGTATCCCCGGCAGCGGTGGTGGTGCCGGTCTGCGTCGTGCCGGCCGGCTTCTGCGGGCAGCCGCCCAGCAGGGCCATCGCGCCAAGCAGGGACAGCCCCAGAACCAAAGCGTGCCATCCGCGGGCAGTGGTATCAGCAATCCTCGTCATCTTTTCCTCCCGGCCCGCCTGTGCGCGGGTCGTCTGATAATAACCGGCGCAGACCGGCCAAGCGCCACTGCGGTAGCGATCTAAAGAATCTTGGCCAGCTCGGCGTCGAACTCGGCCTTCTCCATCTTGCGGTTATAGCTGGCGCTGATGATGCCGTCCTTGCCGATGAAGACGGTCAGGGGCACCACCATCGGCTTGAAGATATCGGCGGCAGCATCGCTCTGGTCCCAGGCAAAGGTCCAGCCCAGCTTCTGCTCGGCGATGTAGGGGCTCGGGTCCTCCGAGCTGGACAGGGCGAAGCTGATCAGCTCGAACTTGCCCTTGTTGGTGTCGTAGGCAGTCTGGAAGTCCGGGAACTCGGCCTTGCAGGGGCCGCACCAGGAGGCCCAGAAGTTGACCACAACCGGCTTGCCTTTCAGGGCGGCCAGGCTCATCGACTTGCCGTCAAGGGTTGTGAAGGCCAGATCGGGCACGGGGCTGCCGACGGCGGGAGCCGCGCCGGCACCGGGGAGCTGGCCCGCGGCATTGTCCGCGCCTCCGGCAGTGCTGGCGGTCGTATCCGCGCCAGTCGCGTCGCCGGGATCAGTGGCTGCGCCGGTGTCGCCGGCCGCGCCGCTGTCCATGCTGCCGCTGCTGTCGACCGGGGTGTCGGTCGTTCCATTGTCCTTCTTCGGGCAGCCGCTGAGCAGCGCCGCCATCAGCAGCAGCGCAGCTGCCAGCAGCAGGAAGGTCCTGTTCATGAGTTCACCTCGCAAATGGATCGGGGAATGATAGTGGATACCCGCCTGCGCGCCAAACATTGTCGAGCGGTGCCGTTTTGGCCGCAATTGGGATTCTCAGTACTGTTCTGGCCGCCGGCGACTAGAACTCGTCCATATTGATACGCTTGTCCTTGAGCTTCTCGTCGACGGTAATCGTGCTGACCACATCGACAACGCCCTCCGTCTCCTTGGCGATGTTTTCGGCGCGCTCCTTCAGCTCCGGGCGGCTGACGATGCCGGTGATGCGCACCTTGCCGGCGTGCACCTCTTCAACCGCGAGCTGCTCCTGCACAAGCTCGACATCGCTCTTCCAGACCAGCACGATGGCGGATTCGATGGTGCGGTCCTTGGCCAGCACGGCCTCATCGAGGCCCGGCACCTTGGCCATCTCCTGGACCTTCTTGTCGGCCTCGGGGCTGTCGGGGCAGCCGGCCAGCGAAAGCAGGCCGGGCAGCAGCAGGGCGATGGCCAGCACGATGCGCAGTTTGGACATGGTCGAGTCCTTTGCAGCTGTTGGCAGCTGCAGCTTTGGGGCAGCCAGACGCAGACTAAGTACAGCAAAGCAGGACTGTCCTGCCGGGCTGCTTATTCAACTCAGCCGCCAAGATAAGTATCCAGAAAGCGGTTCAGGTCGGCAGGCTCCAGGCTGCCCTCCAGCACCATCCGGCCCTCGGGGAATAGAGTGTAGCGCAGCCCATCGCGCTCGGCGCTCAGGCTGAGCGGTCCGCTGCGCAGTACAAAGCCGCCGGCCGCTTCAAGCTGCGCGGCCAGGCGCGGCAGATCCAGCGGGCGGCCGAGCTCGAGCTGCTGGCGGCTGCCATCGCAGGCGCTCGCGGCGCGCTCGTCATAGACCCCGTCGAGGAAGTCATAGCGCCCCTGGCCGGGGGGCCGGCTGCAGACCGGACAGTCCGGGCGCAGCGGGGCGGGCAGGCTGCGCAGGCGCAGGCTTTGCATGTCAAAACCGAAGAGCGTGTCGGGCCAGACTCCCGAACTGGCCGGGGGCCCGGCCGCGCTGAAGCGCAGCCAGCGACCGGCCAGCTCCAGCTGGAGCAGGGCGGCCAGACCCAGCAGTGGCGGGAAGACCCCGGCAGTGCTGCAGGTGGGGATGCTGCCCGGCGCCGGGGGGACGTCCACCAGGCAGCGCAGGCAGCCGCTGTGGCCGGGGATCAGCGCGCGCGCGCTGAGCTCGCCGCTGACCACCCCGGCATAGAGGAATGGCGTGCCGCTGGCGAAGGCATAGTCGTTGACCAGCAGGCGGGTGTAGTAGTTATCCAGGCCGTCGAAGAGCAGTGTGCTGCCGGCCAGCAGGTCGCGGATGTTGTGGCGGCTGAGCTCGGCGACCCGGGGATCCAGTTCGACCGCGCTGTTGGACTGCGCCAGCACCGTCGCGGCAGCACTGGCCTTCGGCATCGCGCTGGCGGCCTGCGCTTCGCTGAACAGCGTCTGATGGCCGAGGTTCTCCGGGCTGACCACATCGCGGTCGATCAGGCTCAGGCGCCGCACGCCGAGGCGGGCCAGATATGGCGCGACGGCGCAGCCCAGTCCGCCAAGGCCGATCACGGCGCAGGAACTGGCCTGCCAGTCCGGCAGGATGTCGGCGAGGCCTTCGTAGCGCGCCAGCCGCGCAAAGCGGCCGTCCTGGGGCGGCGGCGCGGCGGCGGTATTGGGATCTTGAGCAGACATGCTGATGACCTACAATAGCAGTATGGGCGTTGTGACCGACTTCCTCGCACTGCTCGTCGTGGCCGGCATCTGCGGCTTTATCGGCTCGCAGCTGATGGGCTCCCGCAAGACCAACATCGTGCTGGTGATCATCCTCGGCTTTGTCGGCGCGATTGTCGGCAAGTTCGTCTACCAGCTCTTCCACCTGCCGCCGCTGTGGGTGGTGTATCTGGGGGGCAGCCCCTTCCCGGTGATCTGGGCCGTGATTGGCTCGGTAATCGTGATGGGCATCTTTGGCATGATGCAGCAGCACCACTAGGCCGGTGTGTTGACCGCTAAGTCCTGACTTTTATCGTTAAAGCAACGGGCCCGGAGTCTTGCCAGGTTCTCCGGGCCCTTTCCATTTACCCTTGAAATGCCCGCTGCGTGTCATTGCGCTGCAGGCTCGCACAGGCTTTAGCGCTTGATCTGGCCGTTCCAGTACTGCTGGCACCTGGCAAAGGTGCGCGAGGCGACCTTTTTGCCCAGCTCCTGGCCGCGCTTGCTGGCTTCCTCGAAGTGGATGCCCATATACAGGCGGCTGACGCCGCTTTCTTCAGCGCAGTCAAAGAAGCTGTTCCAGCGCAGGGTGACGGGAGCCTTGGGGCATAGCCCGGGCTCAAGGTCGCTGGCGCCGGCGGGGCAGACAAATTCGCCCAGCATGTCGCCACGCGGCTCACCTTCAAAGTTGACCCGTTCAGTAGTGAAGTCGATGTATTCATGGGTCCGGGTTGTGCCGTCATAGAAGCGGTCAGAGCCGGTCATTGAAGTCAGGGTCTGAGCCCAGGCCGCCGTAAAGGTGGCATGGCCCGAGACATAGTCCGGGAAGGGCGGCGTGTTGTTGACCTCGGGCATAAAGGGACGCCAGTCCTTGCCCAGAACCATCTCAGCATCGCGGCCCGGACCATTCCAGGCCGGGAAGAGCTCGTCGGCAAACATGTGCTGGATGACAGAAATGGGGCGCTGGTTGTCGTAATAGCGCTTGCATTCCCAGGCGGCAATGCTGGAGTCGAAGAGCGCAGCGTTGATCGCCAGGAAGAACTTGACGTCCTGGTCGAGGGTGTGGCGATCGCGTTCGGCGATGCCGTAGGCCAGCATGTTGAGGTGGCCCGGGGGCGTCATCGAGCCCTTGAACTCACGGGCCCAGTAGCGGGCGATGACCTTCTCGCGGTCGGTCAGGCTGCCGGACAGTTCCTTGACTTCAAGAGTCTGGCGCATGTACTCGTCGTGGCTAGTGCTGACCAGCCCCTGGCTGTTGACATAGACGGAATGGTCGCCATAGCGCGGCGGGGCCGGCGGGCGAAACTCGTCGCCGCTGAGCAGCGCGAAGGGCTTGACCGAGCCCCAGTGCGGCGTGTGGAACTTCTGCACCGTGTAGCTGGAGGGGTCGTCATCGACCACGATGGCATAGCCGCCCTCGTCCTCGCGTGTACCGGTGGGGCAGCGCATGGGGGTCCAGCGATTGAGATCGTGGCCCGGCTGGCCGATGCAGTTGTCTGTTCCCGGTGTGTCACTATTTACGGAGTGGTACAGCTCGGGAAACATGCTGGAAGTGGTGTCGGCATAGTTGTTCTGCCAGTTGGAACCGTCGTTCGCCCGGGCGTCCCAGTTGGCTGTTACCGCGAGGCGGGCGATGCCCGCCGGGGTGATCGGGTCGCGGCCCTCGGAAGGGTCAAAGCCGTTAGCGCGCAGCAGGGCGCTGAGACGGCCGGTGCTGTCTTCAAAGTTTGGGAAGGCGCGTTTGATGGCAAAAAAAGCCGCATAGTTAACCGCTTCACGGCGGTTGGCCTCGGTCTGTTCCTCGGCCGGACGGCGCTTGTCGGGGTTAAGCGCGATAGGCGTGGAGACCGGGGTGTACATGCTCCAGGCGTCATAGATCGCGCTCTGGATCATGAAGAAGGTGCGGGCGCCGTCCGTCGGCCCGGCGGGGTAAACACGGATGGCGGTGACCATCTCGTTGTTCCACTTGACCACGTCGGTGGACTTATATGTGCTCTGGGGATCATTGCCGTCGTCCGGCAAAGGCTGACCACTGCCCCCTGAGCAGCCTGCGGCCGCAAGCAGCATCAGGACGCCAAGAATCCACAGCGTGCGTTTGATGGTGTGCATGAAATGCCCCTACCCTGATTAGAAAGTCAACGCTTACCTGTGGGACCCCGTACGCCGTGCTACGCATCGGCCGCGGAGATCGTAACATAAACCTGAATTTAATCAAGTCTAATTCCGGAACTAACGTGGAGAACCCGCAGTAGTCCTGACCGTTACGCCCAAAATTCGTCCCACCGCCGCGCGGTGGCCCGTTCGACCCAGCTTTGATGCGGGCTGAGGGCTAAACTCTACGCGGCATGGGTATGTTACCCTATCAGTGATGCTTCCGCAGGAGATCAGGGATGGTTCCCCAGGAGAGTGTTGAGACAGTGTCCAGTTCCCAGGATTCCACCGCCTCGCAGTCCCCGGCGGCTGCGCCCCTGAGCGCTGTTCTGGCGCCCGGCGCCCCGCTGAGTGCGCCTCCGAAGGCCGTGCTGGGCGCGGCCCAGGCCGCTGAGCGCGCTTTTCCGGTCCGGCGCAGTGTCAGCGTGGGCGGCGTACAGATCGGCGGCGGCGCGCCATGTGTGATCCAGTCGATGACCACCACGCCGACCAAGGACTGGGAGGCCAGCCTGGCCCAGGTAATTCGCCTGGCCGAGGCTGGCTGTCAGCTGGTTCGCCTGTCGGTGCCGGACGAGGCCAGCGCGGTGGGCTTTGGGGAGGTCAAGAAGCGCAGCCCGGTGCCGCTGATCGCCGACGTGCACTTCCACCACCGCATGGCCCTGCGCAGCATTGAGGAGGGCGCGGACAAGATTCGCCTGAATCCCGGCAACGTGACCCGCAGAGAGCATATTGAGGAAGTCGCGAAGGAGCTGCTGGCCGCGGGCATCCCTGTGCGCGTGGGCTCAAACAGCGGATCGATCGCCCCGCGCTATAAGACGCAGTATGTCCCCGACCCGGTTGGCGCCATTGTCGGCTCTGCGAAGGAGTATGTGGCCCAGCTCCAGGAGTTTGGCGTCGAGAACATTGTGGTCGCGCTGAAGAGCCATGACCCGATGACCACCGTGGAGTGCTACCGCGCCTTTGCCGCCACCGAGCCCTGGCCGCTGCATATAGGCGTGACCGAGGCCGGGCCGGGGATCACCGGGGCGGCGCGCAGCGCTGTCGCCCTGGGCCTGCTGCTGGCGGAGGGCATCGGCGACACGATGCGCGTCAGCCTGGCCAACGACCCGGTGGAAGAGGTCTATGTCTGCCGCGAAATTCTGGCCAGCCTGAACCTGCGCAAGACTGTGCGGGTGATTGCCTGCCCGACCTGCGCGCGGGTGGAGTTCGACCTGCTGGGCCTGGTCGAGCGGATCGAGAAGCCGCTGTTGAGCCTCGACGCGCCGATCAGCATCGCCATCATGGGCTGCGCGGTCAACGGGCCGGGCGAGGCGCGGGACGCCGACATCGGCATCTGCGCCGCCGGCGGGCGCTATATGCTGTTCAAGAAGGGCGAGATTGTGCGTTCCGACCTGACAGAGGCCGACTTCGCCGGCGTGCTGGCCGATGAGATCTTTGAGATGACCGGGAAGCGTCTGGAGCTGTAGCGACCGACCTGATACTGGAGTCTTCAATGCCGACGATTGCCCGATTTGATGGGATAAGTATCTGCATGTATGCAGACGATCCGCATCTTCCCCACTGTCATATACGGTTCGCGGGTGAAGAGTTGTTGCTCGATTTGATAGACCTGGAGATATTGGCAGGAAGACTGCCATTGACTCAAGAGAAGAAGGCACTCAAATGGTGTACTGAGAACCGAGACATGCTTTTGCGAAAGTGGAAGGAGCTCCACTCTAAGTGACTTGCGGCAAAACCAGCTTCTAGAAGGTATCATCTGGGCATGACCGAGTTCATTAGGATCGAGACCATTCGGCCATTTGGCTCGGCCGAATTGCTCGTCAACTTTTCAAATGGGCAGCAGCGAGTTGTCGACTTCGCTCACCTGATCGCCCGAGGCGGCATGTGGGCAGCCCTGGCTGACCCTGACTTCTTTGCCAAGGCGCAGATTGACGAGTACTCGCGAGGTGTGGTCTGGCCCAATGGCGCCGACAGCTGCGCTGACGCGATGTATGAGCGCAGCACCGTGCCTCATGCCGTCCAGTCATGAGTCGCTATTCGGGGTAGTCATCCGGAAGGCCACTGGCTGCTGTATCCTAAGAACTTGTCTTTAGTTCAGCCAATTTTCCAGATCGAAGCCGCCCGCGACAGCGACCACGACGCCATCCTGGAGTTGATGGCGCACTGGAACATGCAGCATGTGCCCAGTGTGGAGGTGGAGGAGCTGTACCTGCCGGGCTTCAATGTTGTGCGGCCCGCGCATGACGGCCTGGCAATAAGCGGCGGGGCTTATGCCACTCCTGCTCCGGGCGCGCTGATCGCTGCCTGCGGACATAAGCTGATCGCGCCGGGTCGCGGCAAGAACACGCTGTTTGCCGTGCATCCGCGGTGGCGCGGTCAGGGGCTGGGGCACCAGCTGATGGACAGCGCGCTGCTGGCGCTGCGCCGAGCTGGTGCGCGCACGGTGTTGACCAACACCGATCGGCCGCAGAGCGTGGCCTGGTACCGCGACTGCTATGGCTACCACATCATCGGCCGGCTGAAAAAGCTGATGGACTTCGGCGACTGTTCGATCCCGTTTTGGACCACGATGGAGCTGGACCTCGACGCCTTCTTTGCCGGTCAGACAGTTGACCCCCTGCCGGCGGATGCCCCGCCGCGATCTGAGCTGCCGTCCTACGCCGGCCTGTCGGAGCATGAGCCCTGGGACGGCGACGGTTAGCCGCCCGGCGGCTGCCTTTGCTGCCTGCGCCACCAGAGGTTGACGCACTGCTGGCGCTTGCCGTTGCCGGCCGGGTCGGTCAGGGCCAGGGGCAGCTCCGGCAACAGCTCGCCCTCGACGCGGATGCGCCCGGCGATCCAGGTCTGCAGCTTGTCGAGCGCGCGCTTGAGCATGGCCTCGTCGAATTCGGGATAGGGCACCACCAGCAGTCGTGCACGATCCACCTCGTCCTGCACGAAAACAAACTCGCGCACCGGCATCGCCCGCAGGGCCTCGGCCACGCAGAGGCCGTGGAGGGTGGAACCGTCGGCGAAGCGGATGTAGTCCACCTGCCGGCCTTCCAGCGCGCTCAGCAGCGGGAAGGGCCGGCCGCAGGCGCAGCCGGGACCGTCCAGCGGCGGCAGCACCACACGGTCTTCGATGTTGTAGCGCACCAGGGGCATGAGCTTCTTGCTCAGGCTGGTCAGGACAAGCTGGCCGCTGCCGTGCGGGGCGATGGTCCCGTCATCCAGCAGCACCTCGGGGTAAAGGCTGCAGCTGAACAGGTGCCAGGAGCCGTGTTCGCACTGTACGGCGATGCCGCCGCACTCCCGCCCGCCATAGCGCTGGCGCAGCGGGGCATCAAAGGCCGGGGCGATGATCTGCTCCGACAAGGGGTCGAGCTGCTCGGCGGTGGGGATGACCTTGCGGGCGGGGACCGGCGGCAGGCCCAGCTCGGCGGCGAACTGCGCAAAAGAGCGCAGGTTGTTGACATAGCCCATGATGCGGGCCGGGCGGCGCGCCAGCAGGTCGGCGTGATAGGCCGCGGTCTTCTCGCGGGTCAGCAGGTAGCAGCCGTAAACCGCCTCGCGGCGCAGGGCATAGCGCATCCGTTTGCGCAGCTCATGGATTCCGCCGCTGCGCAGGTCGCTGGCGCCCCAGAGATAGCCCGTGCCGTCAAACATGCCGATCTCCGGCTCGCCTGGGCGGCCAGGCAGGGCCTCGCCATACCAGCCGATGGCCAGGCGCCAGGCCTGCTCATGGCGGTCGTGCAGGACCACCAGGCTGCGGCCGGAGCTGCCGCTGGTGGAGATGACGCCGGCGCCGCGGCGCTCGGCGCCTGCGGCCTGCAGGGCGGCGAAGTTCTCGGTGATCAGGCGTTTGTCCAGGATGGGGTAGTCATCAAGGCTTTTGCGATCCAGCGTGCGGTAATAGGGCACCTGCCGCCGGGCATAGGCCAGGGCCTGCTGCAGACGCTCTTTTGTTGCCGCCAGGAAGGCCGAAGGGCTGAGCCGGGCCAGAGCTTCCAGCTCGCGCAGAGTTTCAAGCGCGCGCACGCCGCGGCTGCTGTAGTAGAGATGAAGGAGGCTGCGGCGGAGCAAGGCACAATTTTAGCCGAGCCGTCGACGTCGGTTCGCTTGAGGCCGACACATTGACGTCCATCCGGGTCAGTTCAGCCGCAGCCATGCATCGCGACAGGGCGTCCCTGCTGCGCTAGACTGAGCTGGTGACAGCCTCTGAGCACCAGATGCCCGCGACAGAGATGGCGCAGCTTCCCATCGAAGCCGCCCGGGCGGATGACCGCGCCGGAATTCTGCGGGTGATGGCCTTCTTCAACATGCACCATGTGCCGGGCCCGGAGATGGAGGAGCTTGAACTGGAGCACTTCTTTGTGGTATGTGCGCCCCAGGACCCGGCAGCCTGGCTGCGAGTTACGCAGGCAGGCAGAGACAGTGTGCCGGGCAGGGATGAAGGTGTGCCCAGGCACAGCACCAGCCCGGAGCCAGGCACGATCATCGGCGCCAGTGGCTGGAAGATGATCGCCCCCGGGCGCGGGAAGACCACGCTCCTTGGCGTCGATCCGGCCTGGAGCAGCCTGGGTCTTGGCGGGCGGCTACAGGATGCGCGGCTGCACAGGATGCGCAGCCTGGGAGCACGGACGGTGCTGACCAATGCAGACCGGCCGGAGAGCATCCGCTGGTACATGCGGCACTATGGCTATCGCGTGATCGGCCGGATCCCCAAGGTGGCCGAGTTTGGCCTGCTGGATGTTACTTACTGGACCACGCTGGAGATGGACCTTGATGCCTTTTATGCCGGCCGCGGGGACGACCCGGTGCCGCCCTCGGCGTCCGAGCTGGCGGATCTGGCGCCACTGGCTAGCCACTATGGCTTTGAGCCCTGGGACGGGTTGAGCTGAACCGCGGAAAGAAGTGTCCAATGCCAGGCTGTGCCTCCGGCACAGTTAAGACAGGCTGGACACACTTTGCATCGCGGTTAGAATGAGACTGATGTTCAACGAGCCGCACCCGCTGACCCCCTATCCACCCCTGGTGATCAACCTCTGTATCACCGGTATGATCCCGACCAAGGCGCTGACACCGCATGTGCCCATCGAGGATGACGAGATCATCAGTGATGCCATCCGCTGTTTTCGGGCCGGAGCCAGCATCATCCACATCCACCAGTACGAGGACGGCCAGCCGACCTGGAAGGCCAGCCGGGCCGCGCCGCTGTTTCGAGCGATCCGCGAGGCCTGCCCCGGCGTGGTGATCAGCGGAACTACCAGCGGGCGTGTTTGGATCGACTTCGAGCGCCGCAGCGAAGTGCTTGAGCTTGAAGGCATCGAGAAGCCTGATATGGCCAGCCTGACCCTGGGCAACACCGGCTTTGGCGTAAACAAGACAGATATGGTGACCCAGCTGATCCAGAAGATGAGCGAGCGCGGGATCAAGCCTGAATTCGAAGTGTTCGACATGGGCATGCTCTCGCTGTTCAGCTACTTCAGGCGCAAGGGCTGGGTGCATGGCACACCCTACTTCAATCTGCTGCTGGGCAGCCTTGGCGACATCAGCGCGACCATCGGCAACCTTTCTGCTCTGGTCGCCGGCCTTCCGGACGACGCGGTCTGGTCCGGCTGTGGACTGGGGCAGTTCCAGCTGCCGATGAACACTGCCAGCATCGTAGCCGGCGGTGGTGTGCGCGTGGGTATTGAGGACAGCATTCACTTTGACTATGCCCGCACGAAACTGGCGACGAACCTTGAGCTGGTTGAGCGCATAGTTGAGCTGGCCGGCATCCTGCAGCGCCCGATTGCAACGGCGCAGCAGACCCGCGAAATGCTGGGCCTGACTGCGGCGAACACGGCGGAAGACGAAAGCCAGGCGGCGTAAAGCTGCGGCCTCAGGACGCGCCCTGTTCCAACTGCCGGCGCCACCAGAGGTTCAGGCACTGCAGACGCTTGCCATTGCCAGCCGGATCCGTCAGATCCCTCGGCAGCTCGGGCAGCAGAAAGCCTTCTACCTTGATCCGCCCCTGTATCCAGCTTTGCAGCTTATCCAGCGCGCGCTTTAGCGCCGCTTCGTCATAGCCCGCGCCGGGCACGACGAGCAGACGTGCGCGATCGATCTCGTCCTGCACAAAGATGAACTCGAGGGCCTGGCTGGCGCGCATGGCCTCGGCCACGCACAGACCATGCAGCGTAGAACCGTCGGCAAAGCGGATGTAGTCGATCACGCGGCCTTCCAGCGCGCTCAGCAGCGGGAAGGGCCGGCCGCAGGGGCAGGGCGGGCCATCCAGCGGCGGCAGCACCACGCGGTCTTCGATGTTGTAGCGCAGCAGCGGCATCAGGCGTTTGTTCAGGCTGGTCAGCAGCAACTGGCCGCTTCCATGCCCGGCGATTGTGCCGTCGTCAAGCAGTACTTCGGGATAAAGGTTGCAGGTGAAAAGGTGCCAGGCGCCATGCTCGCACTGCGCAGCGATGCCGCCGCACTCGCGGCCGCCATAGCGCTGGCGCAGGGGGGCGTCAAAGGCGGCGCTGATCAGCTCTGCGGAATAGGGATCGAGCTGTTCGGCGGTGGGAATCACCTTGCGCGCCGGGATCGGCGGCAGGCCGAGATCGGCGGCGAACTGGGCGAAGGAGCGCAGGTTATTCACATAGCCCATGATTCGCGCCGGGCGGCGGGCCATGAGGTCTGCATGATAGGCCGCAGTCTTCTCCCGCGTAAGCATATAGCAGCCGTAGACTGCCTCGCGGCGCAGGGCATAGCGCAGCCGCTTGCGCAGCTCGATCAGGCCGCCGCTGTGCAGATCGCTGGCACCCCAGAGATAACCGGTGCCCTCAAAGAGACCGATGGGGGCATCACCGGGACGGCCGGGCAGGGCTTCGCCGTACCAGCCGATGGCCAGCCGCCAGGCCTGTTCCTCGCGGTCATGAAGCACATTCAGCCGGCGTCCCGAGCTGCCGCTGGTAGAGACCAGTCCGGCCCCCCGGCGGTCAGCGCCCCGGGCCTGCATGGCCTCAAAATTCTCAAAGACCTGCTGCTTGGCCAGGACTGGGAAGTCGCTCAGCCGCCGTACGCCAAGGCGCTGATAGAAGGGCACCTGGCTGGCGGCATAGTCCACGGCTGCGGCCAGCTGCCCCTCCACGCGGGCGCGGTAGGCAGCAGAATCCAGGGCGGCCATGCCCTCAAGTTCACGCAGACGCTGAGCGGCCGGAACCCCCCGGCTGTTGTAATAGTGTTTGAGCAGGGCGTAGCGCAGAGCCGCATTGTAGCGGAGCAGGCGCAGGCCGGGAGGCATCTGCTCCACGGCCTCTTCACTTCTCCTGAATTCAGTGCCAGCAGTACTTGCATAGCGCTACACATATGTTATGATGTTAACGGCCGCCGGGGCTGAATATCAGGTGGCCGCATCACAAGTGAGGTAGGACCAATGTTTCACTCTGCAGAAGAATTTCTGACCAGCTATGGCTATGAGTCAGCCACCACTCAGAAAGTGCTGGCGGCGCTGACCGACGAGTCATTGGCTGTCAAGAAGGCTGAAGGACACCCGAGCCTTGGCGATATCGCCTGGCACATCGCCACCACCCACGGCATGATGCTGAACCAGTGCGGCTTCAGTATCCATACGAACGAGTACTGGATGATGCCGGAAGGCACCACCGCCCAGCAGATTCTGGACGAGTACAACCTGGCAGTGAAGGAGACCAAGGAGCAGGCGGCGGGCAAAAGCGCAGACGACCTGCAGAAGGTCTACAACATGTGGGGCATGATGGAGTGGCCGATGCACATCTCGCTCAACGCGCTGATCCATCACGAAGTACACCATCGTGGGCAGCTCTCGGTGCTGATGCGCCAGGCCGGTCTGACAGTGCCCAGCATCTATGGCCCGAACTTTGAAGAGACCCAGGAATGGATCGCCAAGAAGGCGGCTACTTAGGTTACAGGGGACAGGTTACAGGGGACAGGGGACAGAAAGACAGAGACTTTGAGTGCAGTGCTCAGACTGTCCCCTGTAACCTGTCCCCTGTAACCTGGTCGCTTACCAGCCCCGGCCGCCGCCACCGCCACCACCGCCGCCGCTGAACCCGCCGCCGCCGCCGCCGCTGTAGCTGGAGCCGGACCACGAGCTGCTTGAACCGCCCGAGCTGGATCCACCTGAGGACACTACTACCGGCGCCGAGGCGACTGACAGCTGGCGGTTGAAGCTCTGGCTGAGGTTGCTGACCAGCTGGCCATAGCGATAGTCCCGGCGGTAGGGGTTGTAGTACCAGTCAATGCCGCTGTAATAGCCCGGCTGCTCCTGCAGCACGCTGCCCTGCACGGGCGGCGGAGCCTTCTGGGCCGCCTGCTTGAGCTGTTCTTCCAGCTGCTGCGCCCAGGCCGCCTGCAGGTCCATCGCCAGCGCATAGGGCAGGAACTGGCTGAACAGGGCCGGGCTCATCGGCGCGCTGGAGGGCATCAGCATTTCCACCGGCTGCCCGCCGGAAAGGGCCTGGCGCAGGGGTTCGAACTGCTCGAGGATTGTCTTGCCCTGGGGTGTGTACTTCGGGATCAGCCGGCCATAGGCCCAGTTGAGCAGCCACAGCACGACAATTGCGGCAATCGGGATCGGCGAGCGGAAGATCACGCTGGCCCCGGTGCCAAACACCAGGATGCCGCAGCCCAGCGAGCAGCTCAGGCAGGCGCCAAAGCCGCGCCAGCCATCGTTGCTGCGGAAAAAGCCCTTGCCGTAACGCTGCTTCAGCACATTGTGCAGGTTGTCACTGGCCTTGCGGAAGTGGGTGAAATTGCCGCTCGATACCTGACGGCTGCTGGCCCCGTTGAACAGGCTGCTCAGTAGCTTGGATTCCTCTTCCGGCAGGCCCGGATCAGCCTTCTTGAGTTGCTGCAGGGAGTAATCACCCTGCTTGTCCTGGCTGATGCGCAGGTAACCCTTGGCAGCCAGCGAGATGACCGCGGTGGTGAAGCACAGCGGATCGAACTTCATGTTGCGGATAAAGCGCAGGGCCGCCGGGCTGACATCCTGGGGCGGGGCGCGCAGGGCGGCCGGGTCGCCGCGCGACGGGTCAAGGCCGACGGCGAGCCAGCTGATCAGGTAGATCAGCATCACCAGCAGTACGGCGGCGACTGAGAGCGCGTCAAGGCCGCGGCGGTCGCGCTCGGCCTTCTCGGCCATCATCTGGCGATAGCGTTCCTGCTCCGCGGCCTGCTCGGCCAGCGCTGCGGCCTCGGCATCGCGCAGCGACTGCTCATAGGCCAGCTGCTCGGCGGTCGGCGGCGGGATGACGCCCTTGGGCCAGCGCAGGACGACGGTCAGCCCCTCCCCGGGATCGAGGCGGCGGCTGGCGTTGATTACGGCCTCGCCGGGGCGGCTGAGCGAGGCGCGGTAGTCCTGCGCCTGCGAACCATAGGCCCCCGTATAGCCATAGACATACATGTCCGCGGTCGCCACCGGCTGAGGCAGACGCAGGGCGGCGCTGGCCGAGAGAATCGGCAGCTGCCACTCATTACCCGTGATGTTGAAATAGAGCTCGTCAAAGTCCTGCAGGAAGCTGATCATGCGGTCCGTGCGGTAATGCAGCTCATAGTTATGATCCCCGTGCTCGAGGAAGACCTCGGCCTGGCCGATGTAGACATCCACGCTCTGGCCAAGGTTCTCTTCCCGGAACTGCTCGGGCTCGCCGTCCCGCAGCACGCTGAGCATCTGAAAGCCCACCGGGTGCCACTTGCCGTCCGGCTCCACATAGCGCAGGGGAAAGCTGCGGACAATCCCGCGCTTGATCTGGTCGCCCTCCGAAACAAGGCGGATGCGCTCGACAACATCAAGACTGCCGTCGGTGTTGATGGTGATTGTGCTGTCAAAGGTGGTGATCTGTTCCGCGGCGCGGGCCCTGGCGGGCAGCGCCAGCAGCAGGCCGGCCGCGAGCAGGACCGCAATCAGCAGGCTGCCGGTCAGCGGCCAGCACAGCGCAGAAGATTGTTGCCGGGCTATCACGCTGCAATGTTACAACCCAGCGCCGCTGGGCGGAGGGCTTAACCCAGCTCAGCCAGCAGCAGCTTAAGGGCAGCATCGACGGCCTGGGCCAGCACTTCCTCGCGGCTGCCGCTCAGCCGCAGCTCCTGGACCTGGACTTCCTTGGGCGTGCCGAGCGCGATGTAGACCAGCCCGGCGGGTTTGGGAGGCTGGCCCTCGCCGTCGCCCTCCAGCGCATCGGGTCCGGCAACACCGGTTGTAGCCAGGGACAGGCGCGGCAGCATGACCTCTTTGCCCAGTATGGTCAGCGCGCCGCTAGCCATCGCCCGGGCGGTCTCGGCGCTGACCGCGCCGGCCCGGCGCAGTGTAGTGGCCGGAACGCCCAGCAGTTGCTGCTTAAGGGCCGGGCTGTAGCTGACCACGCCGCCGAGATAAACCCCGGAGCTTCCGGGAACCGCCGTAATGGCGGCGGCCAGGCGGCCGGCGGTACAGCTTTCGGCGGTGAGCAGCCAGCGTCCGCGCTCTTTTAGTCGCGCGACCACAGCGGGTGCCGCGCCGAGGGGGGAATCATGCATCGCGCTAATCATAGCGAACGGGCCGCCAGCAGCGCGCCGCCAAATGCGACCGTGTCGCTGCTTTCGGCAATGAACTCAATGCGCGGCTGCGGCTGGCTGCGCAGCATGTGCCGCGGCACGTACTCGCGCAGGGCCGGCTCGAAGAACTCGCGGGCGCCGGACAGCCCGCCGCCGATTAGCACGGCCTCGGGCGTGAAGACCGTGCAGAGGCTGCCGATCGCCGCGCCGCAAATGCGGCCATAGCGCTGCCAGCAGGCCAGGGCCGGCGGATCGCCGGCGGCTGCCGCACGGGCAATCTCCAGCGGCTCGGTCACCGCCGGCCCGCCAAGGAGGGCATAGAGCTCAAGCAGGGCCGCCTTGTTGGCCAGGCTCTCCCATGAACCGGGGATGCCGGTAATGCCTTCCGGGCTGTCAAGGCTGATGGTGATATGCCCGGCCTCGGGGCTGATCCCGGAGCCGCCGGCGATCAGGCGGCCGTCCAGCCAGAAGGCCGTGCCGATGCCTGTGCCGAGGATCAGGCCGAAGGCCGAGCCCGGGGGCGGCTTGCACTGCTGCAGGGCTGCCAGCAGGAAGGCGTCGGCATCGTTGACCAGCAGCACGGGAATCTGCAGCTCGCGCTGGAGCCAGTCGCACAGCGGCAGGTAGTCCCAGGCCGTGTTAGGCGACTCGAGGATCTCGCCCCGGGCGATGATGCCGCAGGATCCAATGCCGAGCGCCGCGGGCGCTTCCTCAAGGCCGGCGCAGAAGTCCTGGATCGCCTGGGTGATCGCGCTGCAGACCAGGCGGTAATCAGTGTCCGCAGGCACCGGGATGTCGGGCTGCCAGGCGAGGCGGCGCAGCTCAAGGGGCGGGGTCTCAGGATCGGCGCAGACGATGCTGAGGGGCTGGCGCACGCGCCAGGCGCCGAGCTTGAGCGATGTGCCGCCAATGTCGAGTCCGAGGATCAGGGACATACCGCAAGAGGTTAGCATGAATGAGAGATGGCTAATGGCTAATGTAGTGGCGCACTGCGTGCGCCTGAAAGGCAAGAGGCCTAAGGCATAGGCATAAAGCAGGGAAGAACCGGAGATACAAGCGCTTGCGTCCTCGCATGCATTGTTCCGGAATTCGATCCAAAAGGAGGCACAGAGGCACCGAGAAATGCGAGGGGTTAATGAACCGTCCCGGGTTTCCTGGAGGCATTGGTATGTAGTTGCACTGCAAGTCAGGCAGTGTTGCTGTTTACGCTACCAGTCCTCCTCATACTCTCGCGGCGGGACGAATCCCATCGAGCCCAGCAGCCGCCGGTGTCGAGGCCGAGGATCTGGGTCATGCAAGCAGGTTACCATGAATGTAGCAGAGTCAGGTGCTTGAAGCCTGAAACCGACGCTTCACTCACCTGCGTCGCGAGAAAAGCGTTTGTTCTCATCGTGTTGGGCTTGACTTTTGATATATATATATATATATATATAGTCGTCCTACTGGACTAAGGATGGCTTATGACTAAACTCACTGTAGCAGTTTGATAGCGTCTGCATTGGCAATTGGCCTGCCAGGAATTGGTCAGGCCAGCTACACCTGCGACAGCCTCAGCTGGGAAGTGGTTGAGCTTGGCTACCGAACCGGGGACTGCGTGTTCCACTGTCCGAATGGCTCTGTTGTAGTTCACAACTGCTTCCAGTCCTTCGGCTATGTTCATTACACCTGCCGCGAAGGAGCAGTGGAAGACTGCCCAAACCCATGCTTTCACTATCCATACCAGGATCACGACTGGGTCAACTGCCTCTGCCAAGGGCCAGCTTGTCCTAAGTACACCGAAATCTACGGTGAAGAAGAGTACTGTGATATCTGCCCGTACTCATAGTACGGGCACCATAATGTCAACTGGAGGGTACTATGCGCGTCTCAAACCCGGTTTTAGTGACAATCGTCGCTTTCATGCTGCAGCTTGGCGCTTTAGCCACCTCGGCTTTCGCCCATCCGGCAGAAACTTTGCCAGCAAACGAAGTTGACCAGGCTTACGGTGACCCAAACTACGGAACACCAGCCGAGTACAGCTTCGGCGACGTGACATTTAACACGCCGTATCCTGCGGCGTCTACACTGTCAAACATCGAGCGTTACATGCTCGAAGGCACAAGCTCTTCAGCTGAGGGCTATGGACGCACCGCCTGGTGGAAAGATGTCATGGCACATGTGACTGCCTACTACTCGCGGCATGCCAGCATTCCTCCGACTCTGGACATCGAGATGGTCAAAACGGTTGCCTGGCAACCCAATAGTGTCAACGCAGGGGTAATGGCCTGGCTCAGAAACCCAATAACCGATCAGGTTGCCAAGCTCACCTCTGCTGAGTTTTCCTCTGGCGACTTGTTCATCAAGGTTCTCAGTGAGAGTGAAATCAATGAGCTCTGCGAGAAAGACGTACTGATGGACAACGCACTACGCCGCCACGTGCGAGTGAATCCAGCAACTGGCGAGGAGACTCCAATCGAACTGCTTACTCCACCATTCTACGTAAGGATGTACGGAGAGAACTCAGTCATCATGAGCAGAATCTACTTCGAGTTTCGCAGTCAGGACTAGTACATCTGTACTGCGAGCACAGGCTCTCAGGGCTGACTTCATTCTGGTACTCGGAGTGGCGGGCTGCGATAGCAGCCCGTTTTCTTGTCCGTAAAGTTCTTGTTTCTCCATAAAGCCAACCGGGTTGACCTACGGAAAAGAGCAAGCCTCTCGGATTTCATTTGAGAAGTTAAGCAAAGCTCTTCTGAGAAGCAACAATCCGTGCTCGATCATTCTTCGTTGGCAGCCCACCGCTACCTGTCAGTAGCCGCCGCGGGATGAGCGGCTGTACTCGCTGAGGGTGTAGGTCAGCTCGCCGTCGCTGAAGCGGATCAGGCGGTGTGGCGCGGCCTTTTGGACCCACCACTCGTACTGGTGCTTGCCGATGCTGGCGCGGACATGGTGGCAGGGCACCTTCTCGCCTTCGGCCGAAAGCTGGTTCTGCAGCGGCGCTTCCTTGATCACCAGCGG
Organism: uncultured Planctomycetales bacterium; assembly: GCA_964512635.1. Lineage (GTDB taxonomy): Bacteria > 4484-113 > 4484-113 > 4484-113 > JAFGCY01 > JADZFO01. Next base: position 95,704 of record CAZEJB010000005.1, on the reverse strand, counting down.
CGCCGAGCTGTGCTCTTCGGGCAGCGTGACATAGGCCTCAAAGGGCCATTGTTTGGCGCTGTAGTTCAGCAGGCGCATGACCAGCGGAAGCTGCTGGATATCGAAGCTGAAGGGCAGGGCGCGCATGCGCTCGTGGCTGGCCACCTCACCCGCGTCGCGGATGATCGTGACCCGGTCATAGAAATACTCCACCCGCAGGTGCGGCACCGGCAGCAGGCCGCTGTCCAGCGCGTCGCCTTCAAGCTGCGGCTCCGGCGCGCCGGGCTGGGTGATCGCATCACGCTGCACAAGACGCGGACGCAGGCCGTCGAGCAGCGAAAGGACCTCGGTGCGCGCTGGCATGCCAAAGTCGCAGCTGCGGGTCAGCACAACCAGCGGCTCGCCGTCCTCATCGCTGCGCGTCTGGATCGCAAGGCTCAGGCTGCCGACCAGTTTGCCCTTGGAGTCCTGGGCCAGATAGACGCTGTAGTCCTCGGGGAGCTCGCGGGAGAGCCAGTCGGCGGGGCGGTAGCGCTGCAGGTTTTCGGGCAGGCCGCTGCCGATCTCGCCGCCGGGCGGGTTGAGGAAGGGGTCCTCGCGGGTCTTGTTGAGCTTCCAGGTGCGCTCCTGTTCGGCGCTTTGCGGCCGTGGACGGCGCAGGGCAGACTTGGGCGAGGCGCTGTCCGGGGCCGCAGTCTTATCTTCCTCGTGGCGGGCGGCGGCCTCGTCATAACTTTCGATGTCGAGGAACATGCCGTCGCTGTCTTCCGGCGCAGCCTGCGGGTCTGATCCGGTGTCCGTCTCCGCGCCTGGGTCACCGGTCTTTACGTCGCCAGCCTTGCCTTCGCCAGCCTGCTCGTCACCAATCTGCTCGTCACCAGTCTGTTCATCACCAGTCTGTTCGCCGGCTGGTGTCCCAGGCTCAGTCTTGTCCGTGGCGGCACTGTCCTTAGCCGCCTTGTCTTTCGCCGCTTTGTCCTCAGCAGCCTTATCCTTCGCGTTCGTATCCTCGGCAGGCTTTTCCTTGGCCGACTTTTCCTTTCCAGCCTTATCCTTGGCAGGTTTATCCTGTGGCGGCTTGTCCGCCGGGCGCGGGCTGTCCCAGTCATCCTCGGCGCGGGCGCTGTGAGGACCGGGAAGCAGAAGCAGGCAAAGCAGCAGCGTGAGCAGCAGTGGGCATAAGCGGCGCAGCGCCGCACGGGCCGCTGCACGCCGACGTGCATCAGACCCAAAAGCCCAGTCAACCCTCCGCTTGCCTACCGGCATTTCCATAGGACGCAGGAAACTATAGCGCGATTCAGCCGGATTGGCGCGCTCGCGGTTAGCGAGGTGCGCGGAGGAACCGGAGCGCTTGCGTCCTCGCATGCATTATTCCGGAGCTCGATCCAAAAGGAGTTAACAGAGTCAACGGAGTTCAACGGAGAAGAATGGGCTGGTTAGTCGCCAATGGGAGAGATGGCGCGGCTCACTTGGATTTCTTGGTGTCTTTGTGCCTTCGTGGTGGATCCAACTTCTCCTGCGGCCGCAGGCAAGACCTGCTGGAAGTAGGATTACCACCAAGGCACGAAGACACTAAGAACAGCCGAAGAGTGAAGGCCCGAATCAGGCCGTGCGTTTGGCGGACTGCCGCTTAGCCGGACGCAGTGCGTACTAAGCGTCAAGCGACTCTACCCCGCCAGTTCCTGCTCCCGCTCTTCTTCGTGCTGGCGGTACTTCTGCAGAGTGCGGCGCAGCAGGACCAGGGCCTGGATCAGGCCGGCGACGCTGGCAGCGCAGAGGCCGGCAGTCGCATCCCCGGTGATGAAGAACAGCGCGGCCATCGACAGGCCATAGGCCAGGGTGGCCGGCAGCCAGACGATGTTGATCCGCAGCAGGATGTCCACGATTAGCATCAGCGCGATGGCCAGCACCCAGCCCGGGCCGGCATGCGGCACGTTGGCCGCGCTGGTCCACTCGCTGCCCCACATGGCCGGGCCGGACCAGATCGCACCGGAGTCGATCTGCGCCGCCAGCACGCGCTGGACCGTGGCCAGAAAGACGCCGCGGACAAAGAGCTCGCGGCCGAGGGGCTGGACCAGCGCGAGGTTGATCACGCCCCAGGAGACATAGTTCAGCGAGGGGGGCGCGCGCAGGATCGCTTCATCGGCGGAGATCAGCTCGCCGACGCCAAAGAGCCGGCGTCCAAGTCCGCGAGCCAGCACCAGCCAGTACCACAGCAGCGGGCCAATCAGCAGGCCCAGCAGCGCGCGGCCGGCCAGTCCCGGCGCGGGTGCCGAGTTGTCGACCAGGCCAAGGATGCGCAGCACGACCGCGGCGGCGATGAAGAAGAGGGCGTTGGCCACTCCGGACCAGAAGGCGCAGATGATCAGTGCCAGGGGCCGCCGACGTGGTTCGGCGCTGCGCACATAGCGCACGTTTATCAGGTTGAGCGCCAGCTGCAGCACGAGATAGCCGGTCAGCGACCAGCCGATGCCGGCCAGGGGCGCGAGCGGAGTCGCGCCTTCATTCACCCGCTGACCACCTGCAGGCGTGAACGCGGGTCTTCGGCGTCGTTCTCCGCCGGTTGCATGCCGGTGCCACCGGCCTCGGTCTTCGACGCAGTACCACTACCGGCAGCCAGCGCGCGACGCACCGCCGCGGCGATGCCGGCGCTGTCGAGGCCGTGGCGGGCCCGCAGCTCCTCCTGGGAGCCGTGCTCGATGAAGCGGTCGTCGATTCCTACGCGCACCAGGCCTATGTCGCCCAGATGGCCGCTTTGCTCCAGCCACTCCAGCACGCCGGCGCCAAAGCCGCCGGCCAGCACGTTCTCCTCGGCTGTGACCAGGGCGCAGTGGCTTTGCAGCAGTTCGCCAAGCATGGCCTCGTCAAGAGGCTTGATAAAGCGCGCGTTGACCACCGTGAGGTCGACAGGGCCGCCCGCTTCGCTGTCCGCGGCCGCGAGACTTTCCGCAGCCTTCAGCGCTTCGGCGACCTGGTGTCCGGTAGCCAGCACGGCGACGGCTCTATCGCGGGAGGCCTTGCTGCGTCGCAGCACGGACCATGAACCGAGCCTGATCGGCTGCGGGCTGGAGTCCATAGCCACGCCCAGCGCGTTGCCGCGCGGGAAGCGGAAAGCCACCGGGCCGCCGAGCTGCAGCGCGGTGAATAGCATGTTGCGCAGCTCATTCTCGTCCATCGGCGCCATCACGGTGAAGCCCGGGATCATGCGCAGATAGGACAGGTCGAAGATGCCCTGGTGGGTTTCGCCATCGGCGCCGGCCAGGCCGCCGCGGTCCAGCGCAAAGACGACCGGCAGGTTCTGGATCGCCACGTCGTGGATCAGCTGGTCGATGGCGCGCTGCAGGAAGGTGGAGTAGATCGCGCAGACCGGGCGCTTGCCCTCCACTGCGAGGCCGCAGGCGAAGTTGACCGCGAACTCCTCGCAGATGCCAACATCAATCGTGCGCTCGGGATAGACGCGGCCGACCTTGTCGAGACCGGTGCCGTCAGGCATCGCCGCGGTGATGGCGATGACCTCCGGGCGCTGGCGCATCTGCTCGATCAGTGCCTCGGCGAAGATCTGGGTGTAAGTCTTGGTGGAGGCCGGCTTGCTGGCGGCGCGGCCGGCGAGCTTGTCCTTTTCCTCGCTGGCCTGCAGGGGCGCGCACTGGGTCTTGAGCTTGTCGAGGCGCTCGCGCTCGGCGCGTTCCAGCTCCGGTGCGATACTGCGCGGCTTGGCGGCGTGCCAGGTGTAGGGGTCCGCCTCCGCCGGGGCGAAACCATGGCCCTTCTCGGTGCGGACGTGGATCAGCAGGGGGCTGCCGTCGGGCTCCGGCGGCCAGCTCTTGAGCATGCGGAAGAGCTCGACCAGCGCGGCGATGTTATGGCCCTCGAAGGGCCCGTAATAGTTGAAGCCCAGCAGGTCGAAGACCGCGCCCTGGGCGCCCGGCAGCCAGAAATAGTGCAGGGCCTTCTTGACCTTGTCATAGAAGTTGCGGCCATGCTGGCGCAGCAGCGGCACTCCGCCGGACATGCGCTTGAGCACACGGTTGAGGCGGTGCATGCCCGGCCGCAGCTTGAGGTGGCTCAGATAGCGGCTCATCGCGCCGACATTCGGCGCGATCGACATGCCGTTGTCGTTGAGGATCACCAGCAGGCGGCCCTTGGCCAGGCCGGAGTTGTTAAGGCCGGCCAGGCTGACCCCGCCGGTCATCGCGCCGTCGCCGACGACGGCGACGACCCAGCCGGGGTGGTCCCAGCCGCGAGCGGCCGACAGGCCCAGCGCAGCGGGCAGCGCGGTAGAGGCATGCCCGGCGCCCCAGACATCGTGCTCGGACTCGTCGCGGCGCAAAAAGCCGGACAGGCCGTCCAGCATGCGCAGGGTGGTGAAGTCGTCGCGGCGGCCGGTAAGGATCTTGTGCGGGTAGCCCTGGTGGCCGGTGTCAAAGACCATGGCGTCCGTCGGGCTGTCGAAGACATAGTGCAGGGCGATGGTCAGCTCGATTACGCCAAGATTCGCGCCGAAGTGGCCGCCGGTCTCATCCAGCGTGGCCAGAAGAAAGCGGCGCATCTCGGCGGCGAGCTGCGGAAGCTGCTTCAGGCTGAGCCGCTTCAGATCAGCCGGCGTATTGACCTGCGCCAGCAGGCTGAGTCCCAGTTCTTCGACCAGACGTGTCATCAGTCTGTAACTGTACCACCGCCGGGAATGGCTCGAGTCTAAAAGCCCCAGGCATAGAGCAGGTCGCCATTCGAGAACTGCAGGAAGCTGATGGCCGGGCCACCGTTGACCTCCATCAGCGAGGGATCCCAGCCTGTGTCGCCGGGAGTATCCACCAGCTCCGGCGCGCCCCAGCTTGAGCCGCTGCTGTCAGCGGCCCGCACATAAGCCAGATCACCGACTGAGTAAAGGCCGATTGCCGGGCGGCCGTTGATGATGGCCAGCGAGCTATAGGGGCCAGAGCTGCCGGCGCTGCCGATGCCCAGAGCGGTGCCCCAGGCTGTGCCGTCAGCGTCGCTGGCCCGAATAAAGCGCAGCAGTGTGTCCGCCTGGTCGTAATAGCAGATCGCCGGCCTTCCGGCTACAACCAGCAGCGTGGTGTGGGTGCCGGTGGTGCCCAGACTGTCGAGAGTAAGCGGCCCGTCCCAGGTCAGCCCGACGGCGTCAGCCCCGCGCACAAAGCGCAGATCGCCGTTCGTAACGTTGTAGTAGCTGATGGCTGGTCGGCCGTTCACCTCAGCCAGCGAGGTATAAGCGCCGGTGCTGCCGAGGAAGTCTACTGTGACGGGGGTGTCCCAGGCTGTGCCGTCGGCATCCGTCGCCCGAGCATAGCGCAGATCCATAGTTGTGCCGTTGAAGTAACTCAGCGCCGGGTTGCCGTTAATGACTGCCAGGGAGTTGTACAGTCCGGTGTCCCCGGAAGAGTCCACAGTGACGGGCGCGGGCCAGGCGATGCCGTCGCTGTCCAGAGCGCGCACATAGAGCATGTCGGTCAAAGCGCTGTAAGCAATTGCCGGCCTGCCGTTGACGATGGCCATCCAGCTGTATTGCGTTGAGCCGCCAAGCGTCACCGGCGTGCCCCAGCTGGCCCCGGCCTCGTCCTGCGCCCGCACATAGTGAGTTTCACTTACTGTAGCGTCGTAGTAACACATGGCCGGCTTGCCGTTCACGAGGACGAGACAACTGTTGTAGCCGGTGTCGTTGGCGTTGTCCGGAGCCGTGAGCTTCCAGCCGTGGACGCTGATCAGCGCGCTGGCGATGGCCATCCCGCCCGCGTCATCGGTAACGCGCACCCGCACAGCGTAGGATCCCAGCGTGTCGGTGGTCAGGAGAATGGTGGAGTCGCTGCCGCTGTTGGTTTCGAAGCTGCCGTTGCCATCGGTATCCCATTCGTATTGCTCGATAGTGCCGTCGAGGTCGCTGCTCTGGCTGGCGTCCAGCAGGGACTCCTCGCCAAGCTGCAGATCGTTGGGCAGAATGGTCAGCTGTGCCGACGGGGCTGAGTTGCCCGCCGTAACCGTGATGTCTACCGTGTCCTCAGCCTGGGCTCCGAGGTTATCCGTAACCCGTACCGTCGCCGTGTAAGCACCGGCGGCGGCATAGGTGTGGCTTATCGTGTCGCCGGCGTCATATGCATCCCAGATGCCGTCGCCCTCGAAGTCCCAGTCACGGCGCACAACTGTCCCGTCCGGGTCGAAGGACGCGGCATCGAAGCCGACATCCAACGGAGTCTGGCCGCTCACGGGATCCGCCCATAGCGCGGCGCCCGGCAGCGTATTCCCCGGCAGGTTAACAGTGATCTCAAGGTTGGCCTGGCCAAGCTCGCCATCAATGTCTTCAACCGCAACTATGACGTTGAAGATGCCGGGGCTGGCGTAGACGTGCTGTGCACTGGCACCCAGGGTGATTCCGTCAAACACGCCGTCGCCTTCAAAGTCCCAGAGATAGCGCGCGATACTGCCCTCGGGGTCGGTGCTGCCGCTGGCATCGAACTGCACGGCGAGCGGGGCATCGCCGCTGGTGAAGTCGGCGCCCAGCACGGCGCTCGGGGCGAGATTGCTGTGGAAGGCTACCAGGCTGAGCTTCTGCACCAGTGCCTCGGCGCCGTCATGGGCGATGACCGCCGCATACATCGCAAGTCCTGGTGAGGTGTGAATGGCCGGATTAAGCTCCAGCACCCTGCCGCTAACAACCTGGCCCTGGATCTCCCAGCGCTGCGTTGAGTAGTTGGCCAAAGCGATGTAAACGCCACCCGTCTGCTGTTCAGCTTGCGGCAGGGTCAGCTCGACATCAAGATAACGCAGCTCGTCGACCGCCGGCAGCTCCCAAACGCCAAAGACCCATTCGCCGGAGCCGGCACTAAGCTGCAGCACCGGGCTCACGTCAACAGCACTCGCGCTGCGCGCATAGGTCTGCACGCCGTCCTTACTGGTCTCCACCAGACCGCGAGCGCTGCGGTAAAGAGGAAGAGGGGGCATGCCGGCAATGGTGCCCAGACCCGCTGCATGAGTTTCAGAGTGCTGCGCCGGACCCAAAGTGGCTACGTTCAGGTCAGGGTTCCACGGCGGGCTGGCAGGGCTGATGGATCGCGCGCAGGCGCTTATGCTGAGCAGGACAGCCAGGATTGATAACAGACGCTTGCACATGATTGCCGCTCCCCAGACGGTCGGATTGGCGATTCTAGCCTAACAGGGATGACTAATAAAGCTGCGCCGTGCAACTTTAACCGGCTTCAAACCTGCCCGCCATGAAGCCGTCGTTTCATTGGAAGCGCAGGTATGGCCATCGGCCGCAGCACGGCGCGTGAACGCCGGGCCGGCGGCATACGACTTACAGTACAATGGCGGACTCAGGCGGAATATGCGGATAACGGGGATCAGGGGCGGCGGGCCGCTGCATGGCTGCGCTCTGAATTCAGCGGGTTTGGCGGGGCGTGTCGGGGCGACATGCGCCTGTCTGCGCGCCCGCAAGATCTCATTGGAATTCCGCTGCGGCCTGATCATTAATGCTCGCAGCGCCTTCGCGAGCATTCTGCTGGCCCTTTTGTTTGCGCTTGGACTGGCGCTGACACTGCCCCGGCCCGCCGCGGCCATTGAATGGCAGAACTATCTTGAAGACGACTTCGAGACCCCCGAGAGCATGTTCTACACCGGCCAGGCCGGCGAGGCGCAGTACAGCATCGATGAGGAAGGCCACTACATCATCGACGGCCTCGAGAGCGGCAGTGACAGCCTGTCGGCCCTCACCGACAGCATGTATTACTACTACGTCCAGTCCGAGTGCCAGGTGCTGGAAAGCACGGCCGGCGATCTGGCCTTCTGCGGCATCGTCTTCCACTACCACAAGCTCGGCGACGGGCGGCTGGCCTATTACGTCTTTTACACCTATGGCGACGGCTATTACGGCGCCAAGCGCGTGATCGGCACGGATGTCGAAATCCTGCTGCCGCTTAAGAAGACCGACCTGTTCAACCCGGACGGCTACAGCAACACCCTGGCGGTGGATGCCCAGGGCACGCGCTTCAACCTCTACATCAACGGCGATTATGTCGACGGTTTCACCGACATGCAGGTGGACGGCGGCGGCTTTGGCTTCTATGTCTCCAAGAACAGCCGCGGCAGCTTCGACAACTTCAAGGTCAAGACCGAAAAGCGCGGCGGCTCGAAGCGCGGCGAGGATGAGCCCAGCGTGGCCGACGATGAGGAGGGCGGCGGCGAAGAGCCCGGCCGCCCGGCCCGCGGCTACTTCGGCGGCTACGAACCACCGCAGATCCCCAAAGATCCCGACCGGCCCCTGTATCCCTGGGAAGTCGGCTATGACAAGAGCTATCGCAAAAAGGTGCAGGACGCAAAGGAGCGCGAAGCCGAGGACGAAGTAAGTCCCGACGACAGCGACTACATCCCGGACGACAGCCCGATCCAGCCGGTGCCTGAAGATGAGGCCGGTAGCGAAGAGGGTCCTAAGGACAACGGCGCTAAGGACAGCGACAGCAAGGACAACGGCGGCAAGGGCAAGGACGACAAGCCGCGGCGCAGTGCCAAGCCGGAAAAGAAGCCGGCCGGCGAGGATGAGGACGAAGCTCCGCGCACGGCCCGCCCGGATCGCAGCAAGGTGAAGGACCCTGAGAGCGGGGATGCAGACCCCGATGCAGCCCCCAGCGGCCGCAAAGCCAAGGGCGGCAAGCTGCAGCCCACGGACGGCTTCCGCGAGACCGGTGGCCCGGCCCCGCCGGCTGAGGCTGTGCGTGAGTCGGAGCGCCAGGTGCGCCCGCCGCTGAAGGGTGACAAGGCTCCGGCGCTGCGCGATGAGGAAGACGCTGACGCAGACGATGGCGGCACCGAGACCGATGATGATGCAGAGTCTCTCGGCGTGCCGGACGATGCCGGATCGGAGCCCGGAGAAAGCAATGAGCCGGAGCTGAGCCGGCCCGAGCCGCCGGCCGACAGCAGCGGCCAGATGGTGCGCCCCGAACCCGGCGCGGGCAGCGACGAGGGTGCAGGCGACGAGAGCGCCGGCGATATGGATAAAGCAGGCAGCGGCAACGGCGCTTCAGACGCTGACGCCGAAGGTGCCGCAGAAGAAAGCAATACGCAAGTCGAGCGCTCAGTTTCAGACAGCGCGGATGGCAGCCCGGAGAACAGCGCTGGCATGGACGAGCAGTCCGCGGCGGACGAGTCTGGTGAAAACGCGTCCGGCGCTGAGGGCGGCTCCTCCCAGGAGATGGAGCTGAAGCCGCAGCTGCCCAGCAAGGGTAAGCCCAAAGGCAAAGGCAAAGGCAAGACCAAAGGCAAGCCCAAGGGCAAGTCGAAGGACAAGCCTGCCGGCAAGAAGCCGTCCAAAGAGCAGGCCGAATCCGCAGCCGACAGTGCTGAGGCGACGGCTGATGAGGGCTCCGGCAAGGATGGCGGCAATGATGGCGGCAAGGAATTGCCTGCTGACACGGCGGCAGACAAGCAGAGCAGCCGCCGTCACGGGATCAAGACCGGTGGCGACGACTGGGAGGTTTCAAGCAGCCGCCCGCGTACGGTGTCTGAGCCAAAGAAGGACAAGACTGCCAGATCCAAGGATGCCGAGGATGTGGCTGGCGGCGCTGAGTCTGGCGGATCCGATTCTGGCAACGCCGATGAGGCAGAAGGCGCGGGCACGAACAGCGCAGCGCAGTCGGAAGGCTTTGAGCAGGCTGCGCGCCCCCCGGCTGAGGGATCAGACGCCGGCGCACCTCCGTCAGACGATGCGGCCGCCTCAGAAGGCGAGCAGGCAGGTCTGGACGGCTTCAGCGACCAGCAGGCCGACGGACTTGGGGCTGCCGGGATGGACCACGAGGCCGGCGACAGCGCCGATATGGGCGCAGACAGCAGTGCAGAAACCGTGATGGACGCAGCGCATGATTCAGCGCTGGAAAGCGCGGAAGCCGTGGCTGAGGAGCAGATGGACAGCGCAGGCCTGCAGCCCTCGGACGAAGCGGCGCTGGACGGCCCTAATGAGGCCCGCCCGCCGGCCCGCGAAGTGCCCGGTGAGCAGCCGGAACTGGAAAGCGGCGCGCTGAAGCACTCGCTGCTGCTGGACTATGTGAATGTCTCCACCGTGCAGGACGACTTCAGCCAGCAGCGCTGGCCGATCGCCGACAACGATACTTCCGCCTACCGCTACAGCGACGGCGCCTATGAGCTGGATAACCTGGCCGCGCAGACGATGGCGATTTCCTACCAGCAGGACAGTTTTGTGGACAGCGAGCTGAGCTGCGATGTGCGCTTCCTGGGCGGCGAGACCGCGGTGGGCTTTGGCCTGGCCGGGCGCTTCAGGGTCGAGGATGGCGCGGTGAGCTACTACGCGCTCTTTGTCAGTTCGTCCGGCGAGGTGCTGCTGCTCAAGGTTCTGCGCGGCGAGGAGATCGTGCTCAGCGACTGGCAGCCCTGCCCGGCCCTGCGCCAGGGCGAAGCCAACCGCCTGAGCCTTGAGCTGGTCGGCAACACCCTGCGCGCCAGCGTCAACGGCGAGCTGGCGGCCGAGGCCGAAGACAGCGATATCTCCGGCGGCGGCTATGCCCTGCTGGCCGGCCCCGGCGTGGCGGCGAGCTATGACGACCTGCTGCTGCGCGGCGTGCGTGCTCAGTAAGAATAAGCGCGGTATCGATGAATTCCTTGTTCCTTTGGTTGGTAGGATTGTCACACACACACACGGTAAACTCATTATGATCCAACAGATCTTGATGAGGTGAATCAGCATGTACTCAAAGATCGTCAGCATAATGCTTATCGCTGCAGCCGTCTCTTCTTTCGCAGTTGTTGCTTCTTTCACAACTCAATCATTTCGGCAGCAGAATTCCCTGCGCTTGGCAGCTATGGATGAAAAAGGCAATCCGTATGCAGGCCAGTATGGGGAATGGGACCACTGGATCCATGCAAATGCAAAACTGGACCCGGAATGGGACTACCAGAAAGAGCCTGAGGAAAATGCACAACTGAGTTCGATGATGGACTCTGATGGTTTCCTGGTTCCCTTGTTAGAACTCAAACGCAGGTCATTGCAGGCGCGTGCTGTCGGCCAGAAACCAGACTTTTCAGGTTACCATGTTGTCCCTGCGGCAGGCCAGGCGGATCCTGAGATGCTTGAGCAGCTGGAAAAGGCCAATGTCAACTTGCTCGCAGATTACTATCCTCCAGTACCAAAATGGCTGGCTGTCAAGTTTCCCGACGAGACCGTGGCGGACAAGTTTTTTCTTCCCCCGAATGGAGATGTAGTAGTCCGTGTTGCTGACCAGGGCATTGAAAACCCCTGTCATGGATCAAACGCCTGCAGCTCGAAGCCTTGTTCTTCAGGCAGTACGTCCCCTTCAGGGCGCCACTGGGAGCGCTATGACAGTCATGGCAACCTGATTTACAGCACCAACAGCGAACAATGGTGGGCTGCTTACTACCTGCCCAGAAATGAGTCTGAAACCGAGCTTCCGCTGGCGAACATTGAGGTGCGCAAGGATGGCTACGCGCTGGTAAGCAGGGACGGCGTAACGACAGTGTTCGATTACGACGCGTCAATGCTGGGAACCGAAGTCCCGGCTCAGCGCAGCGATCTACCCTTTGCGTTGCTGGCAATCAGTGCAGCGGAGAAGCTGCGCGAAGCACAGTCGAACTAGCTTGTCGGACCTTTGATCCAGCATCAGCTCAACTACTGATGGGCCGGCAAGGCTCCTGGCTGTCCGTTCTTGCGCGTCTACTACGCAGAAAAGCTGAAGCTCACTGCCGCCGGGCAAAGCTGCCCTGACAGCCGGGTCGGCTTTGCGCAAGGATCATGTTCCCGGTGGACGGAAGTGCGTGTGCAGCGCGGAATAGACAAAGTCCCGGCAGTCGTCCGGCAGGTCTTCGTTTTCCGGCAGCGGCAGGTCTTTGAGGGTCTTGGGATCCAGCTCCCCGGTCAGTGAAAAGGCGCGGCGGCGGCGCAGGCCGGGGATGAACTGCAGAAGGCTGCCAAGGTGCAGATAGCTGGTCAGCTCGCCAAAGCGGCGGCGCGTTTCAAGGTTGAAGAAAAAGCCCGACAGCAGCCACATGCCCCAGTAAGTCGACATTACTCCGGCGCGGCCATCCCGCAGCATCTGCATCAGCTCGATGGATTCGGCCACGCTGAGCTGGGAGTGGTGCGTGGTGTGCTGGTTCATGGCATAGAACTGGACCGAAACGCTGTCCGAGCCCGGGGCATCCGGCGCGCTGTCGAGAGCCAGCCAGAGACCTTTCTTGTAAGGCGACTTGATCGCGACCTGCAGGTAGAAGCCCTTGCCGTCAAAAGCCGGGATGGCGGCGGCAAAGCTGAGGAGATCCGGAAAGCGCGTAAGCAGGCTGTCGGCAAAGGCGCGGCTGGAAGGATCGAGCAAGCTCAGCGCGGCCTGGCCGGTGACAGCATCTTCGGGCACGGGGTCATTCTAAGGGATCGCGGCCCGCAGGGCAGCGGCGCCCCGCGCGAATCGCAGCGCAGGCCTAAGCCCCCGGGGCATCGCTCTTGTGTTTTTCCTGCCGGCGGTAGGAGCCCTTGCCCTTCTTTGCGCGATGCGCCTTATCCGTGCCAACGTTTACGCTGAACCAGGCCCAGTCGGGCCGCCGGGTGTGCTGGGCCGCGATCTGCTCGGCCGAGGGGGCCGCAGGGCCGCCGCCCTTGGGGCTGAGGCTCTGCAGGCGCTTGCTTTTGTTCTTGCCGCGTGGCATGGCTGAGCTTTATACCCCCTGCTTAGAATAAAGATGACTTTGCGCTTTGCCGCCTGTCATAATCCCCCGCCCGGTGCGCCGGGCCCTGAGGAGCAGCAATGATCAGAATCACAGCGGTACGAATGGTCTTCGGCAGCGACCCGGTGCTGGACCAGATTGAACGGGTCAAGTGGGTGTCGATGAACTCAACCCAGTCCGGCGAAAACACGGCCGAGGAGATGATGGCCTTTATCGAAGCCGGCGAGCAGGTGATCATCACCGAAGGGACCTATAAGATCCCGGTGGACGTAGCCCCGGCCAAGAAGCGTTACCTGCGCACGATCTGGAACGGCCAGGAGACCGAGCACCTGCTGGACCTGCCGGGATACTAGGTCTTGAAGGCTTAGCCAGTTGCCGTTTAGCGAACTTCTACCGTAACGGTACGACGGTAGACACTTTTCTTGCTGAGTTCGTTGCCTGCGGTGCTGACACAGATAACAACATCCTGCGCGGTCTCCGGGGCGATCCACCAGAAATCGCCAACCTCGCCGCCCAGACCCCTTGCAAAGCCGCTGGCCTCCTGTCCCTGGACAAAGTCTGCAATATTGGTGTAACCGGGGAAGAACTCGTTCTCTCTAAGAAATGCTACCTCCCCCGCGCTGGCGCTGACGGTCACCGTGGGCAGGAACAGAGGTTGACCGCCGGTTACGCCGGGTAGATAGTCGACAACAAAGTGGATCGGCACCACTTCGCCGGGCGCCACCTGCATGCCAGGAGAGGGGTTATTCACGGCCACTACAGCGACGTTACCCCGCGAATAGAAGTCAGCCGATTTGGTGGTGTTACCCGAACAGGAAGAGACGATTAGTGATGCAATGAAGAATAGTACAAAGGCAGCGCAGCGCATGTTGCCCTCCAAATGAAAAACCCCGCGGGTCAGGACTCCGTCAGCGCCGCAACCTTCCGCTTAGTGCTGCTGCCTTCCGGCCCTGACACGGTTCGCAGCGTTTGCCCGCAACAGGCCCGACCCACGAGGCAGAGCATTTTACCCCAAAGCGGGCCTGGCTTACAATTCCTTTATGCCCGCATCCGCAAAGTCCCTTCAGCAAAGCCCGGCGCGCCTGCGCACGGCCGTCTCGATCCTCTGCGCAGTCTTCGCCTTTGCGCTGCTTGGCGCCTGCGCCCGGGCCAGCGCCAGCCTGAGCGGACTGCAATCCGGACCGCTGCAGGGTATGCCGGGCGCTGCGCAACTGCTGCCGGACATCGACGCCCTGCCGCGAGGCACTGCGGCCTATCCGGCCCTGCGGCTGGGCAGCCAGCACCTGCCGGGCCTCAGCGCCGGCCTCAGCGCCAGCGGCTACAGCGCGGTGCTGGCACCGCAGCCGGGCAGCGGCATATCCGGCCTGGCCTGGGCCGTGTATGGCTTCAACGCCGATGGGCTGGGCGGCAACCTGAACCTTAACTATGGCTTTGAGCCCGGGTCGACCGGCGCGGCCCAGGACTTCTGGGTCGCCATTGCGAACTTTGAGCAGGACCGCTGGGACTGGCACAGCGCAGCGCCCTCCGGCGGCCTGTCGCTGAGCCCGGCAGCGAACCTGCGCGACGGCCAGGCCTTTGTGGCCCTGGCCTTCCGCGGCGCGGCGCCCTGGCAGCTCAACTGGGTGCGCCTCGGGCCGGTCGGGCCCTCGCCGCATGACGTGATCACGGCAGGCTGCACGACAGTGCTCGGTGGACACTACATCAGCCGCTCGACCTGCGACAACCCGAACTTTGAGCCCCTGCTGTGGGGCAGTGATGTGGCGATCGGCGGAGACAAGCTGGGCCTGCAGGGCACCTTGCCGGTGCCGGGCTGGGCCGGCTATCACTATGACGGGCGCGTGCTGTTCTGGTCCGGGCACGAAGGCTTCTGGGGCAGCGGCAACGACGCCAAGGGCGACAACGACCGTTTCCGCACCCAGGCTCTGCGCTGGCTGCTGGACGGCGGCAGCAGGGTGCTGTGCCTGCAGACGCACGGCGGCGGGCCGGACAGCGCCGGCTTCAGCGCGGCGGTCAAGACGGCCCTGGCCGGCGAAGGTGTGAGCTTTGAAGACAGCGCTGCAACCCCGACAGCCGAGCTGTTGGCAGACTATGACCTGGTATATATCGGTCACGGCGGGAGCTTTACGCCGGAAGAAGTTGACACCGTGATGGCCTGGCTGGAAGGCGGCGGCAGCATGCTGCTGGCGGCCCAGGGCTGGGTCTGGAGCGGAGTGGACCTGCCAAGCCACCCGTTGAACCAGTTCGGCAGCCGCATGGGACTGTTGATCAGCAATGGCATCATCGGCGACGAGTCCGCGCCCAACGGAGAGGCCGACACACCGGACTTTGCTGTGGCGCCGCTAAGCGAGTACACGCCGGCCAGCGTGGTGGTGCTGCGAACCAGCGAGGTGGATGTAAACACGGTCAAGGAGCTGGCCAGCACAAAGCCCAATGACATCTACGTTGTCGAGGGCCAGCACATGGGCCTGCAGCTGCTGAGTTCCGACTGGCCCAACCTGAATGACCCGCTGGCGACGATCAACACCCTGGACCAGATGTATCTGGCGCAGGTGGCGATGCTGGGGGACAACAACCGGCCCTTCGGCGGCGAGATCAACTGGATCATTACCCAGCATGCGCCCTCCGCGGGCTGGTACATGCACTCGGGCAACCCGATCGTGATTCAGGACTATGCCTCGGGCGATCTGGTCAGCTCATTTAACGACTATGGCCATCCGGGCTGGGGCCTGCCGCACGAGAGCGGGCACAACATGCATCTGGACGCCTGCGGCTTCCTGTTTGGCGCGGATGCCGTGGAGCCCTGCGCCAACATCTTCAGCGTGCGCACCTTCGGGCGGATGGGCTGGGACCTGAATCAAAGCGGCCACCCGGACTACTTTCAGGCTGGCTACGATTACCACTACGCTGCGGCGCAGAATTACAGCGCTGTGCAGGCGGATGCCTGGATCTGGCTGGGCCTGCTGGACCTGATCTGGAAGAAGTATGGCTGGGACGGCATGGAGGTGTTCCTGGCCCAGGCGGCGCTGGACACGAAGAACGGCGTCACTGCGCCGGACGACGCCTTCCGCACCGCCTATCTGATCGAGGGCCTGTCTAAGGCCTACGAGATCGACTTCAGCCCGCTGTTTGTGCACTGGGATTTCCCGGTCAGTGATGCCACCAAGGCGGCCACGGATATCTATCCCGACGCCGATATCCCCTGGACCTAGGCGGCGGGAGAGATGAACATCGTCACCTGCTTCGCGTTACAATCGACTGTATGAGCTCAAACATAGAGAGCCTCAAGACGCGACTGCGTGAACTGGAACTGGCCCTGGCGGAGGTCAAGGCTCGTATCGAGGAGCATGAATCCAGGGAAGGCCTGTCATCTCTGGCCAGTCTGTTTGGGGCCTGGGAAGGTCAGCTGGCAGCAGATGACAGCGACTTTGAGGCCGTAGAGTTCTCCAGCCGCTGGCTTGTGGACCAGGAATAGCTGACCTGCAATGACCTATTTGCTCGACACCCACGCCCTCGCCTGGTTCATTGACGGCGATCCGCGACTAAGTACGAGTGCACGGGCTGTCATAGCGTCATCTGACTCACGCCTGCTGGTTCCGGTGATGGTGCTGATCGAACTCGTCTTTCTCTGGCAGAGGCAAAAGAAAGACGTGGACTACAACCGTGCACTGGACGCATTGAAGCACTGCCGGACCGTGACGATTCTTCCTATTGATTCCGCGCTGCTGGACTACCTTCCCATAAGTCTCAACATTCATGATGCCGTCATTGTTGCTACAGCAGTTGAGTATCAGAAGCTCTTCAGCAGGGAAGTCTCTGTCGTGACGCGTGACGCACAGATTGTGGCTTCAGGACTCGTCAGAACTTTCTGGTAATGGGCTGCAAGTACTGGCGGTGACATTTTCTGTTTAGTCTCGCCATTGCCTCAGCTAAACTTGGCGCAGTGGCGCGCTTAAGGCTCATCCTTGGTCCTGCGGGTTCCGGCAAGACGGAAACCGTGCTGCGTGAGGCCGCCGCGGCTTCGTTGCAGGAGCCGCTGGGACCGCCGCTGCTGCTGATCGTTCCTGAGCAGCAGGGCGTGCAGATCGAGCGCAGCGCCCTTGCCCGGATAGCGCAGCTCAGTGCCAGCCCGGACGGCGCGGCGGCCACAGCGCGCATCCGCGTATTGTCCCTGACCCGCCTGGCCCGGCTGCTCCTGGAGCGCGCCGGCCGCAGCTATAACAAGCTCAGCGAGCTGCAGCGCCGCCTTTTGGTCTTTCGCCTGCTTGAGCCGGGGCGCGAACGCGAGGCGCGGGCGGCGGTCTATTCCGACCTGCTGGCCGAGCTCGCGCTCTGGGAGACCACGCCGGCCCAGCTGCGCCAGCGCGCCAGTGAACTGCAGGCGGATGCCGCGAGGGCGGACACCCCCCTGAACCGCCAACAGTTCAGTCAGCTCAGCGCCAAGCTTGAGGCCCTGGCAGCAGTGCAGGACAAATACCTGCTCGCCTGCGAGGATGCCGGACTGGATTTCCGGCCGGCGCCGGCCCTGATTCCAGAGCTGCTGAGCGAGGACAACTGGCCGCAGCTTGCGGCCACGCGAATCTGGATCGATGGTTTTGCCGGCTTCACCCCCGCCGAGGAAAGTGCGCTGGCGGCCCTGCTGCGCGCATGCGAGACGCTTACACCAACCGTACTGCTGGATCCGCGGCGGCGCTTCGGGCCGCTGGGCGAGGACGGGCGCGACTGGTATGCGCCCGGGCGGGCGCTGTTTGAGCGCTGGCAGCTATTGGCCCAGCGCAGCGGTGCGGCCTTTGAAGAGCCCATGCTGCTGGAGGCTCCCAGTGCCTGGCCGCCCGGCAGCCCGCTGGCCCGGCTGGCCCAGGATCTGCCCCAGAGCCAGCTATCGTCCGGCCCCCCCGCGGGCGGCTATGAGGATGGCCAGCACATTGAGCTGGTGGTCTGCGCGGATGAACGCGAAGAGACGGAGGCCGCGGCCCAGCAGATACGTGCCCTGACATTGCCCGAAGAAATGGGGGGCAGCGGGCTGCGCTATGGGCAGATCAGCGTGGTGCTGCGGGATCTGCAGCGTTATGCCCCGCTGTTCCAGACCATCTTTCGTGACTATGGAATTCCTTTCTTCCTTGACCAGCGCCGCGCTCTGACGAGCCACCCGGCGGTCGAGCTCCTGCGCGGCGGTCTGCGTCTGGCGCTGGGGCTGGCCGGCAGCGATGATGTCGCGGCCCTGCTGCGCTGCGGCCTGCTGCCGGAGCCTGTGAGCGGCACTCAACGCGAGGCTGCTGATGAACTGCTGGCCTATGCCCGGCGGCACGGACTGCGCCCGGGGCAGTGGCTGAGCGCCGAGGACTGGCGCTTTCATGGCCAGCTCCTGGGCGGCGAAGACAGTGTTGACGACGAGCGGCTGAAACGCCGCGAGCAGCAGCTGGCGCGGCTGAACCGCTGGCGCAGCGAACTGCTGGCTCCGGTGCGGATGCTGTCCAGTGCCCTTGCCGCGCAGGAGGGGGCGCTGAGCGTTCGGGAAGCCCTGGCCCGGGCCTGGAGCTGTCTGTTTGATGCAGGCGTCGCGGCGAAGCTGGAAGCCTGGGCGCAGAGCGCAGAGCTGCAGACCCTCCGGGGCCATGGCGCAGCACACTACCAGCCCGATCAGGCCGAGCTGCACCGCAGTGTCTGGGGCGCCCTGGCAGAGTTGCTGGAGGCCCTGGATGCTGTAGCCGGTGATCTGCGTCTGCCTGCTGCCGAGCTGTGCGCCTGGCTGGAAGCGGGCCTGGCGGCGCTGGACACCGGCTTTCCCCCGCCGCTGCTGGATAGTGTTCTTGTGACTCAGATTGACCGTGGCCGGCACGGCCAGGTCGAGGCGACCCTGCTGCTCGGCCTGTCCGAGGACCAGTGGCCCCCGTCACAGGGCGAGGCCGCGCTCTTCAGCGATGCCGAGCGCGAGCTGATCAATGGTGGCGCTGCAGCTGCGGTGCCGGAGGCGCCGGCGGGGAACCTGCTGGCAGCCGGCGCTCGGGAGCAGGCCAGCCGCGAACCATTCCTCTTTCTGGTAGCAGTTACACGTCCCGCGACGCGGCTGTATCTCTCGCGGCCGGCCGGGGGCAATGATGGTCGAATCCGCCCCCCCTCGGCCTATCTGCGCGGGCTGCAGGACGCCATCGGGCTTGGCGAGCGCCCGGTCGAAGCCGCCTTTGCAGAGCGCCTGCAAAATGGCAGCCTGTTTTTGCCGGCGGCTGAGCTGGCTGCGCGCCTGGCCCAGGCGCCTTTGTCGCCGGCCAGCGGAGGGGCCAGCCTTGAGCAGCAGCTCTGGCTGCTGGCCCCGGACGCCATGGCTGCTGCCCTGTGGTCGCGGGACGAGTTCGCCCGCGCCGGCCAGCCGCCGCGCCTGGAGCCTGAACTGCTTCGGGCGCTGCTGGGCCGCGGCGATGGCCTATTGCTGCGGGCCAGTGCATCCCAGATGGAGACCTTTGCCCTCTGCCCCTTCCGGCACTTCAGCCGCTATTTCCTGCGGGTCAGCGAGGAGCAGCCGCCCCTCTTTGACGCCCGGACGATGGGCAGTTTCTATCACAGCCTCTTTGAGCGCCTGATGCGGCGGCTGCAGGCCCTGGCCCCTGAGCTGGGCTGGACCGGAATGGACGCCGGACTAATTGAAGGCGAGGCCGCAGTTGTTCTGACTGAGCTGGGGCGCCAGCTGGAGCAGGAGACGGACTATCAGCGGGTGGAGTTCCTGCTGCTGCGGGCCCGGGCCCTGCTGGCTCAGCATGCACAGCTGTTGACAGAGCTTTTGCAGGAAGAGGGCCGCGTACCGCTGGCCGCGGAGCTGGCCTTCGGCGACCAGCCCGGCGCCGGACTGCCGCCCCTGAGCCTGCCCTTCGCCGGCGGACGCCTGCTGCTCAGCGGCAAGATCGACCGGGTCGATCTGGACAGCGCGGGGCAGGCGACGGTGGTGGACTACAAGCTCGGCCAGCGCAGCTTCAAGGATTCCTGGCTGCTGGCCGGGGCGCAGATTCAAATGTATGTCTATCTGCTTGCGCTGGCGTGCGAGGACAATGCCCGCCAGCGTCCGGGGCAGCTTGAGCTGGACCTGCAGCCGCACAGCGCCAGTTACCAGAGCATCGAAGCCAGCTGGAACGACAAGTCCGAGCTGGTGCTGAATTCCTCCAGCCGCGAGCTGGCCGAGGCCGCGGAGGGGGAGTGGGAAGCTTCCAGACGCTCCGACCTCCCCCCCCGGCTGAAGCCGAGCCTCGAGCTGGTGCGGCGCCTGCTTGGCGGTCTCGCGGGCGATATTGCTGCGGGCTCAATTGCAGTCAGCCCGCTGCGCGACGGGCCGCAGTGGCGCGCCTGCTCCAGCTGCGACTTCCAGTCGATTTGCCGCTTTGACCCGCTGAGCCACGGACGCTATCGCAGCGTTGCCCTGGCTGGACAGCGTAACCTGGAGCGCAGCGGGCTGCAGCCCCTGACGCTGGAAGCGCCGGCGCGGCGCGGTGGGCAAGCGGGGCGGGCTAAGGGCAAGGCTGATCCCGGGGGCGGGCGATGAGCGGACGCCAGTGGACAGCAGCGCAGCTTGAAGCGATCAATGCCCGGGACTGCGAACTGGCAGTCAGCGCCGCCGCCGGGTCAGGCAAGACTTCCGTGCTGGTGGAGCGGGTGCTGCGCTCAGCGCTGGGCCAGGTGCTGGGGCCGGAGGGCCTGCCCCAGGACAGCCCGGCCCCCGCCGTGCCGCTGGATCGCCTGCTGATCGCCACCTTCACCAATGCCGCGGCCGCCGAGCTGCGGGCGCGCCTGCATGAAGAACTGGCCCGTGAGCTGAAGCGGCGGATCGAAACCGGCCAGCCTACGCATTTGCTGCGTGAGCAACTGGCCCTGTTGCCGTTGGCCACGATCGGCACCCTGCACAGCTTCTGCCTTGAGCTGATCCGCCGCTATGGCCATGAGCGCGGGCTCGGCGCCAGCCGCGTGCTGAGCGAGCATGAAAGCCGCCTTTTGCTGCATGAGCAGGCCTCGCGCTTTCTGGATGAAAAACTCGGCAGCTCCGACCCGGCGATCCTGCGCCTCGGCCTTGACTGGGGCGGGCAGGATGGCGTCGGCGCTGAGGACCTGTCGCGCAGCAGCGCTGGACGCGGACTGCGGCCCCTGCTGTTGCTGATCTATGAACTGCGGCGCAGCCTGCCGGACCATGAAGCCTGGTACAGCCAGCACCTCGACTGGCCGCTGCTGGACCCGGGGAGATT
The DNA here is from genome assembly GCA_964512635.1 of uncultured Planctomycetales bacterium. Taxonomy (GTDB): domain Bacteria; phylum 4484-113; class 4484-113; order 4484-113; family JAFGCY01; genus JADZFO01. The sequence continues at coordinate 74,819 of CAZEJB010000005.1, read as the reverse complement.
TGACCCCGGCCATCCCTTGCTGGCGGCGCTCACGGCGGACTGGGATGCGCGTATCGCAACGCTGGCGCGTGACGATGTAGACCTGCTGACTGAGTTGGCCGGGGTGCCCGACAAGGAGGCCTATCCGCATCTGCTGGCGCGCCGGGCCGGCCACCTTGAGCGGGCCGGCCTGCACCTCGGCTGGGACGGCCTGCGTGAGTACATCACCATCAACCTTGAAGTCAAACAGGACGACCTGCACTTCAAGCCGACCCTCCTTGGAAAGTATCACCGACTGGTCGCAGATGATGACCCGCGGCTGGCCGACAGAGTCAGACACAACAAGCAGCAGGCTCAAGAGCTGTTCGAGGAGCTGAAGAAGACTCTGGCCCGGCCATGGGCCGAAGTGGCAGGGGACGAGAACCATGTCCAGGCCCAGCTCAAACTGCTCTGGGCGCTGGCCGGGGAGTTTGAGGCCCGGATGGACAGCCACAAGCGCGAGCGCGGCTGGCTGGACTACTCCGATATGGAGCGTGGGGCGCTGGAGCTGCTGAGCGCGCGGGACAGCGAGGACCGCCTGCTGCGGGGCAGCGATGGCGGGCTGCTGCCGTCGGCTATCGCTCTGGAGCTGCGCGGCAAGTATCTGGCCCTGCTGGTAGATGAGTACCAGGACACCAGCCCGCTGCAGGCAGCGCTGCTGGAACTGGTCTGCGCCGAGATGCCGCTGCGGGAAAGCAGCACGACGCACCGTCCGCGCTTTGTGGTTGGCGACGTGAAGCAGAGCATCTATTCCTTCCGCCTGGCTGAGCCGGCGCTGTTCATCAACCTGCAGGAGCGCCTGAAAGGCAGCGCCGCCCGGGGGGAGGCCCACGAGCGCCTGGTGCTGCTGCGGGAGAACTTCCGCTCGCGCCGGGGGGTGGTCGCGGGGATCAACCGCCTGCTCAGTGGGCTGATGACGCCAGAGCTCGGCGGCGAGGACTATGACTCGGCTGCGCTGGTCTACAGTGCGGGCTATGAGCAGCATGAGCCCGCCGCGGGCCCAGGCGGCGAAGGCGATGGCCCAGCGCTGCTGCGTCTGACCCTGGTGCCAGAGCCCGATGCGCTCGGCAGCAGGGAGGAGGACCTTTCGGCCGGTGATCAGATCAGCGCTGAAGACCTGGAAGCAGACACTGGCAGCACGGCGGAAGAGAGCGCAGGGGACGAGGCTGGCGCGCCGGCCGCGGACGACTCACCGGAACTGCAGCGCTGCGTTTACCGCGCGGTGGCCGGCCGCCTGCTGGAGCTCAAGTCGCTGGCGCAGGCCGGCAGGCTGGAAGTGCTGGACCATGCGGAGAAAATCATGCGCCCGGCGGACTGGGGCGACATGGTGATCCTGCTGCGCTCCAGCAAGGGCCGTGTCGAAACCCTGCGCGAGGAACTGGAACGCGCCGGGGTGCCCTGCCTGGCGCTCGGACGCAGCGGCTTTTATGAGCGCCCCGAAGTGCTGGATGCACTGAGCCTGCTAAAGGTGATCGACAACCCGCTGCAGGACGTGGCCCTGGCGGCAGTGCTGCGAGGCCCGGCCCTGGGTCTGAGCGCGGCTGAACTGCTGCAGGCGGCGCGACCGGAGGTCTTTGCCCGTGCAGCTCAGGGCGCAGATCTGCAGGAGCCGGAATCCCAGACCTCAGACTCAGAATATGAAGCAGCCGACTGGCCTGGCGACGCTGAACGCGAAGGAACCGATCCAGATGGCGCCTCAGACACAGACGGGCCTCTAGACAGCCAGCTGCCGCCGGGGAGCAGCGAGCCCTTATGGCAGCGCCTGCGTTTCAGCGCCGGGCAGCACCCCGATGCCGCCCTGAGTGTCCGCCTGCAGCTCTTCATCAAGCGCCTTGATTACTGGCGCGACCTGGCGCGCAGCGAGCCCCTGCACCAGCTGCTGCACCGCCTGTACCGCGAAGCGGGTCTGCTGGCCGCGGCTGCGGCCCAGGACCGCGCCGAGCAGCGCCGGGCGAACCTGGAAGAGCTGCTGCGGTTGGCCGGCGAGTTCAGCGCCTTTGAGCGCCAGGGCATCAGCCGCTTCCTTTTGTTCATCGAGTCTTCGCGGATGGCGGCCGGCGACAGCGGCGAGGCGGTTCTAAGCTCGGCTGCCGGTCAGCAGGTGCGGATCCTGACTGTGCATCAGTCGAAAGGTCTCGAGTTCCCGATTGTCTTGCTGCCGGACCTGCACCGCCAGTTCAACGAACAGGACCTGCGCAGCGCGGACGTGCTCTGGCACCCGCGGGCCGGGCTCGGCGGACGCTTCTATGACCTGCAGGGCCGCCCGCCCCGTCGCAGCGTGACTCTCGCGCTGGAGCGAGTGCGCCGGGCCCGCCGTCGCGACCTGCTGAGCGAGGAACTGCGACTGCTGTATGTGGCTATGACCCGCGCCCGCGAGCGCCTGGAGCTGATCAGCGGCCTGCCGCGCCGCTTCAAGGCTGAGGAGGCGGTCGAGGCTGAGCCGCAGGCGGCCAGGCGCTGGCTGGACTGGCTGGCGCGCCAGCTGGGACCCCAGCTTCTGCAGTGTCTGGCCAGTGGCGCGGCCGAGCTGCGCGAGGGCGAGGCGCACATCGAACTTGCGCTGGCGCTTGCCGGCGCCGCGGGCGGGCCAAGCGCCGAACCGCAGGACGCCGCCCAAAGCGACCCGCTGCTGGCGGCCATTGCAGGGGACGGCGGTGCTCGCCTGGCACTGCTGCTGGCCCGGGAGCAGGCCGCGCGCAGCGAGCTGCGTCTGCCCGGCAAGCTGACGGTCAGCCACTTATCGCACTCCAGGCGCGCCCTGGCCGGGCTGGAAGGCGAGCTGGACAGCGAGGCGCGCCTGAGCGATGACGCCGCCGCGCAGACCGACCTGTCGCGCTATGCACCCCCGCGGCTCAGCGCACTGGCCGCAGGGCGGGCCGAAACAGAGGCGGGAGATACTGCGATCGATGCCAGCAGTGCTTCGAACAATAGCACTGCTGCAGCCGAGCCAGACCCGCGCGCTATTGGAACAGCGACCCACCGCCTGCTGGCTGAGCTCGACCCGGCTGCGCCGCAATTCGAGCGCTACAGCGATGTCGCTGCCCTCACGGCCTTGAGAGACGGCCTGCTCGCCCGCGGGCAGCTTGATGCCGCAGCGGCGGGGGCGCTCAACCTGGCCGCGGTCGGGCGCTATGTCCGAGACTGCGCGCCCCTCTTTGCCGGCCTGCTGGCTGGAAGCGGCAGGTGTTTCAGGGAACTGCCCGTAGGCCTGCTTGTGCCAGGCATTGAAGTTGCCGAGGCCCTCAGCGCCAGCGGACAGCTGCCGGAGGGAGCCGAGCTGGCGGCGCATTCCGGCCCAGCAACGGGCGCGGATTATGTCTACGTTCAGGGAACGCTGGACCTGCTGCTGGTCGGGACGGATACCGCCCTGGTGCTGGACTACAAGACCGATCGCGGCGCCTCGGCTGAGGCTTTGCTCGAGCGCTACAGCCAGCAGCTTGAATGGTATGCGCGGGCCGCGCGGCTCCTCTTGCCGCAGCACAGCGTGCGCTGGGCGATCTATGGTCTTGACCGCGCCGGTCTGGTGCTGCCGGAAGCGCGGTAGCCTGGAGCCTTACAAGCCAGCAGCAATACAGAGCAATGAAAAGGGCGGGGTTGCCCCCGCCCTGAATAGTCCTGCTTCTGCGGCCGCGCCGCGAGTCTTAGATACCGCCGACCGGGCCGGTCTGGGCACGGGTACGGGCGAACTGGTCGACGCGGTTGAGCACCTTGTCGGAGAAGTCGGTTTCCTTCTGCTCCAGCAGCTTGAAGTCGTGCGGGCTGGTGGCGGCATTGAGGGCGGTTTCGTAGGTAATCTTGCCCTCCTGGTAGAGCTTGAGCAGATAACGGTCAAAGGTGATCATTCCCTCGCTCTCGCCTTCCTCCATCGCCATCTTGATCATCTCGGTCTTCTCGGCGTCCTCAATGAACTCCTTGATGCGGCCGGTGGACTTCATGATCTCCATCGCCGGGATACGGCCGCCGCCGACCTGCGGCAGCAGACGCATCGACACGATGGCCTTGATGGTTTCAGAGAGCATGATGCGGGCCTGCTGCTGCAGGCTTTCGGGGTAGAAGTCGACGACGCGGTTAATGGTACGCACGACGTCCAGGGTGTGCAGGGTGGAGAGGACAAGGTGGCCGGTCAGCGCGGCCTGGAAGGTGGCGTTGACCGTCTCGCGGTCGCGCATCTCGCCCACCAGCATGATATCCGGGTCCTCTCGCATCGCGCCGCGGACGGCGTTGGCGAATGAGTTGGTATCCACGCCCAGCTCGCGCTGGTTGATGATGGCTTCCTTGTCATAGAGGACGTATTCGATCGGGTCCTCAATCGTCAGGATGTGCACCGGGCGGCGGTTGTTTACATAGTCGATCATCGAGGCCAGGGTAGTGGACTTACCCGAACCGGTGGTGCCGGTGATGATGATGATGCCGCGGTGCTCGAGGGCCAGCTCCTCCATGATGATCGGCAGGTTCAGCTCTTCGAAGTTCGGGATGCGGTCGTTGACCAGACGGATCGCGCTGGCCAGGCTGCCCTTCTGGCGGAAGATGTTGACGCGGAAGCGGCCGCGCTTGCCATCCTTCGTCAGGACATAGGAGAAGTCGATCTCGTTCTCTTCTTCCAGGCGATATTCACGCTTCGGTGTCAGCAGCTGCTTGCACAGGCGCTCCATGTCATCCTCGTTGAGGATGTCGTATTCGCTGGGCATCAGATCGCCGTCGATGCGGTAGAAGGGCGGACGGTCGACACCAAGGTGTGTGTCCGAGGCACCCTTCTTCATCATGGTGTACAGGATGTCGTCGATGTGAATCGCCATTTCTTATCCTTCGAGTGGAGCTACCCGGCCGTGGCCGCGCAAAGGCGCTGCCCCGGCGCATCTAACGCCCCTGATTATAACAGGCTTCAGGTTATAACAGGCTTCAGGCCCGGCCCCGCCGCCGCCGGTCTCAATGCGCCTAAGGCGCGGCGGTCCGGCCGAGGCTGAATTGCCGCGTGCTGCGGTAGGGCGAGCCATCGGCGACAGTCACGTCGCAGAGCCAGTTGGCCTCGGTACTGCCCTCCGGGATATGGATGCGGACACTGGCGCTGCGCTCAGTGGTGGACTCGGTGACCAGCACGCGCTCAAAGTCGGCTGGGAAGCCCCAGGTGACCTGGAAGGGCGCGCCGCCGGCATCCCAGACCGCGCTGATCGTGACCTCCGAGCCGCCGGGCGCGGGCGCGGGCGCAGTAACGCCGGTTACAAGCACGCGGTAGGTCGGCAGGGGATGCAGGTCAGTGTTCAGCGGGCCGCAGGCGCTCAGCGCCGCCAGGGCCAGACAACTCAGACAGACAAGCAGCGGCCTCCACCTGGCCGCAGCACAGATATTGATCACAATTTCACCTCAGCCGGTAATGCTGCCAGATTATGCCGCAAAGTCGGCCGCGGCGTCAGTCCGGCAGCACGATATAGGCCTGCAGTACTCCGGGACTGCTGTCCGGCGCGCGGGCGAAGATCAGCAGCCGGCAGCCAGCGGCGACCAGCGCGGAGCTGTCCACGGGGAAGCCCTCGGCGCTCACCAGTCGGCTGCCCAGCCAGTCGCGGCTGGTCCATTCGCCCTGGCGCAGTGCTTCGGCTGGCAGTGCCGGGAAGTCCGGCGCCAGCGACTGGGCCAGTACTTCATAATCGCCACCGGCCAGTTGCAGGCGTCCGCCGGCAAGCTGGGCCGGGTCGCAAAACCAGGCGTCGCGGCGGGAGGGCGCGGGTTCAGCTCCGCCGACTCTGCGGGCCAGCAGCAGTGCCACCGGCCGGCAGAGCGCCAGCGGCATTGCAATCCGCACAGTAACACTCTCGGGGCGGTTGACCAGGTCTACAAAGCTCACCGGTTCTGGCCGCGCGCGGCAGCCCGTCAGCAGCAGCGCGACCAGCAGCGCGACCAGCAGCGCGCCGATCAGCAGGCGGGCTTGCAGGCTTCGGCGGCTTGTGGAGCAGCCTGGCGATGTGACGCTGCGCTGCGTCAGGAGAAACAGGACGCACTGACCGGCCGCGAAAACCCGTCGTCCTGTGGACGGGCTGATCCTTCGCCTGCGCGGGACTGTAGGCATAGCTCTTGGACGCGCGCCAGGCGATCTGGTGCGCACAGCGAGCATAGCGCAGCGCCGAATCGGCGATCCTACAGCGCCGCGACCGCCTCGCGGATCTTGACGATCACGTAGTCCTGCTCGGCGCGGGTGATGCCAGGGTGGATCGGCAGGCTCAGCACCTCGGCCGCCGCGCGCTCGGTGACCGGGAAGTCGCCGGGCTTGTGCCCATAGACGCTGTAGACGTTCTGCAGGTGCAGTGGCACCGGGTAGTAGATCATCGCCACCACGCCGGAGGCCCGCAGGTGCGCCATCACGCTGTCGCGGCGCGCCGGGTTAGGCAGGCTCTTGCCGTCGGTCGGCGGAACCTCGCCGGCGGGGTAGCGCCCGGTGTGGTAGGCCGCAGAGTCCTCGCGGTGGCAGGCGCCCTGGCAGCAGTGCCCGCCGCGCTTGCCGCGGCTGTCCGGCGCCGAGCCCCAGCCCTCGGGGGCCTGCCAGTCGACCCAGCCCTCGGAGGACACGCGGATCGTGTACTGGTGATAAACGTGCGTGCAGCCCTCGGCGACCTTCGGCGTAGTGATTCCCGGTATGTCCGCCAGGCCAGCGTTGTAATAGGCCGCCGCCTCGGCGCGCTTGCCGTTCCATTCGTCCAGCATGTCGAGCTTGACGTTCAGCACCGCGGCCTGGAACTCGTCGAGGCGGCTGTTAAGGCCGTCCGTCAGGTGGTAGTAGCGCTCGTGCTGGCCATGGTTGCGCAGCAGTGCCGCCGGCTCGACCAGGCGCTCGCGGTTCAGCAGCAGCATGCCGCCGTCGCCGCAGGCGCCGAGGTTCTTGGTCGGGTAGAAGCTCAGGGCGGCGCAGGCCGACAGGCCGCCGACCTTCCTGCCCTTGTATGTCGCGCCGATGGCCTGGGCCATGTCTTCCAGCACGCTGATGCCAAGGTCGTCGGTGATCGGCAGGATCGCGTCCATGTCCGCCGGGTGGCCATACAGGTGCACCGGGATCAGCGCCTTGGTGTTGGGGGTGACCGCCGCTTCGATGCGGGCCGGGTCGATGTTGAAGGTGTCGGGCTCGATGTCGACAAACACCGGGCGCGCGCCAACCCAGCGCGCGGCCTCGGCGGTGGCGATAAAGGTGAAGGGCGGGGTGATGACCTCGTCGCCGCAGCCGACGCCCAGCGCCGCCAGACCGATGATCAGAGCGTCGGTGCCGCTGTTCAGCGCCAGCGCGCTCTTGGCGCCGCAGTAGTCGGCGAGACGCTGCTCCAGCTCCTTGCCCTCTTTGCCGAGGATGTAGCCGCCGCTGTCGAGGACGGCGAGGATGCGCTGGGCCATCGCATCGCGGATCGGCGCATGCTGTTCGGGCAGGCGCAGCGGGGGGACATTCATCGAGGGTGAAGGTGTGTCGCTCATGGCGCGGGGATTATGGCAGATGCGGGGGCCGCAGGGAGAGCCCGGCGAGTGAATTTGCAGCACTTTTGCGCACTGTCCGCAGGGCGGCAGGGAGGTGCTAGGATTCTGCGCTTCAAGGCAGAGAAAGTTTCTTTGCCCCAATCCGGAGGCAGGCAATATGGACAGCAATGCGGGCGTGCAGAGCAACGTCGAGATCTATGACGACTTCAGCATAACGACGCCGGACGGCGAACCGACGCCGGGCAAATGGGTCATCGGCCAGATGGTGGTCGACGGCCAGGTGATCTGGACCTGGCGGGACGAAAACCTGCAGGTCAGCACCGGCTCTGGCTATTGCGAGCTGAACATCCCGGTCTTCAGCGCCGAGCACCATGAGGTGGGGATTTTCGACAACCCCAAGGTGCTGTTCTGCTCCAGCAAGGTCTGGCAGCACGGCGGGCGGCCGATCCGCTTCGAGAGCCGGATGAGCGGCGAGTTCAACGGCGACCTGTCGGATTACCGCGACGGCTTTGCTGGCTTTCATGTGCTGGACTTCAACTCCGGCACGGTGATGGACGTGGTCGGCAACGGCAACCGCCTGTGGGCCATTGTCGAGCGCCTGCCGATCCCCGGCCTCGACAGCCCAGTCGAGCCCTTCATTGAATTCCATGACCTGGGCATCCAGAGCGCGCCGGGAATGGAGCACGGAGTGGCGGTGGAGTACGATCCGCAGAGCCGCATGGCACGCTGGATCGTTGACGGCAAGGTGGGCTATGAACGCGAGATCCTGATGAACCCGCAGAGCTTCTTTCTGGCCTTCGGCCTGCTGACCCTGCATGAACAGGTCGATGGCAGGAGCGTCTCCAACAAGGGTCAGGGCGGCCGCGGCAAGTGGGGGCCATTTACGGTGACGCGAGGCTAGATTTAAGGGAAAACGTACAAGCCCTTGAGCCCTGCATCAACAATCAGATGATCTCGGCCGCCTGCGTGCAGGCTGTGCAACGTTCGGACTTCAAAGCCCAGTTCTTCGTAGTAGCTGCACTGGCCATCTGCGAGGAATAGATAGAGACCTGAACCCTGCGAGAACTCGCCGTTGAGAACCGCGAGCTCGGGAGTGCCGTCCCCGTCAAAGTCACCGGCTGCACAAGCCGGGAAGCGCTTGTCTGGAAGATTGGCCTGCGCCGGATACACGAGTGGCAGCCATTTAGCGGTCTGAACGTCGTAGATGCCAGCGCCGCTGAGCAGCTCCTCCGCGCCATCGCCGTCTAGGTCGGCAGCATAGGTACTTCCGCTCTGGATCTCATAACCCGGCAAATCCCGCCAAGTTGCTGCCGGATCGCAAATACTGAGTGCGCCGAAGGTACCCGCAACTTCATCTTTGCCATCGCCATCCATATCGGCGGCCAGGTCCGAGCAGCAAAGAACTGCTCCTTCAGCAACAGGTAGCTCTATGCCTCCGACTGCATAAGCCCTGGCAGTTAAGTTTGTGCCACCGTAGTCGCATAGAAGCAAATCTGCTGAGCCGTCGCCATCAAAGTCACCCACGGTGACGTCCTGCCAGGTGCCGCCTCCACGGAGTACGGCAATACAACTACCATCGAGTGCCAGAACGGGGCTGCAGTTGTCTAAGTCGAACTTGTCATGCAGGATCGCTGGCTGCTCCGGCGCTTTAGCGTAATAGCCCTTCGCCGTATCTGCCGGGATGATTTCGTCGACACCATCGCCGTCATAGTCCCAGGCAGTGAAGTCCGCAACGAAGAAGAAGGACCTGATGCCCAGCTCGGATCGCTGGCCGTCAGCCTCCAGCAAGAGACTGGCACCAGTCCTGATTGCTTCTCGGCCTGACCCTGATTCCGACTGCTCTTCTGGCAGGTCCGGGTCTGCCAACAGCAACAATTCTTCGTCGGTGTCGTCGTCAAAATTACCCACTCCCGTGGTCGCCAAGATAGTGTCTTCATCCGCAAGCAGCTTTCGCCAGGGAAGGGCTTCGCCAACGTGGAGTGCAGCCGGCGGCAGGGGCTGCTCATGTATGTCGGGGGGCTGCAGCCATTTCCCCTCAAAGACTGGCGGTTCGGTTGGTGACAATGTTGAATTTGCGGCTGACCCAGCACCGCTTAAGACGACTGCAGAGAAGCCATAGATAAGGCAACGGAGTAGATGAGGCCAATGTGCCAGGCGGCCCTGGGCTGCCGTCCCCAAAGCAAAGTTCTTTCTCAACTTTCACCCCCCGTTGTGTCCCAATCCACTCTGACATTAGCGCATGCAGAAAGGATATCTTAAGTGTGCGACGGCGGCTACTCCGGCAGGCCCGTAATGCTGTAGCTTAAGTCACATAGATCGTCCAGCGTGCTTCGGCGCACGCTTCCTCCGTTTTTGTGGGAAAGCGGATTCAATCAGCACCGAAACCTGGTCCGCGCTGCGGCGAAAGCGCCTGCTGTACTTCCCCATCTGGCTGTCGGGCAGGTTGTCTTCGGGCATCCACCCCTTGTCAGCCAGCTCGTCACCGACCATGTCGACGATGAACATGGGATTCGCGGGAGCTCTGAAGCTGGCCTTCTGGCTGCCTCGTCCTGGCGTTTCGAATTTGATGTCGCGCGCCCCGGCGGGCATCTTCAGCTCAGCCAGCGCCCAGTCAGCGGGGTATGCCCCGCTGAACCAGGCATCCTCTCTGCAGGAGCCCAGCAGCGCTAGCTGCAGAACCAGCAGCAGCGCCAATGCGGCTCGAGGTCCTTTGCTTACACAGGCTTGGGTATTCACTGCCCTCAGCATAACTGCCCCCGCGGCGCCGGTTACACTTGCCGCGCGGATCGGCCAGCGAGCCGGGGCAGAACAAAAGCGCCGCCGCAGGCATCTATGCTGCGGTCTGCGGACCTGGGAGGAGATATACATGAAGACGAATCAAATCATGCTGTTGCTGGCGCTGCTTGGCGCGTGGCTGGGGCTTGGCGCTGTCAGCGCGCGGGCGGAGGAGATTGTGCAGTGGAGCCCGAAGCAGCACAGCGAGAAGGAAAAGGAAGCCGCCTGGTTCGACAATGAGCACGAGGACGACTTTATCTGGATTGCGCTGGAGGAGCTGAGCGGCCAGCGCCCGGCGGCGAACGCCAGCCGCAGCGATCTGGCCGCGGCGACACTCAGCCTGCTCAACGACCTGCCGAAGTATGGCGAGCGCCAGACCGCCGCGCTGCGCCCGCCGGTCCCGACCTGGGTCACTGACGGCTTTGCGCGCCTGGGCAAGGCGACTCTGCCGGCCAGCCGCTATATGAAGTACTACACCGAGGGCAGCCACCCGGAGTTCTTCACTGACCCGACCGCGCTGAGCGACACCGCCGCGCTCTACACCTTCTTTTGCATGTACGATGCGGAGTGGTTTTCGGTGACGCGGATCCCGGCCTATAAGGCCTGGCTGAGCACGGTCGCCCTGAGCTATCCGACGCAGTGGCAGAAGTTCAAGGGCCTGGGCCAGAGCGGGCTGCATTCGCGGCTGGTTACGCCCTTCCAGACGAAGGATGAGCCCTGGCGCGAGATTGACAACTGGATCACGGCCTATACGCGTCCGGAGCTGGACGGCGAACCGCAGGTCTTCGTCAAGCCGCTGGTGCGCAACGCGCTGGTAGCCGAGCTGCTGGACAACGCCGGCCTCGACTATGACCATCGCTATCTGAAGGATCTCGCCTACGAGAGCAGCGCGCCGTCATTGCCCGGCTATGACAGCCGCAAGGCGACGCTGCTGGCCGCGCTGACCCTGGAGCTGAGCCAGGAGATCTATGAGGCCGAGCCCAACACCGCCCAGCCTCTGTGGCTGCGCGACTGGTTCCTCGAGCGCTATAACGCGGTGAAGTAGCGCTTAGATCGCCGGCGCGGGTAGCTGATCAAGGCTGGCCACATGCGCAAAGCAGGCTTCGAGGTCGGCGATGATGTCGCCGGTCTCTTCGATGCCGACGCTGAGGCGGATACCGCCCGACTCCAGTCCGGCCGCCGCGCGTTCGCTTTCCGGGATCGCGCTGTGGGTCATGGAGCAGGGGTTTTCGATCAGGGTCTTGATCTGGCCCAGGCTGACCGCCAGGGTGATGCAGTAGCTGTTATCCGCGGCGTGGTCGATGAAGGCCTCGGCCCGCGCATTGGAGCCCGGAGCCTCCTTCAGGGTGAAGTAGACCATGCTGCCGGGCATGAAGGCGCCGTCATAGCCGCGCATCTGCTTCAGCGCCAAGGCATGCTGAGGGTCGCCCTCCAGGCCGGGATAGCGCACCTTGTCGACCAGCGGATGCGCCGCGAGGTACTCCGCGATGCGGCCGGCGGAGTGCTGCATCTGGCGCATGCGCACCGGCAGGGTCGGCAGGCCATAGACCAGCGGGGGCCAGGCGGCCTTGGGGCTGAGGCTGCCGCCGAAGTCCTTGCGGTAAAGCAGTAGCTCCGGCTCGAAGCGCGCCGGGGCGATGACCACCCCGCCCATATCGGTGCCAAAGCCGCCGATGCCCTTGGTCAGCGAGTGGACGACGAGGTCGATGCCCTGCTCCATCGGACGCTGGCAGACCGGTGTGCTGAAGGTGTTGTCGCAGACCGAGAGGATCTGCTCGGCCTCCGGACGCCCGGCGTTGGCGCCGGCAAGCACCGCCGCCACTCCGGCGAGGTCGATCAGCTCGAGGGTCGGGTTGACCGGCGATTCAAGGTAGACCAGGCGCGTGGAGGGCCGGATGGCTGACTGCAGAGCAGCCAGGTCGGTCATATCGATAAAGCTGACCTCGATACCCAGCCGTGGATACCAGTTGCGCAGCAGGCTGGCGGTGCAGCCATACAGGCAGTTGTGTGCGATAACATGCGTGCTGGCCTGGGCCCGGATGCCGAGCGCAGCAGAGATCGCCGCCATGCCGGTGGCGAAGGAGACGGCGCGCACGGGCTGGCCATGGGTCACGCTGTCCAGGGCCTGGACGCCCTCGGCCTCGGCGAGGCGCTCTTCCAGCATGGCCGCGGTCGGCTCATGCAGGCGGTCATAGATAAAGATGTCCTGCTGGGCCTGGACGGCGAGGCTCATCTCCGGGTTGGCGAAGTTGCAGAAGCCCAGCGCGCCGCGGGCGGCGGAGCTGAGGCGGTAAGTGGCCGAGGCGCTCATCGGCGGGACGACATGGTGGCTGTAGTCCCAGTGCGGGGTGTACATCTCGCCGTGGATGAAGCGGCTGCGCTGGGAATAGCGGTGCTGCGCACCATGGCCGTCCGCGCTGGCCTCTGGCATTCGGGGCTTGTCGCCGCCGGCGCCGTTGTTGTGGTCTTCCGCCATGCTGATCTCCTCGGCCTCCGGGGGCCAAGGCATTTTACCGGCTGTATCGGAATTGCAGTCTTTCTGAGCGGATGCAATGCCGGTGGCACAATGGCGCCATGACCGCAGCTAACTATGCCTGGCTGCTGCGCCAGTGGACACGGCCGCAGCGCAGCTATCACAGCCTGGAGCAGCACCTTATCCCCCTGCTGGAGCAAATCGCGGCGCTGAAGCTTGCAGCCTTTGATGAGGAAGTGCTGTGCCAGGCGGCCTGGTGGCACGACGCGGTCTATGAGCCCGGCCGAGCCGATAACGAGCAGCAAAGCGCCGCCGAGTTTGCCGCGCGCTACCCTGGTGAGCCGGACTTCATGCAGCAGGTCAGCGGCATCATCCTGGCCAGCCGGCAGCACCTGCCCAGCGGCGACAGGCTGACCGACATATTCCTCAGGCTCGATCTGGCGCCGCTGCTGAGCAGCTCGCAGGCGGAACTGCGGCGTTATGAAGAGCTGATCCGGGCGGAGTTCATGCCCCTGGCCGGGCCGGCAGCCTACTTCGCCGGGCGCATCGCCTTTCTCGAACGCATGCTGGAGCATCCACTGGTCGGTCGCCAGGCCGGCATCGAATGGCTGATCAGAGAGCTGCGCGCCGAGCAGGATCACTCTTCAACAAAGTGATCAAAGGCCTCATTCCCAGTAGACCTCGACAAGCAGCGGGAAGTGGTCGCTGAGGTAACCCGCCGCGGCCTGCTTGCCTTTACGTGTTGGCCAGCTTTCGCGAATCAGCTCGCTGCTCAGCACGCTGAAATCGCGGCTGCTGAGCACATAGTCGATGCGCTTGTTGCCGGCGGCCCCGGTCCAGTCATGGAAAGTACCGTTGGCGAACTCGTCCATCGGCACACGTTCGTCATGCTCGTTGTAACCAAAGTTGCCCAGGGCGTGGCAGTCCTGGAGCTGTCCGAGCAGCAGCCGGGCCGGGGCGCTGTCCGGTGTGCAGTTAAAGTCGCCCGTAACAAGTACCGGCATCTCGGCGCCGTTGGCCATGAAGCTCTCGCCGATCTTCTGCAGCAGCAGCCTGGCGCTCTCCAGCCGCGCCTGCTCGCCGACGTGGTCAAAGTGGGCGTTGTAGAGCCAAAAGCTCTTGTCATTCAGCTTGTCGTAAAGATGGACCCAGGAGCAGATCCGCGGCAGAGCGGCATCCCAGGCCGTTTCTCCGAGCCGGCCCTCCGGGGCGAGACCAAAGGACCCTGAGTCGATCAGCTCGAAGCGCTCAGCGCGCCAGAGGATCGCGCACATCTCGCCGCCGCCGTCAGCTTCGCGGCCGAGGCTGTAGGTCGCATAGCCCGGCAGTGCCGCGCTGATCTCGGCAAGCTGGAAGTCCAGGCACTCCTGCAGGCCGATCAGGTCCAGGTTGCGCTGCTTAAACATGGCCAGCACATGACTGCGCCGCTTTTCCCAGCGGTTCGGGCCATCCTTGGCGGTGCCATAGCGGATGTTGAAGCTCATAACCCGCAGCGGGTCGATGGCCTTGGGCTCAGCCCGGCCGGTCGCGGGACAGAGCGCCAGCAGCAACGCGCAGCACAGCAGCGTGATGCCCAGAAAGATCATTTCCTTCATTTCAGCAGCTCGGCCAGTTCAGGGTTGTCGCCGGAAGCGGCATAGTCATAGGCAGTGGCGTCGTAGCTGGACCTCAAAGTCTTGTCGGCCCCCGCGGCCAGCAGGATGCGCGTGAATTCAATATCCCCGCTCAGCGCGGCCAGATGCAGGGCGGTCAGCTTGTACTGCGGGTCGGCAAAGTTGACATCCGCTCCGTTGGCCAGCAGCACCTTGCCTGCGGCCAGACTGTGGCGGTTGGCCGCCAGCAGCAGAGCTGTGTTGCCTTCGACTTCAGTCAGCACATTGACATCCGCACCGGCATCCAGCAGCAGCTGAACAATCTCGGCAGCGTCGCTGTTAGCCGCGTCGTGAAGCGCCGTGACACCCAGTCCGTTCCGGGCATCAAGATCAGGCGTGAAAGCCAGGAGCAGGGCGGCAGTATCGCTGGCCTTGCCCATCGCCGCCTGATGCAGGGGAGTGCCTTCATCGCCGCCGATGTTCGCGGCGGCGTCGGCGCCATGCTGCAGCAGCAGGGCGGCGCATTCGACGCTGTTGTTGAAACTCGCGGCATGCAGCGGCATGACGCCATAAGACGGACTGCGCTCCGCTGCAATGGCCCCGGCTTCTTCCAGCAGGTAACGCACAATGCCCGGGCGCTTCAGCGCGCAGGCAAGTACGAGGGCATCCTGCACGTCGTACTTTTCCGGCAGCTCCTGCTCGGCGGCAAAGACCGCCGCAGCCTGCTCAGTCGCCAGCGGGACAGAAGCGGCAATCTGCGCCGCGAGCTTTGGACCCGACGGTTCCTGCTCCTCGGCCGCGCAGACAAAGCCCGGCGTCAGCACAAAGCTGAGCGCTAGGATCAGCAGCAGGCTCGCCAGGGCGGCTGAGGCAAGTTTCATGTTTCTCAATTGAGCATCTCCGCTACAGCACTGTGGCCGTTTGCTTCGGCCATCTGCTGAGGTGTCTGGCCATCGTTGGCCCGCAGGTAAGGGTTGGCGCCCGAGTCCAGCAGCAGGCGCACGAAATCGGCCGAGCCGACGTAGGCTGCTGTGTGCAGTGCCGTCAGCCCAAACTGCGGCTCCTGATAGTTCAGGTTGGCGCCGGACTCGATCAGCACGCGTCCAACCTCGACATTGCCCTGGTTGGCGGCCAGCATCAGGGCGGTGTTGCCCTCCTGCCCGGTAGGGATATCCACCCCGGCGCCGTTGGCGATCAGCAGGCTGGCCACGTCGGCGGCGTTGGAATTGGCGGCGTCATGCAGCGGCGTGATGCCAAGGTCGTTGCGTGCTTCGAGCACCGCACCGCAGGCGATCAGCAGGCGCGCGCTGTCCACTGCATTGCCAAGGGCTGCCTGGTGCAGCGGAGTGCCCTGATCCCCACCGGCGTTCAGGTTGTAATCGGCGCCGTTGGCGATCAGGATCGCGATGCAGTCAATGAAGTTGTTGTAGGACGCCGAGTGCAGAGCGCTCGCACCATAGGCCGGGCTGATGCCGTTAATGTCCACGGCCGGATCAGAAGCGAGGAACTTGACCACCGGCGCGTTACCGGCGGCGCAGGCATAGACCAGTGCGTCCTGCGGTTGATAGAGCTCGCCAAGCTGCTGGGCGATGGCCCAGTCGGTTACTTCGGCCTGGTCGGCGGCGGTGACCGCTTCGGCAATGCCGTAGACCTGTTCGAGGCCGGTCATCTCCACGCCATCAGCCCCCGGGTCCATCCCGTTGGGGGCCGTGTCTTCAAACTCAATGGTTCCGTTGTCAACGGGAACAGTCCCGTTGGTGGAGGTGTTGGTCTGCGCTTCCTGCTTGTTGAGGTAGAAGCCGAGGCCCAGCAGGCCGGCAAAGATCAGGACCGAAAGCGCACAGCAGCCGCCGACGACCCACAGGATCACCTTCATCGTGTTGTCAGGCTTCTTCGGTGCCGGTGGCGCGGTCATTTGTGGCGGCTGATAGGCGCCGGGAACGGGGTAGGCCCCGCCGGTATCTGCTGCCCCGGGAGCTGCGCCGCCAGGCTGATAAGGGCCGGCCGGACTGCCAGCGCCGCTGGCTCCAGCCCAGATGCCCTGGCCTTCGGTGCCGTCAGGGAAGCCGTCGGCACCCGGATCGGCCGGCCGGGCCGGGGTCACCGGCTGGGTGGAATCTCCCCTTGCCGGGGGCGGACCGCCTGGAGGGGTGAGGCGCTCAAGGGCCGGGCCACCGGGCGCCGAGCCCAGTAAGAAGCCGCACTGGCCGCAGAAGCTGGCCCCGGGGGGGTTTTCACTGCCGCACTTGGGACAGACACCGCTCATGGCGCGCGTTTCTCCTTGGACCGCCCAGCGGCCGCCTGCGATGTTAGCATCCTGACCCAGGCAGCGCTGCACACACCTCCAGCCGCCGCTGCAGTGAAGCCGGTTGGGAGTTTAAAGTGTGCTGCGGCAAAGGATCTCGTCGGTCTGAGGATCGTGATAAATCATGTGCCAGCGGCCGTCCGGCGTGGCCGTAATCACTGCGTTGTTGATCAACCCGAGGCCGGACGGCATGGGCAGCTCTTCGAAGCGGCCATAGTCGCTCCACTCCATGTACTGCTTATGGCCATCCATGCTGGTGATGACAGCAACTGCTGTCGGCCCCTGCACGGTATAGGCGCTGACGGTCCGGCGCAGCTCGACCTGGTAGAAGTTGTTGAAGTCTTCGCCAAAGGGGATGATCGAGGTGTGGTCGCCATCAAGGTCGGGATAGCGGTAGCGCTGGGGCGATGTGGTATCCCCCATGGCGCTGTAGAAGACCAGGTTATCGGAGTCTATCCCGAATCCCAGGCCATTGATTGTAGGGAGCTGGAAGTGCGCGACTGCAAAGCACTGGCCGCGGACGACGTCACTGCAAAGCGGGCTGTTGGGCAGATTTCCCTGTGGCGGACAGACCCAGTCGTTGTTGGTACCGTTTTCCGACCATGATAAATAGCCGCCCGAAGCGTCGATCAGGCCGCCGGCATTCGTAAAAGTGTAGAAGTCCCCGAAGCTTGAATCCGGCCCGCTGACAGCCCCATCCCAGAGCGGCAGCAGCTCATGAGGAGTGGTGTAGGTGGAAAAGGATCCGACGGTGCCGCTGGCAAACTGCATGTTAAGCGGATCCGTGTCGTCATAGTGCATCCAGATATGCTGGGTGCTCAGCGGATCGTCGCTCACCACCGGGTGGTGTTCAACCTGCCCGGGAACCAGAGGCATGGCGCCGGCAAAGCTGCTGGTACCGGTATCCCAATAGGAAAGCAGCTGCCCGGCAAGAGTAGATGCTGTGATCAACAGCTTTCCATCCGCCCCGCCGCCGATGTCGAAGTAAGGGACGTAGGCCTCGTTGGCCAGAGCGGTCCAGCTTGATCCGTCGCTGCTCTGGCTGTGGCCCGTGTAGGCGACCAGGCTGGTCCACAGGACGTGGATATCGCTGTCGGACAAGGCAGCCTGCAGACTGCGGCTTTGGCCTTCGACCGAAGCGATCTGCCTGAGCGTACTGACGCTGCCATCGATGTTGAACGCGACCAGGTTAATCGTGTTATTGGCGTTCTCGCAGATGCCGAGCATCTGGGTACTGTTGTCGGCGCTGAGCTGGCAGAAGCCGTATTCGGAGATGAGCTCCGGCGGTGCACAGACTTGCGAAGAGCTGCTGGTCGTGGTGGTAAAGAGCCGCAGCTGCTTGGAGGCTTCTTCCCTGAAGAGCACCAGGGCGGTTCCGGAAGGGTCGTACTCCAGCCGGCTCGGCTCGCCATTCGCAGCAGAATCATCAACGATATGTGCTGCGCTCCAAACCCCCAATGCGTCCTTCTCGGTATAGCGGCAGCGTGTCGTGGGCACGGTACTGCGGAACACCAGGCCGGCGCGGCCGCTGACCGGATTAATCTCCAGGTCAAGGCCGTCATTGCTGGCCGGATTGGCGTAGACCGGAATCGCGGGACCGAGGGTGGCGGTCAGGGGGTCGAACTCATAGTTGCTGATCCCGGCTGGGGTGCTGATGACCAGCTCAATCTTGCCGCTGGCCGGATTGTATTCAGCGTCCAGCTCATCCAGGTTGACGATTGAGGGCAGCAGGTCCTGTTCCAGGCTCATCGGGCTCATTGGCACTCCAAACTGCCGGGCCACCAGCTTGATATCGGGAGTGTCCTCGACCGTATAGAAAGCCCAGCCGTGTCCAGCGCCGTCGCTGGCAATGCTGCAGTGGTAGAAGGGGGGCTCGGCTGGAGAAGTAAGGCTGCCGCTGGCCAGGTCCGTAAACTCGCCGCCGCCCTTTCCGTTGTTGGCCGCAGGATCCCAGCGCAGCAGGAGGACGGTTGCCTCGCTGGCCACCGGCAGCATGAAGGCGCCGTTGATAAAGCGCGCTTCGCCGCCATCGAGCACAGGGGCACAGGCCGGCAGCCAGGTCTGGGCGAAGGAGCCGTCGCTGAGCTCCTGATAGACGCTGTACATCGACTGGCTGATGTCATAGCCGGCGATGGTCAGCAGGCCGGTGGCCGGATTACGCTGGACCTGGCTCTTGTAGAGCCGTGGAAAGTTGGTAGGTACATCACTGATCGGACTGCGCACAAGCGCAGAGCTGTCGGCCCAGCGCGGATAGACCTTCAGGTCGAGGCTGGCAAAGCCATTGTGCCCGCCCGAATCGGTCAGGCGAATCGAAAGGCGATGGCAGCCCGGCTGCAGGGTCAGAGGGATCAGCGGACTGGCGCTGGTTATTGGTGCGAGGCCGTAAGGCGTGGCAACACGATAGGAAGTGATCTCGTCGCCGTCCGGGTCGAAGCACTCGCTGAGGTCGAGCGTGAAGCTATAGGGTCCATAGTGCTTGCCATACGGCAGCCGCGCGCGCACCACCGGCTGCAGGTTGGTGCCGAAGGAAAAGTCCGGAGCTGTAGTGGCCCAGAGGCTCTGGTTGCCGCTGGTATCGACCGCGGCGACCCGCCAGCGGTAGCCCACTCCCGGGTCGGTATCAGGATCGAAGTACTGAAGTCCGTTAAAGGGCTCATTGTTGACCGGGCTGAAGGGGCCGCTGAGGGCCGGGGCGCGCTCGATCATGTAGCCGGCGAAGTCGGGATCCGCCGCGCTGGGCGAGGGCTGGATCAGGAATATAGTGCCGGCGTCGCCGCTGAGGGCTACGCCGCCAAGCGGCGGGAGGGGCGGATTGTCGCCGCCGCTGACACCGAGCTCCAGCTGGCTGACGATGCACCCCGAGCCGCCGGGCGCGACGATCACGAAGTAGTGCGTACCATTGGCGCTGCAGTAGGCCGAGGGATCGTTGTAGGGCGCGACATTCGGCAGTTCGGCCTCGCTGTCGCCGTTGAACGGCCCGGCATAGACCCAGCGGCCGGCAACAAAATCGCTGAAGCCGACATAGTAGGGCCCGCTGGGGGGAGCTTCGAGGGTCACGCGCAGCGAGGTTGGGAAGTTGTCGCCGTCAAAGCCAAAGGCGCCATACAGAGCAAAGGCTGGCGAGGTATCCGGCTCGAAGGCCAGATGACCGTCGGCGTGCAGGCCGGTCTTATGGCTGCGGACAGTAGATCCTGGGTCGATATTCAGCCATCCGGGTCCCGTAACCGATGCACTTCTGCCAAGCGCGGCAAGTTCCGACAGCGCAGGCAGTCCACTGAATTCCGGCTGCGGCGGCAGGCTGCCCTTTATTGCTTCAGGTGCAGCGGCGAAGAGCTCAGACTTCTCGTCTGCAGAACTACCTGCCAGGCTGTCAGACCCGGAGAGTCCGGCGCCCGAACCGCAGGCGCTCAGGCAAAGCAGCATCAAGATGCAGCCGAGGCAGAAAACAGCGCGCATAAGACCCTCCTGCCGACTCCGCGGCACCTGGCTAGTATAGCCAGCAGGAGCACCGCGCAAACAGCTGGATCCTGGACAGTGTTAACCGCCAGCAGGCGCGGGGCGATGCTAGAATCGCGCCATGCGTTGCAAGTATGCGCTGCTCGCCCTTTTGCTTGTCCCGCTTGGGCTTCTGCTGAGCTCCGCCGGCGACCGCCAGCCAGCCTCCAAGCTCAAGGCCAAAGTACCGGACGATTTCCAGCGTCTGGCCCCCAAGGGCCTGATCCGCGGCAAAAGCCTTGGCTGGGAGACGGTCTACCGTGAGCCCGACAGCCGCGGCGTGCTGGCAAACCTCGTGCAGTGTTACAGCGCAGACTTCGGCCCCGGGGATGACATCCAGCTCTTGCTGGCCTACAGTGCCAGCGCCGTGCCAGCAGTGTTGATCAGCGGCAGCGGCAAGCCGCAGACTCTGGGCCTGCCGCTGATGACAGTTTGCGGGCCGGCCTGGGACTTTGACGGCGATGGCGTCTGCGAGGTGGGTGTCATGGGCAGCGCAAAGTCCGGGGCGAGCGAGCTGCAGTTCCTGAACCTGCAGGGCGCAATGGTCGGCGCGATCCCGTCACAGCAACATAAGGCCCTTCGATTTCTTTGCATTGATTCTGATGGCGACGGCCGCCAGGAAATGCTGCTGGAGAACGGCGCCGAACGCGAATCCATCCTGAGCCACTATGCCCCTGGCGGGACTCTAATCTCAAGCTTCAAGGGTGGGCTCAGCCCGCTGGCCAATCCGGTGGGCGATCTTGACGGCAACGGGAGCTTTGAGCGGGTGCTGGAGGACTTCGGATCCGACCCCGCGAGTCTGGTAACAGGCCAGCCCTCCGCCAGGGCGCAGCGCTACAGCGGCTGGCCCCGGCACTGCCTGGCCAGTCTGTGCAGCGACATAAACCGTGACGGGCGCAGCGAGGTCTTCGGCGGCCGTGGCTATTACAACCCGGCGCTGGAGAGCTTTAACAAGTTCGAACAGTTTGAGCTGGAGTGGGACCGCCTGCAGAAGAACCGCGCCACGCCGGTGCGGGAAACTTCGGAGGCCGAAAGCCTGTTTCTGGACGGCCGGGTGCTGGTTGGCGACTTCACCCATGACGGTGTGCCCGAGGCCCTGGTCTACGCCGGGGCGGACGGCGGAGCGGTGCTGGTCTACTCCCTTGATGGACACTGCATCAGTTATGAGGAATTCGGCGAAGAGTATTTTGGCGCCTACAAACTGGTGCAGGGCGGGAAGGACTATGCCGCGCTGGTCATGAAGGACCGCGTGATGATCGCGCCGCGCCCCTGAGCGGCGCCTGAAGGCTGCAGCAAGGAACCGCGACCCGGCTGGCCGGTCTGACTAAGTGCCGGTTACAGGCCGGCGAGGAGGTTCAGGATGCAGTTATGGAATGGCTGGCCTCTTGAGCGATTACTCTATATCTCGATTGCCGCGGCCTTTCTTGTGCTCTGGCTGCAGGTCGGAGCGCAGACCAGGCGGACGCCGATCAAGGACCGCTTTCTCCAGGCGGCACTGCTCTATACACCTTTGCTGGTGCTGGCGGCGGCATTGATGTCTGTCTTCAGGGGCCGGATGGCCGGGCTGATCTTCGTTTGTGTCTATGCCATCGGTGTGCTTGAAGCACTTCTTGCCGGGCTCCTGCCGCTGCTCGGTTCAGGCGAGTACAGCGGCCGCTATCAGCGTGCCCTGAACTCATCAGCGCCAATGCTGCGGGCGGCACTGGCGTATGCGGCACTCTGCACCATTGGCCTTGGTATCTATTTCTGGCCCAGCGTGGGCCTGCCAGGGGGCACCGGCTAGAAACCCGGGCGGGCCGGCCGCATTGCCGGCCCGCTGCATCCGCGGCCAGCCTGGGCTGGCCTGCTAAAACTCAATGGCCTTGACACGGTTGATCAGGGCCTCGGGATCCTCCTCAAGCAGCGGCAGCAGCTCAAAGAGCTTCTCGCTGAAGCCGCCGAGGGCAAAGACCTTCCCGTAGGGGAACTGCAGGCTGCCATAGCCCGTCAGGTCGATCGAGTAGATCGCCGGGCTGCAGCCGGTGCGCTGGCGGTAAGCCGCAAAGCTGGCCACCGGGGCGCCGCCGCCGACCCAGCCCTGCATGTCCGAGAGGATGAAAATCCGCTCGAAGGGCAGCAGCAGGCCGTCAAAAATCGCGTTGAAGTCGGTTCCGCCACCAACGCCAAGAAGCAGCTTCTCAGTCAGGCTCATCGTGCTGGAGCGCGGGTCATAGCGCAGCCAGCTGGCGCTGTTGGCAAAAGTCATGACCTCGGCGTTCTGGGCCTTGGCCAGGGCCGCGGCAAACAGAGCGCCGATCTCGACGCAGCTGTAGTCCGCCTTGCGAACCTGCGTGCACATCGATCCGGAGACATCCAGGGCGACCAGGCTGCGGCCAGGCAGGGCCGGGATGTTGGCCAGCGCAATGTCGACCGCCTCGCTCAGCGCGGCGCGGATCAGCCGGGCGTTGGCGCCATCCAGCTTCGCAAACTGCTTGTAGGCGCTCAGGAAGCGGAAGGGCAGCACACGGCTGCGCTTGATCGACTCGGCGCGGATCAGCTGGGCCAGCGCCAGCGGCAGGGATTCCGGCGCCTGGGCCTCAATGTTGCGCAGGTTACGCAGCAGGGCGAAGTAGCCCAGCTTGCCGCCTTCCAGCATCTGCTGCCAGGCCGCGGCCTTCAGCTCACCCTTGTGCTCATCGCTCTCCGCCGTCTGCCCGGCCTGGGTCAGCGCGTGCTCCCAGGTGCCGCTGGCGCGCAGCTCACCGCGGACCAGCCGGCCGAGCGGCTCGCTGTGCGGCGGATGGACCAGGTTGACGATGTCGACCAGGCTGACCGCGTCATTCTCGCCGCGGTACTTTCCCAGAGCGTAATCGTCCATCCCGGCCAGCGCCGCCCCAAAGCCCCGGCGCAGGGCCTTCGGCAGTCCGCGTCCGGCACTGCGCTTGTCCCCGCCCCAGCACGCAGCGATGATCTCGCCCATGTCGTCCGGGCGCACAACAATGCGCTCAAAGAAGCGGCGGGTCCACTGCTCGCCCTTGGCACGCCGGGCGACATCAGCCGCCATGAAGTGGCTAATGCTGCGCATACCGAATTCCCGGCGCGCAAAGAGCGCGGCCTGGGCCGCAAAGCGCGGACTGACCTGGTCAAGCAGTTCCTGCATGCGCTTCAGCTGGGCGTTCACGCCGCGGTAGAACTGCGGCTCGACCATCGAGGTCAGCGCAAGCAGGGTCAGCTCGGCCTCGGCCGGCAGGCGATAGGCCGTGCCACCCGCGAGGTTGCGAGCATCAGTAATGCGGCCAAGCAGCCGGGAAAAATTAAACTTCATGACGACCTCCCATGCGGAGCGACGGGCAGGCCGGCCTGCCCATGGCAAGCCGTCAGTGCCTGTAGGCACCTTCCTGAACCGATTGCGTGTCTATGTGACTTCTCACGTCCGCAGAAAGGGTTTTACCCCGCCTTAAACAGTGCCATAGCGTGCGGCGAAAAATCTGCAGAAATCAAGGCGCTGTGAACGGGGAAGAGACGGCCGTGCGCAGGCCCTGGCGAAATCAGTTTGGGATCCTGATGGTGCTCTGCTGCATCAACCGGAAGGGGTGTAGCGGCGAAGACTTGAATTCAGGCGGAGAAAAGTGGACCGGGCCCTGAACACTCGAAGTTGAAGTATCCCGATCCTCACGTCCGCCTGACGGGGAAAGCTTCAGCGGGCACAAGTCCCTGTTAAGGGTTTACAGCTTCGAACTGCGGCCTTGCGGCTTACCAGAAGTAGCCCGCTGATCACACCCGTCGAACATCCATCGCGCCGGCCGCGCCGCCGCGGCCTGCGGAGAAAGCCAAGGAGGGTACAGCCCTTTGCGGTCGCCCGCCAGGAGTCTCGATCCACAGTCGAAGTAGCCCGTCCTTTCACATCCGCAGGATGGATGGCAATGCGGCGGAGAACACCGGCCAGGCTGGTCAGCGGCTCTCGCCGCTGGCTGCTTAACAGGCAGATCCGTTGAAGGGAAGTAAGCCTGGCCTCACATCCGCCGCAGGGAGTAATACCCGCACGCGCGCGGGCCTAAAACCCAGGCGTGAAAAATGGCGGACTGGCCCGGTCTAGTCGCTGGCGACGCCGGCGGTTTCGTCGGCCTCTTCCTCAGCCCCTTCCTCGCCGGCGGCATCTTCGCTGAAGCCCTTATGGTTGGCGCAGGCGGCGTTGGGGCAATAGCGCTTCCAGCGGTCCGTGCCGCGGATCTTCTGCTCCGCCAGCCAGAAGCCGCAGAGCGGGCAGGTTTCCAGCAGGGGCTTGCCCCAGAGCACGAAGTCGCAGGCCTTATCGGATGCCTTGCCCTTGCCCGCGGTCACGCTGCCGTCGGCGGCAGTGTCGGGCACGTTTTCGCAGACATAGATCACCTTGCGGCTCGGCAGCTGCTTGCGCACCAGGGTGCCGCCGCACTTGGGGCAGGTGGTCTGCAGCTCGGAGGTGAAGTCGCACTTCGGATACCCGCTGCAGCCGAGGAACTTGGTGCCCCAGCGGCTGACCTTGACCACCAGTCCCTTGCCGCACTTCGGGCAGGGGCGGCCGGCTTCCTGGCCCTGTTCGCTGGTGACCTTTTCAATGATGTTGCCCTTGTCGTCAAGGTTCTTGATATTGCTGCACTTGGGATAGGTGCTGCAGGACAGGAAGCGGCCGAACTTGCCGTGGCGCAGGACCATCGGAGCTCCGCACTTGTCGCACTCAACCTCGGTCTCAAAGGGCTTGGCCTTAAAGTAACGCTTCTCGGCGGCTGCCTCGTCGATCTTGGTCTTAAAGGGCGTATAGAAGGTCCCCAGCAGCTGGCGCCAGTCCTGGCGGCCTTCTTCGACCTCGTCGAGCTTCTCTTCCATATCGCGGGTGAAGCCGATGTCGACGATGTCCGGGAAGTAGTGGGTCAGCATTTCGGTCGTGACAAAGCCCCACTCGGTCGGCTCGAAGGCGCGCTGGACGCGCACAACATAGCCGCGGGCGATGATCGTCTCGATGATCGCGGCATAGGTCGAGGGCCGGCCGATGCCGTTATCCTCCAGGGCCTTCACCAGGGTCGCATCCGTAAAGCGCGGGGGCGCCTTGGTGAAGTGCTGGCTGCTCTTGAGGTCTTCCAGCAGGGCCTTGCTGCCCGGGGGCTGGTTTGGAATTGCCGCCGGTTCACTCTCGCGCTCGCGCTCGTCGCCATAGGCCGCCATAAAGCCGCGGAAGGTGGTGACCGTCGCGCTGGCGCGGAAGGTGTACTGACCGCCGGTCAGCTCAACGCTGGCTGTCTCGAACTCCGCCGGCTTCATCTGGCTGGCCAGGAAACGGTTGTAAATCAGGCGGTAAAGCTTGATCTGATCAGCGTTGAGATAGCGCTCAATGCTCTCAGGGCTGCGGTCCATATCGGTGGGCCGGATAGCCTCGTGGGCTTCCTGGGCATCGCTCTTGCTCTTGTAAAAGTTCGGCGTCGAGGGAAGGTAATCCTGGCCAAAGCGCTGAGCGATAGTGCCGCGCACCGCGTCAAGGGCCTCGCCGGAGACTTTGACGCTGTCGGTTCGCATATAGGTAATCAGACCCTCAGGGCCTGAGCCGACGTCAACGCCTTCATAAAGCGACTGGGCCACCTGCATCGCCTTGCGCGCGGTCCAGCCAAGCTTCTTGGCCGCCTCCTGCTGCATCGAACTGGTGGTGAAGGGCGCGCCGGGACGGCGGCTGTTCTTACGCCGGGTGACCTCGCCCATCACATAGCTCTGGGCCCGGGCCTCCTCGGCGATCCTGAGCGCCTGCTCGGTGGAATTGACGGTGATGCTGCCGCCGCTGGCCGCGGGATCGCTCTCGTCGTCGCGGCGGGGCTCATCGCCTTCGCCGGCCGGCCGCGCCAGGCGCTTGTCGCCGATGCGCACCAGGCTGGCGGCAAAGTGCTGGCCGCCGCAGGCAAACTGGCCCTCGAAGCTCCAGTACTCCTGGGGCTTGAAGGCGCGGATTTCGGTTTCACGCTCGCAGATCAGGCGAACCGCCACGCTCTGCACACGGCCGGCCGACAGGCCGGGCTTGATCTTGCGCCACATCAGGGGGCTGATGGAATAGCCCACCAGCCGGTCCAGCACGCGGCGGGCCTGCTGGGCGTTGACGCGGTCGACATCAATCTCGCGCGGATGCTTGAGGGATTCAAGGATCGCACGCTTGGTGACTTCCTGGAATTCGATGCGCTTGACGGGCTTCTTGAGGATCTCCGCGACGTGCCAGGCAATGGCCTCGCCTTCGCGGTCGGGGTCAGGCGCGAGGAAGATCTCGTCGGCTTCCTTGGCGCTGTCCTTGAGGGCCTTGATGGTCTTGGCCTTGCCGGTAATGACCTGATAGTCCGGCGCAAAGCCGTGCTCGGGGTCGACACCGAGGCTGCTCTTGGGCAGATCCCGGACGTGGCCAACGGTGCTGAGCACCTGGAAGCCCGCGCCGAGATAGCGGCTGATGGTCTTCGCCTTGGTCGGCGACTCCACTATGACCAGTTTCTTTCCCATTTCCCCTCGATGAGCCCCTTTATATACTGCCCGTCCAGAGAGCCTTATACCCTCAGCCGCGCACAATCGCCTAATTGGTCTGCGCTGGCTGGGACGGCCGGTCAGTCATTCAGGGCTAGAGACGGACGTAGTAACCCCCGCTCTGGGCGCTGATTAAACCCCTGATTTCCAGCAGCGTCAAGAGCGAGACCGCTTCCGCCGTGCTCAAACCCAGCCGCCGCACGACATCATTAACATGCGTGCCCTCATAGCTGAGCAGCTCCAGCACCCGGCGCTCAGCGGCCGGCAGTGCTGTCCCGCCCGTCGGGCCCGCATCCTTATCGGTCGCGCCGGCGCCTTCCGCAGCGCTGCCCGGGCCGGCGCTGGCGGATTGTTCTGCGCCTGACTCAGCGCTCTGTGCCCCGCCGCTGAACAGGCTGGAGGGCGCGGCGGCGCGCTCCTTGCGCAGGCTGGCCTTGTTGGTGCCGAACTCGGCCAGGACATCGTCGATGCCCTCGATCAGCTTGGCCTCGCCCTTCTTGATCAGGCTGTGGCAGCCTTTGACATAGAGGCTGCTGATCGGGCCGGGCACGGCGAAGATCTCGCGGCCCTGTTCTACAGCGCTCTTGGCGGTGATCAGCGCACCGGAGCCCATCGGGGCCTCGACGACGATGATGCCGCGGGACAGGCCGCTGATGATGCGGTTGCGCTGGGGGAAGTGTTCCCGCAGGGGCTCAGTGCCGGGCGGGTATTCACTGAGCACCAGGCCGTTTTCACAGAGCTCCTCATACAGCTGGCGGTGCTGCGGCGGGTAGACCACATCCACCCCGCTGCCCACCGCCGCCACCGTCGGGCCGCGTGCCTCCAGCGCACCATTGTGGGCGGCGCCGTCGATGCCAAGCGCCATGCCGGAAACCACCGGGATACCAAGCTCGGCCAGTTCATAGCCGAATTGCCGGGCGATCTCGGCGCCGCGTTCGGAGCACTTGCGGCTGCCGACGATGCCGATGCCGTGGTGCAGCATCTGGTCCATCCGCCCGCGGCAGTAGAGCAGCAGGGGTGCATCGGCGCACTGGGCCAGGAGCTCAGGATAGTCATCCTCGCCCCAGCCGGCGACCTGGATTTCGCGGGCGGCGAGGCGCTCGATCTCGCGGCCCGGGTCGCAGCCACGCCGCGCTTCAAGCAGCCGCGAGAGCTGGCCACCGCGCAGGTCCATTCGTTTCAGCTCATCTTCCGGGGATTCCAGCAGAGCTTCGAGGGTGCCAAGCTGCAGCACGATGCGGTCGTGGTCGGCTGGCGTGAAGTTGCGCGCCATCGAGAGCAGATAAAGCGCCTGCAGGCGGGGGCTGGCTGGGTTCATGGCAGCGATGATAGCAAATACTGCCGCACTTTTGTATAGCCTTCCTGGATGGGCTGCAGTTCCTGTCCCAGCCCGCGCTAATTCTGGATCGCATAGATCAGGCTGTTGTCGGCATTGTTGTGGAAGGCCACCGCCGGCTTGCCGTTGATCTGGCACAGGCTGATTGAGTTGCTGGCCTCGCCTGTAGTGTCGACATCTTCGCTCTGCCAGAATCCAAGGTTCTCGCCCGTGCTGGTTGTGCTGTGAAAGTACTTCAGGCTCAAGCTGCCGCCCTGCAGACAGACCCCCGACGGCTTACCGCCAATCAGCGCACCGCTGGCGCCAAAACCGCTGCCCATTCCGCCGGCGTCGTCCAGCAGAAGCTTCGTCGGCCAGGAACTGCCCGCCACCGAGCCGGAGCGGGCATAGCGCAGCTGCTGGGCCCCGGAGTTGTAGTAGATGATGCCGGGAGTCCCGCCGACATTCATCAGGGTCGGGTTCTTGCCGTTTTCGCTGTCTTCATCCACCACTTCCAGCGACCACTTGTCGGCGCTCAGGCCGGCAGCGTCGCTGGCATGGGCATAGACCAGGTCGTCAAAGGGCTTGTCCATGAAGGCAATGGCGGGCTTGCCGCCGATCTCGGCCAGGGATGTATACAGGCCGTCCAGCGAACCGCCGCTGACGCTGACGAAGTCCCATTGCTGGGAGTCACCGCTGCCGCTGGCGTTCTTGCAGCGGGCATAGCGCAGGCCGAGGTTGCCGCCGTAATAAGAGATCGCCGGGTTGCCGGAGATGACGGCCAGGCTGCTGCCCTGGCCGCAGAAGTCGCTGTTGTCCAGCTCGATGCTGGTCCAGGAAGCCGGGTTGGCGCCCAGCGGCGTGCTGGACCGGGAATAGCGCAGGGCTCCGGCGGTCGCGTCAAAGTAGCTGATCGCCGGACGGCCGTCGATGACCGCCAGATCCGGCTGCTTGCCGACATCCGCCGATCCCGCGCCATCAATGGTCCCGACGGTCCAGTCAGCGGCGCTGAGGCCCTCGGCGCTGGAGCTGACGGCATACTTCAGCGCAGTGCCCTGCGAGACGTAGTAGGCGATGGCCGGCCCGCCGTTGACATCGGCCAGGCTGAGGCCCAGCCCGGCGCCGGGCCCGGCGTCGACCACCACCTTGGACCAGCCGTGCACCGTTATCGGCACACTGATCTCGTCCGACATACCGCCGTCATCCAC
This sequence comes from uncultured Planctomycetales bacterium, assembly GCA_964512635.1. Lineage (GTDB taxonomy): Bacteria > 4484-113 > 4484-113 > 4484-113 > JAFGCY01 > JADZFO01. Next base: position 45,685 of record CAZEJB010000005.1, on the reverse strand, counting down.
CACCAGCAGGGTCACGTTGAAGCTGCCGGCCTGGTCATAGACATGGTTGGTGAACTTCTGCGGCCCGGTGTCCTGATCAAAGACTCCGTCGCCGTCGAAGTCCCAGGAGCACAGCACGATGCTGCCGTCGATATCGCTGCTGTTGCTGCCATCCAGCAGGACCTGCTCACCGGCTTCGATGTCGGCGGGCTGGACCTCCAGAGCGGCTACCGGCGGCACCGTCCCGCCCAGGGTCACCTTGACCAGCTGCTCGGCGATATCGCTGTCGCCGCTGCTATCCGTGACGCGCAGGCGGGCATAGAACCAGCCCGGTTCACTGTAGCCATGGTCTACCGTCGGGTCGGTTCCGCTGTCGATGTCATAGCTGCCGTCGCCGTCGAAGTCCCACTCATACTTCGCCACCGGGAAGTCGAAGCTCTGGCTGTCCACGGCGCTGAAGCCGACGCCCAGCGGCGCATCACCCTGCGGCGGGTCAGCGCTGAGGATCGCTTCAACTCCAAGACCGCTGAGCTCCAGCTCCAGTTTGTCGAAGGTAAAGGTGCTGCCCGTCGGGGTGACGATGGCGACAACCACATTCTGGTCGTCGCTGACCAGCGGCGCCGGCAGGCTGGCCGAAGAGGAAAAGGGGCCCTTCCAGCGCCAGCAGTCATAGGCATAGTCCCCATAGCCGACCCAGTAGCTGCCCTTATGCAGCGTGCCGCTCTTGAGCTTTAGCTGCAGGGGGCCGATCTGGGCGTTGCCGATCTGGCTGTAGTAGATCGCCCATTCGCGCTTGCTGGCATTGCCGCAGTCCAGCCGCATGTCGGTCTCGTCCGGCAGGGGCTCGGCGCCCAGCGAGCGCATGGCGTAGTTCGAGGCCTCGACAGTCTTGCTGAAGCTGCCGGAGGCTGCCCGGACTTCGCTGGGCCGTGGCAGTCCCTCGGCAGCTTCGGGGGCCTCTGCCGCGCCGTCGGCGTCCGGGTTGTTCAGGTCTGGCGCGGTTTGGCTGTCCGGACCGGCGGGGCTGCCCAGCGGGCCTTCCGGGCCCTGCCCGCCGGAGCAGGCGGCCCCGGCCAGTGTCAGCAGGCTGAGCAGAATCAGGGTCAAAGCGGCATTCCACAAGCGGTTCATTGAATCCTCCGGCAGCAGCGCTGCCGCCGGAATAATATCCAGCCAGCCGAACTTTCAATATGCCTGCGATACCCAATGATAGGGACAAGGGACAAGGGCCAAGGGCCAGGGGCCTGGGCATGGAATTTAACTTTGAGAGTCGATTTCCAACGTCAGAAACGATTTGCATGCCGGGCAAAGCCCCTGGATTTAACTTTAGAGGCGCTTTTCGAACGTCAATTACTGTTTTCGTTTCCCGGCGGAGACCAGCCGGCCCGGCGCTAAGCGCGGCGCAACACTCGCCCCCTGGACCTTCCGGGAGCAGGGATCGATCGCCAGAAAGGGTGGGATTGCAGTCTGTGAGAACTAGAAGAGAGCATTCAAGAGACAAGGTCCGACTCCAGGGCGTGGTGCAAAGCGCTGCCGCGACAACTGAAGTCATACCCGCAGCAAGGCGTGGTTATCTTCCCGCGCACGGGCTTTAGCACAAGTGGACCGCTACTGTACCGGAGCAGCAGGAACGCAGCGGCGCAAGCTCAGTCAGCCCTGTGCGTCTGCCGCGGAGCCAGCAACTGTCTTTGCGTTCGGGATTTGCTCCGGAGCTCGTTGCAGCGCCGAGTTTGCTGGACTGGCGTCGAAGATGCTCGACCTGGGCGAGGCCGGTAGCGCCGCTACTGCTTGACGGCGCAAGAGTGGCAGCTCCATAGTGTGGGGAAGGAAGATTGGACCACGAAGAACACGAAGGGCACAAAGAACACAAAGATGAATTGCCGGCAAGGCGCAGCGTGCCCAGAACGTAAATCACGATTTCGGTGGCCCTGCGCCGCCACTGAGTGCGGCGCTACCGGGCCTCAATCTAGTCCGACATCTTGCAACTGACTTGCTTCGCGTGTTCCGCATGCCCGACAAGTTACGCCTTCACTTTCCTTGCTCTAGTTTGTCCAGGTCATTGAGATACTTGGGCAACTCAACAAACAGCCGATCCAGGCTGTCACAGCGCATTCTGACAGCATCGGCATTCAGGCATCCCAAGAATTCAAAGCTGAGATCTCCCTTTCGCTTTTCGTAACCATCGCTTCCGTACTTCAGATTCTTGATTGCCGAATCAAGTTTAGAATAGACCGTTTGCTTGCTTACAATCTCCGGATTGCCCTTGTGCTCGAGTTTGTCAGCGTCGAAGGCCTTTTGCTTCTTTTTCATATGCTCGCGAATGCTCTCACAGTCAGCCAAGAACCACGTCTCCATCACAACCGTCATCAAGTAGACCTGTTTCTCGCTCACCCCCTCCATGTCCCAGTTGTCAGGAGTTTGCCGCTTCTTCGTGGAAACATGATCGCGAGCACAGCCTTCTGGCAAATCCTCAGCATCTACAAGCAGTACTACCGCATCTGCCGATGGCACTTGATCAAGCGCGGTCACAAAGTTTTTGTAGGTGTTCTCTCGACCGCCGCAAGGAATAATGGACAGGCCCCAACCAGGTTTGACCACTTCCTTTAGACCTCCGAAGAAACTATCTAATGCGGCCCGGAATTCAATATCTCCTTTGGATCTGCCGCCCTCAATGTAGATGTGGACGCGCTTGCTTCTCACCAGCGCGTTCCTCCAATTTCCCCACGAAGCCACAACTCACCCAATGTGTACTCCCCAATCCACTTTTCGAGTGCATCAGGCTCTAGCCTACTCAGCGTTGTTCCTTCTTCTCCTTTCTCGCACACAATGATTGCCTCAGGATATTCTCGTCCCACGCTGCTTACTAGCAGGTCTGAGTGCGTTGTAACGACAATCTGAGACCTGTTTGATGCCTCGATCAACAGCTGCCCAAGTACATGAATCAAATCTGGATGTAGGCCGGCCTCAGGTTCTTCAAGGACAATGATACTTGGTGGATTCTCCTGAAAGACCAAAGCCAGCAATGCGATCATTCTCAAAGTCCCATCTGAAAGCCTAGATGCTGGGAGTGCCCTAGATAAACCCTCCTCCTTTAGATAAAGTGTTCCCATACTTGCTGTAACGTCTATATCATATCTTTCGTTGAATCGCGATAGACGACCAAGGTACTCCTGCACATGGGAAAACCTCTCGCTTATCTTTATTGAATTGAGAACCCCGATGAGGTTTGATAGATCTTCGGCAAGTGCATATCTTGGCCTATCAGTGGATTGCGGTTGCCGAAGACTAGCCAAACCATGTTCATGCAAGCTGCTACCCATCCAGATTCTGGAGAACATTTCAACTAGATCCGACTGTAGCGCATACTCAGTAGAGTTTCGCCCAAAGAGCGACAAACTTGTCTGCTCAGCATCCTCTAGTTTCCAATACCTTGCTTCTGCATTCTCATCCAGATCATAGCCTCCGCGAACATGATGTACATTCCCTTCCTGACGATCTGATACTTTACTTTGTACACCAGTTCGAGCACTGTTGCCTCCCCTGTGTACGATAACATGCCAATCTTCAGTCGATCTGTCTCCAAGCCATGCAGTTTCGTTGAGTACAAGATTGGAAGGCTGTTCGAAGTCCATTATCGCGTCCATCTGAAAGCCAATATCTAGGTTGGGATCCCTTGTTGCGGCTGAGACAATTAGACTGGCCCCTGGCCAGTTCTTCCCAATATTAAAGAAGTACTCACGTCCACCATTTTGACTATAGAATTTTCTGAAGGACTGTGGTTCTGCAATACTCTGTAGCCAAGCGAACGACTTTGCAAAGTTACTCTTTCCACTAGCATTGGGACCGATGACTAGATTTAAGGGCTGCAGATCTATCTGGCATCCCTGCCTGCCAAAGGAAAGGAATCCATGAATTCCGACCGACTTGATAGAGGTCTTGCCTTCCATTACATTCACTTGTGACTGATTATCTCACGCTACTCGACTACTTCTTCCTTCTCAGCACATCCCGCATCGCGGCGACGCAGTCTTCGACATCCAGGCTGGCGATGCTCATCAGCTCATAAGGGTCGCCGGAGCTTAGGTACATGTCGCGGACGGCGACACCCTTGACCGGGACGAGCTTCTCGGACTCGCCGATGACCCGGGCGATGGTGGAGGTCAGGCCGCCATAGATGGATACCTCCTCGCAAACCACCACGCCGCCGGTGTCGGCGGCGGCCTTCAGCACCGCCTCGGTGTCCAGCGGCTTGACCGTCGGCATGCTCAGCACGCGGCAGAAGATCCCTTCCTCGGCCAGCGCCTCCGCCGCCTGGATCGCCCGCGGCAGCATCAGGCCATGGGCGATGAAGGTGCCGTCCGCGCCGTCCAGCACCAGGTTGGCCTTGCCGAAGACGAAGGGCGTCTGCTCGGTGGAGGTCATCGGCACTTTCTCGCGGCCGAGGCGGCTGTAGATCGGGCCGTCCCACTCGGCCAGCCACTTGGTGGCCTTCTTGGCCTCCCAGAAGTCGCTGGGGTACAGCAGGCCCATGTTCACCAGGGGCTGCATGCAGGAGCAGTCCTCGTTGCTCTGGTGCGTCGGGCCGTCCTTGCCCACGCTGATGCCGCCGTGCGCGGCGGTGATTTTGACGTTGCAGTAGCTGTAGTCCACCGTGTTGCGGATCTGGTCCCAGGAGCGCCCGGCGAGGAACATGCTGTAGCTGGACAGGAAGGGGATGAAGCCCATCTTGCTCAGGCCGGCGGCCGTGTTCATCATGTCGGCCTCGGAGATGCCGCACTCGAAGAAGCGCGTCGGATAGGCGTCGCGGAAGAACTTGGTGTAGGTGCTCTCGGCCAGGTCGGCGTCCAGCACGACGACGCGTTCGTTCTCCGCGCCGAGCTCGACCAGCGCGTCGCCGAAACCCTTGCGGGTCAGCTCCATCTTCCATTCGCTGGAGGGCAGATAGCCGTTGTGATAGGTCAGATTCGCCATTGTTTGTCTCCGTGAAAAGGCGGGCCGCGGCCCGGCGGGAGATTATCGCAGATGACTGGTATCCCTGCTGTTGCGGTCAGGCGGTACCCCGCGCGCGCTTGCAGCGCGCTAGAATTCAGCCAACAAGCGCGGCGAGGTGTGGAATGCGCAGACCTGAGAAAGCTGATTCTCTTAAGCCAAGAATGGACAACAACCCAGTCCTGTTGAGCCGGTTTGGCATGACTACGCTGGCCCTGCTGGCCAGCCTGGGGCTGACGGCCTGCGGCCCGGTGTCATATTACTCACCCGGGCCTGGTGAGGTTGTGCTGCCGGCCCGCGAAACACCGGGGCTGGGGCTTGGGACGGCCGCGCTGCCTGCGGAGTATCCGGCCTACAGCGACCCCAGGGCATCCAATCAGGCCGGGGTTACGTCTACGCGGCAGCAGCGCATCGGTGTAGACGGCCCGAGCAGTCTCGACAACTCGGTGATCACCGACTTTGATGGTTCGTTGAGCCGTCCGCCGCTGCGCGGCGGCGACGGATTGATCTATGTTCTTGCCGGGCGAATGATGCATGTCTTTAACGACGCAGGCACAGAGCAGAACAGCTTCAGACTGACGCAGCAGCCCGCCGGGAGCTACGACCTGCTCTGGCTGGAGCCCGGCGAACTGTTGTTTGTCAGCCGCCGCGGACTTGAGTGCATCAGCCCCGAAGGCGCTGAGCGCTGGACCTTCGCCGTCGGCACAGGCATTCAGGAGTTCATGCTCAGTGCGGGGCAGCTGCGGGTGCTGAGCACGCTGGGCGAGGGGCGTACGCGGCTGAGCGCGCTTAGCGCCGCCGGGGGTGTTATCTGGGCGCAGGACCTGAACTACGGGCAGCCGGAGATGCAAAGCGGGCAAAGGGGTGAGACGATAGTCGAACAGTTTCAACCCGTGCGGGTGCTGGTCTTTGACTCGGAAGGCGAGCTGCAATACCAGCTTGCAGTGCCGCATGCCGACAGCGCCGACATCGCCCAGCGCGCTGATGGCGGCCTGGACCTGACGACCTATCTTGAAGGCATCGGCGGCGACGACATGCTGCTGATCTACCGCACAGCGCTGCTGCGCTACAGCCCATCCGGGGTATTGCAAAGTGAGGAAACCCTTTCCGAGTCGGGGCCCGGCGCCCCCGGCAATGGTGTGTACTACACCTACGATGAGGCCAACGCCCTGCATGGCTTGAGCAGTCTGGCCGCGGAACCGCGGGCGGGACAGCGCCGGTCGCTGAGCCGTTATGTGCCGCCGCCCAAGGAGCACGATCTGGGAGACGGACTGCTGGCGCGCTGGAGCGAGGAGCGTCTGCAGGTGCTGAAGGACGACAAGCTGCGCTGGGGATTTGACGTTAGTGCCGGCGGACTGGTGCAGGGCGTCTTTGACCCGCAGGGTGTTCTGCAGCTTGACGGAGGGAACCTGCACTGGGTTTATGACCCGACTACCCAGCGGCTGGGCCGTCCCAGCGCGGCCGTGCTGCTGCCTGGTAGTGACCAGTTCTCACATCCCGAGGCGATCGACGCGGAGGGGCGCGCCTTTGTCCGCGGCTGGGGGCTGTATCGCCTCAGTGGAGACGGCGATGTCCGGGGGAGCTATCCCGGAGGCGGCCCATCAGCTCCGCGCAGTTTCATGCTGGCCGAGGATGGCAGTCTGCTGGCCTGGTCATGGACCGGCTTGTCAGAACCTAGTGATGCGCCGGCAATTTATTCGCTGAGCGCGGACATGCAGCTGCAGTGGCGGCTGGTGGATGACGGCGACCTGGTCATGGCGCCAAGCCTGGCTCAGGACGGCAGCGTCCTGTTTTTCTCCGAAGACTTCCGCAGTTCCGACAGAATCTATGTGTCATCGGTCAGCTCGGCGAAGGAAACTGCAGGCGCACGCACCACCAGCCGGCCGGTGGCGGACGAAAGCCGCGGCTGGTTTGGTGCGCGGCTCAAGTGTCTCAGTCGAGACGGCAGTCTGCGTTGGTCGTTGCCACTCAGCGCTCCGGCTTCTGGCCCGGCGCTGGGAGGTGATGACGGTCTGGTCTACTGGATAGAGGGTGGCAGCATAAACGAGTTTGGCGGCTATCAAGAGACGGGCGCACCCTGGCGCCTGCGCAGCGCCGAGCTGGCCACCGGCCGCGAGCGCTTTACGGCAGACCTGCCTTACCCCGCCGAGGCGATTGTTGCGCAGATGTCAGATGGCACGCTGGTGCTGGCCTGCGGCTCGCCTGGCGGCGGCAGCAATCAAGGTGACCGGCAACTCGAGCTGTATGCCTTTGACCCAAGCAGCGGAGCGGAGCGCTGGCACTTCAGCCCAGCGGGTGAGATGTTTGAACAGGCGCTGGCGGATGCTGCCGGGCATTTGTATCTGCTGACCAGCGAGATTTATACGGGCAGCGACCCGCTGTATATCCTGGACAGCGACGGCCACGTGCTGGACAAGGACGAGACAGTTGAGGGTACAAGCGGCACCCCCCTGCTGCTGGGTCCGCGAGGCGAACTCGTCGTGCTTGGGCAGGATCGCTTGCAGGTTTTCGAGCCCTGATTGAGCGTGGTTGAAGCGACCTTCCTCCAAACTCGTGTCCGCAAGCTTCGCACTGCCAAGCTATAATCGCCGCGTCTGCACGCCCGCTGAGAGGTAACCCCATGCCATCACGCCCCTGTGCCCCCAGTCCTGTCGCTGTGCTCTGCGCCGCGCTGCTGTGCCTCTGCCTGGCAGCCTGCGGCGGCGGGAAGGGCCTTGACGCGCCGGCAAGCGTGGATGGCTTCAGGCTCGAGCTGCTGCCTGGCGGCGAGAGCCTCGGCGGGGACGCCGGCAGCCTGAGCCTGGTGCAGAGCGAGAGCGCGGAGGGCGTGGAGCTTGAAGTACGCGCCACTTCGGCGCGCGGGCTGAAGGCCCTGTACTTCGCGGTCAGCTATGACCCGGCGCGCTTCAGCCCAACACAGACGGTCGTTTCCGAGGCCTTCGCCCCGCGGGAGCAGCGCCTGGATCTTACGATTGCCAGCGAGCCAGGACGCGTTGAGCACGGCAGCGTGCTGATCCGACCGCAGGACGACGCCCATCCCGGCTTCAGCGGCGACGGCGTGCTGGCCACGCTGCGCTTCGCCCGCCGGCCCTTCAGCGCCGAGCGCCGCATCAGCACACCACCGCTGGATGACAACAGCCGCGCCCGCTGCGGCCTCGATAACGGCAACCTGGTCTGGTACTACTACAACTCCGGAGATTATGACCAGAACGGCGTGGTGGCCGTGCAGGACCTGACGCCGATCGGCATCAATTTCGGTAAAGATGTGCCGGAAACCTCCCCTGGCGCGCCGTATTTCAAGGCCGCGCTGGATGTGATCGATGGCAGCCGCGACCAGAAAATCAACGTGCAGGACCTGACCTCGATCGGCGTCAGCTTCGGCTACCGGGTGGCGAGCTACAACATCTATGCCGCGGCGGACAGCTCGGCATATCCGGCGACGAACCTCGGATTAAGCACGATTGAGCCCTTGATGAATGTGCCCCTGAGCACCGCGCTTGGCGACAAGGCCTCCGACCGGCTGCGCTTTAGCGCGCTGGTTGAAGCAGCTGCGCCGGACTCAGTTTTCTGGGTGCGCCCGGTGGACGCATTTGGCAACGAGGGCACGCCGAGCCAGACGACCGAGACGAGCGGCCTGCTCGGCAGCATTGCCGGGACCGTGTTTGAAGATACGGATAACGACCACATCGGCGATGCGCCCCTGGCGGGCGTGAGCATCAGCCTTGAACCTGGCGCCATCAGCACGGCAAGCTTTGACAGCGGCGAGTTTCTGCTTGAGGACCTTGCGTTTGGCAGCGTGACAATCACGCCGAGCCTGGAGGGCTACCACTTCATCCCGGCCAGCGTCGAGCTTACGCTGACGGCGGAGCCCGAGGAGCTGGATTTTGTCGCCTCGCTTGATGCGAACAACACGCCGCCGCAGGTGGACAGCCTGTTTAGAACACCCAGCGCTACCCGTCCCGGGACCATTGTGCAGCTTGAAGCAGAGGCCAGTGACAGCGACGGCGATACGCTGCTTTACACCTGGACCGTCGAGTCCGGCAGCGGCAGCCTGCAGCATACTGAAACCGCCGCCGGGCTGACGCTGAATGCCTATCTAGCGCCGCCAGAGCTTGAAGAGACGGTCCAGATCAAGGTCAGCGTAAACGACCAGCGCGGCGGCGAGGCCAACGTCACCACGGACATCAGCGTTGACGCAGAGGCGTCCTTTAACTGGCATGAGTTTGTAGTTCACGGCGGTGCGGATGCCAACACCGGTCTGCGCAGCAGCCTGATTGAATTGGGCGGCCGACCGGTGATTTATTACTACAACCAAAGCGCCGCGACCGGCGACGGTGTCTACTGGGCCAGTCCGGCGGACTTCATCGGCGAGAGCTGGGTCCAGCACGGCAAGGTTGGCGACGGCGGCTTCGGCGGGCTTGCCGCCTTCACGCTCGGCGATGTGACGGCGGCGGCGGCTTATGACGACACCGCGGGCCTGAATCAGCTCAAGTTCTACTACCGCAGCGCGGCGGACAGCGAGGTCCACCAGAGCTTTACTGTGGACTCGGCGACCGGCTGCGGCGGCAATGTCTGCGGCCTGGTGACGCCAGGCGGCCAGCCCCTGCTGGCCTATCACAACGACCTGAGTCTGGCGACCGGCGCGCTGCGTTTCGCCGCGGCGAGTGACTTTAGCTCCGACACCTGGTCAGCGCCGCTGGCGGTGGAAGGCGAACCGGAGCTGCCGGCGGTTGACCTGGGCAGCGAAAGCTCGATTGCCCTTATTGGCGGCTTCCCCGCCGTGGCCTACTACGACAAGACGCTGGGCACCCTGCGCTATGCCCGTGCCAGCGACGCGAACGGCTCAAGCTGGGACGCACCGGCCCCGCTGGTGGTCGAGGCCACGGCACTGGTTGACACCGGGCACTGGCCGCAGCTGCTGGAAGTCAGCGGGCGCCCGGCGGTGTTCTATGTCGACTTCACCAATTCGCGGCTGTATTACGAGCGCGCGGAAGACAGCACGGGCAGTGCCTGGGGCCAGACTCCCGCGGTCGTTGATCTGAATGGCTGCCGAACCAGCAGCAGCATCAGCGCGACCATGCTGTCGAACGGCCACCCATATGTGGTTTACGGCCATATTGCGACCACCGGGATCTGGGGCACCGAGATGACACAGCCCGATGGCCCTGACCTGTCCGGCGACTCAATCGTGTTTCCGGAGGCGGGCTTTTACAACAACCCCTCCGTGGCCGAGATCGGAGGAAGGCTGGCGGTCAGCTGCTTCGCCACCGACGGCCAGGATCTGATCTTCTCGCTGGAGTACTAGAACCCAGTCTGTTTGCGTATGGCAGGGCTGGGTATAATCGCCGGGTTACTTCAATCCGGAGACAAGTATGCGAATTGCACTGCTGTGTGGCGCTCTTGCGCTGGCACTCCTGGCCAGCGCCTGCAGCGCTGTGGGCAACACTGACTATGGATCGGGAGCTTCCATTTCGGGGGCCAGACTTGAGCTGCTCCCCGAGACCTACATTGCCGGTGGAACTGCCGAGGCGATTGACCTGACCGAACGCCGCTCCGGCAGCGGCCTTGTGCTGGAACTGCGGGCCAGCGACGCCCGCGCGCTCAAGGCGCTGTTTGCCACCGTCAGCTATGACAGCGAGCTTTACAGCCCGACGGGTATCGAGTTCAATCCAGCACTGGCCCCCGAGGGCCAGAGCCTGCAGCTGCAGCTAAGCGGCCAGCCGGGCCAGGTTCAGCTTGGCACCATGCTGACCCGCCCGCAGGACCGTCCGGCGGCGGGCTTCAGCGGCGATGGCGTGCTGGCCAGTCTGCACTTCGAGCGCCGGCCCTTCGAGGCCGCCCGTGCCGTCAGCGCTCCGCCGACCACGGATGCCGCCCGTACCGCCCTGAGTTACATTGGAATCGACAACTTCCTCTGGAACCTCTACAACCCTGGCGACTATGACCAGAACGGCGTAGTTGCCGTGCAGGACCTGACGCCGATCGGCATCAACTTCGGTGACAGCGTCCCCGCCGGCGGCGGACCTGACGGCCGCGACTTCAAGAGTGCTCTGGATGTGATCGACGGTTCCGATGATGGCGTGATCAATGTCCAGGATCTGACCGCTATCGGCGTCAACTTCGGCAACAAGATTGTCAGTTACACCCTGTACGAGTCGGCCTCAGCGGCGGACTATCCGTCCAGCAACAGCGGACCCAGCGGCGCCGGGGCAACGGCGGTGGCCTTCATCAGCCTGACTTTCTCAACCACTGACACCTCGCAGTTCCGCCGCGAATACAACTACGTTCATCCCTCGACCTTGACGGGTCCCTTCTTCTGGGTCCGCCCGGACGACGGCAACGGCATTCTCGGTACTCCCAGCGCGCTGCTGGATATCTCCGGCGGCAGTGGAAGCACCATTTCCGGCACTGTACTGGAGGACACCAGTGTCCCCAGTGACGGAATCGGCGACGTTCCGCTTTCCGGTGTGCAGGTGGCCGCCGGCCTGAACAGCGCGATCAGCGGACCTGACGGCAAGTATCTCATCCTCGGCGTAGCGGACGGCAATTACGACCTGACCCCCAGCCTGGCCGGCTACAGCTTCATGCCGGCGGCCGTGCCTGTCACCGTTCCTCCGGCTGTGGCGCAGGACTTTGTGGCGATACCGGCCGCGGCCAACACCGATCCGCAGATCAGCAGCATCACGGTTGTCAATGCCCCGGCCCTGCCCAACACGGCAGTGCAGCTAAACGCCAACGCCACGGATGCCGACGGCGACAGCCTGACCTATGAGTGGAGTGTGCTCAGCGGCAGCGGCGTGATCATGTATCCCTTCCCTCAGACCTACAACGGAAACGGCTATCGCTCGCTGCCGGGCGTCGATGAAACCGCGCAGGTGCAGGTTATGGTCACTGACGGCCACGGCGGCTCTGCGACACTGGCCACGGATGTTCAGATCAGCACAGCCGCCTTCATCGGCTCATGGCACCCGGTGACAGTCTACGACGGCGGTGGTAACAACACCGGTGTGCGCAGCGCGCTGATGGATGTGGAGGGCGCTCCGGATATCTGGTACTACAACCAGGACCCGATTAATGGCGACGGGGTGTATCAGGCTTATGCCGGTGACTATCTGGGCCAGTCCTGGGCCAGTTCTGGCAAGCTGGCCGAAGGCGGTTTCAGCGGCCTGAGCGCAGTGTATGACTTCAGCGCAGGGAACATGATCGTCAGCGTTTGCGACGACACTGGCCTGGCCCCCGCGCCGCTGAGCACCTACTTCGCCGCGGTGGGCACCGGTCTGCCCACAGCCTTCTCCGTGGACAGCGCTGCGGGCACCGGGGTTAATGTGAGCAGCGTCATGGACCTCAACGGCCAGCCGCTGTTGGCTTACCATAACAGCCTGGGCCTCTCCACTGGCAGCCTGCGGGTTTGCGGGGCCAATGACTACGTTAACCTCAACTGGAAGCCGGTACAGCCGGTCGAAGGCGAACCCGAAACCCCGGGCACCAATGTCGGCAGCTTCAGCTCGATCGCGCTCATCGGCGGTTTCCCGGCGGTGGCCTACTATGACGAGGCGAACGGCCAGCTGCGCTATGTCCGTGCCAGCGACCTCAGCGGCACAGTCTGGAATGCGCCGACCCCGGTAGTGGCTCACACTTCTGTCGGCGACACCGTGGGATATTCCCCGCAGCTGGTCTATGTTGAGGGCCGGCCGGCTGTCTTCTTCCTTGATATCACCAACAACAGCGTGCTGTACAAGCGCGCTGATGACAACCAGGGCACGGCCTGGACCGGCCTGGCCTGGGCCGCGACGCTTGGCGGAGCCAACAGTTTCAGCAGTGTCAGCGCCACAGTTTTCGCCGACGGCAAGCCGGCGGCAGCCTATGCCACCAGCGACGGCAGCCTGACCCTGTGCACCATTACTACTCCGGACGGCAGCACGGCCGACTACAGCCTCATCGAAGTACCGGTCGTCGGCAAGACCTTCATCAACCCTTCGCTGGCCGAGGTCGGCGGGCACCATGCGGTCAGCTACTACGAGAGCACGAACCAGGACCTGTTGTTCTCGATGCGCTACTAGGAGCACTGCGCGGCACATTCAGCCCCAGGCTGGCAAGAAAGTAATGCACCCATTGGCAGGGCCGGAGCAATCCGGCCCTGTATTTTTCTGCTGCGCGGGCAGCCAGTTGAAGCTATCGCGGCAGGGCCAGCAGGAGCTGGCCCCCCTCAATGTAGGCGCCGCCCAGCGCCTCTTCTGTGTTGATGCCATGGGCCTGCACATTGAGCAGCAGGCCCGGTCGGCCATCTGCGGCGAAGCTCTCCGGCAGCGCGGTCACGCCGGTCGTCTCCCAGACGGCAGCCTTGCCGCCCGGCAGCAGCGCCTGGCCCGCCGTGAACTGGTTGACCGCGAAGGGCCGCAGCCACTGCAGCGTGTCCAGGCTGAGGCTCCAGACCGAATTGGATCGTCCGTCGGCGGCCATCGCCTGCTCCGGCCGCCCGGCGGTGACATCCTCCTGCACAAAGAGCGTGCGGCCGTAGAGCTCAAGGTTGTCGAGGCTGATCTGCGCCCCCGGCCCGCCATCGGCCACCAGGGTCACGCTGGCCGCGGCCAGCGGATCGCCGCTGCTGCTCAGTTGCAGCTTCCACAGGCTGCCGTAGGTATCGGGATTGGTCTCGCCTTCCACCGCGCCCTTGTCATCACCGGTGGTGGTGAAGTAAAGACAGCCCGGCGCGGCCGGGTCTTCCTCGCCGTCCTCGATGCGGATAAAGCGGGTCGCGCGCTGCGACCCAGCCTCGGCGCACCAGTCGCGGCTGAGGCTGAACAGCTCCTTGCGCTTGTCGATCTCGGTCGCATGGCCGCAGTAAAACTCGCTGGGCAGCGCGGTCCAGCGCAGCTCAGCGCCCGCGCCCGGATTCAGGCCAAAGCTGGTGGGCATGAAAGCCCCATCCTTAAACAGCGCGCCGACGTAGGTCTCTCCGCTGAGCAGGCCATAGGGGTCGGTTGCGCTGCGGGTGCCGACATACATAAACAGGTAGGCGCGCTGGACGTCGTCCAGCAGCAGGATTACCGTCTGCTGCTGCGTCGCACTGGCGGCCAGCGGCACGACGTTTTCCCACGAGCCCACGGGAGTATCAGCCAGCACCACCGCGCGGCCGTCGGGGTAGACCACCTTGGCGCGGCCATGGCCGGTCTCCTCCCCGGGGAAGAACAGGGGCTGAGCGCCGTAGCTGCTGAACAAGGTGCCGGAGCAGTACTTGCCTTCGGCGGCCTTCGGGTTCAGCCAGGTCTGGCTGAAGCTCCCATCCTTATAGGCGTTGCTGCAGTAGGGCCCATTGCTGTCGGAGCAGGAGCTGATCAGGTTGCGGCCGCCAAGGCAGCGCCACTGGCTGTCAAAGCGAAACAGCGAGACCCTGGCGCCGGTGAAGCTGCCGCTCACATCCGGGCTGAACTGCGAGGCTTTGTCCTCAGCGATCTCATGGTTGACCCACAGCACAAAGCCGCCGTCAACGGGAGCAAAGCCCATGCCGTCCAGCTTGCCGCAGACGCCATAGGTATGCACGGGGTCCCAGCTCAGCTCATCCCAACGCCCGGTCAGCAGCGGCACCCGGTCGCCGACAGTCAATAGCGCCGTGACGCTGTAGCTTTCGTCCAGGCAGACTACCTGCGGCTCCCTAGCGGAGCGACCGTTCACCAGCGTCAGCGGGAGGCCGGCAGGTGGCAGCGGATCGTCAGGCGGGGCCGCATGGCTGTCGGAACCGCAGGCGCTGAGACCGCACAGGAGCAGCAGTGCGCAGCTTGAGCTGTGCAGGGCAAATTGCAGGACTGAGCGGAACATCTGGCCTCCCGGTTTAGGCTGCTGCATATATAGCGCATCGGCGGCAGGGGTGTATAAACGCAGGGTGGAGCCCGAGACGATCAGCCTTAATCTGCTCAGCGACGCCCAGCGCGCGCTGCTCTTTGCCGCGCTGGATGTTCGCGGGCGCGCCTGGTGCCCCTACTCGCGTTTTGCCGTCGGCGCTGCGCTGGCGCTGGCCGATGGGCGGCGTTTTGCCGGCTGCAATGTGGAGAACGCCTCCTATGGCCTGAGTATCTGCGCCGAGCGGAGCGCGGTCTTCGCGGCTGCAGCGGCGGGAATGCGTCCGGGGGAACTGCAGACGATTGTGCTCGTCGGCGGGCGGCTGGATCCGCTGGCCAGCGCGGAGATAAACAGCAACCCGGAGACCACGGCGGGCCAGGAAGCCGCGCCGATCACGCCCTGCGGCGCCTGCCGCCAGGTGCTGGCCGAGTTCGCCGCGCCGGACTGCGAAGTGCTTTGCGCCAGCGTCTCTGGCCTCGACAGGGTGATGCTGGCGCTGCCGCCACTGACTCGCTACCGTTTGAGCGATCTGCTGCCGCATGCCTTTGGGTTGTAGGGGTGGTAAGAGAAGCCAAAAACCAACAGGAGACACTGAGACGCGGAGGCCTTTGAGGGTGGCCTGCCTTCGTTGAGCGGAGTGCACAGATTCAATGACCTAGCAGTCGGCAGGTGAGCACATTGCCAACCATTTTCTCAGTGTCTCTGTGCCTCCTGTTGGATTTAATTCTGGAGGCAAGTGAAGCTAGGTGGTGACAGGCCCCACCGCTATAAGCGAAGACGGCCGCATATCCATGCGGCCCTACCCGAGCTCTTCCCGCAGCGCGCGCTTGAAGACCTTGCCGGTCGGGCCCAGTGGCAGCTCCTTGCGGAACTCATAGACCTTTGGCAGCTTGTAGGGCGAGAGATGCGCCTCAGCATGCGCGCGCAGCTCGGCCTCCAGGGCCTTGAGCGCTGCGGTGCGGGCGGCGACTGACTCCTCGCTTTCGCCCTCGGCCATTCCGCTCCAGAGCTCCTCATCCTTTGGCACGATGTAAGCCTTGACCTGCTCGCCTTTGACCGGGTCCTGCACGCCTAGCACCGCCACGTTTTTCACCGCGGGGTGGCCCTCCAGCACGGCCTCAACATCCGGCGGAAACACCTTCAGCCCGGCGACGATGATCATCTCCTTCTTGCGGCCGGTGATCGCCAGGTGGCCCTGCTCGTCCAGGCGTCCCATGTCGCCGGTGTGCAGCCAGCCGTCCCTGATCACCTCGGCCGTCAGGTCGGGGCGCTGGTGGTAGCCCAGCATGATGCCGGGGCCCTTGACCAGGATTTCGCCCACCTCGCCGGCCGGCAGTTCCTTGCCCTCGTCATCAATGATGCGGATCTCGACGTTGCGGATCGGCTTGCCGGCGGTTCCGCTGACATTGCTGGCGCGGGTATTGAAGGAGATCACCGGGCTGGTCTCGGTCAGGCCATAGCCCTGCCACAGCGGGATGCCGAAGGCCTCGTGGAACTCCTGCTCCACCACCGGCGGCAGCGGCTCGCCGCCCGCCAGGGCATGCTTCAGGCTGTTGACCTTAAAGCCGCGGGCTTTCTGCATCTGGGTCAGCACGCGGTACATCGTCGGGATTGCCAGCATCAGAGTCACGCCGTGCTTCTCGATAGCGCCGAGGGCGTCCGCGGGAACGAAGCGCGGCTGGGTGATGAAGGTGCCGCCGGTGTGCAGCGGGATGCCCATCGTAGCGGTATAGGCGAAGGTGTGGAAGCTGGGCAGCACGCCCAGCGTGACCTCGCCCACCGGCTCGCCGAAGGAGGCCAGCGAGTCGTGGATGTTGGTCAGGATATTGCCGTGACTCAGGCAGACGCCCTTGGGGGTGCCGCTGGTGCCGCTGGTGTAAAGCATCACCGCCAGGTCGTCGGCCTTGCGCTCCTCGCGGCCCTTCAGTGCGCTCAGCGGCGGCTGCGACCCGGCGGCGGCGGCGCGGGCCAGCTCCTCAAACAGGATGAACTTGACCGGCAGGCCCTGCAGCATCTGCACCATCCGCTCGCTGGTCACCACGGTGTCGATGCCGCTGTCAGTGATCGCGAACAAAAGGTCCTTGGGCGGCGCCAGCAGGTTCAGCGGCAGCACGGCGAGACCGGCGCGCTGGGCCGCGAAGTTGCTGATGGTGAAGGCCGCAGAGGTGGGCAGGAAGATGCCGATCGCGGGCTTGTCCGTGCTGGCGGCAAAGATCGCGCCCAGCGCCTCGGAAGCGTGCAGGAGCTGGGCATAGCTGTAGCTCTGCTCGCCGTCGATCAGGGCCAGCTTGCTGAGGTTGGACTCGGCCGCCTGGGCGAATGAGGAGTACAAATTCATGGCAATTTAAGTTTACCCGAGCTCTGGGGAATGGCTAAGGGCGAAGGGCTAATGGAGAATGGCTAATGGCGAAGGGCTAATGGAGAATGGCTAATGGCTAATGGCGAGAACCAGGATCGGGACGTGTAGAAGGGCGATGGTGAATGGAATTGGAAAGCCAGGAAGTGAGATGGCAAGGCAGGATGCTTGCCTGAGCAGCTAATCTGTACGCCTTTGGCTTCTGGTCTCCCATTTTGCATCAGCCCTTAGTCTTGGCCTTCTGCCTTTTGCCTTCTACCTTCCCGGGCGCACGCAGTGCGCCGCTACATTAGCCATTAGCCCTTAGCCATTCTCAAACAAACTTCCCTGCAGTATCTCCTGTACCGGCTTGAAGCTGCGGCGGTGGATCTCGCAGGGGCCGTGCGCCGTCAGCGCCGCGCGGTGCTGAGGAGTGCCATAGCCCATGTGCCGCTCGAAGCCATAGGCCGGATGCTCCAGCGCCAGTTCGCGCATCAGGCGGTCGCGCTCAACCTTGGCCAGGATGCTGGCCGCGGCAATTCCCAGGATCAGCGCGTCGCCGTCGATGATCGCCTGCATCGGCAGGCTCCCGCTGTCGAGCGCTTCGCCGCCGGCGCTGGTCTGCATCCGCGGCAGTTGCGGGCCGTCGATCAGCACATATTCCGGGCAGCAGGAGAGCATCGAGACGGCAGTCTGCATCGCGCTGAGCGAGGCCTGCAGGATGTTGATCCGCTCGATCTCGCGCGGGCTCATGGCACAGACGGCCCAGGCAATGGCGCAGCGGCGGATGGTCTCGGCGGCGGCTTCCCGCGCATCGGCCCGCAGCAGCTTTGAATCATTGAGGCCGCCGGGGAGGCAGTCATAGTCCAGCACGACGGCGGCGGCCACTACCGGCCCGGCCAGCGCGCCGCGGCCGGCCTCGTCGCAGCCGCAGATGAGGCGCTTGCCCTCGGCCAGCAGTGCCCGTTCCAGCGCGCTGAGTTCCATGCTGCTGTGAGGATAACGCAGGGCGGGAGGGATGTCGCAGTATCACTGCTGCGCTTCGGAGGTGACGGGCAAGCCGGGCCCCGCCCAGCCCGTGGCGTAACCGACGACTCGATCTCCGCCCGGCACTCCCGTCCCTGCTTCTCGGATCTGCGCTGCAGGATTTTCACCACCGAGAACACAGAGTGCACAGAGAGATGCAGTGCAGGTTGGAGTCACGTGGAGTGGTCATGGAATCCATCTGTGTTTAGCAGAATCAGAGAGCTCTTTCAGGCCTCGGTGTTCTTTGTGTTCTCTGTGGTTGAAACAAACCGCAGCGGATTACCTGGTCGCCGGAATTGCTTCTAACATGATCGAGCCATAAGTCATGCCGCGGGCCGGGGCAAGCCCGCGCCTTCCGGAACCCAAGGCCTAAAGCACGCGCTCTTCGGGCTCAGCTGGCGGCGCTTCAACCGCCGGGCTGACCACGATCTGCTCGATGGTGTGCTCCTCGGGGGTCACGGCCCCGCTGCGCTCAGCCGGGGCGGGAGCATCCGCCGCGGCAGCGTTGGAGACGATCTCGCTGGGCGGGCTGAGCGTATCGTCCGCCGCCATCTTTGGCTCGTCCTTGGCGGGCTCCCAGGCAGGCAGGCTCTTGGTGTCGATCTCGTGCAGCTTCTGCTCGGCTTTCTCGTCCAGCATCAGGCCGCCGGGATAGGGCTTGAAGCCGCCCGCGGGCTGCGCCGCCGGCTTCTTCTTGCGCATCGCCGAGAGGTCCAGGCCCAGCAGGTAGAAGGCCAGGGCCAGGGTGCCGCAGACCGCGCAGGCGTCCGCCACGTTAAAGATCGGGAAGTCGTAAGGATCGCCCAGTTTAGGGAAGATCCGCCCGATGACGGGGATCTTCACAAAGACGAAGTCCACCACTTCCTTCAGCCGGAAGCGGTCGAGGAAGTTGCCCAGCGCGCCGCCGAGGATGGCGCCGCAGGCAATGGACATGCCGAGGTTGTATTTGAAGGCGCGGTTCCAGGCATAGACCAGGGCGGCGACAATCAGCAGGCTGACAAAGCTGAGGGCGAAGGAATTGCCCTCGAAGATGCTCCAGGCCGCGCCGGTGTTGGTCGTCAGGTGCCAACGCACCCAGGGCTCCCAGACCATCTGCTCGCCGCCCAGGGGCCCACAGCGTTCGGTGACCACGCCGCGCCCGTCGCCCTTACCCAGGCCGTCCCAGCGGGTGAAGTAGTCCTGCATGAACTCGCCGATGCCGGCCTCAGGCCGGATGATCTTGTAGCTGCTCAGCTCGTAGACCATCCAGGCTTTCGAGAGCTGGTCGGCCAGGATGATGATGATCGCCAAAGTGACGACCAGACCGGTCAGCGCTTCGCGGGCGGGGTTGGAGTTCATGCTGGGCCTAGTGTAGACGATGGGGATGGGACGCGCTGGGCGCGACAGCAGTTCGCTATGTTGAAGGTCAAGGCTGACAGGGGATCAAGACCAACAGGAGGCACTGAGTCACAGAGATTAATGAGGGCAGCAAGCGTTTGACTGTTGCGACATTACTGCCTAGAGCGAAACCCTGCGCAAGCCATCTTTGAGTGTAGCTTCGTGGAAATTGATCAGGAGCCCGCGGGAGAGTTTCTTAAGCTTCAGGTATGTCAGGAGCTGGGCGAGGTGAACAGGTTGAATTTTCTCCACTGCCTTGAGTTCAACCACAACCTGCCCTTCAACTAACAGATCCAGTTTGTAAGCAGCACCGATGAGCACGCCCCGATAGCTGACATCCAGAGGGACCTGGGTCTCAAACTTGATTCCCTGGTAGCTCAGTTCTATCTCCATGCATTGCTGATATGCTGATTCAAGCAGTCCGGGGCCGAGTTCTCGATGTACTTGTATTGCCGCCCCAATAATCAACTTGGTCAGCAAGTCATCTGCCACAGGGACTTTTGCATCCATTGGCGCTGCTCCTTTTAGGCTCCAGCATGAGAGACAACAGTTTGTTACCTGGGCAATGCCTCTGTTATCAGACCTGAAGTAATTCAGATGCCGGGAATATTGACCTTCAATGTCGATTGCTCGATCCCCTCACAGCTCTCTGTGTCTCAGTGTCTCCTGTTGGATCGGAATCCTGCCGGCCGTCTTTCACAATAGCAGAGCAAACCACCCGTGCCGCGCTTTACTCGTACAACGAGCGCGTGTTCACCGGGTAGCCATTGAGCTTGAGGTACATGAAGAGCTGGGCGCGGTGGTGGTAAAGGTGCGTCGACACCTCCAGCAGCCATTTGGCGTTAGTCTGGGTGCGGCCATAGAAGGCCGTGCCGCTCTCGTTCTCAAACTGGTCCAGGGTCAGCTTGTCGATGTACTCCCGCAGCGCCAGGGTGCCCTGGCGCAGGGCTTCGGCGATGGCGCCCGGGTCGTCGCGCATCCAGCTCTGTTCGGCCTTCTGGACTTCCTCTTCCGCCGCGCCGCGCAGGATCAGCAGGTCGATGGCCGGCACCTGGGCCAGATGGTTGGCCAGCTCGTGCAGCGAGCGCATGGACTCGAAGGGCCGCCAGCCGAAGTGCTCGGGCTTGATCATGCGGATCAGGCGCTGGCAGTTGCCGCTGATCCATTCCAGCTCGGACAGAAGAAGCGCGCGTGTGCTCATGGGGGCGTGATTGTAGCGCGTCCGGATTTCAAAGTTACGAACTTAGTTTTCGCAGATTGACTGCTTACCAAAAATAGAGCCCTTATTTTTTGTAAGTCCTTGAAAAACGAACGCGGCTTTCGTAAAATCAGATTCTACGAAAACTAGCGCATCTAATTTTCGTAGACTGCGGAGGCGATATGCAACGTGTCACCGGGAGATACATAAGCACCAGTTATCTGGAAGAAACCGTCGAGGCATTTGTGCCACTCGCCTTGCCACCTGTGCCACCGTTGCAGTTTGCCTCCATCGACTTGGAACTGCTTGAACGCGCTGCCGGAGCTCTGGGACGGCTTGACGCGCTTGCCTCAGATTCTCGCTTTCCTGAGACAGAGTTGTTTCTCTATTTCTACATTCGAAAAGAGGCGCTGCTTTCAAGCCAGATCGAAGGCACCCAATCATCATTAGCGGAGATCCTGGCCTATGAAAATGAGTCCAATCCGCCTGCACCGCGGGAAGACCTGGCAGAGGTGATCAACTACATCAATGCCATCCAGTATGGGATCCGACGGCTGGCCGAGCTGCCTTTGTCCCTGAGGCTGATTCGCGAGGTTCATGGCGAATTGATGCGAGGGCTCAAGCGAGGCGGCGAAATGGACCCAGGCAATTTTCGAAGAACGCAAAACTGGATCGGCGGCACTCGGCCCGGCACAGCCGTATACGTTCCCCCGCCACCTCAAGAGTTGATGCGTGTACTTGGCGAGCTCGAGGACTTTCTGCAGGGAATACCGGAAGCCACATCGCCCTTAATCAAGGCAGCTTTGGCACATGTCCAGTTTGAAACAATCCATCCCTTTCTGGACGGTAACGGGCGGGTCGGTCGCCTGTTGATCACCCTGATAATGATCAGTGAGGCGACACTCAAGCATCCAATTCTGTACCTCAGCCTGTACTTCAAGACTCACCGGGATGAATACTACCAACTACTGCAAAGCGTGAGAGTACAGGGCAACTGGGAAGACTGGCTGCGCTTCTTCTTAAGGGCAGTTGAGCAGGTGTCTCTTCAGGGATTGCACACTGCCCAACGTCTTCAAGACCAGGCGCTGGCGGACGCAGAGCTGGTCAGAAGCAAGATAGAAGGGCGTCAATTTGTGTCCGTCCTTGGCGCATTGCGCCAACTGCAGAGACATCCAATCACTAGCATTCCAGAACTTGCGCGCGGCTCTGGCCTAAGCGGGCCGACCGCCGCCCGGGCTCTCACACAATTGGCGCGGCTGGGGATTGTGATCGAGTCCACCGGAGGAAAGCGTGACCGTCGATATCACTATCTAGCTTATCTGGATATCCTGGGGGAAGGTACAGAGGCGTACCCCAGCCCCCACTGAGAATGCGATGTTAAACACCCGCGCCAGATTTAGCCCGAGTTTCCGAACATTTGCTATTCTTCCACGTCTTGACGCCGTCAGAAGCCCCGGCCCAGTGTTGATTCATGCAGCGGCTTCATCCATTGCCTGCCCGGTTAGGCCTGCGCGGCCGGCTGGGTATGCTAGTTCTGGCAGTAAGGTAAGTTCACCCGTTAGGGACAGGGATGATAGAGGTAAAGGGCATCAGCAAGAGCTACGGCCCGACGCTGGCGGTTGATAACGTCAGCTTCGAGGTACACCGTGGCGAGATCGTCGGCTTCCTGGGGCCAAACGGCGCCGGGAAATCGACCTCCATGAAGGTCATCACCGGCTATCTGGCGCCGGACCGCGGCACGGTCAGCATCGACGGCAACGACATCCTCGAAGCCCCGATCGCCGCGCGGGCCAGGGTCGGCTACCTGCCGGAAAGCACGCCGCTGTATGAAGACATGGGCGTGCTGGACTATCTGGACTTTATGGGCCGCATCCACGGCGTCCCGGCCGAGCGGCGCAAGACCCGCATCGACGAACTGGTCGATATCTGCGACCTCAGCCGGATGGCCCACAAGGACATCGGCGAGCTCTCGAAGGGTTACCGCCAGCGCGTCGGCCTGGCCCAGGCGATGGTCTCCGACCCGCCCGTGCTGGTGCTGGACGAGCCGACCAGCGGCCTTGACCCGGCGCAGATCGTTGAGATCCGCGCCTTGATTCGCGAGATATCGAAGGAAAAGGCGATCCTGCTGTCGACGCACATCCTGCCCGAGGCCCAGAACATCTGCGACCGCATCCTGATCATCAGCCAGGGCAAGCTGGTCGGCGAGGGAACGCCGGGCGAGCTGCTCTCGATGGCCACCGGCGGCGAGCAGTACACCGTGACCTTCAAGGGCAAGAGCTCCGGCGAGCTGCAAAGCGCGCTGGGCCGCCTGCCCAGGGTCAGCGATGTCAGCCTGCTCTCCGAAGACGGAGGAGCGCGCTTCAGGCTCAAGGCCGAGCGCGGGGCGGACCTCAGCGAGCGGCTATTTGACCTGGCCGTCAGCCAGGGCGCCAAGCTGCTGGAGCTGAACAAGACCGCCACCACCCTGGAGAACATCTTCCTGCAGCTCACCGGCCAGAGCGCCAGCGGGGATGCCCTGCACGGCGTGTCCCAGGGCGACGAGACCCCCGCAGCGGCCCAGCCGACTGCGGACAGCGCCGCTGAGGCCAGCGCCAAGGAGGCAGGCGATGAATAAGATCAGCGCCGTCTGGCGCCGCGAGTTCCGCCAGTTCTGGTTTTCGCCGGTGGCCTACATCGTGATCTGTGTCTTCCTGGTGATCGCGACCTGGCTCTTCATGAAGGGCTTCTTCATCGTCAACGATGCCTCAATGGGCCAGCTCTTTGGCCTGATCCCCTGGTTCTTCCTCTTCCTGCTGCCGGCGCTGACCATGCGCCAGTGGGCCGAGGAACAGGCCAGCGGTACCATCGAACTTCTGATGACCCAGCCGGTCACCGAGCGCGAGGTCGTGCTGGGCAAGTATCTGTCCACCGTCTCGCTGCTGGCTGTGATCCTGGTGCTGACCGTGCCCCTGACCCTGACGGTCGGGGCGCTGAGCCAGAATGGTCTGGACAGCGGCGTGGTCTTCGCCAACTACCTTGGCGCCTTCCTTCTCGGCAGCGCCTTCCTGGCGATCGGCGGCTGGATCAGCTCTTTCACCCGCAACCAGATCATCGCCTTTATCCTGTCGATCGCGGTGATCTTCGGACTGATCATCATCGGCGAGTCGATGGTGACGCTCTTCATCGGCAAGGGGGCTTCCTGGCTGGTGCCGGCCCTGGAGTACATCGGCCTGCGCCAGCACTATGGCAGCATGCAGCGCGGCGTGATCGACACTCGCGACCTTTTGTACTACCTGTCAGTGATCTGGCTGTTCCTTTATCTCACCACCCGGGCGGTTGAAAGCCGCCGCTGGGCTTAGGAGGCGGCAATGAACAACAAGCTTAGCCGCCAGGGCGGCAACCTTACCGAACTGATCATCATCGTCCTGATCCTGGCCGTGGTCTCCTTCCTGGGCTACCGCTTCTTCTGGCGCATGGACCTGACCGAGAAGAAGCAGTACACCATCAGCAAGGCCACCAAGGACGTGCTGCACAGCCTGGACGACACCGTGGACGTTGAGGTCTTCATGAGCCGCGACCTGCCCCCGCAGGTGGTGACCATGGCCTCGGAAGTGCGCAACAAACTTGACGAATACGCGCGCTATGGCGGCGGCAAGATCAAGGTGCACTACACCGACCCCGGCGACGACGAGAAGGAAAAGGAGCGCGCGGCCAGCCTGGGTGTCCAGGAGCTGCAGCTGCAGGTTATCGACAAGGGCAGCCAGCTGACGGTCAAGAAGATATTCTTCGGCCTGGTGATGAACTTCGTCGACAAGAGCGAGCCGATCCCGCAGATCGTCGACCCGACCACGCTGGAGTACGACATCACCAGCCGCCTGGTCAAGTTCTCCATGGGCGAGAAGCCCAAGATCGGTTTCTTCAAGGGTCCGCTGGTCATCGGCCAGCAGGGCCAGGGCAACGAGCCGCAGTACAACGCCCTGGGCCAGATCCTCGGCGGTACCGACGGCCTCTATGAATTGGTCAACATCGATCCGCAGACGGACAAGAAGCTGCCCGACGGTCTCAAGGCCGTGATCATCGCCGGCGCCTTTGGCATGAGCGACACGATGAAGTACAGCCTGGATCAGTTCATCATGGGCGGCGGCCAGGTCCTGCTGATGATCGATCCGATGATGGAGACCGGCGGCCAGATGGGCGGACTGGGCCAGGCCTTCCCGGCCCTGCCGACCATTGAAGACCAGCTGGAGAAGTACGGCATCACCCTGAACAAGAAGCTGATCGCCGACCAGGCCTGCGCCAACGCATCTTTCCGCGCCGGCATCTTCACCCTCCAGCAGCCTTATCTGCTGTGGCCCAAGATCGGGCCCCAGGGCCTCAACGGTGAGGTCGGACCGATCGCGCCGCTGACCGATCTGGTGGTGCCCTGGAGCTGCCCGCTGGTGGCCAAGGACGATCTTGGCGGCGTCAAGCTGACCAAGCTTTTCGAGACCTCCGGCCAGGCCTTCCTGCTGGACAGCCCCTTCGACCTCGACCCGCAGCAGGACTGGAAGTTCAAGCTGACCACCTCCACTGAAAAGGGCCGTTTCGTGGTGGGCTATATGGCCACCGGTACATTCAAGAGCGCCTTTGACGGTTCCAAGGACAACTTCAACGTGCCGAGCGCCACGGATGACAGCGGCGCCCCGCTGTTCAACCCGGCCAACCAGCTTAAGGAAGGCAATGGCGCGGGCCGCCTGATCGTCGTTTCATCGGCCAAGATGATCAGCGACGACTTCATGCAGCAGTACCCGGTCAACCGCCTCTTCGCGGCGAACATGGCCGACATGCTGGCCCTTGGCGACCAGCTGGCCGGCATCCGCAGCGCGCCGGTGGTGGCTCGTCCGCTTAAGACGCTCAACGAGTCCCAGCAGCAGTTCATCCGCTGGTCTCTCGTGCTGGGCCTGCCGCTGCTGCTGTGCCTCTTTGGCCTGCTGCTTTGGTGGCTGCGCAACCAGGGCCGCAAGGCGATCCAGGCCCGCTACGCCGAATAGGCTGCGGGATCTACGCGAACTACGAGAATTTTGGGGATTTGAGACATGGCTAGCAAGCAGGCAAGCAAGCGCAACCTTGGACTTCTGGGCATCCTGGTCGTCCTGGTCATCGTCGCCATTGGCGTGGCCGACCCCTTCGGCTGGTTCAAGCCGACGGACGCCGAGAAGAGCGCCAAGGACCCGGCCCGCATCACCCTGGTCGACGCCGATACCGATGCGGTCAGCTCGATTGAGATCAAGCCGCTGGACGGCGAGGCCTTCACGCTGACCCGCGAACAGGACAAGTGGTGGGTCGTGCGCGGGGACAAGCGCTACCAGGCCAACATGGACCGCGTCACGCCGATCCTGGACCAGCTTCCCGGCGCCCGCAGTGAAGGCGTGGCCACCTCCAGCCCGGAAAAGTATGAAGAGCTGGAAGTCACGCCGGAAAAAGCGATCCTGCTGAAGGTCTTTGCCGGCGGCAGCGAGCCGGCCGCGACCCTGCTCGTGGGTAAGGCCGCCGAGGGCTTTAAGGCCAGCTTCGTCCGCACGGTGGATGCCAAGGGCGAGAGCAAGGAGGTCTATCGCAGCGGCGTCAACATCAAGCAGCTCATCGCCTTTTCCTTCGACGACTATCGCACGATGAAGCCCTGGGCCTTTGACCCGGCGCTGGCCACCGCCATCAAGCTGCGCCGCCCGCCGGTCAAGGCAGCGGCGCCCCCGGCCGCGGATGGCAAGGCCTCTGAGCCGCCCAAGGATGCGAACGGCTTTATCCAGGAGAGCTGGCCGGCTGAAACGCTGAGCTTCAGCAAGAGCGGGGAGTTCTGGCAGCTTGATGGCAAGAACGCCAACCAGAACGCGGTCAAGGACCTGATCCAGAAGTTCTCCGAGCTGCAGGTCAACGAATATGTGGACAACCCGACCCCGGCGGATACGGCCTTCGCGGCCGATGCCAGCCCGGCGATCGAGGTTACCACTCCCGGCGGGACCTATTCCATCACGCTGGGCCCCGAGCGCACCTCCAGCCGCGCGGCGAAGGACGGCAGCGGCCTGACCTATCGCGTGGCGACCTATCCGCTCAGCTTCTATCTGGAAGACCTGAAGTGGGAGGAGCTCAAGTTCGACGACACCGCCAAGGAAGTCGAAGACGCGGCCAAGGCGGTCGAAGACGCCAAGGCCGGCGGCGGCAAGGCCGCTGGCGCTGAGGCTAAGGCCGAGGATGCCGCGGACGAGGATGTGCAGCCCGGCAAGTAGCAGCGCTGAGCTTTGCGGTGCTAAGCTCTTGTAGCCACAAAGTGTGGCTCGGGACAGGCCTTGAACACTTCAGGTCCGCTGGCTCCTCGGCCCAGGTTTGTGTTGCTCACAGGCGGCAAGTCTGCTTCACTTGCTGCAAGACTGCTGCGCCTTGGCCTGTGGACAGGGTCCCTGCTGCTGGCCCTTGCGCTGGGAATCTACGCCCGGGAGTTCTTTCTTTGTGTGCGCTGCGATCCGACCGGCGATCAGCTCTTTGACCGTTTTGCTCGAGCTGTGGTCAGGCGCCAGGCATGGCGCCTGTTTGGCAGCGGCGACAAATACCCCTGCGCCCTGCCGGAAAGTCTGATCGCAGGCTGGGAGCCGGAGTTTGGGGACAAGCCCGAGTACTGGCAGCTTTGCTACTGGAATGCCTTGCAGCAGGGCCGCAGACCGGCCTCGACGAACGAATGGTCGGAAGACGCTGAGGCCCATCGGCGTGGCCTGGAGTACCTTCAACAAGGCCTTGCCAAAGGCAGCGGCAATCCGCAGCTTCATCCGCTCATAGCTCTGGAGACCTGCTGGCTTGCGAGCTTCGCTGAAACGAGCGCGGGAACAGGCAGCCTTGAGAGAGACGCGCAGCGGACCGCAGCCCTTAGGCTGTGGCAGCAGCAAGTCCCTGCAGCGGCTGCTCCTGACTATGCCATGTGCTTTCTGGAGCTTGAACGCCAAAACTACGAGGCTGCCAGGGAGCATCTGCTCAGGGCGGCTCAGGCGCAGGACCAGGCACTGCCTGACTGCTTCCCAGAGAGCTACTTCAGAAAGAGACTGGAGCGCAGCACACCTCTTAACTACTGCGTCAGCAAGGTTTTCAGCGGTGCGATGATTGACTCAGCCCGGCCGGCGGTCAGTATCTATGACTTCCACGCTGTGTGGGAAAGTGGTTTTGAAAGCTGGCTGGTGGGGCAGGAAGCTCTGGACGGACTCGCCGCTTGGTACGGTCTGGCCTGTCGGCTGGGACAGCGTGGAGACCCCGAGTTCAAGTCACAGTTTGTCGCCCTGAACATGATCAGACGAAGCCTGTATTTCAGTCTTCTGAGCGAAGGGCTGTATGCTCCGGAGCAGCGTCTTGCACTGCTTAGTGCACTGTCACGCCAGAGCAGGCTGGCGCTGGATCTGAGGGGCTATGGAGAGACAGTCATGTTCCAACAGCGCTATTTTGAAGACTGGAACATTGTCAGTACGCCCAGGGACTGGGTTTACTATCCCGCTGCTCCGCCACAGCCTCCCCTTGAGCACTACCTCTGGCACCTTTGGCTGCGCGGCTCTCCTGATGGACTGGCTTTCCGGGCAGACCTCTTTAGCGACATCATGTTCAATCACCAGCACACAGCTGCGGAGTTCAGGCAGCTTGGCGAGATTGACCTCAAGGCCCCGAGGCTGCCGGTTGACTGGGTGGATCTGCAGGCGGAGCGTGACAAGCTGCCACAGTGGCACCCTGAAGGCGAACTGGCCAGGTCGATGCAGGGCAAGTAGCACCTTACCTGTGCTGCGATGTTCAGCCGCCGGCGACCCTGCCTGCAGCAGTGCTAAGCTCTGGCGATGACTGAAGCCGGCCGGCGGCTCGACGACAGCGAACTTGGGCCAGCTCTGCGACGCCTGCGCCGCAGCGCGCGGCTGACCCGCGTGCTGGTGCTGGTGGCCAGCGGGCTGAGCGCGGTCGTGCTGGCCATGCCGGCGCTGTTCATCCGTCCGCTGCAGAGCGCTGGCCCGGGCCAGGTCTCCCTGCCGCTCAACTGGACCGCGTTTATCGCGCTCGGTATGGTGCTAGCGCTGGTGTTTGCCTTCGCGGCCAACCTGCTGATCCGCCGCCACAGTCGCCGCCTGAGCGCAGAGCTGGAGCGTTCCGATCTGCTGGCCCGTGTGCTTGGCGGCTGGTTCGACATCGAGCCGCTCTATGAAGCCGCGCCGGCGCTGTTCAGGCCCGGCATTCGTCTGGCCCAGCTGCGCAGCAGGGGCCTGGCCGGCGAGCTGATAATGCTGGCCAGCAAGCTGGACTGGCACCTCAAATACCCCGAAGGCGGCAACCCCTTCCGGCTTGAGCTGGCAGCGATCTGGTGCATGCTCGCCAGTGTGCTGATCCTGCCCCTGGTCGCCGCTCTGCTGACCACGGTAGTCACTAGTTCTCTCGGCGGCAGTCTGGACCAGCTGCTGTTCTATCTTGGCCTTACCCTGGGCTGCGTCGCGCTCGTGGGTGGACTGCCGCTGATTCCGCTGATGTGGCAGAACGTCCTGAGCAGCGCCGGTCTGGATGCGCTGGATGAGTACCTGTCAGCCGTGTTGAGCGGCGCGGATTAGCAATGCGGGGAGCGGGCTGCGCTGGCTGAGCGCAGACAGCTTCGAGCGGGGAACCAGCAGTCCCTAGAAGCTGGTCTTGCCGCTGAAGTTGAACTCGTCGACCTTGATCGCTTCGGGCACCAGGCATCCGGTGTTGGCGTACTGGTTCGGCTGCAGGTGCTGGTCCACTGTGCTCGCGCTGGCGTTCTTCAGCGCTTCGAGAATGTTCTGGGTGAAGCGGAAGTTAGTCAGGCCGCAGACCAGCTCGCCGTCCTCAATCAGCTGCAGGCCGTCGCGGGTCATGCCGGTGATGACGGTCGCCATCGGGTCAATGCTGTTGGTGTAGTGGAAGCGCGGCACCAGGATGCCGTGTTTGATCGAGGCGATCAGCTCGGCGAGGTTATTGGAGCCCGGCAGCAGCACAAGGTTCTGGGGCAGGGGCATGTTCATGCCGCTGTCATGACCGGTGTTCTGGGCGCCGCCGCGGAAGGCGGAGTTGGCGTCGTGGACCACGGCGCGGGCCACACCCTTTTCTATCAGCGCCAGGCGCTGGCGCGGTACGCCGGCCATGTCGCAGGGCAGGCCCAGGGTGCGCGGGTCGAGCGCGTCATCCAGCAGGGTGATGTTGCCGCCGGTGACCGGCTCGCCCATCCGCCCGCTGAGGAAGCTGGAGCCCTCGACATACTCCTTGCCCGACAGACCCATGTGGGCCAGGTGGCCGAGCATCGTGGCGATACAGGGTCCCAGCAGCACCACCGGGTAGCGGCCGGCGGGCAGGTCGCTGCGCGGGTTGGCTGTGCGGCGGGCGACGGCAAGGGCGGCCTGTGACAGCTCCTCAGTGTGCAGCGCGGAGATATCCCGCACCAGGCTGTCGCGCTGGCCTGAGCTGTTGGGCCCGCTCCAGAGGATCTGGAAGCGCGCGCTGGTGGTGTTCCAGGCGACTTCCACGCCGCGGCTGTTGACCAGGGCGAAGTTCGTCTGGCCGGTGGACAGGAAGCCCGAGGCAGTGAAGGCCTTGTCATCGCAGACGCTGAAGGCCTTCAACACGCGCTTGGCGCGCTCCTCCGGCGAGCAGGCGGCGGTGGCCTCGTAGTAGTCCACGGCAAATGGATAATCAAACGGCCCCTGCGGCAGGTCGGCCAGATCGGGGTTCGGCGGGCTGAGCTTTGCCGCCGCCTGGGCCTGGCCCAGGGCTTCCTTGAGCGCATCCAGGGTCAGGCGGTTGGTGCTGGCAGTGCCCTCCTGCAGCCCGCCGGAGCCGGCGACGCGCACAGAAACCTGGGCCGTCGCGTTGTGCTCGAAAGTGCTCTGGTGCATCTCCGAGTTGGCAAAGCGTGTCAGGCCGGTGTCGTTGGCCAGCAGACGCACCTGGGCCTGGTCCACCGTGGCCGAGCGCAGCAGCTCGCGGGCCAGCTTGAGCATCTCGTCCTGGCGGGTGGCCAGCTTGCGCGCGGTGTACTGCTTTTCGAGGAGTTCAACTGCCATGGGATGCTGATTCTAGTATGCGCCGTGCCTGCGAATGTTCAATCCGAGCGGGGAAGTGGCGCCTGGATCGGCCTGCGGCTGGAAAGCGGTGGATTACAAACCATCCGGCCGCCGGAGTGCTTCAAGATTGTTTAGCAGATTGTACTTCGAAACAATTTCAAAAATTGCCGCAGAAAGTTTGGAACAAAGCGCTGCGCCCGCGTGTCTATACACACGTTCGCAAGGTAACCTCCATCCTTTCTGGTCTTAGAAACGCAAGGGGGGCGGCAGCGCCGCCCCCCACGAGCAAGGAATCCTCTCCCTCACTCCCGGTTTAGGCTGCTGCACGCCTGCTGTACAAGCAGACATTCAAGTCCCCCTGTGGTAACGCTGCGATTTGCGGCGAGCGGTTTCAGCTTCGGAGAAATGCAGGGAATCTAATGTCCGAGCCAGGCCAGCAGGTACTCCAGCAGGACAATCACCAGCAGCGCCGGCAGCAGGTTGCTGACCCTGATCACTTTGATCTCCAGCAGGTTCAGGCCCAGGGCGAGGATCAGCAGGCCGCCCACAGCGGTAAGCTGGCTGACGACAGAGTCTGCCACAGCTCCGCCGACCCCGTAGCCCAGCCAGGTCAACCCGGCCTGAACAATCAGCAGTGGAATAATGCTGAAAATGACGCCGACGCCGTAAGTACTGGCGAGGGCAATACTGGTGAAGCCGTCGAGCAGGCTTTTGGCATAAATCAGGGAGGCATCGCCGCTGATGCCCTCCTTGAAGGAGCCGACAATGGTCATGCTGCCGACGCAGAAGACCAGAAAGGCGGTGATCAGGCCCTCACTGAAGCGGCCCGCCGGGCTGCCCGGGAGCGCTGCGGCCGACTCCGGATTAACTCCATCCTGCTGATCCGGATCGAGGGGCGAAGAATTCAGATCCTCTGTCGCTGTCGCCTGCCGCGCAGGCTCAAAGCTGGCCAGAGATCCCAGCCGTCGGCGCAGGGCCTCGCTGAGCTGCTCCAGGCGGCTGTGCAGGTCCCACCATTCGCCGAGCAGTCCACCGATGATCATGCTGAAGATGACCGGCAGCAGGTTGACCGCCTGCAGCGCCATCTGCATCCCGATCAACAGGGTACATAGACCGACGGCGACAAAGGCGCTGCGGCGGTACTTATCCGGCAGGCTGCGATGCAGCAGCAGGCCCAGGCCGCCGCCGGCCAGCACGGCAGCCGCGTTTACCAGGGCGCCGAGCGGCAGGGGCAGACCGATCAGGACTGCTGCAAACATCGCTGCATTGTAAGGCAGCCGTCCGGGTCTGCCGGGCGTCCGGCAGGCCCGAATCCGGGCGCTGGAGGACGATATTCTCTGAAAATCTGACAATGCCGTGTTGTTTTGCTTGAAAAGTATCAGATATTGTGTACAATACTGGTAATTAGTCCTAAAGTTGTCTCATTTTTCGAATCTGACTGCGTTATTTAGCGTAACCGCTGTATCATTAGTACAGCGAAGGGCTGGATGGTGACATGGACAAAAAGTTGAATGGACATGTAAACGACGCGTCAACCGCGCAGCGCATTGCCTTGGGCATGACCCGCGTCGGGCTCGCCGTACGCCAGCAAAGCTGGCAGCAGGCTGGCGGCCGCGGCCTGACCCCAACCCAGGGACAGGTGCTCTCACACCTTGCCGGTCAGGCCGACCCGCAGCGGCTTGGACAGCTTGTCGACGCGCTGGCGTTGACGGCGGCCACGGTCAGCGAGTGCGTCCAGGTGCTGGCGGAAAAGGGGCTGGTGAAAAAGGTTCGTGATCCTCTGGATGGACGGGCCCTGCGCCTGAGTCTGACGCCCAGCGGCCGCCGTGAGGCCCAGCGGGCCGCGGGCTGGCCGGACTTCCTCGCCGACGCCATGAACGTGATGACTGACGAGGAACAGGCCGTCATGCTGCGCAGCATGAGCAAGATGATTCGCGAGCTGCAGGTACGCGGCCAGATCCCGGCTCAGCGCATGTGCCTGAGCTGCTCGCACTTCCGCGCCAATGGCCTGAAGGATCGCAAAAAGCCCCATCGCTGCAGCCTCTTCGATATCGCGCTGAGTGATGACAAGCTGCAGCTCGACTGCACCAACCACCACCCCGCCGAAGAAGCATTGTCAGCCGAAAACTGGAGCGCCTTTAACCGCGGCTAAGCGGCTACGGGATTTCAGGCCGGTTCAAGGCGCAGGACTTCAAGCTGTTTCTGAACCTTCAGCAGGGGCGCCTGCTCGCAGCGCAGCTCTTCGATCATGGGCACCTTGAGCCTGAGGTTGATGCGCTCGACGATCTGCCGCGATTTCTGCTCCAGCACCGAGGCGACTGTCTGGTTGGCCACGAGCAAAAACAGGGCGTGAACGTCAGGGCTTTGTGGGCCAGCCGATTGGGCTGCGCCGCCGCCCCTGCCACCACCGCGATCTATACGCGCGCCCCCCGGCGCAGCACCGCCCGGCACCAGGCGCAGCTCAAAAGGCGCCGCCAGTCCGTCGAGATCACCTTCAAAGATCTCATCCAGCACGGCCAGACAGGCGTGATAGCACTCGTACTTGCGGAACTGGCGCATCAGCGGACCAAGCGCGCTGTTCAGCGGCCGGGCCACCTCTCGCGGCTCATTGCGCTTGCCGGTGAAAGGCAGGCCTTTGTACTTGGAAGGAGGGACATCGCCCAAATCAGCCTCCCACCTGCTCAATTGTGAAGTTGCTGTTGGTGTAAATGCACAGCTCGGCGGCGATGCTCAGCGACTCCCGCACGATCTCCTGCGCACTGAGCTGGCTGTGGCGCAGCAGGGCGCGGGCCGCGGCCACGGCGAAATTGCCGCCGGAGCCAACGGCGAGGGCCGTATCGGCCGCTGCCCCGGCGGCCACAATCCCGCCCGCACCGGCGAGCGCGCCAGTGTCGGACAGTTCGAAGGGCAGCACGGCGTCGGGCTCGAGAACCTCCCCGGTCCCGCTGACCAGCAGCAGGCTTTCGGCATCGGTAGCGATCAGCATCGCCTGCAAATGGCGCAGGAAGCGGTCACTGCGCCAGTCCTTGGCCAGCTCAACGGCCGCGCGGCGCAGGCTGGGGTGCTCCTTGAGCTTGGCCTCGAAGCGGTCAAACAGGGTCAGCGCATCGGCGACGCTGCCGGCGAAGCCGGCCAGCACGTTGCCGCCCTGCAGCCGGCGGATCTTGACCGCCTTGGCCTTCATCACGCTGTCGCCGACAGTCACCTGACCGTCGCCGCCCAGGGCCGTGATGCCCCCGCGCCGTACCGCAAGGATTGTCGTGCCGTGAAACTCCGGCATGCTGCTGCGCCCCTGTTGCCCCATGGGTCAATTCTACTGCGGGGCGCAGGCATGGGCCTACAATCACTCCTGTGACCACGCTCCCCCAGCTCATCCTCCTCACCCGCAAGCCCGACGCTTCCGCCACCCGCCGCTTCCTGGAGGCCGGGGCGGCACGAGCTGCGCAGTTTGAGCTGCACATGCTGGATGCGCACGAGCTGGTGCTGGGCATGCAGGACGGCGTGTTAAGCCTCTGCCATCCCCGCGTCGACTTCCCGCAGGGCCGAACAGTTTTTATCCCGCGAATGGGCAGCCTGGCCACGGACTATGCGGTCTATGCTCTGGATGTCATTCGCCGCTGCGGCTTTCCCCTGCTCAACCCGCCCGAGGCGCTGACGCCGCTGCGCTGCAAGTTCAACGCCCTGGCCCAGCTTGCCGCCGCCGGGCTGCCGGTGCCCGACAGCCTGCTGCTGCGCAGCCCCGCCGACCTGCCCGCCGCCGCTGCGGCGCTCGGCGGCTATCCGCTGGTGCTGAAGTTCATCCGCGGCTCACAGGGCGTCGGCGTGATCCTGGCTAACGGCCCGGACGCGGTTGACAGCGTGCTGAGCGCGATGAACGTAGTGAACTATGACGTGATGCTGCAGCGCTATTACCCGCGGGCCGCGCGCGAGAGCTATCGCGTGCTGGTGATCGGGGGCTCATCGCGCTGGGCAGTGCGACTGCACAGCAACGGCGACAGCTTCCGTTCCAACCATCACCTCGGCGGCGGGGCGGGACCGGCCGAGCTGACGGATGAGCTGGCCGAGCTGGCTGACCGCGCCAGCGCCGCCTTCGAGCTGGGCCTGGCCGGGGTGGACATCGTTTACCGCGATGACGGGACAGCGATGCTGCTGGAGGTCAATGCCGCGCCGGGCTTTGAGACCATCGAAAGCCAGCATGGTGTGGACGCCGCTGGAGCGATCCTGGATTACACCGCGTCGCTGCTCGGCAGGGAATCCGTTTCGCTAAAAGCCTAGGCTGCCGGAGGCCGGAGGCTGGCTGGGATCCCGTCCCTGGCTGCGCATGAAGTCATGGCGGCGCTGGAGCATATCGGCCTCATGCTGCAGCTGCTCCTCTCGCTCTTCGCTGTTCTCATCGGTCAGGCATGCGGGGCACTGTGATGCCGCCCAGTCCCTTGCTTCGCGCTGCGGATTGGCATAGACCACCTCCATTGAGCTGGTCAGCATCACCATGATTGTGTGTCCGCAGCCGCCCTGGAACTCATAACAGTGCAGATAAGCCGCGTTGTTGTCTGTCGGGATGGGGTAGACCTCCTGCACCTGTCCAGCACTCAGACCCCGCTCGCTGTATAGGTGGGTGAACATTGCCGGCACTTCTGGTTTTTGCAGCGTATGCCGAAACTGTGCTGTCTTTTCCAGGATGTTAGCGCCGGCTTTGACCTGCGCAAGCATAGCATCGCTGATCGGCGCGAAACGTGGCAGTTTGTCGTCGAGATACTGACTGCCATGGCCGGGCAGGTTCAGGCCGTCCAGAGTGAAGCTGATGGGCTTTCCATTCTGGTCAAGACCCATCATGCAGTGGAAGCCCCGTACATTGACACCCATCGGCAGTCCATCACCAATGATCACCTGCTCATATCCGGGCTGCGCGGGAGAGGCTGGAGCTTGCGGCTTGTAGCCGCGCGGCGCAGCGGGCGGCGCGCTAACTTTCCGCGGGGTGTCCGTGCTGCGCCGCGCGGGCCAAAATGCCTGCAAGGCGGCTAAACTGACTGTGCCCGCCATCAGTATCAGCGCCAGGACAATCAGGCGGGATCCACCCTTGCCCGCCAACCGGCGCAGCAGGTGATCCAGACCATACCCAGACTTTGACTTAGACACGCTTCACTCCCTGCTCAAGTGTAACTCAGCTCTGCCTCTCTTGCTGTGCCCTGGCTGAGCCTTTCTGCGGTCAAGCGGTAGTATTACTTTGTGACTGTGACCACTGAACCCGGCCCTCCGCAGCAGCTCCCCGCGCGCCCTTCATGGCTGAAGGTGCGGCGTCTGAGCAGCCAGGTCCGCGAGATGATCGCCCAAAGCGTCGGCGCGACGGCGACCGTCTGCAAGGAAGCCAATTGCCCGAATATCGGCGAATGCTGGGCGCGCGGCACCGCGACCTACATGCTGATGGGGGACACCTGCACCCGTAACTGCGCCTTCTGCGACGTCAACTTCGGCAGGCCGATGCCGCTGGATCCGGATGAGCCGCAGCGGGTGGCCGACAGCGTGCGCGGCCTCGGGCTGAAGTACACAGTAATGACCTGCGTCGACCGCGATGACCTGCCCGACAGCGGAGCTGTGCACTGGGTACGGACTATTGAAGCGATCCGGGAACTCTGCGGCGAGCTGGTACTGGACCTGGGGGCGCTGGGGGAAGGACGCAGAACACAGGAAGCAGGGCAGCAGATCGTGCCTCGGCCCACCGAAGCCCCGGCGCGCGACCTGTGGAATAGCGCCTATGTCTCCGGCACCGGCATCGAGATCCTGACTGGCGATTTCAAGGGCGATGAGGAGAGCATCCGCTCGGTGGTGCGTTCACGGCCCAACGTGTTCGCGCACAACGTCGAAACTGTGCCGGAGCTGCAGAAGCTGGCGCGGCACAAGGCGACCTGGGAGCGCAGCCTGCGGGTCCTGGATATTGCCCGCGAAGAGGCCGCGCGGATCGGGCACCAGATGTTTACCAAGACTGCGCTGATGCTGGGCCTCGGCGAGACGGACGAGCAGGTGCGCGAGGCTATGACCATCCTGCGCGAACGCCAGGTCGATCTGGTGACCATCGGCCAGTACCTCATGCCGCGGGCCATCCCCGGCAAGCTGGCGGTGCAGCGCTTCGTTCCGCCCGATGAATTCGGCGCGCTGCGGGACTTCGCCCTTGAACTGGGATTCGCCGGCGTGGCTTCATCCCCCCTGGTGCGCAGCAGCTACATGGCCGAGACGCTCTATGCCCGGGCCCTGGCGCG
Source organism: uncultured Planctomycetales bacterium (assembly GCA_964512635.1). Lineage (GTDB taxonomy): Bacteria > 4484-113 > 4484-113 > 4484-113 > JAFGCY01 > JADZFO01. Next base: position 8,650 of record CAZEJB010000005.1, on the reverse strand, counting down.
CAGTCGTCGCTAAGCCCGGCTTCGTCCAGCTCCCTTAGCAAAAGAAAGTTCAAAGTACGCATCAGCAGCTCCTGTGTCAGCGGGTAACAAGCCGGGACTCCGTCCTGCAGCCAGTAAACTCTGGGCGCAATGCCGCCTCGGTCCAGCCCAGCCAGCCTGCCGACACGCCTGAACTGGCTGCGCTTCTTTGCGCTGGGGCTGGGCGCGCTGGTCTTTCTGGGGCATGTGATCACACTGAAGATCAGCATCTGGGCCCCGCCCTGGTGGGAAGTCGACTGGCAGGACGTGCCCAAGCACTTCGGCATGCTCTCGGCCTTCAGCCTGAGCTATCGCCTGAGCTGGCGCTATCCGGCGGAGTACCTGGCCGCCGCGCTGCCCGGAGCGGCGCAGCAGCGCGGCCAGTCAACCCGCGCAATCTCCGCGCGGCGCAAGGCCGCAGCCCAGAAAGCCGCGGCGGGCCTGCCGGGGCCGGCGGGCACTCTGCTCGCGCGCTTTCGATTGTGGCTCGGCCTGTGGGATGTTCCCGGTGCCGGACTGCGGACCGTACTCGTCTGCTCGGGCTGGGGCGCCTTCTGCGAGACCCTGCAGATCTGGCATCCCTACC
>CAZEJB010000005.1:0-7946 GCA_964512635.1 uncultured Planctomycetales bacterium | reverse complement strand
GTCTGCTCGGGCTGGGGCGCCTTCTGCGAGACCCTGCAGATCTGGCATCCCTACCGCGATTTCTCGCCGCTGGAGCTGGGGGTAAATGTGCTGACGCCCGTACTGTGGGTCAGCCTTGTCTGGCTGCTGACCCACAGCGCGGACTAGCTACATCACGCCTGCGCCGCCCTTGGCCGGCATGGCCTCCTTCGCCCTAATGAATACCGGCGGCGTGCAGGCTCTGGGTGTACTTCTTGTCGGTCTCCATGATGTGGTGCTTCAGCCAGTCCTTGAGGTAATTGATAACCTCGGTGGTCAGCATCACTTTCCCCTGACCGTACTCCTCCTTGAAGTGCGCGACCTTCTTGACGAAGGCGTCATGCTCGGCCTTGTGCAGGGCAAAGCCGGGGTAGTGCACCTGCTGCATCATCTTTTCTTCGGTGGCAAAGTGATGCACGGCATAGCGCGCCAGGCGCTCGATGATCCCGCCAACCACTTCCTTGCCCTTGGCGTGCAGCATCGCATCGTGCAACTCGTTGATCGTGCTGACAAGACCGCGGTGCTCGGCGTCTATCTGGCTGACCTCAACACTGAGGCTGCTGCTCCATTCCATCAACATCTGAAGTCCTCCCTGACTCAGTTCTGACGGATGAAGATACCCGCGCGCGCAAAGCTCTGCATCTGAGTCTGATGAAATCTGATATATAGCCTCGTAATTAGAACATCCAGCTTTAACCAGCACAACTGACCTTGTTTCACGCGTCACTATAGCCACTGTTGCGCAGCGTCCGGAAGGGCGGAAACTAGGCTTCGAGCAACTTTTTGAGCGCGTCGAAGGCGCTGCCCCAGCCGCGGCGCAGGCCGTCGGCCTCAGCGCGGGTCTGGATCCGCGTGTGGTTCAGCATCACATGGCTCTTGCCTTCGCCCTTGGCGGTCGGCACCACGTCCACAGTGCTTGCGCTGGAGAGGGCCGGGTTCTCAAAGGAGAAGCGCAGGTCCTTGCCCTCGCGCACCCGCAGGAAGCTGCCCTGGTCGCCATCCTTATTACTCCAGGCGCCGCCGTCCTTCAGCTCGAGCTTGAAGCCGGGGCCGAACCACTTGCTGAGCTGCGCCGGCGCCGTCCAGGCGGACCACAGCGCATCCAGCGGCGCGTTGATCGACTTGGTCACGCAGATGCCATAGCCCTCGGCCAGGCCGTCCTTCTTCTTCGGGGCGCGGGCCAGCTCGTACTCCACGGCGATGCTGACCACCCACCAGTCGCTGCCCCGGCTGATCCCGGTGTCTTCATAGATCTTTGTGCAGCTCTCACGGCGGCCGATCTTCAGCGCGTCCACGCCGTCCAGCCAGTCGAACCACTGCTTCAGCGTACGCCCGGTGGCCTCCTTGCAGGCGGCGTCGGTCAAGGGGTTGTCGGTGCGGATGTCGTATTTCATTTCGCAGTCTCTTGATGGGGATGAGTAATGATATTGCCCGCCGCCGGCCGTGCGATCACCAGCGCAATGCCGCCGAGGACGGCGATGCCGCAGAGCAGCAGGCGCAGGCTGGGCTGTTCGCCGAGCAGCAGCACCGCGCCAAGGCCGGCGATTAGGATGATCGCCAGGATGCCAAAGAGAAGCTTGCGGCCCATCGGGAGAGCATAGCTCGCGCCGGAAGTGATGGCGGTCTGCCGACCGGCCTTCTTCTATTCCGCGCCGAAGGCGGTGTTACCAAAGATCATCAGTTTGCCCTTGTCACCGAAAACATGCAGGCGGTAGTTCATGATCTGGTCCTCGCGGCGGAACTTCTCGTAAAAGACATTGCCGATGCTCGTCGCCGGGTCGAACTCCGCCGTGCCGGTGTCACTAATCTCGTTGCCGTTATAGGGGTTGACCGGCCAGCTCGTCATCGGCGGCAGCTTCTCCCGCACATCGGCGAGGTTTTCGGGCCAGTCGGCGGTGTCGCTGTGGTAGCTGTTGATCGCGACCACCAGCACCTGGGCGGCCTCGACCATTTTGAGATCGTCACCCTGAAAATTCTGGATTGTCTTCTTGGCGCAGCCGGCGCAGGTCAGAATGACAAGCAGCAACAGGCAGCGTGCAAGAAGGTTTGCAGCACTTGGGCGTGCCGCGGAGATTAACAACAGACCCATAGCAAGCTCTCCCACCTGAGATTATCCAGTGGTTGTAACACAGACCTGGTGGAAATGCAGAAAACAGCAGCCTGAATGGCGGCAGGCGACTTTCAGGATGACGAGCTTCGGCTGCCTGGAAAGCGGAACATCACCTTGGACCAGCGCGGCTCCAGCTACTCCGCGCGGGCTGGCGCCATAGCGGCTGTAGCGCTTGACGCTCTCCGGGGCGCGCGGGTTGTCGGGGTGGCTGGCCAGCACCAGGCGCACGGCATAGCGGATCACATGCGGCGCGGCGGCGAAGGTCAGCAGGGCCAGAAAGGTCAGGCTGATTACTTTTGCGCGCAGCAAGAACGAGCTCAAGCGTAGCGTTTCAATCAACTGGGCCCGCTGCGCCATGGGCCACCAGGCGGCCAATGCCACTTATTTGATTCTGCTGCTGTTTGATCTTCTCTTGGCTGGTCGACCGGTTGATCAGGATCATCGTTAAAGCGCGGCTGCGCCAACGCTTGAGTTATGAGCGGTAGAAGGAATGCGCGCAGCTTTTCTATGATGATCATCAGTTCATCGGCCCCTGATCCCGGGTCTACTTCATGGTCGATCCGCTTAAGAAAAGTCTGCCAGGATTGTCGCTTCTCCTTTGCATACTCAACACTCAGACCAGTTGGCTCCGATTGGAGAGTAGTCCTTCTATGTCTGCAAGTCCGCAATAGCGCCTCTGTAAGCATCTTGCTATCAAACCTGCAAGTCTCGGAGATCCTCCACAGGTCGTAATAGTCCTTAAGGCGGCTGTTGACCATCCCCAGACAGAGCAGCGCCTCTGTCTTCTCAGCAACGACTGTTTCCAATGGGTAGGTCAGCAGTTGCCCGCTTGGCATGTCGAGCATTGATGGATATTCTCGTAGTATCGGGTCCGGGTAGACAACATCGCCTATGCCTATATCGAGCTGCATGGGAATCCTGGCGCCGTCTAGCAATCCGAGGAATCTGGCCCGAATCCCCGCGTAGTCAACTTGATGTGTAATGGCCTCCGTTTCAACTGTGTCTGGCGGAAAGACCAAGCCGTCTTCAGCGACTACCGTCTGGCAAATTTCTTTGACAACCTGTGTCACTTTTACTGGGTCGTGGTCTGTTCTGCCAAGCAGATCCATATCTCTTGTGGGGCGTCCTCGCGCGGGTAGCAGTTGCACGAGCAGTAAGGCGCCCTTTAGCACGAATTGCGACCGATGTTTTGACTGGGAAAGTCTGTACAGGAAGCGCTCCATACCATAGTACTGCAACAGCTCAGCGAAGGGCCTGCCTTCTGCCTTGGCTTGGTTGAGCAGCCTTGCGCGTATTGAAGCGCCCAGGTTCTTCATTGCCCCGTCCACAGTGAGTCGACGTAGGGCTGCATCGCTGCCCAGACTCGGTCGACCTTGGCGTAGCGTCGCAGATCATCCAGTTTCCATTTGCGGCGTTCATAGTAAAGCCGCATAGCTTCAATGCAGACGTCCAGTCCAATCTTGTTGCGGTACTTGAAACAGTCTGCCAGCGTCTTCTCTTCGCTGTAGATTTTGATATTCACACTGTCTACCTCGGGGGTTCGAATCCCCTCCTCATAGGCCGCTTCCGAGAACCAGTAGACCTTCAGCGGTGGCCATGTCAGTCTTGGTGGTTCACTGCCCCTCCTCAGAGCAACGTGTACTTCATGGGGAATGTTAGTTGTCAGCTCATAAAAGCTCAGCGCCGAGAGCAGGCAGATTATTGCGTTGGGCATCTTTAGCGCTATCTGAATCAGGTCCGGCTTGCTCGGTGGTTCCCAGTCTGCTAGGCCATAGAGTCCTCTCTCAAGCATACGTAGAACCCCCATGTCCCTAAGAAGATACAGATCTCTGGTGTGTATTCCTGCCTTTTGGGCTGACGATGTGCGCACCATTCCACCCAGTCCCCTTATGGTTTGGATTGAACGCTCAAGGGCGGGTGTTAGCTTGCCTGTTTTGGTGTCCGCGGGATCCATTGACTGGATAAGAATACCAGCATTTGCTAATAAGTGCTGGTATTATTATCCACAACCTACTCCGCGCTTTGCGGCACCGCGGTGATGATGTCCTTCACCAGTGTGTCGGCGGTTACACCCTCGGCCTCGGCCTCGAAGTTGGTGATCACGCGGTGGCGCAGGGCCGGCAGGGCCAGGCGCTTGACATCGTCATAGGCCAGGTTGAAGCGGCCGTCCAGCAGCGCCATCACCTTGCCGCCGAGGATCAGCGCCTGCACGGCGCGCGGGCTGGCGCCATAGCGGCTGTAGCGCTTGACGCTCTCCGGGGCGCGCGGGTTGTCGGGGTGGCTGGCCAGCACCAGGCGCACGGCATAGCGGATCACATGCGGCGCGGCGGCGACCCGCCGCACCAGGTCCTTCATCTCAAGGATGCGCGCGCCCGAGATCACCTTGCGCGGCACCGGCATGCTCTGCGTGGTCGTGCGCTCGATGATCTCCATCAGGTCGGCCTCGGCGGGGAAGGGCACGAGGATCTTCAGCAGGAAGCGGTCGAGCTGGGCTTCAGGCAGGGGGTAGGTGCCTTCCTGCTCCAGCGGGTTCTGGGTTGCCAGTACGAGGAAGGGCACCGGCAGCTCGCGGCGCTCGCCGTAGACCGTGACCGTGCGCTCCTGCATCGACTCGAGCATCGCCGACTGGGTCTTGGGGGTGGCGCGGTTGATTTCGTCGGCCAGCACGAGGTTGGCGAAGACCGGGCCGGAGAGGAACTTGTAGTTCTTATGCCCGCGCTCGTCTTCTTCGATGATGTTGGTGCCGGTAATGTCGGAGGGCATCAGGTCCGGCGTGAACTGGATGCGGCTGAACTGCAGGTCGACCACCTGGCCGAGGCTGCGGATCAGGAGGGTCTTGGCCAGGCCGGGCACGCCTTCCAGCAGCGCATGGCCGTCGGCCAGCATGGTGATCAGCACCTCGCGCACCACATCGCGCTGGCCCACGATGACCTTGCCTACCTCGGCCGCCACCGCGTCAAAGTCGCGGCGGAACTCCGCGCAGAGCTGTTCCACCTGCTGCGGGCTTAAACTGCCGCCGGCCCCCGACATCGCTCCGGATGAATCCATGCCTTGCCTGTCCCCTTATGCGGGCTGTCCCGCTTAGTGCTGAAAGTATAGACCAGACGCGGCCGGTGCCAGCAAATCATCAAAGCAGACAGCTGCACTACAGAGCTTTGTGTTGACCGCCGAACCTGAGCTGGCCTGCCTGTGCAAGCATTTCCTGCTTCAATGTGTTAGTCTGTAAATGACAACACGACCGGCTGAGGTGCGCGATGCGCAGATACATCCTTCCTGCTATTCCGGTATTCCTGGCGGCAGCCAACATTCTAGGTTGCACAGGCGGCTCGCCTGAGAATCTAGCTAAGGACCATGGCGCCTACCTTACTGCTCCGCCAAGCAGCGCGCTTCAGATTCAACCCAGCCAGTTTCGGATAGTGACTCTCCTGGAAGATGACAGATATGGCTACCCTGAAGATATTGACGGCCTTTCACTCGCGTGCGGGCCGCGTGGCGATACGCTCATCGTGACAGGGAAAGCCTCAAGTCTGAAGAGGGGACTGTTCTGTGCTTTGCAGTTTGACGGCGCTCTTTTCAGCCTCGACTCAATCAAAGTACCCGAGAGCGATCAGGACATCGACACTCTTGTGCTGGCTCACGAAACGGTGCCAGGGCGCATTGAGCTTGGCGCAATAGACAAAGGAGCCGGCACGAGTGCGCAGGAATTGCATGGTTCCGCCGACGGGCAAGTGGCGCTACTGGAGCTGCGCTTCAGGCCAGCACCCGTCTCGCGAGCAGCTTTGTCGGATGCACCGCCCGATTCAGCTGTCTGGGATGCCAGCCTTTCATATGAAGTCATGGATCAGCGGTTTACTGTAACAACCCGCAAGCTGCGAGGGGACTACAACCTGGATGGCAGGGTCAGCATCACTGACCTCGTTCCGATTGCCGCCAACCTGGGACGCCGGGCTGATTCGGCATCCACTCAAACGTCCGACTGGGACGCTATCCGGCATATCGATGGCAACAATGACGACATTATCAACGCGGCGGATCTGACCCTCATAGGACTTAACTATGGTCATATCCTTCCGTCAAGGCTCCAGTTATTCGCAAGTGCCAGCACACAACAGGACATGCCCACCGCGGACGACCTGCATCCGCGAGTTGAAGCTGTCTCCACATTTGAAGCCATGCCCACGCCTGCAGACAACGCAGGCAATGTGCGGAACTATCTGGACTTTGAGCGGGTGAGTCCCGGACTGGATTACTGGGTCCAGGGCAGCAGTGCTGACGGCAAGGTCTTTTATCTGCCCACGCAGTCTATAGAGACAGGAGTAGCCTCCAGCGAGCAGTTCGGGCTGGAGATTGATCCCGACAGCTTCATGTTTGGCGGCGAAATTTCCGACTATGAAATGCAGGTTCATGACTACGGAACAGAGCTGCTGATTGTGGTTTATGCCGACGTGTTTGAGGCGCCAGACATCCTGATGGGCGGTATCAGCTTTGACCCAGCCCGCTTTAGCCATATCCCCCTGGAAGAGATCAGCCTGACAGGTCCGTATGGCATCACTTCCCTGGAGAGCCCGGCGTACTTGCAGGAAACCGGCCGGGCCTGGTTTGCGCGCAACTTTGATAATGAGGCCACGAACGGCTACAAGACACCTGTTTTGCTGGGGCTATTACGGCGTGGTCCGCAGGCCGCGCTGGATAAGAGCTTAACCGTCTCGATGCTCGGTGACAGCACTGACAATGAATACTATTCGGGATATCTTGATCCGCAGTTCTCCTGGAACGCGTCAACTGGCACATTGAGCTGGCGGTACTTTTGCGCTCCCGACGGCAACCAGAACGGCAGGGTTGATTACTTTGATTTCGAAGAAATTCTCAAAAGACAGCTGGGACGCAAAACCATCGATTACCCGGCTGAGTCAGCGACCTGGCTGGCTGATTACAACAATGATGGATACGTTAGTGTCAGCGACGCGAGCTCTGTGTTTCTTAGATACCTACAAAGTATTGACGGGTTCAACGTTATGGTCCAGGATCCAGCTGCCCTTGATCCGGTCGAAGGTCGTTCGGCGGGATACGTCCCGCTCTCTTCAGGTGTCGGAGATAGAACTGTTGAGCGTCTCAGCTTCAGTATCAGCTTCGCTCAGCCGCCTTCGCCTGGTTCCAGTGTCTGGCTGGTTCCGACACTGGGAGTGCTGACGGGTGATGAATCGCCGGAGTTCCATATTCCCTGAGCCATGAACTGCCACACTAATCCAACCCGGATGTTCGGGTTGGCATATACTTGCTGTATCCCAAATCTGTCGGAGTTTCCTGGCATGGCGATCATCAGCAAGACAGTGGTTTACGACTGCGACGGCACGGCCTGCGAGGGCGTGTTCGTTTATGACGACAGCGCGGCCGGGCCGCGGCCGGCGGTGCTGATCGGCCACGCCTGGATGGGCATCGGCGAGCCCGAACGCAAGCGCGCGGCGATGCTGGCCGAGCTGGGCTACTGCGCCTTTATCCTCGACATCTTCGGCCAGGGCGTGCGCCCGGACAATGTTCAGGACGCTTCGGCGACCATCGGAATCTATATCAAGGACACGCCGCTGTGGCGCCGCCGCGCGCAGGCCGGCTTCGCCGCAATGCAGGCACAGCCTGAGGCGGACAGTTCGCGCTGCGCCGCGATCGGCTACTGCTTTGGCGGCCGCACGGCCCTGGAGCTGGCCCGCACCGGTGCTGACCTGAAGGCGGTGGTCAGCTTCCACGGCTTCCTTGGCACCGAAAAACCGGCGGGCAAGGGCGACATCAAGGGCGCGGTGCTGGCCTGCAACGGCGCGGAGGA
>CAZEJB010000004.1:0-173690 GCA_964512635.1 uncultured Planctomycetales bacterium | reverse complement strand
ACTTCCGGCAACACAGTGAGTTTAAACGGGGGCGCTATGGCGCCCCTTTCTTTTGTCGGCTGCGCTAGTGACGGGTCCTGCTATGCAGTGTTTGCGGCGGCGGACAGGTGCTCTCTAAGTCAGCAGTGTTTCGATCTCCTCCAGCAACAGTGGCAAAATCTCGCCGCTGCGGCCGCGGATGCTGTGCTGGACATGCGGAGAGAGCTCGGTCTCGTCCGGGTTGATTTCAACCACCGTGCCGCCCTTGCGCAAAGCCGCATGAGGCAGCGCCGCGGCGGGATAAACCTGGCTGGAACTGCCCACTACCAGCAGCAGATCGGCGCGGCCGGCAGCCGCCATAGCCCGGCCGAGCAGCAGGCTGTCCAGCATCTCGCCAAACCAGACGACATGCGGTCGAAGCAGGCGGCCATCGGCAGCCCGCGGCGGCAATTCCGGCAGCGGGCACTGCGCCAGCTCCTGCGCCTCGCTGTACTGCCCGTCCAGAGGACGGGCGTACCAGATGTTGCCGTGCAGCTCAATCGGGACCTGACTGCCTGCACGGCTGTGCAGCCCGTCAATGTTCTGAGTCGCCAGTGTGAACTCACGGCCCTGCCCGCGCCAGAGTTCTTCCCAGCGCGCCAGGGCCAGATGGCCGGCGTTCGGCTCAGACTGCTGCATGACCTGTCGACGCTCGTCATACCAGCGCCAGACATTCGCCGGGTCCAGCACAAAGCCCTGATAGCTGGCCAGCATCACGGGGTCATAGCGCGCCCACAAGCCGGTCTGGGCGTCACGGAAGGTCGGGATGCCGCTCTCGGCGGATACGCCTGCGCCGGTAGAGACCATTACACTGCGAGCGTGCAGCGCCAGCCGGGCAATTCCGGTTAGAGCGCGGCGGATTTCAGCGTCGCTGGCCAGCTGCGATGGCATGACAGAATTCTAACTGAAACGGTCCCTGCTGGCGCAGGCGGCCCGGCTTTGCTGGGCGCGGGCCGGTTAAGTTCCTGCAGCGTACACAGAACCTTCCAGTGAAGTGTTTGAACCTATCCCGGATACTGGGCAGTGCTTCCGCTGGCGAGGTTGTCAGCCAGACGCAGCAGCAGTATCAGTTTGAAAAGCGGGTCCGCGCAGACGGCTGAAGCCGAAGAGCCTGGGCTGTGAACTGGCAGCATCGGAGTTTATCTTAAGCGGTTTGGAACCGTCAGGCTACCAGGCCGTTGAGGCCGGACTCAGCTAGCACGGCTTCGACCAGGGCTACCAGATCCTGCTGGGCATAAGGCTTTTCGAGAACACCCTGGACGCCCATCAACGCCGCAGCACGCAGCGGCTGCATGCCTATGCGCTCATTGCCTGCGGACTGGGTAAGTATCAGCATGTTCGGCATATGGGTGTGCAGGTAGCTGATCAACTCGAAGCCGTCTACTTCGGGCATGAAGAGATCGGTAATGACCAGATCGAACTTCATGATTTTGAGCAGCTCAAGCGCCTCCCTGCCGTTGAGGGCGGTTTCCACATTGTGACCGGCCGCGAAAAGCGCGTCAGCACCAAAGCGCAAAATCAAACGGTCATCGTCGACTAGGAGTATCAGGGCCATCACCAAAGTTATCGGCCCGGGCGCACTGACTTTAATCAAATTAGCTCGAACTTTGGCCCTTAAGAGCGCCAACGGGAGCGCGTCTCATTAAGATCCTTTGACATGGAACTATCGGCACACTTTTTCACCATCTTGAATGCAGCGCGCCTCTGGCCGACTGACTGATGTGGATTTTGCCTATGCCCCGGCTGAGCGCGACTTCATCGGCAGCAGCTGGTACTCGCGCAGCAGGCCATCCAGCTTATCCTCAAGGTCCTCAGGCAAACTGGTCATCGGCAGGCGGAAATTCTCGCCGCAGATGCCAAGGCGCGCCATCGCAGTCTTGATCGGGATCGGGTTGGTGGTCATGAAGATGCCGGTCATCAGCTCAAGGAAGTGCAGGTGGATCTCACGGGCGCGCTCGTTGTCGCCTTCGTTGAAGGCGTCAATCATCTCGGTCATGTCCCTGCCGATGAGGTGGCCAGCCACCGAGACTACGCCGCAGCCGCCGACAGCCAGGATCGGCAGGGTCAGGCTGTCGTCGCCGGCATAGATATGGAAGTCACTGAGGGTCTGGCTGCGCAGGCGCGCGATGCCTTCAAGGTCCCCGGTGCTGTCCTTGACTGCAGTGACGCGGGTCGTCGCCGCCAGCTCAACGATCACGTCATGGGCCACCCGCAGCGCGCTGCGGCCGGGGATGTTGTAAAGCAGCACGGGCAGCTCGGTGGCGTCAGCAATCTTGCTGAAGTGCGCCAGCTGGCCGTCCGCATTGGGCTTGTTGTAATAGGGGCCAACCGCCATCAGGCCGTCGCAGCCGGTCTTTGCCGCCGCCTTGGCCAGACGTACGCTGGCGGCTGTGTCATTGGAGCCGACGTTGCAGATGACCTTGAAGCCCTTCTTGGCCTTGCTCTTGAAGAATTCCGTCAGGGCCAGCTTCTCCTTGTCCGAGAGCGTGGGGCCCTCGCCGGTGGTTCCGGCGACGACAATGCCGTCCACCTGGCTCTGCAGGTGCTTCAGCAGCTTCTCGGCAGCGGCGTAGTCCACACTGCCACGGCGGTCAAAAGGAGTGACCGCGGCGACGACAACTCGTCCAAAGATCGGCTTCGGCATTGCCATTTCTGTTACCTCTAAGTCTGTTTTCCGCCATCAGGCGGTGGCCCGGCGAGAACCGGGAAGTTGCAGGACGCGATAGCTTACACCGCAACCGCGGAACGCAGCGCGCCGGCCTTGTGCAGCAGACCGAGGATCCTCCAGCCATTTAACGCGGCGCCCAGGTTGACATTGTCGCCGCAGCAGAAGAAGCTGAGCGCGTTGCCAAGCTGAGGCTCAAGGCGCAATCGGCCAACCTCGACCTCATCGTGCCGTGCGCTGGTCACCGGGGAAGGCAGTCCGCTGGCAGGATTGCTTACGAATCCGCACCCGGCCCAGGCCTCCTCAGCGTATTCAATACTCACGGGCTGATCAAACGTTGCCGAAACAGCCACGCCATGCCCGATGGCCACGGGCACCCGCACCGCGTGGGCCACAACCTGCAGCTCAGGCATGGCCAGGATCTTGCGGCTCTCTTCGACCAGCTTGGCTTCTTCGCTGCAACGGCCCTGCTCATCCAGCCCGCCAATCTTCGGCAGCACATTGAAGGCCCACTGACTCTCGTCCAGCCCACCCTGCTCAAAGCTGCCGCCGGCCAGCACTGACGCGCTCTGCTGCTGCAGCTGCTGCACAGCTTCCTTGCCGGCCCCGCTGACGCTTTGGTAAGTCGCAGCGAAGACCGAGCGCAGCCCAAATCGGCGGGCCAGCGGTGCCAGGGCGTGAAGCATGATGATGGTACTGCAGTTCGGATTGGCGATCAGCCGGGTTTCGGCCGTCACCGCCGAGTCGTTCACTCCTGGCAGGACCAGCGGCACCTCGGGGTCGAGACGGTAAACGCCACTCTTGTCTACCACCGCGCAGCCGCTTTCCAGCGCGCGGGGAACATAGGTCTGGCTAAGGGCGTCGCCAACGCAGAAGAAGGCCGCATCAAAGTCCGCGAAGTCCGCGCTGTCGAGGCTGGCCACCGTGCAGGTCTGGCCCTGGACATTAATCTGCTCACCGGCGCTGCTGGGGCTGGCGAACAAGCCGAGCGAGTCCAGATCGGCCTTTTGCTGCTCGATTATGCGCAGCATCTGGCGCCCCACAAGGCCGGTGGCCCCCACAATTGCAAGTCTGATTCCCATTGTGATCAAAGCTCCTGCGGAAGAAAGGCGCTGCGCCAGCGCAAACACCTAGACCTCGAGAATAGTATCGAGCCCGATCTGCAGGCCGTTAACACGGCCGATATTGCGGATCGCATAGAGAATACCTGGCATGAAGCAGCGCCGGTCAATGCTGCTGTGTTCAATGAGCAGCGACTCGCCAGGCAGACTGAGACGTACTTCCTGCTCGGCCAGATATCCATCGCCGCGCAGGCTGTGGATGGCGATGCCGTCCCGGTCAGCACCGAGCACGCCAGCCAGCGCTTCCTTGAACTGGCCGGCGGTGGAATCGCGCCCGGGAGCAGTCAAACCCGCACGGGCGGCGGCAATGCGCTGAGCAGTAAAGGTGGCTGTACCTGAGGGGGCGTCGGCCTTGCCCGTATGGTGACGTTCAGTAATCACCGGTCCCGCCATCAGGCGGCTGGCCGCGGCAGCAAACTTGATCATCAGGTTCGCGCCGATGGAGAAGTTGGGCACGATCAGCACTGGGCTGCCGGAGGCTATCGCCGCCGCGCTGAGCGCCTCGACGGTCGCGCTGCTGAAACCTGTAGCGCCGATGATGTAAGGCTTGCCAGCCTTGACGATCTCTACCCCGTGCTGGTCCACGGCATGGCCCAGGCTGAGGTCAACCACAACGTCCAGGGTGTCGGAAAGGAAAGCAGCAAGGCTCCCGTTGCGGCCCAGACTGCCTTCAAGATGCATATCGGGGGCAGCAAGCAGCGCGGCCTCACAGGCCTGGCCCATCCGCCCGCGCGTTCCAATTACTCCGACATTAATGCTTGGCACTGCGGCAATGATAGCGCGCGTCAGTTCCTGTGACCCCCGCTGGCAGGCCGGGCAGTTCCCTCCCCCGCCCTGCCGGTCTGGGCCAAAGGCTAGGATGCTGCGGCACCCTCACCAGCGGCCTTGTACCAGGCGCGCTTATCTTCAGCGCTTGGACGCATGTGCTCAGGCAGCAAGGCCTCAATGCGCTCCATCAGCACGAGGGTTTCGTGGCGGATCACATCCTTGGGGATGTTCTCACGGTCGCCGCTGTAGGCAATTGTGTAAGGCTCGCCGAAGCGCAGGGTGACCGGGACGCTCTTGATCTTCTTGCTGCCCTTGGTCATCGCTTTTTCCGAGCCGATGATGCCGACGGGCTGTATCTGGCAGCCCGACTGGATCGCGATGATCACCGCCCCGCTGCGTCCCTGCTGCATGATGCCGCTGGTGGAGCGCGTGCCCTCAGGGAAGATCGCCACGCAGTCGCCGGCCTTCAGGGCGTCCACCGCGTCGATCAGCGCCTGGCGGCCATTGCCGCGGTCGACCAGGATCGTGCCGATATTGGTCATATACCAGCGCAGCAGGCCGACGCCGAACAGCTCCTTTTTAGCCATATGACGGACCAGGCGCGGACAGGAGATTCCCAGCAGCGGGGGGTCGAGGTGCGAGACATGGTTGGAGGCCAGCAGCAGCGGCCCGCGGCGCGGGATCCGCGCGCCTCCCTCAACCTTCAGCTTGAACATCGGCTTGGCGATCGCCAGCGTCAGATACTTGCTGAAGTAGTAGACAGTTCTCCCCCAGGCAGTGGGCACATGAACATTATAAAGTAACTGCGAACAGACCTAAGTCCGATAAGTTCCGCCTAGTCACCCTTCTCGATGCGCAGGCTGTCCTCGTCGAAGTGCTGGGTGCTGAACTCGAAGATGTGGTTTTCCTCGTCCAGGCCCGTGAAGCGGTGGACGATGCCCGGGGTAAGCAGAATGCAGTCCCCGACGCCCAGCTCGTGCACCTCATTGATCACCGGCGGCGTCTGGCGGGCTGAGGCGAGGTCCGTCAGCTCCATCCGCACGCGGCCTTTGGAGATGTAGAAAGTCTCGGTCTTGAGCTGGTGGTAGTGCAGACTACAGCGCTTGCCCTGATTTACCACCAGGATCTTCCCGCAGTAGAGCTCATCGTTATGCAGCCAGCGCTCTTCGCCCCAACCCTTGGGGACGAGCTTGATCGGTTCATTGAGGCGCAGGGTGGCGAGGTTCGAAATGCTCATAGGTGTATTATCCCGCGCGCACTGGCGCTGAGTTGTTTGGGGGAAGTTTGTCCTGAAAACAAAGCGCCCACCAGACGGTGGGCCAGGAAGCCAAGTCCTTCGCTTACAAGCACCAAGCCTTCCCACAGCGATTATACCCGAGCGGAGGCAGATATCAAGACCCGGTAAAGCCTGTTGCGGAAAAGCGCAAGTTGTTTTGCGGGGTCAACAGAAGCTTGACAATTCGGAAGCAGGCTGCCTGTTTCCAACCTAGTCGCTGCGGCCGGAGCCCGGCGGATGATGGTGGGTTACTTCAACTTCGCCGCTTCCGCTGCTTTCCCGGGGTGGCAGGTCGTTTGCCGCCAGGCTGCCATCCTCATCCAGAAGCTTGGCCTCGCGCACAACCATGTCGTCGTCGGAAACGGGATGGGTTGGCGGGTAGTGGAAACTCAGACGCACCTGGTTCTTTCCGCCGCGCTTGGCTACATAGAGCGCCTGGTCCGCGTTTTCGATCAACAGTTCCTTGAGCTCTTCCAGGTTGCGAACGTACTTGTCGCGCTCCCCGCGGCTGCGGCTGCCGGTCACGATCTCAGGATGCAGGTTCGTATCAGCGCTGGTGGCGAGACCGATACTGATAGTCAGCTGCTTGAAGGCGTCCTTTGCCAGGCTGATCGGGAACTGGTGCGTCTCGATCTTACGGCGCAGCTGCTCGCTGATGCGCGGTGCAATTTCTGACGGCGTGCCATTGAGCACGACCACAAACTCCTCGCCGCCGTAGCGCGCTACCAGGTCGGAGCCGCGGAAGAAGGTAGACAGGATTTCAGCCAGCTCGATCAGCACCAGGTTGCCAACCTGATGGCCGTAGGTGTCATTGACCTTCTTGAAGTTGTCGAGGTCCATGATCATCACGGCCAGACTGAACTCATCGACATAGCAGTCGTTGAGCAGGGGCAGGAAGGTCTCGACAAAGCCACGATGGTTCTTGAGGCCCGTCAGATTGTCGGTGAAGGTCTCTTCCTTCATCTCGTGGTAACTCATTGAGTTGCCGACGGCGATCGAGAGCAGGGGCGCGATGCTCTGCAGGAAGCTGAAGGCCTTGTCGTCAAAAGAGGCGACTTTCTCGCTGTCGAGGCAGAGCACGCCGATCGTCTGCCCGCGAAAGATCAGGGGCTGGCAGGCCAGCGAGCGGATCCGGCGGCTGCGGTCGGTGAACTCCTTGAAGCGCGGGTCATTGCGGGTGTCCTGCACCAGCACGCCTTTGCCGTTGACATAGGCCCAGCCGACCATGCCCGTGCCCGGGGCGACTGATTTCGCCGGACCGCCAGCCTTCTCCGCGCCGCTCTCCACCCGCAGCTCGAGCATGTGGGTCTCTTCGTTGAAGAGGTACAGCGTGAACTTGTCAAAGCGGAAGCGGTTGCGGAAAGCCTGAATGATGTTCCGGAAGAGCTCTTCCCATTCCAGCTCGGAGTAGATGTTCTGGATAACCTGGATCAGGGTCTGGACTTCCTGGCTGCGTTCCAGCAGGTCCTCATGGGCGATGCTGGCTTCAACCGCCTGGGCCGTGAGGTCGTAGGTGATCTCGCTGGTGGCGATGTAGATTTTGTCCACGCCGTGCTTGATGTTCTTCACCAGCAGGCAAACGGTGGTGATGATCGCCAGCCCAAGCACCAGCAGCGCGGTGGCATGCTGCCAGGAAACGTCGCCTGCCGGGCTGAGCTTCCAGTCATACACCACTGCAAAGCAGTAGACCAGGCTGGCGAGCAGCCAGACGACAAAGCCTGTGCCTCGCGGCATGGCAAAACTGTAAAAGGAGGCCACCATGGCCATGCCGATCAGCAGCAGCATGAAGGTGGAGGGGTGCCAGAAAAAGAGAATCAGCACACAGAACAGGTCGACGACCAGGGAAACCTGGAACATCCGTTCCTGCAGCTCGGGCCGGTTGTAGTAGTGCCAGAAGGTCAGAAAGTTGACGGCAACCAGCACGCCGCAGGTCACCCAGAACCACAGCGGCATCGAGCCATTGCCGATGATCACGCCTGCGTCACTGCCCGGCGGCGCACTGAGCTGAAGGCTGAGCTCCTCGAGCCAGATGTACAGGAAGCCACCCAGCAGCGTGCCGAACTTGATCCAGGCCAGGAAACGGCCAAAGGTGGATGGGAGCGTGTAGGTTTTCACCCTGCTGAGAGTATATCAGGACAGACCGCGGAGTCCCGGACTACTTCAGCATGCGGCTGATCTGGATGATCGCCTGCTCGAGGTAGTGATCCTGCTGCACATCCAGCTGGATCTTGGCCGCGCCGTGGCTGACCGTGCTGTGGTCGCGGCCGCCAAGCTCCTCGCCGATCTGGCTGAGGGTCAGGTTGGTGTACTCGCGGGCGAGATACATCACCACCATCCTGGCCTGGGCCACGCGCTTGGAGCGGTTGGGGCTCAGCAGCAGCTGTTCGGAGACGTTGAAGTACTCACCGACGACGCTGAGGATCTGCTTCATGCTCAGCTGCGGGCGCATCCCGCCGGCATCGAGCATATCGGCCAGGACACGGGCAGCCAGCTCAACTGTCGGCGAGCTCTTGTTGAAGGCGCAGTAGGCCAGCAGCTTGATCAGCGCGCCTTCCAGCTCCCGCACATTGCTGCTGACGCGCTCGGCGATGAACTCGCAGACCCCCTGGGGCAGGTCGACGCGCTCCATCTCGGCCTTGCGCTGAAGGATCGCCACGCGGGTTTCGAGGCTGGGGTCGCTGATATCGCAGACGAGGCCCATGGCAAAGCGGCTGACCAGTCGGTCCTCGATGCCCTTAAGGGTGCGCGGGTGCCGGTCGCTGGAAATCACGATCTGCTTGCCGGCTTCCACCAGCGCCATAAAGGTGTGGAAGAACTCGATCTGGGTTTCCTGCTTGCCGGACAGGAACTGGATGTCGTCAATCATCAGGGCGTCGACTTCGCGATAGCGCGCGTGGAACTGGGCCATCCGCCCTGTACGCACGTGCTCGATGAAGTCGTTGGTGAACTTCTCGGAGGTGACATAGACCACGTTGGCCCGCGGATTGGCTTCCCAGATTGCGTGGCCGATGCTGTGCATCAGATGGGTCTTGCCGAGGCCGACCGAGCTGTAGATAAACAAGGGGTTGTAGCTGCGACCCGGGCGGGCGGCAACCTGCTGGCAGGCGCTGTAGCAGAACTGGTTGTTGGAGCCGACCACGAAGGAATCGAAGCTGTACTTCGGGTTGAGCAGCGGGCGGTTGCCGGCGCCACGGGACAGCAGGTCTTCCTCAACGGCGCTTCCGCTGCGCAGCGGAAGTTCAACACTGGGTTCATCCTCGGTCAGGTCAGAGGCGACAGGGCCGGCGCTTGACTCCACCGGAGTATCACCGGCGGGAACAGTCTGGGCGACCTGCACCACAAGGCGTACGTTTTCGCCACTGGCCAGATTGGCCAGCTCGGCCAGCACGTCGCCATATTTATCTAGGAGCCAGCCGCGAAGTGCTTCATTGGAGGTGGATACAACGAGGTTTCCGTCGGAGTAATCCACGGCGCGCAGAGGGCGAATGAGCAGCTCATACTTCGCGCGAGAAACGATCTCGGCTAGCTGCTTCTTCATTACCAGCAGGATATCTGCGGCCCGCTCTTGCATGCCCGTTCGCAGCAGCCTGCCATCCAGGCGCAGCCACTGCAATTCCTCCTCTCCTCGTAAAGCCTTCAACAACGAATGCCCCGATCAACTTTGACTTATCCAAAGCAGACACGGGTTATGCCCATTGAGGGCGGGGGAATATGGGTTATCCCCGGTACTGTGGAAAGACACGTGGATAGGTGGATAGGCGTGGCCCAGCAATGACCGCAGTTACGCACATTGTGCACACAATGCCCATTTTTCCGCCTCCGGCAGCTTCCCTGCCAACCGGATCCAGCTCCTCCCCTGACACAAGCGCCTCACTGGCGCGGGGACACAGAATATCACCCGGAGCGCCGACTGGCAAGACTGCCTGCGGCACTTTGACAGGAAATCGCGCTGCTTTTTTGCGACTGATTTATCGCGGCATAGCCCAGTCTTAACGTATTGCGTCGGCATCCATAAACAGCGCGATACAATACACGTCATAGTAGTATCAACGCGTCAGTTGTAGGAGCAGACAAGTGTCAAACCGCCTCAAGCTGTCCTGTCTGGCACTCATAGCAGTGCTCTTTGCGATCGTTCTGGGCGGCTGTAACAAGCTCGCCCCAAATGTTGGGTACCGCGAAGAATCCTACGCCGGCAAAGACGCTGCAATGAGCCGCGGGGTCGCTTCGTCGGACGGCATGGCCGGTGGCACGGCAGCCCCGATAGCGCCGATGGACGACATGGTGGCTCAGTCCGCGCCTTCAGGCGGTGAGGGTAAGCCTGAGCCGGCCGGGCCCAAGCTGAGCCCCGAGGACTTCCTTAAGCAGCAGGTGAACATTGATTCGTGGTTCTCGCCGAAGGCCTATGCCGCCGAGAACATCCCGGACACCAAATACCTGATCCGGACTGGCGACCTGACCCTCAAGATCAAGAAATATGACGAAGCTGCCAAGGCGGTTGAGGCCACTGCAGAGAAGTTCGGGGGCATCGTAACCGACTCCAACTCGCAGCAGCAATACGATGGCAGCCGCACGGGCTACCTGAAGCTGCGGGTGCCCAACGAGCAGTTCCGAGCCTGCTATGACGAGCTCAGGGAACTTGGCGACGTCACCTCCGAAAACGTCTCCTCCGTAGACGTCAGTCATGACTATGTCACGGCGGTCAGCCGCCTCAAAGCGCTGCTGACTGAGCAGGAGACCCTGCGCAACATGCTGGCTGAGGCCCGTGAGGTGCAGAAGACCCGGGGCCTCGGCGAGGCCTACAGCGTCCTGCTGGAGACTCAGGGAAGGCTGAGCGAGGTGACAGCGCAGGTCCAGGGCATTGAGGATCAGATCAGCCAGCTCGCCGACCAGATCACCCGCAGCACCATCACGGTCAACCTGAACGAGATCGCGCAAATCCCCAGCGGCGGCAAGTATGAGCCGGGCTATGGCGACACCTTTGAGCAGGCAAAGCTGGATCTTGTGCGCACCCGGGATGCGATCATCCGCAGCATCATCTACTTCTTTGTCGCCGGCTGGCTCCAACTGCTGCCCTGGGTGGTTGTCGGCTGGATCGGCTGGCTGCTGTGGAAGCGCTGGCGCCGGGGCAGAGTGGCTGTCGCCGCGGCCAAGGCGACGCGCGGCCCGGCTAAGCCTGAGGAGTAGCTCTTTGCGGGTTGTACTATTCCGCCATGGATGAGATCAGGGATCGCGAGGAATCGCAGGAAAGCGCGCCTGGGGTCCGCGGAGAAGACACGCCCGCGGTCGAGGCAGCGCCGCAGGACCCGGTGAAGCTGCAGTGGGTCGAGCGCGGGAACGAGGCTTTCGATGCAGAGCAGTATGAGCACGCGCTGGAGTGCTATCACCAGGCTAGTATGCTGGACCAGCGGGACAGCAAAGTCTGGTCCAACCTGGGCCTGTGTTACAGCAATCTCGGCTTTGACCGCGAAGCCTGGCGCAGCTTCAAGCTGGCGCTGCAGGTTTCCGAAGGCGACTTCATGCCGCTGTGGTATGCCGGCGAGTTTCTGAGCGAAATGGGCGACCATGCCCTGGCCTCTGTTCTGCTGTCGCGCTATGTGCAGCTCGAGACGGACCCCGAGTATCTTGCGGATGCCCGGGCCCTGCTGGCGGAAGCCCGGAGCCACCTGGGCCAGGGCGATGACCTGGCCGCGCTGGAGGATGAGCTCACTGCCGGCCTGACAGAAGGCGGGCTGCGCGTAAGCTCCGACGAGGGCGAGACGCCGAGCATCGAGCTCGACACGACCGGTCGCAGCGGCAAGGCAGCCAACAGCCTGATGGCAATGTGGCGCGGCCGCGGCAGCGTGGCAGCCGCGCTGGCGGGAACCGACAGCCTGCGCCTGACCGGGGCCAGCACGGTTTCGGATACTCAAGTCCATGGCTCCGAGACCGATGAAACTCCTGAGGGGTCCGCAGCCGAAGCGGGCGAGGAAGAGATCATCTGGGACGATGCCGAGCGCGGTGGCTTTGTTGCCGATCTTGGCCTGCAGCTCTCCGGCTTTGCCGGGAAATGCAGCTTCTGCTCCACGATGATCCCGACCGATGCGCCTTACTGCTATGTCTGCAAGCGGCCCCACCTCTACGCTCAGGAGTAGGTGTGCAGCGCGCAGCGCGCGAATACAGCAGTGCTTCAGGCAATAGCCAGCATGGTCATACGCGTGCACACCTGCGCAGCCTGTTGACCCTGCTTGCTGCCGTAGCCTGCCTGCTGCTGGCCGCCTGCGACCTGCTCAAGGAGCACAAGCTGACGCCGGGCGAAGAGTGCGACATCCAGCTTAAGAAGATGCAGGTCGCGATCGAGGAAGGCATCGGCGAAGGCAGCAAGGCCAAGGTGGCTGTACTGGGCATCGTGGATGCCAGCGCCATCGCCAAGACGGTTGAGGGCGATGCTCCGGAGACCAAGAGCAAGGACAAGAGCAAGGGTGCGCCGGAGGACCCCGCAGCCCCGCTGGCCCGGGAGCGCAAGGTGCGCGACGCGATCAACGCCAGCCTGGTGCAGAACCGGCTGATGGAACTGCTGCAGCCGGATGAGGCCAGCATTGCAGTGGCCCGCGAAGACATGCTGGCAGCCAACTCAGCGGCGCTGAGCCTTGAGAAGTGCAAGGATCTGGGCGAGAAGCTCGGAGCCGAGTACATTGCCGGGGCCATAGTGGACGAGGAAGGAAAAAGTGTCAGCGTCTCCGTACAGCGTGTAAGCGACGGCGTGGTGGTCTATCAGGACGTGCTGCGCGAGTGGCCGGCTGTGATCGGCGAAGAGGCTGCTCCGGCTGAAGACTCAAAGAAGAAGTAGGCTGCGGTCTCTTTACGCCTGCCCTCTCCTACTTGCGCTTCTTGTCGCGGCTGTCGAGGCAGATGGTTACAGGTCCATCATTGAGCAGCTCGACCTGCATGCTGGCACCAAAACTGCCGGTCTGGACCTCCAGGCCCTCGGCTTCCAGCAAACGCTGCAGCTCGGCAAGCAGGGTTTGAGCTGACTGAGGATCCATAGCCGCGCTGAAAGATGGACGAGTGCCGCTGGTCGTGTCAGCAGCCAGGGTGAACTGGCTGATCAGCAGGACTGAGTTTCCTGCGCTGCGTACATCGAGGTTCATCTTCCCGGCTTCGTCGGTGAAGACGCGCAGGGTGCTCAGCTTACGCGCCATGAAAGCGCAGTCTTCGCTTCCATCGCCTTCCATCGCGCCGGCCAGCACACAAAGGCCGGGCCCGATGCTGCCGACGCTCTGACCGTCCACACTAACCCGGGCCCAGGCGACCCGCTGAACTACACAGCGCATCAGTCAAGTCCGCCCTGCCCGCCCGGCCCGACAAAGGGCAGACGTGGCTGGGCAATCCCCATTGTGTTTTCCTCGGGCAGCCCGTTCTCTCCGCTGATTGCAGAATCGCCGCCGCCTGGCTGCGCCTCGCCGGCCAGCGAAACCGGCGTCGCACCGCCAGCAGGTCCGCCTGGTGTGGCATCCTGGTAGTGGAAGATGCGATTAACTTCCAGCACGTCGTCAATCGACTTGATCTGCTCGATGCAGCGTTGCAGCTCGTCGAGGTCGCTGACCTCAACTACCAGCTCGAAGCGGACGTACTGGGCGGCTGAGGCTTCCTGGCTGCTCATGTCAAACTGCGCGCCGCCGATGTTGATGTTCTGCTGGCTCAGGAAGCGCAGGACCTCAAACAGCAGACCTACGCGGTTGAGGCTGATAACGCCCAGCCGAGCGGCGTAGAACTGGTGGTCGCCGGGCAGGCTGCTCCACTGCAGGGCAATCAGCTCGCCATCCTGCATTTCGCGCTTGAGGCGCTCGCATTCAGCGCGGTGCACGCGCATCCGCCGTTCGCGGCGATCCAGCACGCCGTAGATGTGGTCCGGAGGCACGGGCGTGCAGCAGGCCATCAGCTCGCTCTTGATCCGCAGCGGCTCGCCGCCCTGGCGGGCGATGCCCATCTCTGAGGCCAGGCCGAGACGGGTGTATTCCACGCTGACCATCCGGCCGTCGCCCACCTCGACACGCGGCGCTGCCGAGAGGCTGTCGCTTTCAGGGATGATCTTGGAGATGTGGATCTCCTTGAGCTCCCGGATGATTTCGTCACACTCGTAGATGCCCTGGGCCACCTTGTCATACAGGTCGTCAATGCTGCGCACAGAGAGGCGCTTGAGCAGCGCCAGCAGCTTGTCGTTGGCCATCAGGTTCAGGGGATAAAGGCCTTCCTTGGTGATCTGCTGGCGCAGCAGGTTACGGCCAATGTTGATGCGCTCGTTGGCAGGCAGACCCTTGAAATAGCGCCGGATCTTGAGCAGGCTCTTGGGCGAGCGCGCCATGACCAGCCACTCCGGCCGCGGCAGCTTGTCTCCCTCCGGCCCCTTGACCACCTCCACCACATCGCCGGAGCGCAGGCGGTAGTCCAGCGGCACGGAAATGCCGTTGACCTTGGCCGCCCGGATGCTGTGGCCCAGGTCGGTGTGGATGTAATAGGCAAAGTCGATCGGTGTGCTGCCCTGGGGCAGGTCGACAACCTCACCTTGCGGGCTCAGCACCAGTACCTGATCGGTAAGCAGGGTCTCGCGCGTCTGGGCGACGAACTCCTCGGTGCCGACCTCGGCCTCCGCCAGCTCGCGGATGAAGCTCATCCAGGTGTCGTCCTTGGCAACCTCCGTGCCGCCGGAGGCGCTGGGCTCCTTGTAACTCCAGTGCGCAGCGATGCCCTTCTCGGCTTCGAGATCCATGTCCACCGTGCGGATCTGGGCCTCGACGATCGTGCCCTCCGGCCCGATGACGCTGGTATGCAGGGTCTGGTAGCCATTCTCTTTGGGGCTGCCGATGAAGTCGCGGAAGCGATGGAAAATCGGCTTGTAGGCCAGGTGCAGCAGGCCCAGGACCTTGTAGCAATCCTCGGCATTGCCCTCGATGATCAGGCGGATTGCCAGCAGGTCGTAGATACCGTCAAGGTCCACGCCCTGGCGCTGCATCTTCTGCCAGATGCTGTACAGGTGCTTGCGGCGGCCGTAGATCTTGGAGGCGCGGATGCCGTGCTGCAGCAGCAGGCTGCGCAGCTGGTCGATCATCTTCTCAACGATGCGCTCGCGGGGCAGAGTCAGCTTGTCGACGGACTGCTTGAGCTCTTCATAGGTCGAGGGATACAGGTGCATGAAAACCAGGTCTTCGAGCTCCGTCACCATCTGGCCCAGACCGAGACGGCGGGCCAGGGGGATGTAGAACTCGAGCGTCTCCTTGCTGATGCGCTCGCGCTTATGCTCGGGCATGGAGCCCATCGTCTGCATGTTGTGCAGGCGATCGGCCAGTTTGATCACGATCACCCGGCTGTCGCGGGTCATGGCGATAAAAAGCTTCTGCAGGTTGCGGGCCTGGTTGGAGGCCTTGTCGCGCCCGAGAAAGCGGGCAAAGAAGTCGATCTTCTTGATCTTGGTCAGGCTGTCGACCATGTTGGCGACGGTCGGGCCGAACTGCGCGCGGATCTGCGGCAGCTTGACCGGCGTGTCCTCGACCGTGTCATGCAGGATCGCGGCGATGATCGCGTCCTCGTTCATGTTGAGGTCAGCGCAGATCTCCGCGACTTCCAGCGGGTGGGTGATGTAGGGGTTGCCGTCCTTGCGGAACTGGCCTTCATGGGCGGTCAGGCCCAGCTCGTAGGCCTTGCGCAGGCGCGTGAGGTTGATCTGGCCCTGGGTGCGACGCAGACGCTCGCAGATCACCTCAAAGAGGTAATCCGCTTCCTGGTACCCCGCCTGTGTCGAACGCTCCTTTGCCACCTGTTGATTTTAGTACCACGTCAATGCGGCTCCTGCAAGCCATGGCGCTAGAATTCACAGCAATGTCGTCTGTGCGCCATGATCCGCATCTGCGGGCACTATCTAAGATCAGCTCCGAGCCGGCTCGCGAGGTGCTGGAGGAGTTGCGCCGGCAACTGCCCTGGTACCCCAGCGTCGCCGCAGCGCATCAGTACTACGACAACCTGAGCCGGGAGCAGTTTGGACTCGATGCGCAGGACCATGCCCGCTGGGTGCGCCGCCGGCTTGCGACAGCCGGCCTGGTCACAACCCTGGCGGCAGAGCCTCCACGGCCTGAGCTGGATGACGGTCTGCTGTCCCAGACCGTGCAGACAGTCCTTCCGCCCCAGGAGCTGGGCAGTCTGGCCGAGCGGGCAGCGTGGATGGCTGCTAATCTGGATCAGTACCTTGGTCCACCGCCAGTGCTGGAGTCCCAGCAGATGCGGCGGACCCGTGCACTGCTGATGATCGCCCTGCCAACCATGCTGATTTGCACGATTCTGGCTATTGGCGGGTGGAACGGCCTGGCCGCGAGCCTTGCGCTCTTGGCATTCCTGTCTGCAATAGTGCTCCTGCCCCTCCTGATCTCGCTTTCACAGCGCCGGATGCAGCCGCTTTACTCACTGATCAACCGGGTGGAGTTCTATTTCTATATGCGCGATGCCCTGGCTGATCCACCGGAAACTTCGCATCCAAAGAAGAGGCGCAGCCGCAAGACCAAATAGGGGCTACAACAACTCGATCAACCGCAGGCTGATCCCGATCTTGTTGTTCCAGTTGTCGGCGTCGACTTCCACCAGCGGACGGACTGGCAGGCCAGGGCTGAGCCTGAAAAATAGATGGCTCATGTTGAAGCCTGCCACACGCAGCTCAGCCGTGCCGTCGGTCAGCAGCAGGTTCAGGTGAGTCTTGTCGGCGCCCATATAGCTGACCCGGCTGACACTCAGCCCGCGCAGGACGAAGCGCGGCGCCGGCCAGTCAGGCCCGCTGGGGCTGAGGCGCCAGACGTCCTCTTCAAAAGCCGCGGTAAGCTCACCCAGCAGGACCTCCGGGTACTCGTGATCCTGCTCCGGCGCCGGCTCGTACTCGGTCTGTTTTGCCAAGGCCTCGATCTGGGCATGCAGGGCCTCGTCCCAGATCCGTCGTAGCTCCGGCAGGCGTGAGCGCCAGACCTTCACGCCCGCGGCCGCGCTGTGGCCGCCGAAGGAAAAAAGTACGCCCTCAGCCGCATGCAGCGCGGGCAAGAGGTCCAGCTTCAGCGCGCTGCGTACGGAGCCCGAGAGCAGCTCATCGCCTGGCTCGGCGGCAGGGTTATGCGCGCCGCCGCTTTCCTCCGCCAGCGCCCTGCCAGCGGCCTCTGAATCACGGCTGCCGGAGGGGTTACCGTTGGCGGCTGCGCCGCCGGGCGCTGCGCCGAGGACCATCACCGGTTTACCGAGCTGTTCGGCCACCCGCGCGGCGGCGATTCCCAGTACGCCAGGGTGCCACTGGCTGTCCGCCAGCACCAGCCCGGCCGCGCCTTCGAAGCTCAGAGCCTGGCGCATGGCCTGCTCGGTGACCTGCTTGCCGACGGCCTTGCGGTCCTCGTTCAGGCGGTCGATTTTCTGTGCCAGCTCCCGGGCGGTCGTATGGTCCCGAGACAACAGCAGCTCCGGAATCCATTTGGCATGCTGCATGCGTCCGGCGGCGTTCATCCGCGGGGCAATATCGAAGCCGATGTTGCGAC
This sequence comes from uncultured Planctomycetales bacterium, assembly GCA_964512635.1. Lineage (GTDB taxonomy): Bacteria > 4484-113 > 4484-113 > 4484-113 > JAFGCY01 > JADZFO01. The sequence continues at coordinate 156,308 of CAZEJB010000004.1, read as the reverse complement.
CGGTCAGCCGGCTGATGCCATGCAGGCGCGCGACCTTCTGCAGTTCGGCCAGACCAAGGTTCAGTGTCCCCGGCAGTGCCTTGAGGGCGTGGTGGGCCATGGCCCAGCCATAAGGGTTGAGCGGGGCGACATCAGCAATGGTGGCGAGGCCGGCCGCCTCGATCTCGTCGCCATAGCGCGCCTCGGCACTGCCGCCTGCGGCCCACAGAGCGCAGAGCGCGCCAAAGACCAGGCCGGCGGTACAGAGCATCGGCAGGCCCGGGTCGGTATGTGGGTTGAACAGCAGGGCATCCGGCAGCGCGGCCTTGGGACTGTGATGATCGATCACCGCCACCTGCATCCCGGCACGGCGGCAGAGATCGATCTCCTCCATGCTGGTGGTCCCGCAGTCCAGCGCAATCAGGGCCTTATAGCCGTGGGCAATGGCCTTTTCCAGGTTGCCCTTTTCGAGGCCATAGCCGGTAGAAAAGCGGCTGGGCAGAAACCAGTTGCCGGGCACGTTCTGGCTGCGCAGCCAGCGGTGCAGAAGGAATACCGAGCAGGAGCCATCAACGTCGTAGTCACCATAAACGAGGGTTGCCGGCCGCTCAGCCACCAGCCTGGCGAGAAAGGCCTCCAGCGCGGGCCAGGCCTGGCTGCGCTCCCGGTAGAGAGCCCCCAGCTGCCCGCAAAAGAAAACAGCGTCCGAGCCGAAGCTTAGACGCTGTTCTATATCATCCGTTGTGTTATACAGGCGACGGGCCAGGGCCGAAAGCTGTGGCTCTGCGGCCTTGCCCTCCATTTAGCGGCGCCGTTGCTTCTTGCTGCCGCCGGAGCCGCTGACCGCGCCACCCAGCGGAGGATAGTCCTCGCTTTCCATTTCGGGCATCATCGCCGAACGGGAAGACGCGCTGCCGATGGCGGCGGGCGCCGCCGCGACAACAGCCTGGCCCGGGGAGCGGCCCTTGGAGACCAGCAGCATCATCGGGGTCGCGATGAAGATCGAGCTGTAACCGCCGGAGACCATACCGATCAGCATCGCCAGCATGAAGTCGCGGATATTGTCGCCACCCAGCAGCAGCAGGGCCGCGACCATCCAGACGACGTTCAACACGGTGTTGAGCGAACGGGTGAAGGTCTGGCTCAGGGACAGGTTGCAAAGCTGGCTGAAGTTGGCATCCTGGAGGCCGCGAAGGTTCTCGCGAATACGGTCAAAGATGATGACCGAGTCGTTGATTGAGTAACCCACGATGGTCAGGATAACCGCAATAAAGCTGGAGTTCACCTCCAGGCCGAGGATCGAGGTCATTGCCAGGGTGATAAAGACGTCGTGCAGCAGCGCGAGGATGGCGCCGGCGCTCATCTGCCAGATACCAAAGCGCGCCACGATGTAGATGAAGATCAACGCCATACCCACGATCAGTGCGGCGAGGGCGTTGTTGATCAACTCGCGGCCGACCGTCGGGCCGACGAAGCTCTGCTCGCGAACCACCGGGTTCGCGCCGGCCTCGCTTTCGGCGACAAAGCCGCCGAAGGCCGTACCGATCTCCTTCTTCATGTCCGCCAGGCTGGCGGCGCGATTACGGGAGATCTCCGCTTCGCTCTCACCGGAGGCCTTAACACGCAGGCGGATCGAGGCCACATGGCGGTCGGTCGCATCAACCTGGACGGTCGGCTCGCCATCGCTGAACTTCTGGACAATGGCCAGCAGGCTCTGACCATCCAGAGGCAGTTCATCCTTGACCTGCAGGATGATCTTCTCGCCGCCAGTGAAGTCGATACCGAGGTTCAGTGGACGGTCGAAGCGACCATTGTTGATGAACAGGAACACAATGCCCACGGCGATGATCGCGACGCTGATGCCGATCCACAGCGGGCTGCGTTCGACCCAGCCGAAGTAGCGGCGCTCGGCCAGCTGCACCGAGGGCTTCTCCAGCGGAGCGGTGGAGTTCGTGTAGAGGTTGATGCTCGGCATGGCGTGCGCGAAGACATCAATCAACTGGCGGGTCACAAAGACCGCTGAGAACAGCGAAACGAGGTTACCGATGAACAGGGTGACCGCGAAGCCCTTGATCGGGCCGGTGCCGAAGAAGTAGAGCACCGCCGCTCCGATCATGGTGGTGACGTTACCATCGAGGATGGCGACCCAGGCGCGGCTGAAAGCGGCTTCGATGGCGGCAAAGAGCGTCTTGCCCCACCTTAGTTCTTCTTTTAATCGCTCAAAGATGATGACGTTACCGTCGACCGCCATACCAATACCCAGCAGCAAACCGGCGATGCCGGGCAGTGTCAGGGTGGCGTTAATCAGACTGAAGTAGCCCACGACCAGAACGACGTAAAGGCACAGGCTGATCGAGGCCACCACACCAGGGACGCGGTAGAAGATGATCAGGAACAGCAGGACCGCGGCCATACCGACCAGACCGGCCAGATAGCTCTGGTCGATGCTCTCCTGGCCCAGGGTCGGACCGACTACGGACGAGCTAAGGATCTGCAGCGGAACAGGCAGGGCGCCGGCGTTGAGCTGGCGGACAACCTTGTTCACTTCTTCCATGGTGAAGGTGCCCGTAATACGACCGTCGCCCCAGATTGCGCTGTCAATCCGCGGGCAGGAAAGGACCTTTCCGTCGAGGATGATCGCGAGGAACTGGCCAACGTGGTTCGTGGTGAAGGTACCGAAGGTGTCACGGGCCTGAGAGCGGAAGGTAAACCCGATCTCCGGCTTATTGGCATTCAGCAGCACCGTGGCCTTTTCAAGATCGGCACCGGTGAGGATGGTCTCGTACTTGGCGAAATCAGCCTTGCGCTCCGAGCTGCCCGGGTCGTTGAACTCGGTCCCCTCCGGGAAGGAATCATTGCCGGTATTGATGAACTCGAGCAGGGCGGTGTCGCCCAGCACGGCAATGATCTGGTCGGGGTTCTTCTCTCCCGGCACCTGCAGGAGGATACGGTCCGTGCCAACCTGCGACAGGAAGAGCTCCTTTGTGCCGCTGGGGTCGACTCGGTTGCTGACCACCTCGATTGCGCCGACCACCTGGTCAGGCGTTGGAGCCCCGCCATTTTCAGGCTTTGCCTGCAGCAGGACTTCGACTCCGCCCTTCAGGTCAAGGCCGAGCGTAACGATCGGCTCTTTAAGGCCGTAATGCCGGTATAGCGGGTTGATGCATGCTACGGCCAGGACTGCCGCAATGATCAACCATCTCACCACGGGGCTCATGCAGTGTAGCTCCTCTAAACGCGTTGGCTGATGGAACCGCGAATTCTAGCATCAGGTCTCGGCCCGGCGCAAACTTTGGCGGCTGCTACCCTTTGGCTATGCCGGAATACCAGTTTTTGAGGCTGGAGCTTGATGCCTCAATCGGGGTGGCCAATCTGGTTCTAAACCGACCAGAAGTGCGCAACGCCTTCAACGTGAACATGATCGCCGAACTGGAACAGTGCTTCCAGTTTCTCGCCGAAATGCCCGCCGAAAGCCTGCGCCTGGTCAAGATCAGCGGGTCCGGCAGCTTCTTTTGCGCCGGTGGAGACCTGAACTGGATGCGCTCCATGGCCGGTTTCAGCGAGGCTGAGAACTACCTTGACGCCCTGGCCCTGGCGCGTATGCTGGCCAGCGTCGAGGCCTGCCCTACCCCGCTGCTGGCTGTCGTCTCAGGTGGTGCGTTTGGCGGCGGTCTTGGGCTGCTGTGCTGCTGCGACCATGTTATCGCGGACAAGGACGCGCTTTACAGCTTCAGCGAGGTACGCCTGGGGATTGCGCCGGCGACGATCCTGCCCTATGTGCTGCGCAGGCTTGGAATGCCCGCCTGCCAGCGTCTGCTGCTCAGCGGTGAGCGCTTTGGCGCGGATATCGCTGTGCAGTCCGGGCTGGTGCAGGAGCTTGCTTCAGCAGAAGATTTGGAGGCTTGCGCGGAGCAGCGCTGCCGACAGCTTCTCTTGGCCGGACCCTGTGCCGTCCGTGAGACCAAGGCCCTGCTGCGCCAGCTAACCGGCCCGGCAGCCGACGAGGAAACCATGGAATTGACGGCAGGGCTGATTGCCCGGCTGCGCGCCAGCGCCGAAGGGCAGGAAGGCCTGAGCGCATTTTTGGAGAAGCGTCGACCCAGCTGGCAGGGCTGATTCGGTATTTGCCAATCCATGCCGATTCCGCAGCTGAGCAGGTTCTCACCGAAAAGCAACGCGCCCCGCGGGGAGAGAGTCCCACGGGGCGCATAAATCCAGAGGGGAAGTGCCGCCCGGAAAGGCGTCACCGGTCCGTTATTTCTGCAGCTTCGGCGTCACAATGACAACCACTTCAGTACGCTGGTTGTCGACGCTCTTGTTACGGAACCACTTCCCGATCCACGGCAGGTCGGCCAGGCCGGGGATCTTCTCAATTGTTTCCTTCTCACGCTTGCTGATCAGGCCAGCCATCACGAAGGGCTCGCAGTCAACCACGCGGACCGTGGCCGACATCTGGCGGTCCAGGGTGCGCGGGGCCACCGCGCCGCCGCCGATCGGGACGAACTCGACCAGGCTGCTGACGGCGGGATCCACCTGGATCGTCAGGTTACCGTCTTCGTCCATACGCGGCTTGAAGGACAGCGTCACACCCACATCGATGAACTCCACTTCCTGCTGGATCGTGTTGTTCGTGATGCTGATGCGCGCCACGTACGGAATGCGCTCGCCGGCGAAGTACTTGGCCTGCTTGTCGATCACTGTTGACAGGACCGGCTGGGCCAGAGTCTCCACCTTACCGTTCTCGATCAGAGTGTTAAGGCGGGCCTGGAAATTGAGTCCTCCACGCAGGAAGCTACCGATGGAGAAGGACTCGAAGCTCAGGTTGCCGTCTTCATCAAGGTCGCGACCGCTGGCATTCTCATTCCAGGTTTCAGCCACGCCTTCACTGCGGTTGTTGCCGTCAGCATCCTGGACCACGAGGCCGAGATCCTTAAGCGCGGTGTCGCTGACTTCACAAACGCGCACCTCAAGTTCAACGATGGTCGGCTTGCGGTCCAGCTTCCGGACCATTTCTTCGACCGCCTTCATCTTGTCCGCAGAGCAGTAGGCAACGATCGCGTTCGGAGGAGCAGAGCTCATGTTGCTGGGAATCGCCTCAATGTTGTTCAGACGCGATCCGCCGCCTTCGCCGCCGCCGCCGCCTTCTCCACCGCCCTCCTGGCCGGCACCGGCGCCCGCGCCCGCACCAGCCGAAGGTCCCTTGGAAAGGCCCTTTGAGCCTTCATTCGGATCGATGAAGTTCTCGCCACCATAGACAAAGATCTTCTCCGGGCCGGTGTTAACCGCCGCCGGATCAGTCTTGAACAGGCTGTTCTCAATAATGGTCTTCACGCGCAGCGGATCGGCATAGGAAAGTTCGAACACGCGGCTTTCGAGTGTCACGAATGAGCCGTTGATCTTGTCCTTGGCCGCGACCACAATCGTGCCCGCCTCGACCACATAGTCCAGGCCGTAAGCCCGGGTCAACAGGTCCATCGCGCCCTTGAGGTCGGTCTGGCCCTGCTTGAAACTCAGCGAAACCGCGTTATCGCCCACACTGGAATCGACGATGATGTTCATGTCGCTCGGCGCCACCAGCAGGGTGATCGCTTCGTCCAGCGGGGTATCCACGATTTCGAAGAGCTCCAGCGGCATTCCGCTCAGTGCGGACTTGCCGTTGGCGCTTACCACCATCGGCTCCATCATGGCCATTGGCGCGGACTCGTAGCTGTCCTTGACCCTGGCCTTGCTGCCCTTGGTGATACGCGGCTTGTCAGCCATCCCGGCGTTGACCTGCTCGCCAGCTGCTTCCTCGCGGGGCATGCTGATCTGCGGCTCACCACCATAGGGGCTGTAGAAATTCTCGTCCTCACCGTCCAGCTTGAACTGGTTTTCCTCAGACTCAGCCTGAGTATCCAGCAACTGATAGTTGACAGTGGCGGAGTTGGACAGGGTGTCGGCGCTGTCGCCGGCCACGAAACTGCCCGGGGCCGCATCCGACCAGCTGGACGGCTCAATGGCAAGGTCGAGCCCTGCCGCCTGCGCGCCGGCTTCATCAACCACGGGCTTCAGCACGAGCTCATTACCACTGGCCAGGCTCAGCGGGCGGGCAGAGCCACTGCGGTAAGGAATGGTCAGTTCAGTGAAGCCGTCGCGCTTGATCACAACGGATTTGCTGCGGTCGGCGTCTGCACTGACATGGAAACGCAGGCCATTGCGTGACCCGCTGTGAACCATTTCCGCGCCGGTCACAAGCGTGCCAAGGCGGAAGTGTTCAATGTCCAGCTCCGGATTTGACTGGTCGATGTCCGGAAGGAGTCCGGCAGACCACACTGTGACTGTGTCGTCAAGTGCGAAACGGTCTACCGTGAATGTGGCAGACTCAGAGGTGTGCAGCTGAATAACTGCTCCCTGGTCCGTTAGATTGGCCTTAAGGCCAATCAGCGCAGCAGAGCCTGCATCTCCTTCAGCCCGCACGGGACTGAAAGAGAGCATGCAAAGCCACCCTCCAATTAGTGCGCTAACCAGCGCGGCACGTCCGGCCCCTCTCACTTCTCAACCCTCTCTCGAAGTGTATTCTGCCTCACCAGCAGTAGGTTCCGATTGTACGCAGGTGTTCAGTCTACCCGACTTATCCCAAAACTGTCAACAGCGGCTGTTGGCCGAACCCCGCGGGGGTAGAATCCGCAGGGTCAGCTTTCTGGATATCAATTCCTAGCGGACAAAGACCGGCAGGTCGGCTGGGGCCACGGCGGTCCCGCTATCATCATCGCCACCGTCATCGGCGGGCTTCTTTGGCTCTTCCTTGGGCTTGCTGCCCTTGCGGGAGTCGCGCGTTGCGGAGCTGACCTCGACCCAGGTTGAGCTGCCATCCTTCAGGTCTGTGATCACGACGCCGTCGTCCTTGATCTCTAGAACCTGATAGTGAGTGGGCAGCACCGAGCCTTCAGAAACAATGTACGATTTGCCGTTTAGCACCATGATAGCGGAGCTACGGCGGCCCTGGCGGTTAACACCGGTGCAGGCGATGCTGTCGCCCTGTGACTGACCATCCCGCATGGCATCATCCGGGTTGTCACCGGAGCCCGGCACACCCAGCCCCGTATAGCTATCGCCAACAAACAGGTCCGAGGAACGGTCAAGACCGCTGGGTGCCTTGGCGCCGTCGGCGGCAGCTGCCTGAGCATTTGGCTTTGGCAGCAGACCGCGCATCATTGCTGCCTGCTCGGGATACTGCTGGTCCCAGCCCGGGCGCGTCAGCGCTGAAAGGGGAACGCCCAGATCAGGGGTCCACTCGAGGCGATCCTGACTGCCAGCTCCTTCACTCAGGCTGACTGTAGTATTGATGTCGCCGTCGCTGCTGCTTCCGGTTATCTCAATGTTGCTGCTGGCACGGTCGCGCTCCAGCACAACCTTGGCCCAATTCTTGCTCGGATCCAGTACCTCGGGAACCGCCGGCAGATAAGGCGCGCTGTTCTCAAAGTAGCCATTCTCACGAAGCTGCGGATAGCCCGGCAGCTCCTTGAGCGTATCGGCGTACCATGATTCGCGCTGCTCAAAAGGATTCTTGGGCGGATCAATCTGGAATACGCGGAACTGGTTGGGGTTCAACCGGTACTCCGACTCCGTACGGACGATCGCCTTCTGGCTGCCAGAGCCCGAAGTTGTCGGAACCACAGGCATCTTCGTAACGCCATTACCGGAAGGAGAATCCGAGGAAGCGGCGCTTGCGCTGCGGCGTGCCGCACGGCGCTCCTCGCGTTCCTTGTTTGCATTCAATTGTGGCATCATGACACGGAAGACCAGAAACACCAGCGCGCCAAGCAGGCCCACCAGCAGCAGGATCTGTGTCACATTTGTCTTGCGGCCCTCGTTCATCTCAAGCTCCTCTTAACCCGCCGCACCAGCGACGGGATGCTCCTGCGCGGGGCCTGCAGCCGCCGCCACGCCGGGAGCGAACTCCCAGCCGGTCTTGGTGTCAGTTTCCACCGGCGCCTCAGTTGCCGGCTCCTCGTCCTTGTTGACGGCTTCGGTACCGCTCATGCCCAGATCCGCTGCCGGCCGGTCAAGCTGGGTGCGGCCTTCAGGAGAAGTGCTCTTGAGCAGTTCCTGGCCGCGGGTGCCGATATTGCGCTGTATCTTCGTCGCCGAAGGTCCCAGCAGGTTGCGGATGATCTTGGCAATCAGCTCATCGGTATTGATGAAGTCGGCAGGAATGCCATAGTAGATCTTGCCTGTGACTTCTATACCGGTCTGGCTGGGGTTCAGTACCTGAGTGACCGTGCCAGGCGCTCCGCCGGCCGGACTTGTGATCTGGTCAATGGTGTACAGACGGCGATAACGCTTGAGGTTCTCGAAAACTGTCAGCACATCGTCATAGTCGCCGATCAATTTGATCGAATAGTAGGCGATCTTGACCTGCTTGGCGGCAGAGACTTTGACTCCAATGCCTTCCAGGTGCTCGGCCTGCTCGTCACGGATCTTGCCCATCCACTGGCCGCCGGATCCGAGTTTCACGCCCATCAGCTTGACGTTATGGCTGGACATCTCCCGCGAAAGGTCCGCAAAGAAGATGTGGTCGTCGATCTCGTCGGGAATAGCGTCGCGGAAGAGCTCCAGCGACTCAAGCCACTTACCCTGCTGCTTGGCAAGGATCGGGATTTCCTGAGTGTGCTTGACGATCAGGTCGCGCTGCGCGGTCAGGCTTTCATTTTCCTGACGCGCAGTGGTCACCAGCTCGTCCAGTTTCATCTTCCCGAGGAAGGTATAGGCGACCGCCACCAGAATGCAGGCGCCGATGATGATGAAGAGTGTCATGTTGGCGCGCATTACTTGGACTCCTCCTCAGTGGCGGAAGGCGGGAGGCCGCCGGAGTGGGCTGCCGCCTCTTCCTCCGCCCGGCGCTGTTCCATCGTCTTCTTGGCCTTGCCGCCCTTCTTCTTCTTGTCTTTGTCTTCTTTTGGCGGCGGGATCTTGAAGGTGATCTCAGTCAGCTTGGAGCTGTTATCCAGGGTGCGTGCCAGTCCTTCGGTGTCGAGCGGACGGGTAACCCGGGCCTGGACCTCAAACTCGATCAGATTGGCCATCAGCTGTGGCCCTTCATCCTGCGACTGCGAGGCGTTCCACTTGATGCCGAACTGCTCCAGGCGATCCTGCAGACCTTCTTCACGCATTTCAGCGTCGGACATGTAGCAGTCGTGCAGGTACTTGTCGTTCTTGAAAGCCTGCAGCGTGCGCGTCAGCAGCGCCGGGTCGTCCTTGGCCGCTGACAGCAGGAAGCGCAGAACGACATAGTTGGAACCTTCGGCCGGCTTGTCGTTGGACACCGCGCGCAGGAACACACCGTCAGGCAGCAGCCCGGACATGCGCTCCATGATCAGCGGCATCTCAACATAGTCAACCGAGGCCATCGAGATCAGGCGGCCATAGGAATCGACGCTGTCCTTGATGGAAATCAGTTCGTTGTAGAACTTCTCGTCGACCTGGCGCTGTTCGATCTGCTTTTTCAGCTCAGCGTTGGATTCCTTGTAGTAGGCCATGCGGTTAAGGCTGATGACACTGTCGATCATCACATAGGCCAGAACCGCGGAGATACACAGGAAACCCAGCAGGACCCCAAACCGTACTGACGGCCCGGGCTTAAGCTCGGACGGCAGCAGGTTGATCTGGATCCGCGAGTAGTTACTGTTCATCAGGCCACCCCCGCGAGCACAGAACCGACCACCGGAGCGTAAACACCGAGAGCCGGGAATGAGGGCCCGAAGGCCGTATCGCAAACAACATTGGGCAGGCGGTCGAAGCTGAGGTCAATCAGCGGCAGGTGCAACTGCTGGCCCAGAATCTCCGGCAGGTTTACCGGCCAGTAGCCGCTGCCGGCCACCACGACCTTGCTGACATTGCCTTCAGCGCGCTTGAGTTCGGTCAGATAGAACTCGATGGAACGGCGGATCTCGCCCAGCAGGGAGGAGACATAGTCATTCGCCAGGCGGACGAACTCTGAGGGCAGGCGGCACTCCAGCTTGCCGAGGTCCTCGCGGGCCAGGTTGTCCGAAGGCAGGCCGCGCGCAAATACCTCCCGCAGCTGCTGCTTGCCCTGGCCGACCTTTCGCACCAGCTGCAGCGTGTCGTTCTCCAGCAGCAGCAGGTCAGTGCTCTGCATGTTGAAGTTCAGCACCAGCGTGATGCCGTCGGCAAAGTTGATTCCCTGCATCGCTGCCAGCTTCAGCACGCTGACCTCCGCCAGGTCTACCCCGACGGTCTCCAGGCGGGCCTGATGCAGCAGGTCAACATAGGGCGCGACAGCATTGCGCGGAATTGCCACCGAGAGCACTTTGATCGTTCCGCCCGGGCCGGCTTCCTTATGGCTCTCAAGCGGATAGAAGTCGATCAGCTTGTCCACGGTGGAGTCGAGATAAAGGCGCTCAACCTCCAGGCGGACAATGCGTGCCAGCTCACGATCCGGCACCGCCGGCACTTCCAGCACACGGATCCAGGGGAACTTCACCGGGAAGCTGAAGACAGCCCTGCGCGTGCGGATCTTGTATTCCACCAGCGCGCTCTGGATCGCCGGCACCAGAGTGCCGAAATTGAATTCGCCGCCCTCGAGCATATGCGGACGGATGTCCACGCAGCCAAGGTTACCGACGTGGTAGGTCCGGCCCTGCCTGTGCCCCACACCAATGAAGAGCTCTTCCGGCGTGAAGTGCAGTCCCAGGAGACCGGAGGCGGCGTACTTGCTAAGGCTACTTGTACTCACCCCTCAACCCCGTTTTCCGTTTTATTTGGTCGCCGTGGGACGACCAGTACCCCAGCAGCGAGTATAGGGCAACGTCTATACAAGGTCAAGGCTTATCCACATCTTGTACACCAGATTTGACTGGTGTTTAATCGGCCGCTTTTAAGGCTGCATCAGGCTTGGCATAAGGAGAGTGTCATCAAGGCCTTATCGCATGTACTACCCGTATGTGTAGACAAGGACATGCCCGAGTATTCAGGAGTGTTGTGGCAGAGACGCATCGAGGAGGTCCATAAATCTGCCTCCGGCAAAGCAAACGGAGCTTTGAATTCCGAACCTGGTCAGATAAATGAGCAAGAAAAGCAGAAACCCCCGGGGAGACCCGCTCCCCGGGGGTAGTTTTCGCTATCTTTGCGAAGTCGAAGGTTGGTTATGACCGAGGCTCAGTCGCCTTGGTTGATTTAGCTTTCGGTGATGGCGCCGGACTCGTCGGCGTCATAATTGTGGGTCGCGCCGGAGGCGGAGGCAGTGTAATCCTGCGCGTTCGCCGTGATGGTCACGGTGATGCCCTGGCCCAGGTCAGCCGGATCGGCCGCAAAACGGTCATCCAGGTAGCCACCGCCGTTCAGGGCGGCCATGTCGCCATAGGCGCCGTTGGCGGCGTAGTAGGCGGCCTCAGCGCTGATCACGGTGCGCAGGGAGTTGCGGGCCTTCTCGTTGATCGCGTTGTTACGCGCGCTCAGCAGAAGGGGGATGGCGATGGTGGCAATAATGCCGATGATCGCGATGACAATCAGGAGCTCGATAAGGCTGAAGCCCTTCTTGCTCTTCTTCATATAACGGTTAAACATATCGGATCCTCCGAAACGGTTTGGTTTGGGAAACTAATCGAGCTGTTGAATCAGCTCGATCACCTTAAACAGCGGCATCCACAGGGCAACCACGATAAAACCGATGATTACGCCCAGGGTTCCGATCAACACCGGCTCAATCAGAGACGTTAGCTTCTTCACCGTTGTATCAACTTCAACGGTGTAGAAATCGTTGATCTTAAGCAACATGTGGTCAAGGGTACCGCTCTCCTCTCCCACAGCGACCATTGCCGTTACCATTGGCGGGAACAGGGCTGGAAACTTCTCCAGCTCCCCGCTGATATTGCGGCCTTCCTTGACTGCGCTGCGGACCTTCTGGAAGGCACCCTCATAAATTGCATTGAGGGTGGTCTGCTCCACGATGGTCAGCGCCTTAAGGATCGGCACGCCTGCAGATAACATGGTGGCGAACACACGTGACATGCGCGACAGGATGATCTTCTTGTTCAGGTCGCCGAAAACCGGTAACTTGAGCTTGATCTGGTCCAGGGCCTGACGACCGCCCGGCATCGCGTTGATGATCTTCAGCACCCAGGGAACCAGGAAAAAGGTCGGGATGATGATGTACCAGTAGGTCTTCATGAAGACCGCCAGTCCCACCACCACCGCTGTAATCGGCGGCAGCTTCGCGCCAAGGGTTTTGAAGATCTCGCTGAACTGGGGTATCACGAAGATCATCACGAAGACCACGACCATCAGGGCTGCCACCGCCACAATCTGGGGGTAGCGCATGCCGGCGCTGATCTGGTGGCGCAGGGCCACTTCAGCCTCGAAGGTGGCGGCAAGCTGTTCCAGGGTGGAATCCAGCGTACCGGTCTCTTCAGCGCTGATCAGCAGGCTGATGAACATGGCGTTGAAGACTCCGGGATACTTGCTCATCGCTGAAGACAGCGACAGGCCGGCAGCCACGTCGTTCTTGACCGCGTTCAGAATTTTGCCAAAGTACTCATTCTTCTGCTGCTTGGCCAGGGTGGTCAGACACTTCGTAATCGGAATGCCCGCCCCGACCATGGCAGCCAGTTGCTTCGTGAAGATTGCCAGTTCCTGCAGCTTTACCCGCTGGAAGAGGCCACCCCCGAAACCCGCTTTGTCAATTACCGCCTCGGGATCCTGCTCGACCAGGTCGAGAACATAAAACCCCTTGCCTCTCAGGGAGTTCAGGGCGTCAACCCTGCTCTCCGCTGCCAGGACTCCGGCGGTCACCTGACCTGTGGAGGTTCGGACGTTGTAGGTAAAGGTCGCCATACGTTCGCTCCGTTGGTCGCAAAAGTTATACACACTTTTGCGGCCCTTGTGGTAAACCCCTGTTTAAACACAGCGCAAACTCTTATCTAAATCCTCAACCCTCAAAACCTTGCGCCGAACGGGGTATGCACATAAATAACAGACCAGCTTGCAGCTTGTAAAGGCCCCGTGTTGCCACTGCGGGCTGGTCCGCTATCTAAACTGTGAAAGCTTTGTCGAATTCCGTGGGGTTCGTGGCATGCGCCCGGGCTTCTTCCTTGGTTACGATGCCCTTCTTGACCAGTTCAATCAGATGCATCTGCAAGGTCTTCATTCCGTGCGCCTGTCCTGTTTCAATCATCGTCGGGATCTGGTGAATCTTGCCCTCGCGGATGAGGTTGCGAATCGCGTTATTGGCCACCAGCAGCTCATAAGCCAATACGCGGCCGCCGCCGATCTTGCGGCAAAGGGTCTGGCAGAAGATCGCCTGCAGGCTGTTAGCCAGCTGCAGCCGGATCTGGCCCTGCTGATGCGGAGGGAAGACGTCAATGATTCGGTCGATGGTCTGGGCCGCGTCGTTGGTGTGCAGGGTTGTCAGCACCAGGTGGCCGGTTTCCGCTGCGGTGATCGCAGTGCCCATGCTTTCGGTGTCGCGCAGCTCGCCGACCAGAATGATGTCCGGATCCTGGCGCAGTACATGGCGCAGGGCGTCGTAATAGGTCTTCGTATCGGAACCCAGCTCACGCTGGTTGACCAGGCAGCGCTTGTGCTCATGCACAAACTCAATCGGATCCTCGACAGTCATGATGTGCGCCGAACGGTTCTCGTTGATGTAATCGATCATCGCGGCCAGGCTGGTGCTCTTGCCGGAGCCTGTCGGGCCGGTGACCAGCACGATTCCGCGCGGGCGCATGATCAGGTCCTTGGTGGTTGCCGGCAGGCCGAGGGCTTCGATGCTGTGCTTGATCGTCGGCACCGAGCGGATAACGCAGCCCACCGCGCCGCGCTGCATAAACACGTTCACGCGGAAGCGGCCGAGGCCGCGGGTGCCATAGGCGAAGTCCAGTTCGTGGTCCAGCTCGAAGGTCTTGATTTGGATCTCGGTCATCATCGAATAAACCAGATCCTTGATCTCCGGCGGCGTAAGTGCAGGCAGCGCCAGCGGACGCAGCTCGCCGTCAACGCGGATATGCGGCGCCGCGTGCACCGTCAGGTGCAGGTCCGAAGCGCCCTGCTCGACCGCGCTCTTGAGCAGGTCGAGAATGGTGTAGAAATCCAGAGCATTCTTGGCGCGCGCGCCGTCCGTCACGGTGGTACCAGTCGGCGGCGCCGTCGGAATATTCTGCGGCGAACGCTGATGATGTACCGGAACGTCTGGCCGGAGGCCCGTGGTAGCGCCAACCGGCGCAGATGCCCCTCCAACCCTGAATTCCCAGCTCTTGTCTACCGGGTTATCCAAATTACACCCCTCCAGGCGCGCGCGGGCGCGCCTTGGGGATTGTAGTGCAACTTACAGCGCTGTGCAGAAGGCTACTTAGTTATGGCCCTAATTTGGCCGAACTTTAGTAATACTTCCGGCCGCGCTGTTCGCTGTGCAGGTTGTTTACACCCATGGTGAACTTGGTCACATAGGGGAAGTAGGGCGGCGCAGCGCCACCGGCAAAGCGGTCGTCGTAGGTGAAGTCCCAGGTGTAGCCGGTGATCTTTCCCGAGTTATAGAACACGCCGGTCGTCTGGTCCTTGTTCTCGATCAGCCCACCCAGCAGCTTCCACTTGCCCTTGTTGGCGTAGTTGAAGTCATAGCCGCCGTTGATGGCGAGCGACTCAGCTCCGACGCCCTTGCCGGTGCCGGTGGCCATGATCGTCGCATGCAGCTTCAGGTCGGTCGGGGCCGTCTTGCCCAGCCAGATGTTGCCACCGCTGGAGAAGATTCCGAGAATGTTCTTGGCGCTGGGGTTGGCGATCGGATCCGTCTCGTAGGTGATGTGGTCGTAGATCTTCACATCGCCAGTTGCGCTCAAGGTGATCTTGTGACCGCTCTCGATATCTGCGCCGGTCGGGCTGCCGTCACCCTTGAGCGACAGTACGTTGCCCTCGACATGGATCAGTCCGTTGAACTGCTTATTGAAAGTCACGGGCGTATTGCTGTTCTTCTTGACACTGCTGGTCTTGGAGGAACGGTTGTCGTCAATGACATAGGTATCAGCGCCGACCTTGATGGTCGTGCGCTGAATGTTGGCGCTCGGACGCGAGAAGGCGATCTCGTTGGCATCGCCCTTGATCATCAATCCACCGAGCAGCTGGCTGCCGCCATTGGCGTTGCCGCCGGCACCCTGGGCGAAGTACAGGCCGTTGGGGACAGCGTTGCCGTTCTGAGTCAGACCCAGAATGGCGCGCATTTCGTTGTTGGTCGGCGCGCTCTGGTTTTCAATGTTTGCATAATCGCCGACTGAGGCGCGCAGCTGAGACCAGCCGTTGGTCGGCGTGGCAATAGGGTCCACGCCCCACTCAACCGTGTCATTGAAGACGGGAGCAGCACCGCCGCCCAGAACGGAGTCTTCATAGCTGTCCTGCACGGCGGTGAAGGGGCCGTTGAAGGTGGCAGTGCCCCAGAAGGCTGCCTGGCCTTCGGGCGGGGCCACGTTGACATGGGTCTTGCCGTCATAGGTTTCACCATCAAAGAACCAGAGCTGCTGGTTGTACTGGTTCTTCATGCTGTTGGTGAAATAACCGTAAGTCGCAAACGAGGGACGCAGAACCTCAGTCTCAAAGGAACCGCTCTCCACCCGTGTGGCCTTGTTGTCCTGGCCGCCGATATCGGCGCTGCCAGTACTTGTGATCGTGTAGTCGTAATGGAAAACGTGGCGATAGGAGATGTCGCCCGCCGCAGGATACTCAATCTGGGTCGGCTGGACATCGAAGGCCACGTCGTAATCAACCGCCGGCACTCCAGCGTCATCATCGCCGGCCTCGAGTGAACCGAAGAGGGTGTCTTCCTGCCGCGGCAGCAAGGTGTCTATGTTTTCGCCCGTATCCACCAGCAGTGAAACATCCTGGTTATTGGCGTCAAGGTCAGTCTCGGCATCCTCGGCGTAGGAATCAACATCATCCGTCGTCGTCGCAGCCGGAAGATCCCAGCCCTGCAGGCTCGCTGCCAGGACCATTTTGCCGTGCTCCAGTCCGCTGTCAGCCGCCTGGAAGCTTTGACGGTTGCGTGAATAGTCGTTGACAGTCTCGGTATCAACGATCGCCAGGGCCATGGTGGCAGTGATCAGCACAATCAGCAGCATGCCGACCATCAGCGCAAGCACCATGGCGGAGCCCTGGCGGCGGCCTTTCAGAATCCCGTTCATTTTTCCAGCGGACATATGCTCTCCTTGTCGAAAGCGGCGGACGCTAATCCAGCGTCCGGTTGCGGATGGTTACCCGCGATACCTGTTCCTCTTTGGCGATCCGGCCGTTGTTGAACTCGGTGGCGCCAGCCCCCTCGTCCAGTTTGACCCTCATCTGGACCGCAGTAACATCGTCGACGACATCCGTCTCAGTGTTACCCGCGGTGTAGTAGATGAACTCAAGCTCTTCAATGTTCGGGATCAGCACATCGGTTGATACGTCGTCCCAGGTGGACCCGCCATCACTACTGCTGCGCAGCGTACGGCTCAGAGTTCCTTCATCTTCGTCATAGACATATTCGATCTGGTCAACGCTGCCGTCGTTGTCGACATCGCCGTTGAACTGAATGCTGCTCTCCGTAGCCTCGGACATGAAGGGTTCGGCAGTGTTGTTACCCATCGCGTTCAGCTCATCCATGACATAGGCCATGTTGTCGCGCAGGCTCTGCTCATTGAGCATGTCGCGGTTGAGCGATGAGGTAGTGCGCATCTGGCCAACCATCAGAGTCACGATTGTCCCGGCTACCAGCATGCTGATCACAATCACAACCAGTGTCTCGATCAGGCTGAATCCCCGGCGATGGCGCAGGCGCAGGCTGGTCTTAGTCATTGGCCACCACCCCGCGCAGCTCATAGGTGCGCGTCTCGCCCCACTGGCTCCATGTTACCGTGACGGTCACAGTCTTCATATTTGCAGCGGGCTCGTCCTCTTCGACGACCCAGGTGCGGGTATAGATGGCATCGCCTTCATCGCCGCCGGCTGAGTCAATCTGGCCGCCGTCGTCGCCATCTGCTATGGCGCCATAATCGTCGTTGCGCAGCTCTTCCAGTTTCTGCTCAGCCAGGTTGCAGGCGGCCGAGTAGTTCTGGTTGCGGCTCATCAGGTTGCTGACAGAAATGCTGAGCGCGGCCATCGCGCCAAGGCCAATAGCCAGCAGCACCATCCCGATCAACATCTCGATCAGGCTGAAGCCGCGCCGGCGCTTTTTGCTAAAGAGCATGAAAATCATCTTGTGTGCCCTCCGGAGAGCGGGAAGCGGCCTGTTGCCAGTGTTCCGGTGAAGACCGTTGACTCACCGGTAGAACTGAGAATCTCGATTTCGCCGCCGGCCATCAGGCTGCCGCGCGGGGTGAATTGCACAGTTGTGTCGGGGAAGGTGTTGCCGTCCTCACTGAATTCAACTCCGTCGGGCAGTTCTACAGGCGCAAAGGCCTCGGTCCAGTCTTCAGTGCCAGGATCGGCTTCCTCGGTCACCATCACGTTGTCGTCAATATTGAAGACAACCCGAACCGCGCGCTCGTTGCTGACGGCCAGGTTACGCGCCTGGTTAAGGGTCTGGCTGACGACAAGGTCGCCGCGCTCAAGCTGCGCGTGCGGACGCGCGGCAAGCAGGCCTGAGATCGTCAGCGTGACGATGATGCCCATAATGGCGATCACCATCAGCAGCTCGATCATCGAGAAGCCCGCACGGGTTTGCTGCCTTGTCTTCATATCTGGTCGCATGCCTCTGCCAACTGGACTATCCCGAAAGATAGATTACCCAAGCTGACAGACGCAGGCAAGTCAAATTTAGATTCGCTGCAATGGACAACAGTCCAGGCCCAGGCGAGGAATATGCCCCTGGCTCCGCCAGTACTAGCCTCCCCCAGGCTCACCCGTGGTCTGTGTGGTTACAGACAGGTTAAATTGTAACACGAAATTAATCACTGGCCTGTTGATAAAGTGCTAATCTGCTGGCATCAGTGGCTGAAATGAGTAGAGACAGAGACAACGAGGCGCGACCCGGAGGCTCCTCCGGAGGGGCTGATGAGCTTTCGCGCTCCTCGGTTGAAAGGCTGTACAGCTACTACCTGATGCTGCAGCACGCCCTGGACCGAGGGCAGGAACACATCGCCAGCCGGGAGCTTGCCAGCTATCTTTCCATTGGCGACACACAGGTGCGCAAGGACATGGCAGCCATCGGGGTGTCAGGTCAGCCAAAGCATGGGTACCGGGTGGAGGACGCAACTCAGGCCCTGCGCCGGGCGATGGGACTTGACCGCACGCATGCAACCGTAGTCTGCGGAGTAGGTAAGCTTGGGCGGGCCCTGCTGGAGTATTCGCGCTTCGCCGAGTTCGGTTTCAATGTGGTTGGTGCCTTTGACATCCGACGTGAACTGGTCGGACGCAGTATCGGCGGGGTCCAGGTGCTGGCTATTGACCGGTTGCCTCAGGTGCTGGAGATCTTCGGTGTGGAGATTGGCGTTATCACCGTCAATGTCTGGGCTGCCCAGGAGATTGCCGACAAAATGGTCGCTGGCGGCGTGCGTTCGATCTGGAACTTCGCGCCGCTGCATCTGAACGTGCCGGACAACGTGCTGGTAAGAAATGAGGACTTCGCAGCCAGTCTTACTGTAATCAGCCGCTTTCTTTCGAACCCGTAGACAAAATACCTGCCTCAGCTCAAGCCTCGCTGCAGCCTGAAAAGATAAGATGTGAAAAGGGCCCCGCCGCAGCGGAGCCCTTTACCTTCATGCTCTTGTTTGGGCAGGAGGACTAGTCCTCGCCTTCCTCGGCACCGGCATCGCCGCCGCCCTTATCCTCACCGCCGCCTTCAGACTTACCACCGCTGCCGCCGGGGGCCTTGGGAGCCGTGCCAGTGCCACCACTGACGCCGCCACCCTTAACACCACCCTTTTCAGCCTTTTCGCCACCGTCTCCACCCGGCTTCTTGGCGTCCTTGCCGGTGTAGATCAGCTTGACATCAGTCGGCTTCTTCATGCAGTACAGATCGTTAAAGGCAAAGGTCTGTGGCTGGTTCAATGGGAAATACAGGAACTGCAGGTCGGTACCGACTTCCTTGCCCTCACCATCAAGCGCCACAATCTTCCAGACCTTGGCATCGACATACTCTTCCAGAGTGACCTCAACCTTAAGGTCATAGCGGCCCGCGTCTTCGTACATCGGGGGGCCATGGATATCAAGGATCTTGATGCTCAGTTTTGGCTGAGGCACTTCCTGGCCGTCAACCATTACCTTGTCGCCATCGACTTCAGTGCCCTTCTCGCCCTCGGCGCCCTCGGCCGCAGGCTCATCACCTGGCTTGCCGGGCAGACCAGGAAGCTTCTGACCGCCAGCTTTACCGGGCAGGCCGGGCTTCTGTCCGGCCGCGCCCTTGGCACCGCCGGAATCGCCACCTGCAGGCTTGGCCGCTCCGCCACCGCCGCCGGCCGGCTTGCCGCCGCCAGAGATCTGGCTGGCCATATCAGCAGAGTCATCATTGCAGCTCGCCAGCAAGGTGAGCGGGGTGATCAACGCCAGGCAGGCAGCAAAAGCGGCCAACCGGTTCCACCAGGGACTGCATTCCATGTTCATTCTCCCTCCTGCGCAGGCGGCAGGGCCGCATGGTTAGACACGCGCGCGGCCTATTTGTTCGAACTCCGCGCAAGCTCACCTTTTCCCGGCACGAGGGGCGCCGGGCAAGCCGCTATTGTAGCGCAGTAGCGGACAAAACCACCTACTCGCCGAAGCTGATCCCCTGCGCCAGCGGCAGGCTGTCGCTGTAGTTGATCGTGTTTGTCTGGCGGCGCATGTAGGCCTTCCAGCTGTCCGAGCCGCTCTCGCGGCCGCCGCCGGTGTCCTTCTCGCCGCCGAAAGCGCCGCCGATCTCCGCCCCGCTGGTGCCGATATTCACATTGGCAATGCCGCAGTCGCTGCCGCTCGCCGCTAGGAATGCTTCTGCCTCGCGCATGCTGTCGCTGAAAATCGCGCTGCTCAGGCCCTGGGCCACGCCGTTCTGGATCGCAATCGCTTGCTCAATCGTGTCGTACTTCAACAGGTACAGGATCGGCGCGAAGGTCTCCTCCTGCACGATGTGCATCTCCGGGCGCGCCTCGGCGATGCAGGGCGAAACATAGCCGCCGCCGGGAAATCCCTCGCCGCTGAGCCGTTCGCCGCCCAGCAGCACCGTGCCGCCCTCGGCCTTCAGCGCTTCGATTGCCTGCTGCATCGTCTCGACCGCCGCCGTGTCGATCAGCGGGCCCATCAGGGTGCCCTCCGCCAGCGGGTCGCCAATCTTCACCTGGCCGTAGGCCTTGACGAGGCGCTCTTTGAGCTGCTCATAGATTGAGCTGTGGGCGATGATCCGGCGCGTGCTGGTGCAGCGCTGTCCGGCGGTGCCGACCGCGCCGAAGAGGATCGCGCGCACGGCCAGGTCCAGGCTGGCCTTCTCCGACACGATAATCGCGTTATTGCCGCCCAGCTCCAGGATGCTGCGGCCCAGGCGCTCGGCCACCACCGCGCCGACGCGGCGGCCCATGCGGCAGGAGCCGGTCGCACTGACCACCGGGATGCGGCGGTCCTTAGTCATCAGCTCGCCGATGCTCGGCCCGTCGCCGACCAGCAGGGCGCAGAGCGCCGGGTCAAAGCCGTTGCGCTCGAACACGCGCGCGGCGATCTTGGTGCAGGCAATGGCGGTCAGCGGCGTCTTCTCGCTGGGCTTCCAGAGCACGGCATCGCCGCAGACCCAGGCCAGCGCGGCATTCCAGGCCCACACCGCCACCGGGAAGTTGAAGGCGCTGATCACGCCGACAATGCCGACGGGGTGCCACTGCTCATACATCCGGTGTCCCGGCCGCTCGGAGTGCATCGTCAGGCCATAGAGCTGGCGCGAGAGGCCGGTCGCGAAGTCGCAGATGTCGATCATCTCCTGCACTTCACCTTCGCCTTCGGCGCGGATCTTGCCCATTTCCAGCGTAACCAGTGTGCCGAGCGCGCGCTTGTGGCGGCGCAGCTCGTCGCCAAGCTGGCGCACCACCTCGCCGCGCTTCGGCGCCGGCACGCTGCGCCAGGCCGCGAAAGCCGCCGAGGCGCGCTGCATGGTGCGCTCGTAATCCGCGGCGTCGGCCATGCGCACCTTGCCCAGCAGCTCGCCGTCGATGGGGCTGTGGACGTCCAGCACAGCGCCGCCCCCACCCCACTTGTCACCGTCGAAGGCGCCGGGCTGTTCCGAGCCTGGCAGGCCGAGGCCAAGCTCAGCAAAGAGCACAGCCATGTCAATGTCATGTTTGAGGCCGGCAAAGGCCTCAGTGATCTGTTCAGTTATCTGTTGGATGCTCATTGTGTTCACTTATAGGATGAAGTCTTGTCTCGGCGCCGCAAAGCACCCGCGTATTCTAGCCCCGGCGCGCGTGAGTCGCCTGCTTCAGGTGCCTACACAGGATCAAGATCAAGCCCGCCGTCCAGTTGCATACCCTGGACCGCCGTTTCCTCTTTCAGTTCGGCCTCGCGCTTGATCCCCGCCAGTTCGCGCAGCCAGATAGCCTGCAGCGCGAGGTCGTAAATCACATTGAAGGCGCCCAGAAGCATAAGCAGCAGTGCTACTACCGGAGTTGGCGTTTGCTCGGCGAAGGCGGCGATGGTCAGCACGCCCCCCGCTGTGGCAAAGCGCAGCAAGCCCTTACGAAGAAGCAGCTTGGGGCAGGTCTGTCCCATGGCGTTCAGATGCTGGACTCCGAGCATGCCGTAGGCGACAGCAAGCGCACTGCAGAGCAGCCAGCGCACAGGCGCAGCCATGATTGAGTCAGCGCCGGCGACCGCCATGCGCACGCCGACAGCAACTGCAGCCAGAGCGGCCAGCAGCGGCAGATGTGAGTAAATCCAGGTAATCCGCTCGCGATAGCCCTGGTTGAGGCCCGTGCCCTCAATACTATTGAAGTAGATCCACCAGAACGCGAAGATGCCGGCGAAGCCCATGGCCGCGACCAGCGCGCGCAGCAAGCCCGGCTCACCCTGCGCATAGCCCGCCACAACACTAACTACGCTTTCGCCCAGCACCAGGATGGTGAAGAGGCCGAAGCGTTCGGGGAGGTGGCTGCGATGCAGAGGGAAGCTGGCGTTGAAACTGCGGGCCATGACCGGCGTGCCAAGATCAACCAGCATAGCGAGCCCCAGCCACCAGAAGCGCCAGGGCGCCGGAATCCAGATCGAGGCCAGCCACATCGCTGCCGCAACGGCAAAGCCCGCGGCGTAGCTGTTTACAAATCGGCGTGTATGAGGATGGTGCCAGCCGACCCGCAAATAGTTGAAGATCACAGTGCTGCGCACCAGGGCATAGCAAATCGCAAAGCCAGCCGCTTGGCTGGTCCAGGCCGCATGGATTGTGCTGGCCATCGCGGCAACAAAGAGCATCTGAAGCGCAACGATCAGGCGGTGGCTGATGTCGTCAGCATCAAAGCGGTCGCTGTAGAAGGTTCCGCCGGCCCAGGACCACCAGACAGGCACGAAGAGCGCGAAATAGCGCAGGACACCTGTCCAGTCAGGCTGTCCCAGCAAGGCATGTGTAAGTTCTGAAATACAGACCACGAAAATCAGGTCGAAGAACAGCTCTGTCCAGGTTGAGGCGCGATGCCCGTCCGGATCGCTGCTGCGCAGTTGCGGCGGTCGCCAGAGGCTTTGTGCAGGAATGCTCAAGGATTCCAGAATACCCCACTGCAACGGGGATTATCTGACAGGCCCGGATCTGGCCTAGAATGCTGCACCTTGACTGTCCTTGACAAGAAGATCGCCAGCCTGCCCTTGCCTGAGAGGCTAGCAGTAATGCGGGAACGAATCCGACGTCAGGCGCCGTTGGCCGTTCGGCTGGGGCGAATCGGATCCTTCATCTGCTGCCTGCTGAGTCTGGCGATGTTGTTTGGGCTCTGGCAGCTTGCGCTGCAACTCGTAAAGGGCTTCAGCTCTGCCAATGCCATGAGTTTTCAGATTGGTGTCGCAACCTTAGCCGTTCAGGGCGTGCTCGGCGTTTTCTTTCTGCTATCCAGCCTCGCTCTCTTCATCAACCTGCATAAGTTGTATCCCTACTACTACTGTCAGATGCTCAAGGGTATTTATGACTCCGACTTTGCCCTGCTGCTGAGCGGCGAGGACATCCAGCGAGAAATGGACCAGGCCTGGCGCGAACGATTCCTGGGCATGCCTCTGCGTGGAAAGCTGGTGTCACTTGAACAGCACCTGTACAGCAGCGCCCTGATCTTCGAGGCGATCTTCCTTTACTCCAGACACAAGAAATGGCTCGGTTCGATGGGGCGCTATCGCAGTCCCAGACGACAGGTGAACATAGAGGTGCTGTATCGGTGGTCATGGGCTACCGGACTGATACTGCTGCTACTGGTTTGCACATTCGGCGTCTTTCTTGTTCACGTTGCGATCGTTTACACGGCAGCTGCCCCCCAGCACCTGATCGCCTCCGCGCGGCTGGCGGCACTTATAGACAATTACTTCGATGCGCCAGCAGTGGATCCAAGCACTTTGCCAGAGCTGCCACGCGACAACAAGTATTTTCGCCGCCTTGCTGCCCCACTGCGGACAACTCTGCCCAAGGTTCGATACTAGCTCAACTGTTGAAGGCGCCATCTCCGGGCTGCGTTACCGGTCGTATCTTCCCGGCCCGGTAATCTCTGGAAAATCAGACATATCGTGATTTTTTTCACGATATTGGCCGACAGGGCAGGTAGTAGCTATCCGGGAGGTGAAAGTCATGCACTATCCGTGGTGGTATGTACCTTTTGCGACAGCGCCGATGTTGATTGCGGCTATCGCCGTGATTCATGTGCTGGTTTCGCACTACGCGGTTGGCGGTGGCCTCTTTCTGGCCTTTGAAACCCGCCATGCCTACAAGACCGGGAAGGCCGATTACCTCGACTACCTGCGGCAGCATGCCTGGTTCTTCATCCTGCTGACAGTGGTCTTTGGAGCTATAACGGGTGTCGGTATCTGGTGGATCATCGGTCTGGCCAGTCCGCTGGCGACTGAGGTCCTGATCCATAACTTCGTCTTCGGTTGGGCCACCGAGTGGTGCTTCTTTGTCATCGAGCTGGCGGCCGGGTTTATCTTCTACTATTACTGGAAACGGCTCGACCCCGCGACGCATACTGCCATTGGCTTCGCCTACGCTGGCGCGGCCTGGATCAGCCTTGTGTTGATCACCGGCATCACTGCCTTCATGCTCGATCCCGGCCGTTGGCCTGAGACACATGACTTCTGGGACGGCTTCCTCAACCCGCAATTCCTGCCTCAGACCCTTGCCCGCACCGGGGGATCACTGCTGCTGGCTTCGCTGTATGTCTATTTCCATGCCAGCCTCAAGGCCAGGCAGGACACACTGAGACGATACATAGAACTGCGCAGCATCCGCCCGGCTCTGCTGGGATCAGCGCTGGTCAGCCTTGGCGGGCTGTGGTGGTATGCCGTGCTGCCGGAATCGGCAAAAGCAGCCCTGCATGGCGCCGCAGTTCTTAACGTGCTGATGATCATCGTATTCGCGCTCACAATTGCAACCTTTGCCCTGCTCTATCTCGGGCCCTACCGGCATCCAGGCTGGCTCAGCCCCGGTTTCGCCATCGTACTGCTTGGTCTTGGTTTCGCCGCATTGACTACTGGCGAGTACATCAGGGAGGCGATTCGCAAACCCTATGTCAGCTACAACGTGGTTCTGGGCAACCAGATTCTGGCCAGCGACGTACGCCAGACCCAGGCCGACGGCTTTATGGAAAGCGGCGTCTGGACCAGAGCCTATCTGCGCCGGCACTATCCGCGACTCCTGAGTACGAAGCCTGGTGAGCCGGAGCGTGTCGATGAAGCAGAGGCTCTGGAACTGCCCATTTTGGACCAGGTTAAGCTGGGCGCGCTGCTGTACCAATATCACTGCAACGACTGCCACGCCACCACAGAGGGCCTGTCCGCTGCCGCGCACCTGACCCGCGGCTGGGATGATCAGATGCTCTATCTGGTTGCACGCTATCCAGATAAGGCACACTTCTTCATGCCGCCCTGGAGCGGTACTGATGAGGAAGCCCAGCTGCTGGTTGAATACCTCAAGAGTATTCAGTTGCCAAACCCTGGCGGCATGTACCTCGGAAACGACGAGCCGGCTGGCGAGCTGCATGCCGGTGTCAATACCAGCGCGGCAGTTGATGGCGCCGCGCTGACGGAGGAATCAAAGTAATGGATCCGACCACCTTGCTCGCGCCAGTCAATGCCATGGGCTACCCTGCTCCCTGGTGGTTCCTGGTTTTCTTCAAGGTACTGGGATTCACGCTCCATATGGTTCCGATGAACCTGTGGTACGCCGGAATCCTGGTCGCCATGCTGCTGAAGCTCAGCCCCGGCCCGCAGGCCCGCCGCGCCAGCGCCCGGCTGATGGGCCAGATGCCCTTCATTGTCGCCTGGGGCGTCAACCTGGGCATCGTGCCGCTGCTGTTTATCCAGGTGGCCTACTACCGCGTGTTCTACAGCGCAACAATCCTGATGGCCTGGTGGTGGCTAAGTATCATCGCTATGCTTTGTCTGGCCTACTACAGCGTCTATATCTATGCCATCGGCCTGCGGCGGGAGGTCGAGCAAAAGCGCTCCATGCCGGGCTGGCAGGCGGCAACCGGCTGGCTCGCAGCGATGCTGTTCATCGCCATTGGTTTTGTCTTCCATAACGCCTGGACCCTGATGGCCAATATGGCGGGATGGGAGGCACTGGCGTCCAAGCACAACCTCGATGGCGCATTGCTTGGCACGGCGTTGAACACTGGAGACCCCAGCATGTGGGGAAGGATGGTGATGTTCTTTGGCTTGGCGCTGACGACCACTGCAGCCTGGTTCGCCTTCGACGCCCATGTGCTGGCGGGCCGCGAAAGAGTGGAATACCGCCGCTGGGTGCCGGGCTTCAGCCTGATACTCTATGTCATAGGTGTTGCAGTCTCCGGCGCCGGGTCGCTCTACTATCTGAACTTCGGCCCCGCAGGGATGAAGGAGCTGCTGCTCTCGCCAGCAATGCTGCCCTTGACCATCGCCACCGCAGCCTTGCCGCTCTTGCCGCTACTGCTGATCCTGCTCCAGCGCGGGCGGCTTAGCACGGCCCTGGCCTGGTTTACCGGGATCAGCCAGTTTCTGGTGCTCGGCCTGCACGCCATCGTGCGCCAGATCGTGCAGAACTGGCAGCTCAGGCCATACCTTGATGTGACTAGCGAGACAGTGAAGCTGCAGCTCAGCCCGCTGGTGATGTTCCTGCTGGCTTTCCTGCTGACGGTCGGCGCGCTGGCCTGGATGATCCTCAAGCTGGTGGCGGTACACCGCCGGGAGTTGGCGGCGCACAAGTGATTGCGCCAGTCCGGGATGTAGGGAGCAGGCATGTCTGCACCCTACAGGTGGGCGGGGACTAGCCCGCCCCTACTGGAGTCCTACTCCTCCGCCAGGAAGGGGTACTTATAGTCCTTCGGCGGGACGAAGTTCTCCTTGATTGTCCGCGGGCTGACCCAGCGCAGCAGGTTGATCGGCGCGCCGGCCTTGTCGTTGGTGCCGGATGCGCGGCCGCCACCGAAGGGCTGCTGGCCGACGACCGCCCCGGTGGGCTTGTCGTTGATATAAAAGTTACCGGCGCTGTGCACCAGTGCGCGACTGGCTTGGACAATGGCGGTCCGCTCATTGGCGATCACGGCGCCAGTCAGGGCGTAGGGCGAAGTGCCATTGACCAGGCCCAGGGTGCTCTCCCACTGGCGGTCCTCATAGACATGCACGCTCAGCACCGGTCCGAAGATCTCCTCGCACATGGTCTTGTACTTCGGGTTGTCCACCAGCAGCACGGTCGGGTCGATGAAGTAACCCACCTTGTCGCTGAAGCTGCCGCCGTGCAGCAGCTCGACGCCGCTGGCCTTCTTCGCGCTCTTGATATAGCCTGTAATCTTGTCGTAGGCCCGCTGGTTGATCACCGCGTTCATGAAGCAGCTGAAGTCGCGGGTGTCGCCAACTTTGATTGTTTCCAGCATGCCGAGCATGCTCTTCTTCACCTTGGGCCACAGGCTCTTTGGAATGTAAGCGCGGCTGGCGGCCGAGCACTTCTGGCCCTGATACTCAAATGCGCCGCGCACCAGCGCTGTTGCTGTTACCTCAGGATCAGCGGAACTGTGCGCCAGCACGAAGTCCTTGCCGCCGGTCTCGCCGACGATGCGCGGATAGCTGCGGTACTTGCTGATGTTGCTGCCCACCGTCTCCCACATCTTCTGGAACACTGCCGTGCTGCCGGTGAAGTGGATACCGGCCAGGTCGGGGCTGGCCATCGCCAGCGGGCCGACGAGGCTGCCGTCGCCGGGCAGGAAGTTGATCACCCCCGGCGGCAGGCCGGCTTCTTCAAGAAGCTGCATGGTGAACCAGGCGCTATAGCTCTGATCCTCGGCGGGCTTCCAGAGCACGACGTTACCCATCAGCGCCGGGGCCGTCGGCAGGTTGCCGCCGATCGCCGTAAAGTTGAAGGGGCTGACCGCCAGCACGAAGCCCTCCAGCGGGCGCTGCTCAAGCTGGTTCCAGATGCCGGGGCTCAGCGCCGGCGGCTGCTGGCTGTAAATCTCGTTGCAGTAATAGGCGTTGAAGCGCCAGAAGTCGATCATCTCGCAGGCAGAGTCGATCTCGGCCTGGTAGACGCTCTTGCTCTGGCCCAGCATCGTGGCGCCGTTGATCACGTCGCGCCAGCCGCCCTGGCCGCTGAGCGCCAGCATGTCGGCGGCCCGCAGCAGGATCGCCGCGCGCTGGTCCCAGGGCATCGCCGCCCACTCGCCGGAAGCCTTGGCCGCCGCGGCGATGGCGCCGGCGACTTCCTTCTTGCCGGCCTTGTGGATCCGCGCCAGCACGTGGCGATGGTCATGCGGACAGACCACGTTCTGGACATCGCCGGTGAAGACGCGTTTGCCGCCGATGATGCAGGGAATCTCGACCGGCGGCGCGCTGTACATGCTCTCAAGGCGGGCCTTGAGGCTGGCGCGCTCGCTGGAGCCGGGAGCGTAGTTGCGCACCGGCTCGTTCACCGGCAGGGGAATGGACGGGAGGGAATTCGACATGCGACTAGTTTATCGCTTGTGTAGCCCTGCCTCATTTGTAGGGGCGGGGCTTGTCCCCGCCCGGCGTGGCAGGCATGCCTGCCCGCAGCGAGTCGACACTGGCGGGAACGCCCGCGCCACTTGAGATGGGTGGGGACAAGCCCCACCCCTACAGAGAAGCGCTCGCCTTGCCGCCTTTCACACTGTCCACTGTAACTGTCACATCGCCACTGCCGGCGCGGACGATCCAGCGGCAGTAGACCGCGCCGTTGCCAGGGATATTGCTGATGCTCAGGCGCCAGGGCTGGTGCTTCTGTTCCGTGCTGGTCTGGAAGAACATGTCGCTGCCGAGATAACCGGCGATCACATCCACACTCGCCCCGCCGCGCGTGGCCGTAGTCAGGCTGACCCAGTCTGGACGCGAGCAGCCGTGCTGCAGGTCGGCGTTCAGGTGCGTCGGGATCATCCGCTGGTTGATCACCACCGCGGTGATCTCGCGCAGCCCGCCGGGCAGCTCCTTCTCCGTCACACTCTGTACCGCGACCAGCGGCAGCATATCGGCGTGGTAGAGACTAAAGGCCATGTTGCGGTGGCACTCTTCCTCCAGCATGAAGCTTGGCGGCTGGCGGCCCCAGCCCTTCTTCTGGCCGCCGACCTCGACCTTGCCGTAGGTCGGGTGATCCACCTCATGCCACTGGACATAACCCTGGTCGAAGAGCAGCAGGTCGTCGAACTTGCGTTGGTCGTCTCGGCTGCCCTGCCAGCCGGCATTCGGGTCAGCGGCCTTGTTGAAGTAGTCGAAGGTCGTGAACAGCTCGTTGCTCATCGCAAACATGCCAAGGTTGTTGTACATCCAGTCGAACTCGCCGCCGTAGACCGTGTAGAGATCTTCCCAGACCACCATTGGCTTATAGCCAGGCAGCATCTGTACGCCGATCTCCGACACGCTGCGGTAAAGCTGGTCATCCCGGAAGTCGTAGGGCCGGTCCTGGGCGCCGGGTCCGTGCAGGATCATGCCCCCGCTGTTGTGGTAGGTCTGCCCGCCGGCGATATTACGGTGAGCATTCAGGAAGTCCGCCACATAGCGGTTCTCCATAATGCTGAAGGGATAGTCATGCGCGCCCCACTGGACGTACTGCGGCTGCCAGTTCCAGCCCCAGTTGCGGTTGGGGTCGTAGCCGCCGGGGCCATCCTCGTTGACCTGGCCATCGCCGTCGTTGTCGATGCCTTCTTCCCAGATCAGGCTATAGGTTCCGCGCTCGGTGTCGTCGCAGCGCTTCATGCGCTCCGGGTGTTCGGGGTCGGTCTTCCAGCGGCCGTTTGGATCGGCGTAGCGCATCTGGCACAGGTTGCCGTCGCCGTCGATGTCCTCCGGGCCATCCTCGTCCACCAACCCGTCACGGTCGTCATCCACCGGACGCTGACCGGTGCGCGGGCTGTCGCTGGTGTTGGCCTCATAGAAATGGCTGTCGCGGCTGTCCGGGCTCATCATCGGCAGAAGGTAGAAGCTGCGCTCTTTGAGCAGCCGTTCAACATAGCTGTTGCTGGCGCGAGTCTCAAGCAGGAACCAGGCGGTGTAGAGAACCACCTCGGTGGCCTGGATCTCGTTGGCATGGATCGCGCCGTCGATCCACATGCCGGGCTTGCTGTCCGCAGGTCCGGTGCTGGGGTCGGTGATGGTCAGCACCCACATCTCACGGCCCCCGTAGCTCTGGCCGATGGACTGCAAACTGGCATATTCGGGGTATGCCCCGGCCAGAGCCTGCAGCAGCATCGTCGCCTGGCTGTAGTCGTGATAGGTGTTGAAGGTCGCCGGCACCTTGGGCCGCTGCGGCGCCCCCATCTGCGGGTAGGGCATCACATTAGCCGGCAGAGCCGGCGCGCTATAGGCGGCAGCAGGATCCGCTGCCCCAGCCCGGGTCGCCAGACTGCACAGCAGAATGACCAGCAGAAAGCCCAGGGGCGCGCCAAAGATCCAGTCGAAACAAGAACGTGGCTGCATTAGTTTGCTCCTCCCGCCGCAAGCTCCACTTCCCGGCTGGTTTGTCCGCTCATGATCGATCCAGCCTCAACTGTAGCCATGCCACCTTGTGGGCAGCTGAGCAGCCAGCTCAGTTCGATACTTCCACCGTTGCCATCCAGCCGCGGCAAAGGCTGCCGCTGCTTTCCGCTGATGATGCTGGCGCCCGCAGGCAGGTTCAAGCTGACCTGCAGCGGATAGGTGATGCCGCTTTGTGCGCCAAGCTGCGACATGGTCGGCAGCTCGCCGTTATTGATCAGGCGCAAGCTGAGCCGGCAGACACCGCCGCCCAGTGCCTGTGTCTTGATCCGGTCAATCTCAAGTTTCGGCAGGCTGACAAACAGCCGCGCCAACAGCTCAGACTGGAGTGTGAATAGGTCACTGCTGTGGTCATCTGCCGAGTCTGAAATGCCGGTGCCCAGCAAGGCATAGGGCGGGTTGATCAGCCGCAGAGTCTTGAAGCCGCCGACCTCCACGCTACCCCAGAGTTCGTCCAGGCCATCGTGCTGCACGGCGGTCCAGGGCGCAAAGGCGTCGATGCCCTGTTGCTCAAGCCACTTCAGGCGGTCGCGTTCCTCCTGGCCGCGGCTGTCGCTGTTGTCCCAGCCGCTATCTGCAGGCGGAGCCGATGCAGGATCATCCGGTGTGCCAGCAACTTGCTCTACCGCAGGTTCTGACACTGCAGCCTCTGAGCTTGTGGCCGGATCAGGCACGACAACCGGCGTTACTTCTTCTGCCGTCGGCTTGCCGGTCCACCAGCCGGGGCTGGAGACGGACCAGCGACCGAAGTGGTAGTAAGCCCAGGCGGCGAAGCTGCCGCTGGCGTCCGCCGGGCCGGGGGCTTCACCGGCCTCGCGGCCGGTCAGGTCCTTACAGTACTTGGCAAAGGTGTCGGCAAAGAGTTTGTAGTAGGTCTCATCCTGTCCGTCGATCCCCTTATAACCCGGACCCTGGCCACCCTGCGCCGGCCGCCACTGGTGCGCCAGGTTTTCCTGCGGGCTGATGCTGTAGACAATGGCGACATTGGGATGGCTGAACAGAAAGTCGGCCACGGCACGGTTTTCCGGCTCGCTGACCGGGTTCAGGCCGCTGCCCACGGTAAAGTCCGGGTACTGCCAGGAGAAGTTCCTGTTGAAATCTACGCCGCCGGCCGGATCTTCATTGAACTGTCCGTCGCCGTCGTTGTCATAGCCTTCGGTGAGGATACTCCAGCCACCTTCCTCGCCCTTGCTCTTGTCAGCCACGATCATCACGCGATTGTCTTGCGGGTGTGGGAACCAGGGGCCGCTGCCGTCCTTGACCCGCATCTGGGTGATCCAGCCGTCGCCGTTAAGGTCATCCGGCCCGTCCTCGTCCACCTCGCCGTCGCGGTCATCATCCCAGGGCCGAGTGTTGGTAGAACGCTCCTGGAAAGGCGCGCTGAGAGTTGCGGCAGCGCTGTCCGGGCTGGGCTCAGGGACAAAGTACCAGGTCACCCTGTCCACCTCAGCCAGATGGTTGTCGCCGCTGACCATGCTGCGAATGTCGCGCGCCAAGTCGAGAGTCAGCTCGCTGGCCATGCGCTGCGGTGCGTGGACTGCGCCAAACACGGCGATGGCAGGCTTGGAGTCAGGGTCCCCAACGGCAGAGCTGACCCGCAGAGCGACGATTTCCCGGCCTTGGGCCGTCTTGCCAAGGCTGATAACCTGGGCCACAGGAGCCTGTTCCAGGGCTTTGAGCTCGCTGATGATCTCTTCCGGTGTGTGATATCCCGGCAGCGCCTCTTCAGCATTGGACGCCGAGGTAAAGGTCAGCCCGATGGGGATGCAGCCAAGCAGCAGCCTCGCGAGCAGAGAAGGGCGGGTGTGCTTCAAGTTTCTGTCCTAACTGGTAGTTGCGGCTGCTTGGCCGCAATGGCAGTATAGGACGTGTTTTCTGATTCGGACTCTGCGGGATCAGGCTTTGATGGCCAGAACAGTAATGCTGCTGGCGCAGCCTTCCAGTTCAGCTCCCATTTCGCCAGAAATCGGGTCGCCACAACAACTCGAAGCGCTGTAAAGATGGTCGTCCAGCACCTCGATTGAAGCAAACCCGGCCTGCCGGATCGCGCCGAGATAGTCATCTCTCAGCAGCGCACCGGAGATGCAGTTTGCATAAACCCGCGGGTCGCTGGCAAGCTCCGCCGACAGCTCGTGGTTCAAAACGATATCGCTGACCACAATACGGCCGCCGGGCTTCAGGACGCGGAATGCCTCGCGAAAGACCTGGGGCTTATCGACCGAGAGATTGATCACACAGTTGGATAACACCAGATCAACCTCTCCATCCGCCACCGGCAGCGCTTCAATGAAGCCCTCGCGGAACTCGACGTTGTTCATTCCGGTAGTGGCGGCGAAGCTGGCAGCGTTCCTGCGCGCCAGTTCCAGCATCCTCGGCGTCATGTCCACGCCGATCGCCCGGCCCGTCGAACCAACCCGTGCTGCTGCCATAAAAACGTCTCGGCCAGCACCGGAACCAAGATCAAGAACCACATCACCCTGCTTCAGCAAGCTGAAAGCGACAGGGTTCCCACAGGACAGGCCCAGATCCGCTTCCGGCAGGGGGTGGCTTTCTTCGACGCGGTAGGCGGCTTCAGCAGGCGCGACGCAGCACGCGCTGTCGCCGTCGCAACAGGCCTGTTGCCCTGTTAACCTGGCGTCCGCAACCTGCCCATAGGCGCGCTGAACGAGTTCTCTTATCTCCTGCTGACTGGCCATGATGCTGCCTCCCTGATCAAAACATACTACCTTTTCAACTGCTGCTTTGTGCTAACGGCAGACTGAGACACGGCTTCATTGCGGCCAAATGTAGATGCTAATGGTGTAGGTGAACATACAATGAAGTGGAGCATGTCATTGCATCAAGCCATCTCGACATTTCGACCCGTAATCCTGACCCTGCTTTGCGCGGCCGGCGGGCTGGGCGGCATCATTGCTGCACGCATGTCTTTGGAAGGCCTTTCACTGGCGGCATTCGGCATTGCATTTGTCGCTGGTTCATGGCTGCCGTTGTCAAGCGCGATTGCCTCACTGCGGGAGCGTCGGCTGGATATCAACTTCCTGATGCTCCTGGCAGCTTACGGCGCCGCAGCCCTGCGGCAGCCCGCCGAAGGAATTGGCTTGCTGTTCCTCTTCACCCTCAGCGGGGCACTTGAGTATTACACCCTCGAGCGCACCAAGCGCTCAATAGCCGGACTTGTGCAGCTTCGACCCGATTACGCCACGGTCGTCAGCAAGGGCCTGGACTCCCGTCGTCCGGTGGACTCGATACTGCCTGGCGAGGTGCTGCGTGTCAGTGCTGGCGAACGACTGGCGCTCGATGGACGGATTCTTGAAGGCCGAGGCAATGTTGACGAGAGTACCTTGACCGGCGAAGGCCTGCCCGTGTCCAAGGGGCCCGGCCAGGATGTTTTTGCCGGGACCATCAACCTGCGTGGCAGTCTGCTGGTTGAAGTCACGCACGCCAGTGCCGACACAATGCTGGCACGGATAGTAAAACTGGTGCAATCCGCCCAGGAGCAAAAAGTTGCTACCCAGGCGCGTTTTGAGCGCTGGCAGAACACCTACGTTGTCGGCGTGCTGCTGCTGGCTAGCGCCGTAGCCCTTTGGGATGTCTTCCTGCGCCACCAGCTTCTGGCTGACGCCTTGTATCACGGGATGGTCTTCCTCGTCGCCGCGTCACCTTGTGCTGTGATAATGAGTGTACCCGCTGCGGTGCTTTCTGGACTGACACGCGCTGCGCGCAGCGGCGTTCTGATAAAGGGCGGGGTTTACCTTGAACGGCTGGCAGGTATCCGAAGCATCGCACTCGACAAGACAGGGACGCTCACCGAAGGCGCGCCGGCAGTTTTGTATCTGGGCAACCCTGTCGGACCGGTTGAAGAGCGAGAACGATTACTGCAACTGGCAGCATCAGTCGAAGCTGTCAGCGAACACCCCCTGGCTCAGGCAGTAGTCAGGGCGGCACTTGAACGGGGACTGGAATTACGACAGGTTGCTGATTTCGATACCCACGTTGGAGAAGGCGTACATGGTGAGGTTGACCAGCGCTGGGTCGGAGTAGGCAATCGCAGCCTCTTTGATTCCCACGGTGTTGAGGTACCTGCAAGCATCATTGAAGAGGTCAGCGCCGTACGACGGCGCGGACTCACCGCTGTAGTGGTGTCAAGCGACGGTGGGCACGAGGTCCTCGGCATCGCCGATCGGATCCGTCCCAGCGCAGGTCCGGCGATCAAGTCCCTGCGTCGCCTGGGGATCAGGAACATTGTCATCCTGACTGGCGACCACCGGCTGGTGGGAGAAGCGGTTGCGTCCAGTATCGGAGCCGACAGCGTCCGCGCCGGTCTGCTGCCGGAAAGCAAGGTAGATGAAGTCCGCAAACTGCAAAAGGAGTTTGGTCAGCTCGCTTTTGTTGGCGACGGCGTAAATGACGGCCCGGCGCTGGCCGCGGCGGATATCGGACTTGCCATGGGCAGCCGCGGAACGGATGTGGCGCTTGAGACAGCTGACATTGTCCTGATGCGCGACGACCTTGCCGCCTTGCCCTTTGCGGTCTGGCTGGCCCGCCGCACCCAGGCGGCCATCACCCGAGGTTTGATTCTGGCCTTCGGCGTGATACTCCTGCTGCTGGTCGGCGCAGCCAGCGGAATGCTCCCGCTCTGGCTGGCGGTGATCCTTCATGAAGGCAGCACAGTGCTGACGATCCTGAGCGGGATGTATCTGCTGGTGCAGCCTTACAGAGCGCCTCGACCGCCGAGGTCGCTTTCTTCTGAAGGCGCAAGCCCGGCCCCGGCTTAGCCGCCGGCCTGCACGCCAGCGCCTTCCAGATCAATCATGTGCCCCATCTTGGCCACTTTGGTTTCAAGGTAGCCTGCGCTCTGACGGTGGTACATGATCTCCAGCGGGATCGGCACACGCTCGACAATTCTCAGCCCATGGGCTTCGAGCCCAACGAGCTTGCTGGGGTTGTTGGTGATCAGGCGCAGATCCTTCAGGCCCAAATCAAGCAGTATCTGCGCTCCGGTGTCGTAGTTGCGGTTGTCCGCGGGCAGGCCCAGGGCCAGATTGGCCTCCACCGTGTCCATGCCCTTGTCCTGCAGCGCGTAGGCGCGAATCTTGTTAATCAGGCCTATGCCGCGACCTTCCTGGCGCAGATAGAGCAGAACGCCGCGGCCTTCCTTGGCAATAGCGCGCATGGCCCAGTCGAGCTGAGGGCCGCAGTCGCAGCGACGGCTGTGGAAGACATCCCCCGTCAGACACTCGCTGTGGACACGGATCAACACGGGCTCGGCCGTGGTCACATCACCACAGACGAGCGCCACGTGGTGTTCTCCGGTCGCCGGCACCTCATAGCCATGAATGCGGAAATCGCCATACTCTGTGGGCAGGACTGCGCTGTCAGCAAAGCTGATCAGCTTATCCTTGACCAGGCGGTATCTCACGATGTCCTGAACATGCACGAGAGGTATGTTGTGGCGCTCGCTGTAATCCCGCAGTTCGGATTCGCGCGCCATGCTGCCATCTTCCTTGCAAATCTCGCAGACAACCGCCGCCGGGTTAAGGCCGGCGATCCTCAAAAGGTCCACGCTTCCTTCGGTCTGCCCCGCGCGCTTCAGCACGCCACCGGGGTGATAAAGCAGAGGGAAAACATGGCCCGGCCGGCCAAGGTCGCTGGGGCGTGTGCCCGGATCAGCCAGCGCCCGAATCGTAACCGACATATCCTCGGCGCTGATTCCAGTTGTTGTTCCGTGCAGAGCATCAACGCTCATGGTGAAAGCTGTGCCATGCAGACTGGTATTGTTCTGCGCCATCAGCGGCAGCTCTAACCGGTCCAGGGCCTCTCCGGTCATCGGCACGCAGATTAGTCCGCGGCCGTGGACCTTCATGAAGTTGACGTTCTCAGGTGTGGCAAACTGAGCCGCGCAGACCAGATCACCCTCGTTCTCGCGCTGCTTGTCGTCCATCAGGATCACCATGCCGCCCCTGCGAAGGGAATCGACCGCGGCTTCGACCCGGCCAATGAAACAAGTCGCCGCATCCTCCTGGCTGGTCGGGGCTGCCACGCTCTCAATCATGTGAACACCGCTGCGCGCCAGCAGGGCCGTATAGACCGTATTGCCGCTGCAACTTGGGGTGGCGGGACCACCGTTGGCGGTGCCTTTGGCCGGCGCACCGTTAAGTTTGTCCTGCGGACCACCGTTGCTTGAATCAAAACCCACCGTTACTCTCCATTTCCCCTAAGCGCCGGCAGCCCTTTCAGCTCCGCCGGCCCCTGGTCTGCCAGGCCCTCGCGCAGGCCCTCCAGGACACTGCGCACTGATTTCACAATCAGGTCGGCTTCAATGTTTACCCTGCTCCCGGGCTGAATAGTTCCCAGATTTGTCTCAGATTGCGTGGTTGGGATCAACTCTGTCGTAAAGCGTCCCGGTTCAAGCCTCTGTACTGTCAGGCTGACGCCGTCAATGGTCACTGCGCCCTTTGGCACGAGCCACGCGGTCAGCCAGTCAGGCACAGCAAAACTCAGGGAAAGCGCGCCACCGGGCAGCTCACCGCGCTCGATAAGCTCGGTAGTGCCATCAATGACGCCGCGCACCAGATGACCACCAAAAACATCCGCCGCGCCCAGGGGAAGTTCAAGATTCAGCCGGCTGCCGATTTCCAGCCCTCCAAGCGTCGTGGCGCTGAGGGTTGCGGGCAGCAGGTCGGCGCCGAATCCTGTGTCGCTCAGGCGCGCCACAGTCAGGCAGACCCCGTTTACAGAGATGCTGTCTCCGAAAGCCAGCCTGTCCCGCACAGCAGGGCAATCGACCAGCAGCGTGTTCTGGCCGCGCGCGGCCAGCACCCCCTGCTCCCGGATAAGCCCTGTATACACGGGCTGATTCTACCCCGTGGGGTCAAAAGTACTGCTAAATGCGTCCTGATTGGCCACGTGTTTTGTCAACTTTCGCCCTTGTGCGAGTCAGTGCGTTAGGTTCAAAGTTCGGGCTGTGTTATCTTTCCGCTCGGTGCGAGACCTGCTTGAACAGTTTCGTGGATCTCTGCTTGGCCTGGCCTGCGGCAGCGCGATGGGTGCGCCGCTCGACAGGCTCAGCATGGCCGACATTGACCAGCGCTACGGCAATGTGCGCCAGATGCAGGCCGGCGGCTGGCGTGATACGCCGGCAGGCAGCCTCACCGGCGACGCCCAGATGATGCTCTGCGTGCTGGAAAGCTACTGCGACACCGGCGGCTTTTCAGCCGAGGACATTGCCGAGCGTTTTCGTGAGTGGTACCGCCACGGCCCCCGGGATCTGGGGGAGACTACTCGAGAGGCCTGCGAAAACCTCGTATATGGCTACAACTTTGAGCGGGCGGGCTATGAAGCCTGGCAAAGCATGCCGGAGAGCATGCGACTGGGCAGCGGGAGTCTGGTTCGCGCGGCGCCGACAGGGCTGTTTCGCTACCATGACAACATCCACCTTATCGGCGAGTCGCGGGTTGTCAGCGGTATCACACACTACGACGAGCGCTGCAAGCTGAGCTGCGTGGCGCTGAATCTGGCGATCGCGCACCTGCTGCTGGTAGGCACCGACGGGCTGCTTGAGGAAGTGCTGGACTTTATCGAGCCGCGCAACACAGTTCTTGGGCTCGCACTTCGCAACCTGCCCGACCGCACTGGCGAGGACCTGCAGACCGACGGGGACGTGCTTCACACCCTTCAGGCCGCGCTTTGGGCCGTGCTCTACTGCGCCAGCTTT
This sequence comes from uncultured Planctomycetales bacterium, assembly GCA_964512635.1. Classification (GTDB taxonomy): domain Bacteria; phylum 4484-113; class 4484-113; order 4484-113; family JAFGCY01; genus JADZFO01. The sequence goes on along the minus strand of CAZEJB010000004.1, from coordinate 118,519 downwards.
GAAGAAGGAATACTCCTGCTGATCAATCGCGGGACTGCTTCAAGCCAGGTCGGAGCTGTAGCCGGGGCTTTGTTGGGAGCAAGGTTTGGCGCGGGGACAATTCCGCCGCTGTGGCTTCAGGCGCTGGGAGAAAAGGAGCGCATAGATCGCGCTGCCCGTCGCCTATATGATTTGGCTACGCGCGACCTGGATGAGTGATGTAAAGACATGAAGGCTTTGAGCAGGCGCTGTCGTTACTGCACCGAGGCAAAGTATCAACGCGGCTTAGACATGCCATAAAGTGCGCAAGGGGACGGTGTCACCGTCCCCTTGCAGGTTTCCTACCTTTCTTGCCCGTCCTACTTCGGGACGGTAATCGTCTTCCACCAGAACATGGCTGCCTCCTCTAACACTTCCAAAGACGCTGATAACCATGAGATCGTTCAACGCCCATCAGTGTTTTATCTACCGATCTAGTGGATTGCTTATTGCAATCAACTCGGCAGATGCCATGTCTTTTATTTGTTATCTTTCTTGCTGTTGCTGCGCAGGAAGCCTTTGAGCATTACGCTTAAGCGGTCCCCCATGCGCTCCAAATCGTTCTCCCAGCCGTCTTTCAGCTTCAGACGTCCAAGAATCTCATCCGCGCTCAGCTTGCGCAGTTCATCGGGCAGCAGGCCGTCGAGGCTCTCGTCGTCTGAGAGCAGCTGAGTTGCAATCAAAAGGGCCGCCAACTTGGTTTTGTCGTTGTCGCCCTGCAGGCCCTGAATGCCCAGCAGAAGTTCCGGGGCAAGGGACTCCACGGTAATTCTGCCGCCTGGCTGCCCAGCCTGGCCCTGAAGGGCCTGAAGCTCCAGCAGAAGCGGCGCATGCAGCTCTGCCAACTCTAGACCATCCAGCTTGAGCGCTTCGAGGTTGAGGCTTTCAAGTGGCTCTGCAGGAACCCCTGCGACGCCTGCCAGCGGTGCCAACGCCTGCAAACCCTCAAGTTCGGCCAGCGCTTCGGCAGGCAAAGCAAATGTGAATCCCCGCAGTTCTGACATAGCCTCAGCGGGCATCACAAAGTCATCTCCAAGCCCCTCGAGCTCCGCGAGAGCCTCCCTGGGCATCTCAATCTTAAATCCCTTGGCAGCAATCTCGGCCAGTGCTTCGGCCGGCATTGCCGCGGCCGCCCCGCCAGCTTCAAGCTCCGCCAGAGCCTGGGCCTGCATCGGTGCCGCTGCCCGCTCTGATTCCAACTCTGCAAGCGCCTGCGGAGATAGAGAATCCAGCTTCAAAACCAGAGTCTGGCCCTCAGCCAGATTTGCATTGCTGCTAAGCTCCTGCTCAATCCGGGCCATTTCTTCAGGACTCAGGCCGCTGCCCTCCACATTGACCTCATTGCCGGCAATGCTGATCTCCAGTTCTCGCAAGGCTTCGGCTTCCCGGCCGCCGGCAATGGCCAACCCGGGAACGGTCGTGCTCAGTTCGCGCATTACCAGCGGGCACTGGGCAGATGTAGATCCAATGCCCTGAAGCTCAAGGAGAAGTGCTGAGGGTGCCGCACTGGCCCCAGCCTCTCCGGCGGCAGCCGGGCAAGCGATAGTCCAAGCGCCAGTCTGTCCTGCAGACATCTCGGCCAGCAGGGCCTTAAGCTCAGCCGCCCCCTCAGGGCTGAGCAATTCCCTTTCGACCAGATCCGCCAGTTTGGCTTCAAGCTGATCTCCCAAAGACTCGCTCTCAGCGGTCTCAAGCAGCAACTCGTATGCTGCACCGGCAGCAGCAAGCTCTGCTTCTTCCGCCGCGGATGGAGTCGCTTCAATACTGGTTATCCTGATTTCGGCCTCGGCCTCCTGACCCGCCGCAGCCGCCGGCTGGGGCGCAGCTTCCTCTGCCGCAGCAGCGGCGCTGAGGAGCACCAGTCCCAACAGCGTGGGTGTGAACAGACGTCCCACAGTCATTTCCCTACCTCCAGTCTTGCTCTAAGCAGTGACAGCGTGATGGTGCCGGCTGTTCACCGGCGCCCTCACACTTGAATGGAGACGCCGCGACGCGCCGACGTAACGCATATAATCAGTCTGATGGACCAGCCCGGCGCAGACCAGAAGCGGCAGGGAGGCTCGCGGCCTGCCGCCGGCATGACTCTGGTCAGCTACGTTCTGGTCAACTGGAACACCGAGGCCTTTTTGGATGCGGCGCTGGCCAGCATCCGTGACCAGAGCCATAAGTTCCGAGAAGTGATCCTGGTTAACAATGGCAGCCCCGGGGCAGACGGCACTGGCTTCCGACTGACCTCCAGTCTTGCCCTCCAGCCGGACGTCTATATCAACAACCCCCGCAACCTGGGATTTGCGGCTGCCAATAACCAGGGCATTGCCGCGGCCAGTGGCGATGTTGTGGTCCTGCTGAACTGCGACGCCCGCCTCGATCCTGATTTCACCAGTCTGGCTCTGCAGACGCTAAGCGCCAATCCTCGTATAGGGTCGGTTGTCTGCAAGCAGTTTATTGATGACAGATCCGGCAGGCTGGAAAGCACCGGGCACATCATGTTCACCGGTCGCACAGCTACCAATCGCGGAAGAGGTGAGGTAGACCAGGGTCAGTATGACCAGGGCGGCTTTGTCTTTGGGGGAAACGCGGCAGCGATTGCCTATCGGCGCGAGATGCTGGACCAGCTGTCACAGCGGACAATTGCAGCCGGGACTGCAGAGCAGCGCCCTGAAATCTTCGACGAGAGCTTTTTTGCCTACTTTGAGGACGTTGATCTGGATTGGCGCGCTCAGCTGAGTGGCTGGCTTGCCTACTATGAACCGCGCTGTGTAGCCTATCACCACGTCCATGGAAGCGGTGGCCGCGGCCGCTGGAAGATCAGAATGTTGGCGGAGAAAAACCGCTATCTGATGCTGGTCAAGAATGACACATTGGCGGGCCAGCTGCACTCCGCACTGCCGATCCTTGCCTACGAAGCGCTGCATAGTTTCAAGGTTCTGTCCACGCCATATCTCTGGCCCGCTGGCCTGCTTTTCTTCTGGCATCTGCCGGGGGCCCTGGCAGCGCGCTGGCTGGCTTCCGGTCAACGTAACGTAAGTTCGCGCCAAGTGCAGGCCATGTTCCGCCCTTATGGCCTCCGCCCACCACCACGGGCTCAGACGCCCACCGGCGAGACTCCGGAGTACTCGGCAGGCGGGGCAGCCGTATCCGGCCTCGTGTCGATAATCGTCCTTAACTGGAACGGGCTGAACATGACCCGGCGCTGCCTGGATTCAATCCTGGCCCAGAGCTACGACCAGATCGAGATAGTGATAGTCGACAACGGCAGCGACACCGACGAGGCCGAGCTGCTGCGGCTGGACCTTGGAATTGCCCCCGGGCAGACAGCGCAGGTTGGCAACAGCAGGATCAGGATCCTCCGTCTGCCACGCAATCAGGGCTTTGCCGGCGGAGTTAACTGGGGACTGCCTTTGGCTCAGGGCGATTTTGTCGTGCTGGTCAACAATGACTGCGTGCTGGACGAGGATTGCATCAAACGCCTTGTGTACGCCGCGCGACTGAGCGGCGCCGACGCGGTCAGTGGACGGCTGGTTAACATCGGAGATGTTGAGCTGATCGCGCCCGCCGTCCAAGCCCTGCGCCTTGAACTGGAAGAAGACCCTGAAGACGTAGTTTGGGACATGCCGCCGCGTCTGGCCCAGGCTTTGCAGGAGTCGTATCGAAACCATGGCACCACCCTCTTCGGCTACCGCGCAGGAGATTTGTATCCAGCGACTGAAACATCGCAGCTTAGCCCCGGCGCATCCAGCTTAAAACCGGCGTTTTATCCCAGCGGTGGACTGTGCCTGATCAGTCGCGAGGTGATCGATGAGCTGGCGCCTGAGTTGTTTCCGACACTGTTTTTTGCTTATCACGAGGATAACTTCCTTGGCAATCACCTCCGGGCTACCGGACGCCGAATCATCAAGGAACCGCGAGCGGCGGCCGTGCACCTGCATAACGCCACCTCGCGAAGCCTGGGCAAGGTGCGCCTGCGCTTTTATCAGGAGCGCAACCGGTTGATGCGGATGCTGATCTGGCAACCTGCCAGCGTGCTGCTGCGCCTGGCGCCCGTAATGCTGCTCCAGCACCTGCTGGGCTATTTCTGGACGCTCCTGCGCCAGCCGATGGAATGGCCGGGCCTGATGCTGGCCCATTTATGGGTTCTGTTTCATCTGCCGACGGTGGCCCAGCTGCGCAGCCGCTATCGCAGTCAAATGCGGGTGGCTGATGAAGAAGTCCTGAGCCAGATGAGCGGCCGGCTGCGCGGCGAAGGCGGCTTCGTCAATGCCATTACAGTCGCCTGGTGTCGAATCATGGGCATACCATGTTATGAGACCTCAAGGACTGGACGCGCCGCCCAGGGCGCCGCTGTGCAAACCCCACGGGACTAGGCTGCTTCCTCACTGTTTATCTGCCAGGACAGCTTGATAAATGCCCGCCCAAGAGTAAAATTCAACTATGGACCTCGCACAGAACAGTGTCCCACCTGCACATCCGGCTCTGGTTACGGGTGATCATCTTCCCGCACTATCCGGCTGGCTTGAATACCAACTGGCCGGATGGGATGCGTGGGCCACACCCCGGGATCAATCCTGGCTGCGTATAGAAAGTGGAAACCCCGCCTTCCCTCAGATCGGCAGCTTCATGCGCCACGCCTTCACGCCGCTGCATCGCTATTCGGATCAGGTTGCCGGTGCTGACCCAATAGACGACGTCGGGGTGAGCATCGAGGACTGGTCGGCCTTAAGCACGCATGCCTGGGCCTGCCTGATGCGTCATCGCGAAGTCTGCAGCTCAGTTTCGGTCAGTGACTGGCCCCGGATCATCGAGTTCAAGACGCGTTCAGCCGGGATACTCAAGGTAAGTACAGCCTTGGCGCTGACTCATGCAGCCACGCACTGCGTCTGGCATCTGGGCGGAGTAGCGCACCTTCTGCGCAGCCGGGGAACTGAGCCGCCTTCGCGCAGCGACCTGATTTTTACTGGACTTGTTACGGATTAGGCCTTAATGCAAGGCCAGGCCACACCTGTTAGCTCGTCGTAGCTCTTTGCAGGGAGCTTGCTCCTCCGTGCGCCGCCGACTAAGGGTCACCTCTCCCCGAACATGGGCTTCGCGTGCTTGGCCCAATAGCAGCCAGCTGTCGCCAAAAGGAAAATTTTTGTCACAGCGTCTACTTGGTTCCAGTGCAACTAAACCAAAGCCGATAACTGTAGCGAGATTACTTTCGTCGTCCGCGTAGGAGACAGGAATGAAGAGCGTAGGAGCGAAGATCATCATCGCCGTTTGCGTGATGGTCGTCATTGCATTTGCCGTCAACGCGTTTATCAGCGCAAGTGGCGTCCGTCGGCGCATCTGCAATCAGGTGGTCGCCAAGGGTGTTGCCATTACGCAGGAAGCTGAGAACGCTCGCAACTATGTTGCCGAACTGCGCGGCAAACATGACGTATTCAAGGAAGAAGAGTTGCTGGCAACCAAAGACAGCATCCTTGACCGCTACTACTGGACGGTTCCGGTTGTTGCCGGCTGGACTGTCGGCCAGACCAAGGCCGAAGAGTCGGGTTACGAGTTCAAGGTTCCTGCCAACGACCCGCGCAACCCGGACAACGAACCTGACGAAACCGAGAAAGCCATGCTGGCATACCTCGAGGAGCAGGTTAACAAGCAGGGGAAGGAGAACGCTTCCGTTTTTGCACAGGAAGGCGTTCTGTACGAAACCGTCCCGGCTGATGGCACCTGGCTGAAGGGGAAGGCCATCCCTGGCTATAAGGGCGGTAAGGACGGCAAGCTGCGCTTTGCACGTGCAGTTGTGTTGACCCAGGAATGTATGTTATGCCACGGTGATCCTGCAACCTCCAAGACTGGCGACGGGAAGGACCCGCTTGGCTACCAGATGGAAAACTGGAAGCCCGGCATGGCTCACGGAGCATTTGAGGTCATTCAGGAAGCTCACACAATCACGACCGCTGTAAATGAGGCCAACAAGGGTTCCTTTATGACTGCCTCCGGGATTGTCATAGCCTTTGTCCTTTTGCTCAGCATCGGCATCGGCATGATGATTGGCAAGCCGCTGCGTATGCTCAGCGGCGCGGCCCACACAATGAGCATGGGTGACTTCAGCATAATCCTGCCTCACAACAAGGCCCAGGACGAGATTGGTGTCATGACTGAAGCCTTCATTGAGATGAAGAACAACACCAAGCGCCTGATCCAGCAGGTCGGAGAAGCGGCAACCCATGTGGCAGCTGCCAGCCAGGAGCTTTCGGCCAGTGCCGAAGAGACCGGCAAGGCTGCTCAGTCTGTCAGCTATACAGTTCAGGAAGTCGCCCGCGGCAGCCAGGACACCACATCGAACGTAGTTATGGCTCAGGAAAACCTGCGCCAGAACGCCCAGGCGATCGAGATGGTCAGCCGCGATATTGAAGAGGTCGCAGCCTACGCCACCCAGGCGGCCACCCACGGCACCGATGGCAAGCGCAGCGCCGATGAGGCGATGGACATCATCAATCACGCAGCCGGAAGCGTTCAGCAGACTGCTCAGGTGGTCGAATCGCTGGGTACCAAGACCAAGCAGATTGGAGACTTCATCAGCATCATCACTGGCATCGCCGACCAGACCAACCTGCTGGCCCTTAACGCGGCTATCGAGGCTGCTCGCGCCGGTGAGGCCGGCCGCGGATTCGCGGTTGTCGCCGAGGAAGTGCGCAAGCTGGCCGAGGAAAGCAACTCCGCTGCCGGCAGCATCACTAACCTGGTCAAGGGCATCGAGTCCGAGATGCAGGCTGCCCTGGCCGCGATGGAAAAGAGCGACCAGGAGGTTACAGCCGGCGCTCAGACTGTCACTCAGGCCTCGCGGGTGCTTGGTGAAATCGTGAAGGGCGTCGAAGCCCTGAGCGAAAAGGTCCAGAGCATCAGCGCCGCCGCTGAGCAGATCAATGCCAGCACCTCTGAAGTCGTTAACTCGATGCAGGCTGTGGCTGCGGTCGCTGAACAGAACGCCGCAGCCTCGGAGGAAGTCAGCAGCGCCATGGAGGAACAGACGGCGAGCACGGAAGAGATCGCCGGCAGTGCCTCCAGCCTCGCCAAGCTCAGCACTGAGCTCCAGGAAATCGTGTCCAAGTTCAAGGTCTAGGAGCCAGCCAATGAGCAACCGCAAGTGGGAACCCAGCAACCCTGATTTCGTCATCAACCACCTGATGACCGGCAACCAGCGCTATCGCGACGGCAAGGTGCGCCGCAGCGGAAATGACCAGGACCGCAGATCGGCCACTGCCTACGAGCAGCATCCCTTCGCAGCCGTCCTGAGCTGCTCCGATTCGCGGATCATGCTCAGCGAAGTGTTCGACTGCCGACTTGGCGACCTGTTTGTCTGCCGCGTCGCAGGAAACATCGCCGACAGCGCGGTGATCGGCAGCCTGGAATATGCTGTCGAACACCTGGGCTCCAGTGTGATTGTGGTGATGGGGCACGAGCGCTGCGGAGCGGTTGGTGCGGCCTGCCAGAGCGGCGGAGCACCGGGCCACATTCTCAGCCTGGTAGAACACATCCGCCCCGCGGTCAAGGCTACCAGCGGCCAGCCGGGAGATCCGGTTGAGAACGCGGTGCGCGAGAACGTGCGTCAGGTTGTCACCCGCCTGCGGGAAAGCGAGCCGATCCTGGCCCACATGGTGAGCCATGGGACGATCAAGGTGGTTGGAGCCTACTACTACCTTGAGACCGGGCGGGTTGAGTTGCTGGACTATGAGGCCCCTGCCGAGTACTCCCAGCTGCCAAACGCTGCCTAGGCAGCAGAACAGAGCCTTCGATGGCCGGCAGGTGAGTCCTTCATCTGCCGGCCTTTCTGTTACAATCCCGGCCCTTGGAGGCATTTTTCAGCTGGCTCGAGAGCATTCCCCCCGTGCTGCGCATCGCACTGCTCAGTATCACGCCCACTCTGGAACTCAGTGCGTCCATCCCATATGGACTGCTGGCCACCAAGCTCCAACCCTGGGCCGTGGTCACAGTCGCTCTGCTGACAAACTGGCTTGTTTCGCCCCTCGCATATCTCTTTATGAGCGCCGGTGTCAACCTCCTGCGCCGGATGCGGTGGTTTGCCAGGCTCTGGGACTGGTATGAAGCAAAAGTGAGAGAGAAGCTCCACAAGCCTATGGAGCGCTGGGGTCATTGGGGACTTCTGATTCTGGTCGCCATTCCCGGACCTGGCAGCGGACTCTACACCGCTACCATTGGTGCTTATCTGCTTGGCATCAACCTGCGGCACTACCTGATGGCGGTCGTCATCGGGCAGATCATCGCCGCGGCACTTGTTACTATCGCCGTGCTGAGCGGCAGCCAGGCCATTCAATGGATGATCGAACAGAAGGCCATCGGCGGTCACTGAGGCCTGCCGTGCGTCGATATTCACTTGTGTGGATATAATGAGGCCGTGAGCAAGCTACGCCTGCTGTCAGCGATCCGCGTGTGTTTCTGCCTGGCCCTGCTGGCCGGCCTGCTGCTGCTGGGCTCCTGCGGGGTCGTCGGTGGGCTCGAAGGCCGGGCCGCGCAGTATTACAACTACCTGATTGGCCGCTACCCGAAACAGGCCTACTCGTCTTACCTTAGCCCGGCATACAAGAAGAAATTCAGCCGCGACGACCTGCGACAGCTGGATGAATCGCGACGCAAGGCGACCAAGCCCAACACTCGCTACCCATTGGCTCATGGCAGGAATGTCCTGATCACAAGCGAGGACAAATTCGCCTGGAGCGTGGTTGATCCTGCGCTTGGCGACGCCTTTGCAGTGCAGCAGCCACTGCGCTGGGTCAAAGTCGGCCTGAACTGGTACATCTATTCCGGTTCAGAGGCCGAGATAAGCGCTTATGGCGCCTTCCCCGCCACTCTTGCACCGCCGCCGATGGTTGAGTTCGAAAAGCAGCATGAGGCGGAAAGGGAGAAGGCCACTTCACGTAAGGCCAAGGGCGGGAAGAGCAAGAACAGCGATGCCAAGGATGAGGCGGATGCTGAACCCGGAGCAGATTCCGGCAAATAGCAAACTCTGCCCGATCCCTGAAGCAGCTCCAATCACCTGGGGCACAGCACTGTTATAGACTTATCTGCGGGGGCCTGTAGCTCAGCGGTTAGAGCAGGAGACTCATAATCTCTTGGTCGCGGGTTCGAATCCTGCCGGGCCCACCAGCAACCGCCGCCAGCCCAGTGCTGCAGCGGCAAACTCCCCAATTTGGCCTTCGGTTCTTGTAACAGGCCCTAAACTTCACACGTCTTGAATTGCAGTGGCAGGGACGCGACGGCGCCCGGCCGTGCGGAGAGGTGGTCCCTGCGCGTTTGGACGGAGAGCATCACTTGGGCAGAAAATACATCCGTTCACGCGCGCAGGGGCTAATACCTGGTCAGCTTGATTTCCCACCTCTGGTCGGACGCCGCCGGCGTCCCCGACTTACAATACCCACATCAGCCCGAAGCTTACACGCGTTCTAATCGCCAATCGTGGTGAGATCGCGGTGCGGATTATCCGCGCCTGCCGCGAACTCGGCATTGCCACTGTGGCGGTCTATAGCGAGCCGGACGCCCGTGCCCTGCATGTACGTCTGGCCGACCAGTCGCGCCTGATCGGTCCGGCTCCACCACGCGAAAGCTACCTCTGCGGCGACAAGCTGCTGGCAGTGGCAGCGGAGACTGGCTGCGACAGTGTCCACCCGGGCTATGGCTTTCTGTCCGAAAACGACGCCTTCGCCCAGGCGGTAATCGATGCAGGCCTGGCCTGGATCGGCCCGCCGCCAGCGGCTATCCGAGGGATGGGGCTCAAGGTTGAGTCTCGCGCTACCGCGCAGGCCGCCGGGGTGCCAGTGGTTCCAGGATATGAACTGCCAGCCGATGCATCTGCAGAAGAAGCAGTCAGCATGCTGCTCGAGGCTGGTGCGACGCTCGGCTATCCCCTTCTGGTAAAGGCCAGCGCAGGAGGCGGCGGCAAAGGCATGCGCCTGGTGGAGGTCCCGGAACGCCTTGATGAGGCTCTAGCCGCAGCACGGCGCGAGGCCCAGGCCGCCTTTGGAAACCCTGCGGTCTATCTGGAGAAGTTCATCACCCGGCCACGCCACATCGAGATTCAGCTCCTGGCTGACAAGCACGGCCAGATAGTCCACCTTGGTGAAAGGGAATGCTCGATTCAGCGCCGTTACCAGAAGATCATCGAAGAGGCCCCCAGCAGCTCCGTTGGCCCCGAGCTGCGTACACGGATGGGCGCTGATGCCGTGGCGCTTGCCCGCGCGGTTGGCTACGAGGGCGCTGGCACAGTGGAGTTCATCCTGGGCCAGGATGCCCTCGGCCAGCACTACTACTTCCTTGAGATGAACACGCGCCTGCAGGTCGAACACCCGGTCACCGAACTGGCTTATGGCGTCGACCTTGTCCATTGGCAGCTGCGCATTGCCGCCGGTGAGGAACTCTCCCTGCGCCAGGAAGATCTCGTCCCTCGCGGGCACGCAATAGAATGCCGGCTCTGCGCCGAGGACCCGGCAGAGAACTTCCTGCCACAGGTCGGCCGCGTAGGGCTTTATCGCGAGCCGCAAAGCCCCGGAGTGCGGGTGGACACTGCATTGTTCGAAGGCTGGGAGGTTGGCAGCGACTATGACCCACTTCTGTCGAAGCTGATTGTTCACGGCCAGGACCGCAACACTGCAATTCAGCGTGCCAGCCAGGCCCTTCGTGATTACGCTGTCCTGGGACTGACCACTAACTCGGAATACCTCCAGGCGATTCTCGCGCACCCGGCTTTCCAGGCTGGTGAGCTGAGCACCAGCTTTATCTCGGAGCACCTTGAAGGCTGGAGCTCAAGGCCGCCGGGCGACCGCGTCTGGCTGGCTGCTGCCGTCGCAGCTGCATCGCCACAGTCCTCCGCCGGAAGAGGGAGTGCAAACGCGGAAACTCCCGCTGCCCTGCTTTCTCCCTGGCAGAGCATGGGCGACTGGAGCAATGTATGAACCGCAGATTTTTGTGCAGAAGCGAACAGCATGAGCTAAGTCTCCGGCGCACTGCGGACGGTGGCGCTGAAGTCCGTATCGACGGCCGCGCGCTGCCGATCAGCGGCCTTGAGCACGATGCCGGTCGTCTGAGCTTCGTGCTTGAAGGCCGGAGGATCAGTGCTGATCTGCTGGCAGTTCCAGGCGGCTTTGAGCTTTGGCTGGATGGTCAGCGCTTTGTGTTCAAGGCTGTTGAACCAGGCGAAACCAGCAGCACATCCTCCGCCGGCCCTGGCGACCTGACCAGCAAGATGCCCGGCAAGGTTCTTGCCTTGCTTGCCGAGCCCGGCGAGCAGGTCCACAAGGGTCAGCCTTTGCTGATCCTTGAGGCAATGAAGATGGAGCATGAAGTGCTGGCCCCGGCCAACGGCAGGGTGATTGCATTCAGGAAAGCCGCTGGCGACCGGGTTATGCCCGGTGATTTGCTGGTAGATTTCGAGTAGAAGTGTCGGTTTTTCGGAAAATCGCACAGCGCCAGCTTTAGCCGCCCCTCCCGCATACAATTGAAACGTGACACTTCTTCACGAGCGTCTGAGTGAACTTGTCCCAGGCTGGCGCGCCGAGCGATCCGAACTGATGTCCGGCCACGGAGAGCTGTCCATCGGTGCAGTATCTGTGGGCCAGGTCTATGGCGGCATGCGTGGCGTGATTGGGGTGATTTGTGACACCTCGGTGGTTGATCCACAGCGGGGTCTGCTTATCCGCGGCCGGCCTGTACTGGAACTGACGCAGCTTAGTGTTGAAGAGATTTTTTGGCTGCTGCTCTGCGGTGAACTTCCAGCCGATGGACAGCGGGAATGGCTGCGCGCCGAGCTTGCCTCCCGCGCCAGGCTGCCAGCCCAGGTTTGGGAGGAACTGGCCGCAGCGCCTCCGAATACACACCCGATGGTGCTGTTCAGCCTGCTGACTCTGGGCCTCCAGCGCTATTCGACTCAGGCTCGTGACTACCACGAGCTAAGCAAGGAAACCCTTTGGCGGGCGACGCTCGAGGACGCTCTGAACCTTTTGGCGCAGCTTCCTGTTCTCGCCGCGGCAGTCTGGCAACGGGATTCCGGGCGCGTCCGGGCTGCGGCAGAGAGCCCGGCAACCGGAGAATGGAGCCAGCGTTTTGCTGTAATGCTGGGACTGACCCATAGTGCGCCGGCAGCCCGCAGCTTTGCTGATCTGCTGCGCCTCTACTTCGTGTTGCACAGCGACCACGAAGGTTCCAATGCCTGTGCTCTCGCCTGCCACACAGTCGGCTCGGCGCATAGCGATGCCTATTACGCAGTTAGCGCCGGCTTTAACGCACTGGCCGGACCGATCCACGGGCTGGCTTCGGAGATGACACTGCGCTTTGTACTGCGGATGCAGGAAGAACTGAACGGGCAAGTGGAGGCCGGAGCCATCGAGCGCTACTGCTGGGATGTTCTGGAAAGCGGACGCGTCCTGCCAGGTTTTGGGCATGCGGTCCTGCGCAGCACTGATCCGCGCTATAGCGCCTTGCACCGCTTTGCGCACCAGCATATTCAGGACGATACGCTCTTTCAGCTCGCAGATCTGTATTACCAGGTCGGGCCAAGGGTTCTGGCAAGACAGGGCAAGGCCAAAAGCGTGCAACCGAACGTTGACGCCATCACGGGGCCGCTGCTGTACCACTATGGACTGACAGAACTGCGTTACTACACGGTGATGTTCGGCCTTGGACTGTCCATCGGTATGCTGGCGCAGCTGGTGTTAAACCGTGCACTCGGAACGCCGATCATGCGACCGCGCTCGGCCAGCCTGGCCGAACTAAAGGCCCTGGTCTGACCTCCGCTACAATCCCGGCCTCATGCATTCTCGACGTGTCATCGCCATTGTCCTGCTCGCCCTGCTGTGCATCAGCGCTCTTGGCGCATGTCGGCAGTCAGGCAAGCCTGGAAGCGCCAAAGGTGGAACGGCTGCGTCCAGCGGCACCGCTGCTCCGCCGGCGGGGCGGGCCCGCCGCATCGCAATTGCATTTGATGCCACCGAAAGCGACCCCTGGGCCAGTGAGTTTATCAACACCATCGGCACTGAACTAGGCTTTGATCCCTGGTCGAAGTACAGCCAGAGCCAGCACCTCGACATATATGGCCCCTACACCGGCAGCTTCAAGAGCCAGCCTGTTGAAGTCAGCATTGCACTCAGCGGCCTGACCGGAGTTTCAGACCTGCTCAGCCAGCAAGTGCTGGGCGAGGAGGCCCGCAACTGGATTGTCGGCCTGAAGCCGGAACTCGTCTGGCTTGACGGTGATCAGGCCCAGTTCATGATCGGTCGCGAGTTGCCGGCGGACCTGCCCATTGTTTTCAGCGGCACGGTTGGCGAACGGGACTTCTACTATGAGGACAGCCGCCAGGTTACCGGGGTCTACCAGCGTTACAGCCTGCCCAAGGTCATCACCGAGATCTGGCGCGACCATCCCGAGGCAGCGTCCCTGGCGCTGTTGTCCGACAGCAGCACTGCCGGCCAGTCCCAGCGCGAGCAGTTCCGCCAGCAAATGGACCTGCTGCAGCCCGGCAGCATCAATCAGGAACCACCTCCGGCCATAGACTCCTGGGACACGCTGCGCCAGCAAGCCCACAGTCAGAAGGATGCTGAAGCTCTGGTGATCTGCGGCTTTCAGATTGACAGTGCGCCGGCCGCACTGCAGGCAAAGCCCTGCCCTCAAGACATCTTCAAAGATATCGAAAAGAAAATCGTCGTGCTGGGCCCGTCGCTGCTCGATGGCACAGGCGCACTCAGCCTGCGACTGGTTCCATCCGAACATGCCCGCGGCGCGCTTGACCTGATCAGCGACATTTTCAAGGGCGAAAAGCCGGCAGACATTCTTCCTTTCACACCGATGGAGATGCAGCGCTTCGTCAGTAAGAAGAACGGAACCAATCTCGCGCCGGACACATCGAAGAGCTCTGAGTCACCGGAAAAAGCTGAAGGCGCAGAGGAAGACAACACCGGGACCTAGCAGGCATCCCAAATCTACTTTGGTCTCAGCTGCAGCAATCCTTCCAGGGTCTCATAGAGCTCAACCGCACTTTTGATCCCGGTAAACTCGAGCCGCAGCTCCAGCAGATGCGGGCCTGCCGGGCTGAAGCGGCTGTCAAGCAGTACGGCGCGCTTGAACCAGTCCTTTTCGCTGTCAAAGAACTTCAGCGTAAAGGTGCTCTTCGTGCGGTTGTACCCTACCCGCTCCAGGGCCAGTGCACTTCCCAGATTGCGCAGGCGAATCACTAGAAGCAGGTTGCCGACCTGCTGTGGGAGATCCCCGAAGCGGTCTTCAAGACTTGCCTCAAAGTCTTCCGCAGCCTGATCGTTCTCCAGCGCGGCAAGATCCCTGAGTACCTCTAAGCGCAGCACCGGGTCTTCAATGTAGTCGGGCGGGATGAAGCAGGGCAAAGGCAGATCGATTTGCGTGCCTGGCCGCTCCTCCATGCTTGGCAGTTCGTCGAGCGCATCGAGGCCAGCGTCTGACAGCTCTTTGATATCGCGAATAGTCCGCGCAAGCATTTCGCAGTAGTACTCAAAACCGACTGCCTTGGCCAGACCGCTCTGTTCCGCACCAAGCAGGTTTCCCGCGCCGCGGATGCGCAGATCGCTCTGGGCGATCTCGTAACCCGCACCAAGATAGGCATAGTTGTAAATCGCATGCAGTCGGCTTTGGCTTTCCTCAGTCAGCACGCGCTGGGGGTCATGGAAGAAATAGGCGTAGGCCTGCGCCGAGCTGCGGCCCACGCGGCCCCGGAGTTGGTGCATCTGGGCCAGGCCGAGGTTCTCAGCATGATCAAGGATGATCGTGTTGACACTTGGTATGTCCAGGCCGTTCTCGATGATCGTCGTCGCCAGCATGATCTTGTAGGCGCCGAGACTGAAGGCGTGCATTACCTCTTCCAGCTTCTCGTCTTTCATCTGACCGTGAGCGATGATGATCTTCTCGCCCGGTACAAGATACTCAAGGTGGGCCTTAACCCGCTCGATATCCTGCACCCTGTTGTGCAGATAATAGATCTGCCCACCGCGACCCAGCTCGCGCAGCAATGCTTCACGCACCAGCATGTCGTCGTACTCGCCGACGTAGGTCTTCACCGGCTTGCGGGCCACCGGCGCGGTTTCAATCAGACTGATGTCGCGCAGGCCGATCAGGCTCATGTGCAACGTACGCGGGATCGGCGTCGCGCTCATCGCCAGCACATCAACCAGCGGGAAGCGCATCTTGAGCTTCTCCTTCTGCTTGACGCCAAAGCGCTGTTCCTCGTCAATGATCATCAGTCCCAGACGCTTGAACTCGACATCCTTGCTGAGTCCGCGGTGGGTAGCGATCAGCACATCAAGCCTTCCGTCCTTGACCATATCCACGGTCTCGCGCTGTTCCTTGGGGCCCTGGAAACGGCTCAGTATGCCAACGCGGAATGGAAAGGGCCTGAAACGCTGAGTGAAGGTGTGATGGTGCTGGTCGGCCAGTACGGTGGTCGGGCAGAGCACCAGCACCTGCCGCTCGTCGACACAGGCCTTAAAGGCCGCGCGCATTGCAATCTCGGTCTTGCCGAAACCTACGTCGCCGCAGAGCAGGCGGTCCATCGGCCGCGGGTTCTCCATGTCCTGCTCAACATCGGTCCAGGCGCTGATCTGGTCGCCTGTCAGGTCATAAGGGAAGCCCTCAGCGAACTCATCTTCCCAGGTCGTGTGCTGCACATAGGCATGTCCGCTGCGTACCTGGCGGGTCTTATACAGCGCCAGTAGCTTCTTGGCCAGCTCAAGCGTCTCGGCGGCCACCTTCTCCTTGGTCTTCTTCCACTGCTCCCGTCCAAGGTTGTTCAGCGTCGGCGTAGTACCATCAAAGCTGTAGCGTCGCAGACGGTCGAGTTGTTCGACCGGAACGTAGAGCCGGTCACGTCCCGCGTACTCTACCTCAACATAACTTTTGGTTACGCCGGCCTGGGCCCGGTCGGTAAGCTGGGCAAAACGTCCGATACCATAGTCGATGTGCACTACGAAGTCGCCCGGGTTCAGCTCATCCGGACGGCGAACCGACTCGCCGCGGTAACGCCTGATCGGCGGCGCCTCGGCCACCTCGGCAATCTCGCCGAAGATCTCGACATCCGTGATTACTGTCCAATCAGGATCATGCGTGTCGCCGCCAGCAGGGACAACAAATCCACCCGGCAGGATGGCATTGTCTATCTCGGGATAGAGGGTCTCGTCATGTAGCAGCTCGCGCAGACGAGCGCTGAACTGTGTCAGCACAGTCAACGGCCTGTCTATACGCGTGATACGGGCTGCCGGCCCCTGGTCCAGCCCTGTGGTTCCTCTTGTTAGCTTTGGGAAGGCCTTGACTGTCTCCACGATACGCGCTGTGCCCCACTTCGCCGGAGGCGGAGAGTCGAGTCCGACGCTCGCATTAGGCAGGCTGTCGGCATGACTCAGGCCAAAGGCGTGGCTGAACAGCGGCCGCACCTGAGGCACCTGTATCTCCTCTTCACCTTCCAGCCCAACGCTGACAAAACGGCCGCGGGCCAGCTCCTGCATCGTATCCACAATCCCGCTGGCGGGCTGGACATAGCTGTCCTCGAGCCGCAGAAAACTGAGGCCGCTGGCCAGCCAGTCGACATAGCGATTCTGCCAGAAGCGAAAGTAGCTGCTGGTCTCACTGTCGACAAAGCCGTCTTCGTGAACCAGCACTGGGGCGCCCTCCGGCAGGTAGTCCCAGAGTGTGGCGCCATTACTGCAGGTAGCCTGGTAATACCAACCCGCCCGCGGGGTCGTGCCGCCTGCGGCCAGCAACTCCAGATCCTGCTCCACCACCTCAATAAGGCGATCGTAGGCGCTGCGGCTTAGCTGGTCACGATAGGTCTGGCGGTATCCGTCCCAGCGATCGCGAAGCCATTCCTGGACTTCACGCTGCCGCAGATGCGCGCTCTCGAGCGCGATCGGCAGGATCCGCAGGCTGTCGCTTGTTTCGGTACTGCGCTGGGTCTCCGGGCTAAAGCGCTGGATACTCTCGATCTCGTCGCCAAACAGGTCGACGCGCAGCGGTAACTCCTCACCAACGGGAAAAACGTCTACCAGCCCGCCGCGCAGTGCGTATTCCCCAAGAGCCGTTACAGTGGAGACCTGACGATAGCCCAGCAGCTCAAGCTGGCGTGCAAGTTCGTCGCGCCCAATGCGGCGGGTAAGACCAGCCGGACCGCCGCTGCCGGAGCTCGGGGCGAGGTCGAGGTGCTGTCGAAAAAATGCCTCGGGCTCGGGCACCATCCTGAACAGTGCCTTATAGCTGGTTACTATCACTCTTGGTGTCTTGCGAGATCCAGGGCGGAGACTGTCCATAACGGCGCCGCGGGCTTCCATCAGTTCCAGCGGGGGATCGAAATATTCAAATAGGTTCTGGGGCTCAAAGTCCGGAAAGACCATGAACTCCCAGGGGGCTGGCTCGCGCTCATTAACCAGGCGCTCTGCCGCAGCCAGAAACTGTTGCATCCGCGCTGCCCTGGCAGTTGTTTCGGTGATCAGAAGCAGTGGCAGCCCGCTACGTTGCTGCAGATGCAGCGCAAAGAAGAACAGGCTGGAAGCACGCAAATCGGTTATGCGCGCAGGAAGCGATGAAGCAGGCGCGTCGAGCCCCACAGCATTCAATGCAGCGTCAAAGTTGGCGACCAGCTTTTCCCAGGGACTAAACAAGAGCCAGCGAGTTTAGCAGATAAGTAAATGCAGGAGAAATCTCGGCGCTTTTGATGACTCGCTGAAAGACCTGGGTGGCGCACCGGTGGATGCCCCGCTATGCATGCTGCTCTAAAGCCAGCCAGAACTTCAAGGGGCAGATTCCTGAAATTCTGGTCCCGGCAGTTTGCCATTTGGGATTTCCCGCGATACAATCTCCCCCCTGCGGGCCGCTAGCTCAGCTGGTAGAGCAGGTGACTCTTAATCACTTGGTCGAGGGTTCGAATCCTTCGCGGCCCACTTTTATCCCCCTACGACAACACATATAGGTTGTTGTCGCATATGCGGGCGCCATTGCGCTTGCATCCGGCCCCTCACCGGTTCCCTCATGCGTGGAGCGAAATCTATCGCTACTTATCCTTGCCGCTTGCAGACTCGGCCGCGGGCGCCCGTAATGCCAGGCGGCGGGCCACAATGCGGTACTCCGCCAGACAGTCGCGCTTGAGCAAAGGCCCCATTGGCGGCTTCCACAGCGCCTGACTGAGTGCCAGACAGGTGCGGTAGTTCATGTCCATGTAGGCCCGCAGCCTGTCTGTCTGGGGAGCAGGTGAGCAGGCCTCAAGCATGAAGCAGAGAGAATAGTGATGGCTGTGGTGCATCACGGAGAGGCTTAACTCTTCCGGGCTGAGATGGGGATACAGCGGAATATCCACCAGCAACGCGCGCCGGGCTTCCTGTGCCTTAACGTTGTAGGCGTTCATATCCAGCAGGCCAAAGAGCAGTGCACAGCGCATTACACCTTCAAAGGCGAGGATCATGATGCTGCGCATTGTCTGCTTCTTGTTTTCGTCACCATTGTGAAGGTATGCTTCCAGGCAGGTGTTCCATTCATCAAGCAGCTGCTCTGGGGTCAGCACCTCTTCCCGCAACCTGGGGCTAAGCCACTTTACATAGCCAAGTGCACCGACCAGATAGCAGCGCGGCTGGGTCCATCCTGTCCATTCGCTGCGCGAGCGTGCAAACTCCTCCCGCTGCCTGAGAAGGGCGAGCGCCTTTTCACATGAACGAATTGCCCGTTCGTACTGGCACATGCGCGCCATGAAGAAACCGCCAGCCGATTCGATGTGGCACAGAATGAACGCCATTTTGCTGTTCCATGGATCCTCGCGAAAGCGTTCAGGTGCTTCCCTGAACAACCGGGCAAAGCGGTCGGCCAGGATCCAGGCTTCATCTACTCTGCGAGCGATCATCAGCTCAAAAAAAGCAAGAGTAACTAACTTGCCGCAGGCCATAAACGATTCGGGGCTCATAAGCGCGTGAGCCAGAGCATGCTCAACCTGCGAATCAGGCATTCAACCACCCGCCAAGCAGCCCTGGAAGCACCCCGACCAACTGTCTGTCACTCGATACCTTGATAACACAGGTCAAGTGGAAGGTGCACTTTGCGCAGTAGCTACGCACTTTGGGCTGCCTTACATTCTTCTTCTGCATGAACGCAGCGATTGTAACCTGACCCGGTTCCAATCTTCGAGTGTAAAGAAGGAGCTGAAACCTGTCACCAGTACAGTTGTGTTTGTCACCGGATCGGTTGAAGCGTGTCGCGGGGGATTCTAAAACGCTGTCGGCAGAGGAGGTGTGTCGCTAACAAGCCGCGCAGAAGCTGTCTGAGATTAGCTGGCGCGCTCGACAAGATCGGTTGCGTCTGGCCGCAGATCAAGCCGCCGCATAACAATTTTGAACTCGGTAAGACAGTCGCGCCTCGCGTAATCTCTGAACAGGGGCTCCCTGTTTGCCAGACCTAGAGCGGCACTGGAGCGGTAGCTCAGGTCAATGTACTCCTTCAAACGGTCTGTCGTGGGAGTGGGTGAACAGGCCTCCAGCATGAAGCACAACGAGTAATAGTAGGGCAGCTGATGAAAGTAGGTTTTCAGCATTTCAGGATCCGGATGTGGGTAGAAGGGGAAGTCCAACATGATTACATCGCGTGCTTCCCGAGCCCTTTCGTTGTAGTCATCGAAAGAAATTGTGCCGCTCAGGAGCGCTGCACGCATAACGCTTTCGAAGCAGAGCAACAGATGTGCACGGTTCATCAGGCCCTTTTGCCCGTCTCGGCAACGGTTATATGCCTCCAGACAAACATCCCACTCTTCCAGCAACTGTAGCGGGCTCAACAGGACTTCCCGCAACTGAGGCTCATACCATTTCAGGATGCTTAGTGCTGAGACTAGATACATCCGCACCTGATTCCAGCCCGGCTTCTCTCCGCGCTGCTTCGCGAAACTCTCGCGCTGGCGAAGCATTGTTAGGGCCCGCTCACAGGACTGCAGCGAGCGCTCAAACCGGCACATTTGCGCCATAAACAATGCGCCGACAGCCTCGACTTTGCAAAGTGCGAAGGCCAGCTTGGAGTTCCAGGGATCTTCGCTGAATCGCTCCGGGGCGGCGCGAAACACCCGTGCGTGAATCTCGGTCGCCAACCAGGCTTCGTCAACCCGGCCCGCGAGCATCAGATCGTAAAAGCGGCTGAAAACCTTATGGCTGAATGCGAGCAGAGATTCAGGACTTTCCAGTGCCGTACCCAGCAGCTTTTTTTCCCTCGACCCGCTCATCAGGCCTCCCATCCAGAGTCAACATTAACACATCGCAATAACGCTGACCTGAATTTGTCGGTCATTCGGTGTCTGCCTGACACATCCTTTTTCTCGCACCGCCAAGTAAATGTGTGAAAGCTGCTATGACTTCTTTCGAGCGCCTTCCTGTTCCATCTTGATTTCCAGGGCTCTTTGTTCAAAGCTGCTGACTACCTCACCGAGCGTCGGCAGGTTAAAGGCAACCCCGCTGTCCTGTTTATTCACTACTACAACCTGTGCCCCGCTGATTTTTCGCTGCTCAGCCAGCACCGCGGCCAAATCCCCACGGATAGCCTCAAGCAGTTCTACCTGCATGGTTGATGGCTCCGGCTGGTCGGACCAGCCTTCCTTTAACTCATTCAGATCGCTGCCGGTAACCTCAAAAAGCCGGATGATTTTCTCGAGCTCCGGCTCTTTCAGGTCGCCTCGGACCCAGCGGGAGATAGTGTTGCGGTGCAGCCCCGTTTCTTCGGCCAGCCGATCCTGCGAGCCGAAACTGGCGATCCCTCGCCTAATAGCTCGCTGAATAGCCGCGACGACACTTTTCTGCACCATAATCGGATTGTAACCGAGAGGAATCACTGGCAAATGTTCCGGTAAGGTAGTCCGCAAAATCAAACCGTTATAGTGCACTTCTCACCATATGTAGTGCCAATGCATGGAGTTTTGACAACGCAAGCACAAGAGCAGTGAATCTGATCATTCCTGTAGGTGTACGGAATCCCCGAAAGAGCTGTGAGCCAGGCTGGCCCGACCTGAAGCGGCGTCCAAAGAGCTGCGGAACGGACAGAGGAACACGCCATTTGAGAACGCAGGAATAGGGTGTTTGACTTAGTGGGCAAGAACTTACCTTGAGAAGGCAGGCCAACCGAAAGAGGAGTTCGAATGGTGCGGAAGGCGGGACTTGAACCCGCACGGCCTTGCGGCCACCAGGCCCTCAACCTGGCGTGTCTGCCATTCCACCACTTCCGCGTGGGGAAAGCAGTATACCCGAAACCTGCGTTGGAGACCATGGCAACAGGGAATGTGACACCTACAGGCACTTGACCGTGGGTGAGTGAATACTGCCACTGGCTGCCTCCGGTACCGAGCCTGCCGGGTATCCGCTATCCTTATATACATGCAGTGGTTTTCGCACCTTCGGGACGTGGACCCCGAGATCTACAACGCAATCTGCGCTGAAACCGAGCGCCAGCACGCCAAGCTGGAGCTGATCGCCAGCGAGAACTTCGTGGACTACAGCGTCCTCGAAGCGCTGGGCCAGCCGATGCAGAATAAATACGCCGAAGGCTACCCGAAGAAGCGCTATTACGGCGGCTGCGAGTTCGTCGACATAGCTGAGTCTCTGGCAATCAAGCGCGCTAAGGCGCTGTTCGGCGCCGAGCACGCCAACGTCCAGCCGCACAGCGGCGCCCAGGCTAACGCCAGCGCCTACATGGCCTTTCTGCAGCCGGGCGACACCATTATGGGCATGGAGCTGGCGCATGGCGGCCACCTGACCCACGGCCACCCGCTCAACCTCTCGGGCAAGCTTTACAACGTCGTGGCCTATGGCGTGCGTCCCGCCGACGCACCCGACGGCCCCGAGCAGATCGACTATGAGCAGGTTCGCGAGGTCGCCCGCGCGCACAAACCCAAGCTGATCGTGGTCGGCGCCAGCGCCTACCCGCGCCTGCTGGACTTCGCCTTCTTCCGCGAGACCGCCGATGAAATCGGCGCGCTGCTGATGGTCGACATGGCCCATATTGCTGGCCTTGTCGCCGCTGGCCTGCACCCGAGCCCGGTCCCCTATGCCGATGTGGTTACCACGACTGTTCACAAGACCCTGCGCGGCCCGCGCAGCGGCCTCATTCTTTGCAAGAAGGAGCACGCCAAGGCCATCGACAGTGCGGTCTTCCCCGGCCAGCAGGGCGGCCCGCTGGAACACGTGATCGCAGCCAAGGCTGTCTGCTTCAAGCTGGCGGCTGGCGACGAATTCCAGGGCTACCAGCGCCAGATCGTCAAGAACGCCCAGACCCTGGCCCTGGCTTTGCAGGAAGAGGGCCTGCGCATTGTCTCTGGCGGTACTGACAATCATCTGATGCTGGTGGATGTGAAGGGCAGCCTGGGGTTAACCGGTAAGGTGGCCGAGGAGCGCCTGGACGCTGTGGACATTACCTGCAACAAGAATACGATTCCTTACGACACTGAAAAGCCCTTCATCGCCTCTGGCCTTCGTTTCGGCACTCCGGCCTTGACCACCCGCGGCTTCAAGGAGCCCGAGATGAAGCGAGTCGGCGCGCTGATCGGCCAGGCACTGCGCGGCGAAGTCAGTGAAGAGACCCAAGCCAGCGTAAGGGCCGGCGTGGCTGAGCTGGCAGCCGAGTTCCCGCTTTACGGCGAGCTGCGTGAAGTTCTTCAGCCGGTGGAGATTGCGGTGGCAGAGGACGTCGCCTCGCTATAATCCGGCAATGCTGCGCAAAGCCCTGCTGGTGCTGTTCCTGCTGGTCGGCCTGCCCTGGTTGTTCATGGCGACCGCGCTGACTGGCTCCTGCGAATACCTGTTTGGGGAGCAAAGCTCAAAACCCAGCATGCCACCTCCACCGCCTCCGGGAGGTAATGATGGTGCTGTGGGACAGGCCAAGGCGCTAAAGGACCGGCAGATGTATCTGAAGACCGATTCATCTGCCCAGCCGGAAGCAGCCGGCGAAATGCCTACGATCAGCCAGGGTCTGGTCGCCCTGGAGGCCAGCGGGGCCGCAAAGCTGATCGCGGCCGACGTGATGGAGTTCGGCGAGCTGACGGACGGACTTGTGCTTTGCCGCGACTCCTACGGACGCTATTTCAGCGTTGCAAGCGACGGTACAGACGCCCGGATCTGGGAAGCCGGCTGGGACCCGGCAGCAGAGGGCTGGGGGCTCAGCGAAGACGCTTATTCCTTAGCCGGCAACAGCCTGCTGGTCAGCCCTGACGGCAAGCGGGTGGCTGTCAGCCGGCTGGTTACAACGTCGGTTCCAAACCAGGACTACCCCGCGCGCTGCAATGCAGTGGTTATCTGCAGCAGCTCTGGCGGCGATGGCCGCTGCATTGCCCTCGCCGAAGAGACAGATGGCGGTCCACAGCTAGCTTTCAGCCAGGACAGCCAGCGCTTGTTTGCCCTGTATTTCATCCCCGGCGAGCCGACCGCGGCGCACTACGCCAGCCTGGTTTCCAGCAGCGAAGCCAGTGTCTGGGAGCAGGACCACTATAACTTTGTCGAGCTGGCCAGCGGTAATCGTGGCCTGTTGCCGGGACTCGACAACGCGGAATCCTTTGACAAGTGTCCGCAAGGCGACAACTTCAGCTATCAGGAACTGGACAACATGGCGACCATGTTCAGCAGCTTTGACAGCGGCGGGGAACTCGGCCGGTTTAAGCCGGCCAGCGATACAGACTGGACCATCTTCAGCGAGTGGGTGCTGCCGGACGCAATGCTGCTGGCCCTGGCCGGGCCGCGGCAGCTGCTTGTCCGGACAGATGGCAGTTCGAAAGAAGTCCCCGACGGTGGCTATTGGCGCTGCTTCTGCAGTTTCGACGACGGCGCCTGCCTGTTCAGCCGTGATCGCGGAGCCAGCATTGAGTATGGCAAGGTGGACTGGAGCAGCTTCACTGTCGACTGGAGCGTGGCTCGGCCTGACCTCTCCGCCCTGGCCGAGCCGCTGGAAGCCGACAGTGAACTACCTGTCGTGCAGCACAACTGGCAACCGCTGCGCGATGGCAGCGGCTTCATCGTCCGCGAGCCGACCTACGCGGGCCTGTACGTGGTGCCAGTGAACAAAGAAGGCGCGAAGCCGTGAGCGACCTCGCGACTTCATCCTCAGAGAAAGCTACTCCAGCTTCGACCTTCTCGTCAGCGGAACTTCAGCAGACGCTGGTGGCGATGAAGGAAAAGTCCGCGCTCGCCGATCCCCTGGATACTGCGAAGAACTGGGGTATGTGGTACGGCTGGCAGGCGGGCAGTCTGCTCTTCGCATTATTTTGGGATACGGTCCAACCTTCAGACCTGGATGAACTTGGGCCTTTGTCCTGGACAGTTTGCCTGGCATTAACAGCTTTTGTTCTGCTTGTCCTGCCCTGGCTCTCTTCTATGCTCGTGCATAAGTTCGTGATCGACCATCAGCAGGTAGATCTAATCGCTTTCAGAATCATGTCTGGCCAGTTCGATTTTGACTCCCTTCGTAAGCTGGGGTGGCGCGCTCTGCGGCTGGAAGGTGAGCTCCCGAGCTCAAGGGCTTCCCTTACAAAACGCTTGAGCGAAGTAAGTTGCAACCTCGAATTCCTTGCTCCAGGCAGGCGCAAGAAGCTAGCTCTTTACGCCATGCTCGCCTCCAATGCCGTACTGACAGCGGCATTTTGCATCTCGCTGTTTTGGGCAGAAACTTACAGCGGCGAAGACCTGCCAGGGGCGCTCACAGGCATTGACTACCTCGGCATAGTTCTGACCATTTTTTTCGTCATGTGGGGCATGCACTGTTTGGTCTACAGTACAACCCGCAAGAGTGAGCTGCGGCTGATTTTTCACGCTGCCCTGCTGAAATCAATCGGACATGGGCTGGCTGGCTCCCTGAAGCTGGAAGAGCAGCGTCAGCAGCTTATAGACGCCACTGAACGCCCTGCCGCGCTTAACTGTCTCCGCCCGCCATATCGGGCGAGCTTCCGGAAGGGCTTCGCTCTTCTGTTCACGCCAGTGTTTCTCTTTACGGTGCTTATTGCGTATGTCAGCTTCTTAAACTGGTTCCACGAGCGCCCGTGATATAGATTAGGTTGCCGGGCGCGCTCCACGCGCCCCTACGATGCTTCCAACTATCGCGCGAATGCGGGAAGACCCAGCAAGATGAAGACGGGCGGCGACTATGCGACGCCCCTGGGGGAACGCTGTATCCTCTTATTGTGAACGCCACAGCTGGTGCAGGCAGGCCTGCGCCCTACAATCCGGGGGGCGGTGTATCCGCGTCAGGCCTGACCATCCAGCCGCCGCAGCGGCCGGCACGGCATGGCCTGCGCAGCACCCTGGCCTCAGTCTTTGCCCTGGCGCAGGTCGGCTTCAATTCCTATCTCGCCTATCCTGCCGGCGTCGCCTTCGTCTTCCTCTCCTATCCGATCATCATCCTGATGTACCGTTTTGTTTTCGCCGCGGTCTATGCCGGCGGCGGCCAGATGGGCGGCTTCGATCAGCAGACAATCATCACCTACGTGACTGTCTCCTGGACACTTAACACCTTTTACATGACTCCCACGGGGCGCAACCTGGGCGCGGCGGTTCGCGAAGGTCAGGTGGCCATGGACCTGCTCAAGCCGCTGAACCTGATGGCTAACTACCTGGGCCAGGGAATCGGCCGCACTTTCTTCCGCCTGTGTTTCGCCACCTTGCCGCTGCTGCTGGTCTTCAATCTCTTTGGCGATATGAAGACACCCCCGCCAGGAGCTATCCTGCCCTTCTTCCTCGCGATTGTGCTGGGTTATGCGATTAACTTCATCCTGGACTACGCCATCGGTCTGCTCAGTTTCTACCTCGAGTACAACAATGGCATCCGCATGGGTATTCGCATGGTCATGAACATCGCCGGCGGGATGGTCATTCCGCTGAGCTACTTCCCGGACAGCGTCACAGCCATTTTCAAGCTGTTGCCGACTCAGCACATGTTCTATCAGCCGATGCAGATCTATCTTGGCCGCGTCAGCGGGCTTGAGGCCTGGATCATGGTCGGTCGCGCGGTGCTGTGGGTGCTGGTGCTGGTAGTCCTGACCCAGCTGCTGCAGCGCGGCGGGATGAAGCGCCTGGCTATCAGCGGGGGATGAATGGAACGCGCGCCGATGGCCCGTTTTTCCGAAGAATATGATCCACACCGAGTCAACAGAGGTAACAGAGTTTCACCGAGAAAGAAGTGCAAGGCTGAGCGGGCGCTTCGATACATAGATTCTGGCGCACACTGGCCCTACTGCCACAGCATTGACCAGATAACTCGGTGGGACTCGGCTTAATCTGTTAGCTCTGATAAGATCGAAATCCGCAACTGGTCAACGGACTTACGCTACATCAGGACGTGTTAGGCTGCAGATCCCCCAGCTTCTTCGCGTCTTCGCCGATGCGGGTAAATCCCATGCCAGTCAGCTTCTCGGCCAGGGCATCTGAGCCGAAGTCCGGCATCACACGCTGGTCGAAATGGTACTCAACCGGCACAGTGTGGTGCAGCGTGCATAGCTCGCGGTACATGAAGACCTTTTCCTGATTCTCTTTCAGCAGACCGCGCAGCTTGTCGGGCTTAACGAACTCCAGGTTGGCATAGATGTGCTCAAGCTTGCCGTAGGTCTCTATCAGCTTTTGCGCCGTCTTCGGACCGACGCCGGGCAGGCCCGGGATGTTGTCGCTGGTGTCGCCCATCAGCGCCTTGTAGTCCACAAAGCGGTCGACCGGGAAGCCATACTCCTCGACAAAGCGTTCGGGAGTGTATGGGTCAAATTCGCCGCCACCCTTCATGATCAGCACTTCAACATTGGGGGCCAGGAGCTGCAGGATATCGCGGTCGCCGGTAACTATCGTCACGGCCATCCCGCGTTCCACAGCCCGGTCGCGCAGGGTAGCAATAATGTCGTCGGCCTCAAAGCCCTTCTCGGCAAAGACCGGTGCGCCCGTGCAGCGGCAGGCCTCAATGGAAAGACCGAACTGGGGCCGCAGATCGTCCGGCGGTGCCGGCCGGTTAGCCTTGTAGTCGGCATACATCTCGCGCCGGAAGGTATCCATACCGGCGTCGAAGATCATCGCGCTGGCGGTGGCCTGACGGTCCTTGAAGACCTTCATCATGATTCGCAGCATGCCAAACACCGCATGGACGGGGGTGCCGTCCGGCGCCGAAAGGGGTTTGATCGTCCAGTAGGCCCGGAAGATCAGCCCGGTGGAGTCGATGAGGAGGATGCGTTCCGCCATATCTGAGTTATAGCGCACGGATACATTCTGCGTCTGCCGCAGATTCAGGATTGTATTGAGTGGCGTATCATTGCTGCGCTGTGGATTGGAGATGGCTGGCCTGGCAGATGCATGGAGGCGAAACCTGGCGACAGGCGGCTGCTTGCTATGACTTGTTGCTTGAAAGCCAGCGGTATTCGCCAGGTCGTCTGCTGGATCTTCAGAATCAGAAACTTGAGCGCCTGCTGAAGTATGCCCTTGAGACAGTGCCCTTCTATCGAGAGCTCGGCTTGGCTCCTCGCCTGGAGGATTTTCCAGTTGTTGACCGTCAGGGCTTCCGGCCCGACTATGCCCGCCATCTGGCAGATCCGCAACCATCCGCCAAAATCTATCACTGGCAAAGCGCCGGGTCCTCCGGCGAGCCCGTCAGCACAAGGGTCGATTCGCTCACCCAGGCCTGGCGGCGGGCAGCAATGCTCCGCGGGGACGCGTGGGGAACGGATCTGCGTCCGACGGATCGACAGGCCGTGTTGTGGGTCAGCGAGCGTGACGCCGGCAGCCAGCAGAATCTGCGGGCGAGGCTGTATGACTTTGTCTACAACCGATTCGTGTTCAACCGCGTGGATCTTGACCCGGTCCGGGCAAAGGAACTGAATACTCTGCTTGTGAAACTGCGACCTCGCATGCTGGTCGGCTATGCCTCCGTGGTTGAAGCTTACGCCCGCTTTGCGAAGGCCGAGGGAGCATATCCGCCGCCAATGAGCAAGGTGATCGTGACATCCGAAACCTGCCTGGAGCCGGCGAAGGAAGAACTTCGAGCGTTCTTCGGTTGCCTCGTTGTCGACCGCTACGGTGCCGCTGAACTGGGCCCCATTGCCCACCGCTGCGAGCATGGCACCTGGCATTTGCACAGCGAGAACCTGCTGCTGGAGGTAAAGCGCCAGGACGGCGCAATCGCCAGATCGGGATACGGCAGCCTGCTGGCGACAAGTCTGGACAACCGTGCCATGCCGCTCATTCGATACGAGATCGGCGACATGGTTGACCTGACGCCGGTGCACTGCCCCTGTGGACGCGGCCTGCCGACGATGACTGGCCTCGACGGGCGAATCTCCGAGCAGCTCTTCACGTCAGATGGCCACTGGCTGAGTCCCTGGTCCTTCATCATGCCACTCCGGCGCATGGCCTTTAGCAAATATCGGGTTATTCAGGAGACTGAGTCCCTGGTTACGATACAGGTGCAAGGTCATGAGCCGGTCCCGGAGGACTTAGCCCTGCAGGTCGAAGCACTCTTTCTCAAGCATATAGGAAGCAGCATGAAACTCCGAATTCAGGTCGTGGAACGAATCGAACCCTTATCCAACGGAAAAGACC
This sequence comes from uncultured Planctomycetales bacterium, assembly GCA_964512635.1. Lineage (GTDB taxonomy): Bacteria > 4484-113 > 4484-113 > 4484-113 > JAFGCY01 > JADZFO01. The sequence goes on along the minus strand of CAZEJB010000004.1, from coordinate 89,939 downwards.
CAATCGTCATAAACATGCTGCACCGTCAAAGTGCCGGATTGCCTGTGCCCTCGGCCGCCAATCCATAAGCAGTCTGTCGCCTGCACTGCGCTATCATTCGCAGTCTGGACTGGCGCTGGACAGCCTGGCAAATCTACGGCGGCGATGTGGCCCGCCACATTGCGCAGCGCTACGACTGGTGTTTGCAGAGCCAGTGGTGGCCCACAGAGGAGCTGCAGCGCTATCAGCGCGAACAATTGCGGGGCGTTGTTGAGCACGCAGCTAACACTGTGCCTTATTACCGTGAGCTGGGGCTTTCCGCCGACATCCGAGAATTCCCGGTCCTGTCGCGACAGCTGATTACCCGTGAGGCCCGCAGACTGCACTCTGATACGCCGCCGCTTGGCAAGCGCTACGAAGGCACCAGCAGCGGAAGCACAGGTGAGCCGGCGACCATCCATTTTGATGAACAGACCTTCGCCTGGCGAAGGGCCGCGTTGTATCGAAGCGACAGCTGGGGTGCAGGCTTCGGGCCGACCGACCCGACCGTGAGCCTCTGGGGCAACCCGCGAGATTCACGCCAGAGTGCCAGTCTTCGCAGCCGGGCTTACGACTGGCTTTACAACCGCTGGATCATCCATTGCTGGATCATCGATCAACAGCAGGCGCAGCGAATCCATCGCGAACTTCTGCGCCGGCGACCGCGGTTTCTCTATGGCTATGTTTCTTCGCTTGTCGGCTACATCCGCTTTGCCCGGGAACTTGGCCTCCGCCCGCCTTACATCGAAAAAGTCATGCCAACGGCCGAGCAGTGCACGCCAGAGGCCCGCGCCGACATCCAGGATTTCTTCAAGGGCTCGGCAGTACTGGAACGTTACGCGTCACGCGAGATGGGCCCGATGGGACACCAGTGTGAATACGGCAACTGGCATGTGAACTGCGAGCACCTCTACCTGGAGGTTCAGCATCCTGACGGCAGCATCAGCGAGAGCGGCCAGGGAAGCCTGCTTTGTACCAGCCTCAGCAATCGTCTGATGCCGACGATACGTTATGACATCCGCGACCTGCTGGACCTCGACGGCGTCGACTGCCCCTGCGGCCGCGGCCTGCCCACATTCCGCAGTATTGAAGGCCGTGTAGCCGAGCATGTCTACTGTCCCGACGGCCGCTGGATTTCCAGCATGGCCTTCACACGCTTCCTGCGTCTTGCTCCGTTCAGCAAGTTCAGAATCGTGCAGGACAGCATTGACCACATCACACTGCAGTTCGAGTATCAAGGGCAGATTGATGGCTCGATCAGGGCCCAGCTACTGGAGAGCTTTGAGCGACTGTTCCAAGGGCAGATCCGGGTCGACTTTGAGCAGCTCGAAGAAATCCCTCCATTGGTCAGCGGCAAGAGCCCGCACATCGTGAATCTCCTGAAGCGCGACAACAGCAGCGTCCAATAGTCCCTATCACAGTTGCGCTATGATTCAGCTGTGGACTGGCGCTGGCTGGCCTGGCAGATATATGACCCCGAAATCTGGCGGTCGACCGCGCTCGCTTACGACCAGTTGCTGCAAAGCCAGTGGTTGACACCGGGCCAACTGGAACAACTACGGGCACAGCGCCTGGAAGAGACATTGCATTTTGCGGTGAGCGCTGTTCCGTACTACAGAAATCTCTATCTGAGCCCAAAACTCGAAGCTTTCCCCGTCATCACACGCGCAATGCTGCGCAGGCATGCTGAAGAGCTGCTGGCGCCGCACCAGAACGAAGGGCGAATCACGCGCTGGAACACCGGGGGCTCCACTGGCGAACCGGTCACGGTCTATGTCGATGCTGCAGCGCAGGCCTTGCGACGGGCCGCTCTCCTGCGCGGCGACCTGTGGGGGACCAGCCTGCGTCCAACAGATCCACAGGCAGGGCTTTGGGCCAGCGCGCGCGATTCAGGAAAAGTCAGGGGCATCAAGGCAAAGCTCTTTGACCGCCTCTTCAATCGCTACATCTTTAACTGCTTCGAAATGAACGAGGCACGAGCCACTGAGCTCAACAAGCATTTTGCCTGGACCAGATCGCGGTTGCTCTATGGACCAACCACAGCTATACAGGCATTCATGCACTTTGGACGCCGGGCCGGGATTTCGCCCTGGCGTTTTGAAAAGGTCGTGCCTTGCGGCGAACAATGCAGCCTCGAAGACAGCTCCCGGATGGAGGAGTTCTTTGGTTGCTCTGTTGCAGACCGCTATGCATCTAATGAAATGGGACTGATCGCCAGTCGCTGCGAACACAAAACCTGGCACCTGAGCAGTGAACTGATTCTTCTGGAGGTCCAGCGCGAAGATGGGAGCATCTCTACTGAGGGCCGCGGGCGACTGCTTTGTACAAGCCTGATCAGCCGGGCGATGCCGCTGATTCGATATGAAATCGGCGACATCGTGGATCTGACGCCCGTGGACTGCTCATGCGGCCGCGGCCTGCAGACTTTTTGCAGCATGGAAGGGAGGGTCTCAGACTTGATCAAGTGTTCCGACGGACGCTGGATCAACCTGTGCACATTCAACAGCTTCTTTCAGCATCTGCCCCTGGTGAAGTATCGGTTCATCATCGAGGACGAAGGCCGGATGACCTTCCTGATGCAATCGGAGCGTGAGCTGCTGGCCTCGGAGCTGGAACCGATCCGCGAGCACTTCAGACAGGTTCTGGGCGCAGACTTCAGCTTCGAGATGCAGCAGGTAGAGACTATTCCTGTCCTGCCCAGCGGCAAAAGCCCCTATGTAGTAAACCGTCTGCACAGTCGCCTGGTCAATGCTGGTTGATAGTCATGGTTTGCCGCGGCCTTCCGTTACGGCTATATTGAACTGGTATGGACTGGCGGTGGCTGGCGTGGCAGGTGTTCGGTGGTGAGGCCGGGCGGCTTGCTGCGGCATGTTACGACCGTCTGGTTGAATCGCAATGGTGGGAAAGCCCCCTGCTGCAGCAGTATCAGCGCGAGCGATTGTCACAGATCCTTGAGTTCGCGGCACGCGAAGTCCCCTTTTACAACAGCCTTGCCGACCGCCAAAGCCAGCTAAGCCTGGCAGACTTGCCGGTGCTGGGACGACAGGAACTCGGCCGGCTGGGCAGCAGCCTGCAGCCGGCCGCGGCCAGCCACACTCATCTGCACCGCGCCAGTTCTTCTGGCAGCACCGGCGAGCCCGTGACAGTGGTCTATGACATGGAAAGCGCAGCATGGCGGCATGCAGCCGCTCTGCGCGCCGACCCCTGGGGTACAAACCTGCAGTCCAGTGCGCGGCAAGTGGCCCTGTGGGGGAACTCACGGGATCTCGCGCCGCGTCCACCATGGCTGGAGGCCCTGTCCGCCTTTTACCGTAACCGCTACCTGCTCAACTGTTTTGTAATGGATGAGGAAAGCGTACGTCACGTCCACGCTCGTATCAGGCAGCTTAAGCCCGCTTTGATTTACGGCTATGTCTCAGCGCTGAGTGCCTTTGCCAGTATCAGCGAGAGACTCGGTCTGGCTGCGCCAATTGTGGAGAAAGTGATTCCCACCGCTGAGCATTGCAGCCCACAAACGCAGGTGCAGCTCCAGGACTTCTTTGGCTGCCCTGTACTTGGGCGCTACGGCAGCCGTGAGATCGGCACTATGGCTCACCAGTGCGAGCTGGGTACCTGGCACTGGCATAGTGAGAATTTTGTGGTTGAGGTCCAGTCGTCCGACGGTGCCATCAATGGCTCCGGGAAGGGCCACCTGTTGTGCACCACCCTGAGTAACCGCGCAATGCCCCTGCTGCGCTACGACATCGGCGATATCGTCGACCTGACGCCAGTGCCTTGCAACTGCGGACGCGGACTGCCGACTTTCAGCAGCATTGAAGGCCGGGTCGCGGAACACATCAGCATCCCGGACGGCCGGCTGATCAGCTCACTGGCCTATACGAACTTCCTGCGTCAGCTCAAGCTGGAGAGGTTCAGGATCATCCAGGATGCCCCGGATCACCTCGAGCTGCAACTGCAGGGCCTGCAAGAGCTGACCTCAGACATGCGTCGCAACCTGCTGGCCGATTTTGCCAGCCTGCATGGAGAGCAGATTAGGGTGGACCTTCGACTGGTAGAGAGCATTGAACCCCTTCCCAGCGGCAAGAATCCACACGTGATTAACCTGGTCAGCAGGCGTTAGCTCAGAAGTCCCGGCAGAGCCGGCCTTGGCAGCAGATTCAGCACACCGGGGCTTTTACCGTTCGGCAGCGGATCAATCTGGTCAACGACTTCCAGATGCAGCTTGAGTTCATTTTTTGCGATCACTTCGCCTTGACGACGCAGCAGTTCAAGCCGTTCCATCGTCATCTCGTCCCGCGGGACGATCAGCATACGCAGCTCGCCGGGAGTGTCCTGGATGAATCGGAACTGCCGCACCGGCTCATCGCGCAGCAGCACGTGATAGTGGTTGGCATTGATCCAGACGCCGCTGGGCGTATAGATAAACTCGCTGGGCCGTCCAAGCAGACTGGTGAATGTGCGCAGGCCTCGACCGCATTGGCATTCGGCGGGTGTCAGGTCAGCCATATCGCCGATGTCGTAACGGATCAGCGGCATGGTGTAATTGTGCAGACTGGTAACCAGCAGGTCTCCGGTGCCGCTGTCGCTGATCCGCCCATCGGGTAAACGCACCTCAAAGTGCAGGTGCTCCTGGTGGATGTGCCAGGTGCCATATTCGCACTGGTGTGCCATAGAGCCAAACTCGCGGCTGCCGTAGCGCTCGCAGACCTTAACTCCGAAGTAATTGCCGATGGCTTCCTTTTGCGTCTCATTGAGCTGCTCACCGGTAGTCATCAAGCGCCAGACAGGAATTGGTTCAAGGTTCTGCTCGCGAGCGCTCAACACAAAGCCATGCAGCGACGCGGGATAGCCGTACAGGATTTTTGGTCGCAACTGGTGCATGCGCTGATGAATCTCACGGACCGATTCAGGGGTGATAGTGAAGCCATCAACGATGAATCGATTGTGATAGTAGTTCAGCAAGCGCTGGAAGAGGCGTCGTGTGAGCTTAACTTCCATCGGGTTACCCCAGATGGCAAGCTGCCTTGCATCGGGGCTCAATCCGGTGCCGAAAGTATCGCCGCGCCAGGCGCTGGCTGTCCTCCAGCTGTTGCATTCCTTATCTAGTACAACTGTAACCGGCTGGCCGGAGGAACCGCTGGAGCTGGTTGGCCAATGCGGCATGGGTCCCGGCTGGTTTGATTGCAGATTTGCATAGCCATTGATCAACTGGTCACGGCTGAGCACGCCGAAGGAGTCAATAGATGCGGGCTCGGCGCCGCGCCGTTTGTAATACGGCACTGTCTTTGCGGCATGTGCCAGAACCTTGTGCAGTGCATCTTCGGTCATTTCACGCAATGCTGATGGCACAAACCACTGGCTTTGCATCAGGCTGTCATAGCGTGAAAAGACCGGGTTGCCGTCCAGGCCGGCTTTCCATTTCCAAATGAGGGTGCGAAATCCCATTTTGCCCCGCCCCATTATCGCCTAAGCTGCAAGACATCAATTGCGAAGGGCGGCCCGCTGGTTCGAAGGCTGCTACTGCGGTGTTCCTCCGGAAAGCAGATTCTCAGGTATTCGGCTGATCATGCGCAGCAGCTTGCCCCCAGGACTTCGTTCCAGTTCTTCGACCTGCAGGATCCTGAGTCCTAATCTGCCATCATGAATCTCTGAGAAAGTTGCTGCGATCCAATCAAGTTGTGGCTGCGGAACTACCCCTTCTGCTACTAGCAGCAGGTGCAACATATCCGGCTGTTCCTGGATCAGCTGGAATTGCAGCAGCGGCAGACGTCTTAGGACTGCAAGAAAGGCATGTGCGCTGATCCAGCTGCCATCAGGGCAATAGACATAGTCCTTGGTTCGTCCCTCAATTGTAGAAAACGTAGGCAGTCCTCGACCGCAGGGACAGGCGACAGGAGTTAGATCGACCTCATCACCGATCTCATAGCGCACCAGCGGGAAGGACTGGTTTGCCAGAGAAGTGCAAAGCAGGCTGCCTCTGCCTTCTGACCGGATTGAACCGTCCGGCGCACGGACCTCAACCTTAAGTACCTCGCTATGCCAGTGCCATGAACCGTGTTCGCACTGATGGGCCATGGCGCTGAATTCATGAGAGCCGTAGCGCTGCAGGACCGGTGCGCCAAAAAACAGCTCCAATTCCTGAGCCTCCTCGCGGCTGCAGGTCTCGGCCGTTGGAAGGACTTTTTTGAGCTTCGGAGCGGAGAATCCACAAAGCTGGCCAATCCGAGCCAGAACCAACAGGACGCTGGGATACCCGGATAGCACCTCAGGCTGAAGCTCACTGATCTGTTTCAGCAGTATACGAGTTCGATCGACACTCAGATGCATGCCGTCAAGTACGAAGCGGTTGTGGAGCCAGGCTCCCGCCGGGCTGAGTGCGCGTCGGCTTCCTACAATGTTCCCGATATTGCTCAGCAGGCTGACTTGTCGCATCTCTGGCTGGAGATCTGCTCCCCAGCAGTCGCCGCGCCAGGCACAGGCTGTCGCCCAGCTTTGAGTTTGTCGGTCCCGCAATACACTGACCACAACACCGCTGGATCCGCTGGAGTTCAGCCGCCAGGAGCGCCGGGCTGTCGCCAGAGGAGACGTGAGGCTTCGGAGGTTCCTTTGCAGCGTGGTCCGGGTCAGCACAGGAAAGGCATGCAGGTTCGGTTCGGGGCCCAGATGGCCATAATGCGGTACATGCGCGGCCGCAAAGACCAGCTGATCGCGCAGCTTATCTTCACAGCACCGCCTGAGTTCCTGCGCGTCCAGCCACTGGCTGCGCTCCAGTTCATGGAATCTGCGGGCGGCCTCGCGACCACCATGGCGTCCAGCCATCAGCCAGGCATACCAGCGCCAACCCCTCAGCGGCATGAGGGTGTTTGTGCCTTCAGGCAATATTCAATATTAGACTTAGTCAACGATACTTTACATATGGCTAGGTTATAATTCACTTGTATGGCTTTGCCGATCGTAATCGCACCCAACAAAATCCTCACCCGGCCTTGTCGCCGCGTGGAAAAGCGTGAGCTTGGCGAGATTCGTCAGCTCTTTGAGCACATGCGCGAGACGATGCAGGACATCGGTGTTGGACTGGCCGCCCCGCAAGTGGGTAAGGGCATTCGCTTTTTTGTCGCTATGAACCCGGAGACGGAGGAAGTACGCGGCTACATCAACCCACAAATCACCGCCGTCTCTAATGAAACGCATGTCGCCCGCGAAGGCTGCCTGAGCATTCCGGGCTGGGTGGCTAATGTGGAACGGCACCTGGCCATTGTGCTGAAGTTTCATGATCTGGACTTTCACGAGCATGAGCAGCGTTTCGATGGCTTCATGGCGAGGGTTCTTCAGCACGAGTTTGATCATCTGAACGGCGTGCTGCTGTTTGAACGTGCGATCGGCGGCATGATCCCCGAGGAAGACGAGCCCGAGGAAGTTGGGGAGGACGGGGAGCTCAGCCCGGCTGCCGAGCGGCGGCGGCGGCGGCGGGAGCGTCTTGGCTCAATGCAGGCCCAGTTGCACCCCGGCACTCCAACCGAGCCTGCTCCGGGATCCGCCCCGCCGGACAAATCCCCGGCGAGCCATCACGCGCCGGACCCTCAAGGCCCGTCGGCCGACTCGGGACCGGGAGTCTAGTTTTGGACAGCGCTGATCAGGTTCTGCGATACCAGGCCCACCGCGAGGATGCCGAGTTTGTTTCTTTGCGCCCGCGGCGTCTTGACGACTTTATCGGCCAGGAAGGACTTGTCAGCAACCTGCGAATCATGATCGCGGCGGCCCGAATGCGCGGAGAAGCGCTGGAGCACATTCTATTCAGCGGTCCTCCAGGTCTGGGTAAGACGACGCTGGCCCATCTGATTTCAGCCGAAATGGATACCAGTCTGGCTGTCAGCGCCGGGCCCCTGCTGGAGCGCCCCGGCGATCTGGTGGCTATTCTCAGCGGACTGGCTCCCGGTCAGACTCTGTTCATCGACGAGATCCACCGGCTGCCCCGTGGAGTGGAAGAAACTCTCTACAGCGCGATGGAAGACTTCCGGGTCGATATCGTGACCGGCACCGGGCCGGGAGCGCGGACTATCAGCCTGCCCCTGGAGCCCTTTACGCTGCTGGGAGCCACAACGCGCTCCGGCCTGCTCAGCGCACCCCTGCGCGACCGTTTTGGCGTGCTCTTCCACCTGGAGTTCTATACTCCGGAAGAGCTCTCTCGCATCATCTTGCGCGCTGCCCCGGCTCTTGGCATGAGCATAGACGATGAGGCCCGCCAGCATCTCGCCGAACATAGCCGGGGTACACCGCGCATTGCGCTCAGACTGCTTCGACGCATGCGCGACTTCGCCCAGGTCAATGGCAGCGAAAACATCGACCTGAATACCTGCGTCAGCGGGCTGGGGGCACTCGGAATCAGCGCACTGGGACTGGATCGCATGGACCGGGAGATCCTGAAAGCCATTATGGACCGCTTCGGCGGCGGACCTGTGGGGCTCGACACCCTGGCCGCGGTCTTCCATGAGGAGCGCGATGTGCTGGCGGAAGTTCATGAGCCCTATCTGCTGAAGCTTGGGCTGCTGCAGAAGACACCCCGCGGAAGAGTGGTGACCTACCGGGCGTATGAATACTTCGGCCTTCCCGCACCCCGCGATCTGAGTAATGGCGAGGAAACACCCAGTCTGTTTGAATCCTAGACTCCTGACTGGTCCGGCGCTTGTCTATACCGGGGGAACTTTGGGTGTCTCAGCTGGAACCTGATCCCAGTTGATCAGGCGCCAGGTACCTTCTTCCCGCTGAAAGACCATGTAGTCCTCCAGTTCGGCAGTCGTGTTCGACGGCGGCACAGAATCGACCCGCGTGGCATTGAATGTACTGGTAACGGTCAGAGTCGCGACGTCGCCATTCACTTCAAAGTCAGTGACTTCAAAACTCTGGGTAATGTTGGCATTCTGTTTGAAGGCCTCTGCGAAGAAAGTGCGGAAAGGCCGCAGGCCCCGGACTTCTGAAATCCCGGCGGGCGGAAAGGTCGTGCTGCCGTAGCGCAATGCCACATTCGCGCCCATGCTGAATAAAGAACCCACGGGCTGGCTGGCCAGTATTGCGTCTTCGCGTTCTATTCCTTCGGCCACAATGCTTAGCTGCGTCTCCAGCAAACTGCGTACCTCTTCCTCGCCAGTAGGCGCTCCGGATGAGGAACAGGCTTGCAGGACCAGCAGCAGTACTGCTGCCGCCAGGGACATCAGAAGCCGCACTCTTGTGACACGCAGGCTGGCAAAGTCTGTGCCAGGGCGTCCAGGGAGTTTTTTTTGTTTCAAGATCATCCTGCTTAGAAAGTGTATGTCACGATGGCCTGCAGCTGATCACCCGAGCGATATATCCCGCTGGCATCGCTTTCCTCATGTTCATCGCTGCTGTCCAGTCGCAGCGCGTAGCTCCAGTTGTTAGTCGTGCTGTAGCTGAAGCCAAGGGCCAGACCCTGCACATCCCGTTTGGTCGTACCAGGATAATAGCGGTTCGTCTGCTGGCTCCAGGTGGCGTCCAGATTTATCCGGTCCGGAGTACTGAGACGGTACTGCACCGCAGACCGCGTGTAGTCGTTACCATTTTCGCGGAACAGGTTGTTCTCAGCGTCGCTGTAGTTCTGGACATAGCTGAAGGTCAGGTTTGCGCTGGGTCCAAACTGCAGGGTGTTGTTAAAGCGAAGCTCGCTTGTGTTGATCTGCCGCTGAGTGCTAGGATAACGCTCGCTGGCAACTGTGTAGACTGAGCCCAGGGTTCCCCGGTTGCCGGGGATCCGATAGTTCAGGTAGGTCTGCACACGGTCAATCTCCTTGTTGCGCAGCCGCTGCAGCTCATCGGTTTCACGCTGCTGGAAGTATGAGGCGCCGGCATCGGTGAGTTTGTTCGGCCGAAAGTCCCAGTGCAGATCCTGGTTGATCGCAGTGTTCTGGCGGTCAGACTGGCGGTCCTCGCTGTAGGCGGTGGCATAACTGAACTGGGCCAGCTTGCCTTCCGGCACCGGGGCATTGAGCTTGAAGTTAAAGCCTCGTTCCGTACGGTTATAGGTCGTGTCCGTAGCTCCTGAGACAGTCTGGTTCGTGTAGTTCGCGTAAGACGTGCCATAACTCAGCGGAGCGGCCAGTTTGCCGCGGCTGAGGTTCAGCCCGCCCTGCAGATTCAGGCTGAAGCGATTCGAGGCCACGCGTGAAGGCTCTAGCGAGCCACTGTTGATCTGTGAGACTTCCTCGAAGTAGTAATTCAGGTTCAGGTCGCCGATTGCCCCAAGGCGTAGGCGCTGGCTGGCCTCAGCATAGCTGCGGTCGCCGCTGTTTTCCGAATTGTCCCGGTAGTTACGTCCACGCCAGGACTCCGCCTCCATTCGGGCTCGCATGGCGGCCGTCTGCCAGTCGCGGCCGAAATCGACACCATAGCGCAGCTTGTCGTAGTCACTGCCTGTCTGGCCGTCCAGTGCGCTGGAGTAGTTGGAGCTTCCGACCCCGCTGATGCTGAGCGTCGGCAGGTTGGGCTGGGCCAGGGAAAGATTGAAGCTGCGGCTGTCTTCAACCTGCATATCCGGACGCAGCGTGCTACCCGGGCTGCCGCTGTAGCGGTCAACCCGATGCCAGCCGAAGCTGCCCTGCAGCCGCTGGTCCTGCTCAAGGCGCAGTTGGAAGTCGAACTGGTCGCCGCGCAGGTCGGTTGACCCGCCACTGAGCCGGTCATGACGGTCATTCAGATAGACCGTATAGCCGATTCCCGGCGTAACGCGAGTACCCTGCGCCAGGGTTATGGTTCCTGGGTACCAGTCCAGGTCCCAGGTGCCAAGGTAGTTTTCTTCCTGTCGCGAGCGCCCCTGGCTGCCATCGGCGGCAAAGGTCTCAAAGGTGCTCTGGTGGGTCAGGTCAGGCAGGCGCTTGATAGCATCACGTGGCTCCTCGCCGCGGGCTAAGCAGGGCAGCAGCAGCGGCGCGGCCGCCAATGCCGTCCACAGCGACATGCCTCTTATCACAGGGGCGCCCAAGCGCTGACTTCCTCCTCACTGAAATCTTACACCGCGCCTGCCCTACAATCGGCAGGTGAGCTACAGGCGCGTTACGGTGCTGGTCCTGGACGGAGTCGGCTGCGGCGGCGCGCCGGATGCCGCGTATTACGGCGATGCGGGAAGCGATACCCTGCTGCATGTCCTTGAAAGCTGCGCCGCGCAAGGAGCGGCACTAAGCCTTCCGTCCCTGGCACGGCTTGGTCTTGGCCTGCTCTATCCAGTACAGCCTCCTGGTCTGACCTGGACCGACAGGCCTGCTGCGGATTACGGCCGGCTGACAGAAGTCTCCGCCGGAAAGGACTCCACCACAGGTCACTGGGAGCTCTTTGGCCTGCCGCGGCTCAGTCCTGCACCAACCTTTCCCAGCGGCTTCCCGTCCGGGCTGATTGATGAATTCGGCCGGGCCTGCGGCCATGTCATCCTTGGCAACAAGGTGGCCAGCGGAACTCAGATCATCCAGGAGCTGGGGCCAGCGCAGCAAGCTTCCGGTGGCCTGATCGTCTACACCAGTGCCGACAGTGTGTTTCAGATAGCGGCGCATGTTGAAATCGTTCCTTTGGAAGAGCTTTACCGCTGCTGCCAGATCGCCCGTGAGATGCTCAGCGGAGAGCTCGCAGTCGACCGGGTGATTGCCCGGCCTTTCAGCGGTGACCGTGTCGCCGGATATCAGCGCACGGCTGACCGGCGCGACTTCTCGCTTGAACCGCCAACACTGACTTTGCTGGACGAGATTCATGAAGAAGGACTGGAAGTAATTGGCGTGGGCAAGATTGGTGATCTCTTTTGTTATCCGCGGACTGGGCGCGGACTAAGCCAGAGTTTCCCCTTCCACACCAACGCCGAGGAGCTGCTGCAAACAGGCGAGCTGCTGCGGGACAAGCAGTGGAGCGGACTGTTGCTCTGCAACCTCGTGGACTTTGACCAGTTGTATGGCCATCGCAATGACGCCGCAGGTTTTGGCCGGGCCCTGGAGGTCTTTGACCGCTGGCTGGCTGGCACGCTGGATCAGCTTCAGGACGACGAGCTGCTGATTCTGACCGCAGACCACGGTAATGACCCCACTACCGCAAGCACAGACCACTCCCGCGAACAGGTACCGCTCCTCGCTTTTAGCCCAGGCATAGCCAAACGCGGCGGACGCCGATTGGATCCGCCGGTCGGAATGCACCACCTTGGCGCGAGCGTGGCGGCGGCGCTGGGCATCACTTCCCGCCTTCCGGGAGTCTCTTTACTGGAGGGAACTGCAGTTTATGACTAATCACTACAGCCTGAAACATGCCCTTTGGGGGTTTGCTGCGGCCATGACTCTCTGGTGCCTTGCAGGCTGCCCAGCGGCAAAAAACAAAGTGCACGCTCCATCGGGTAATGCTGCTCAGCAACAACAGCAGAGTGAGGTTGAGCAAAGTGGAGAGAGTTCTGCTGCCAAGCGTGAACTCATCAAGGAATACCTCAGTGGGGATAATGCAGACCTGCGCCAGTTTGCTTTGCTTTTCATTCTGCGATTCAAACTTCAGGAGTTTCGCGACATCCTGGCAGCCCAGGCGGTTGATGATCAACTCGCGGCTGTCGTGCTGGACAGCCTGACCGGGGATGGCAAGGCCAGCGCAGCCTGGCTGGATCGCTATGCCGGTCCGCAGGCCCAGGCGCGCTGGTTTGGCGCTGTTTATGGTTTTGAAAACGCGGAGCAGTTTCCGCCGGACTTCTGGATCAGGGCTTTGGATGTTACAGCACCCAAGGACCTGAGCACCTTTTGCATCGGTATGGCACGGCTGGATTACGAACCTGGCGGACCACTGCAGCTTGATGATGCGGTTGTTCAACGTCTGGAGCAGCTGTATCGCGATGCGCCGGATAGTGATGTTCTGCGGCGCTTCTCCATTGACTCAATATTGGGGCAGCGCGGTGACCGCAAGATCGATTTCACAGGCTACATTGGCCAGCCGGCATTGCTGAATACCGCCCCCGAGCAGTGGGCTGGACTGCTGCGACACGCACCGCTTGAGACCTGGAACAGCCTGCTTTCCAACCAGCAGGTACCCCAATTGCAACATGACCTGCTGCTGAAGGCTGCTGCACAAACCGCCCCCAAGGGCCTTAGTTTCCCGGGCAAGCTGCGCGGCTCAGAGGCTGCCAAAGCCACTGCCGATCAGCTCGCCCTGCTGTTCGCTGACGGAGCGATTGAGCGTTTTCCGCTCAAGCAGATTGAAACGCTTAAGCAGTATCAGACTGAGCTGGACACCAACCACAAGACGGCCAGCACTGAGGACAGCAAGGGCGAAGCGGGCGACAAGGCAGCCATGGCCGCGGCACAAAAGCGAATGCAGGAGTTGACCGAGCTGAGCCGTGGGGTAATCGCCGACCTTGGCTATGAGCTTTCTCTGGCCTGCATTCACAAGGACAAGGCCGCGGTGGCCTATGCCCTGCAGCAAGCACCATTTCTGCCGGAAACCGCGGCGAATGCGGTTTTGGGCAGCATTGCCCGCTATGGGCGCGACCTGCCTTCCGATGAGGAGCTTGGGACGCTTGCCCGCCTGGGTAACCGCAGCCTGTCTTATTACCTTGTCCTGGACTGGGGAGCTCAGCCCGGCGTGCTCGACTCGGATGTGCGCCGTCAGCTCCTGACATCGCCAAACAACGAAAACGTAATGTTGGGTCAGGCCTATGGCCTCTGGCTTAAGCAGCAGGGACTATTGACCGACAGTTAGTGACATTCGCATCATGCCGGCGGGAGCCGGTCAGCGGGAGCAGCATGCAGGAATTAGAGCAGTTTGTAGACACGCTTGCGCAGGAGACAGAGCGGCTGGAGATTGCGCTGAGCCAGACTGAATGGCGCTTCGCAAACACCGGCGATGAGAGTCTGCTTCCTCGGATGATCGAACTGGGAATGGAGTATCACGCGGTCTATGGGAGTGCTGAACGCTTCACCGAACTGAAGCGCCTGCGCGAAGTGAACGCGAACCTGCCTGCCGAACTGGACCGCACCGCAGCTCTGCTTGTCAACGAGTTCATTCGCAATCAGGAGAGTGAAGCGGCAGCGCAGCGCAGCAACGAACTGCAGGCCCAGATAGGCGCGCTCTACACGAATTTTCGAGGGACAGTTGCGGGCCAGCACGTCAGTGCCAATGACATTCACGATTGCCTGCGCGAGAGCGATGAGAGCGAACTGCGCCGGCAGCACTGGGAGGCCAGCAAGCAAATCGGCCCGGAAGTCGAAGGGCTGCTACTTGAGCTGGTGGAGATCCGTAACATTGGCGCCCGCGAGATGGGCTTTCGGGATTACTACGACCGCCAGCTGCAGACACAGGAAATTGACGAACAAGAGCTGTTTGCCTTACTCGACAGGCTTGAGCAGGCCACCCGCGAGCCTTTTCGCCGTGCCAAAGCGCTGCTGGATGAACGCCTGTGCCGCCGCTTCGGCCTTGAGGATACCGCTGAGCTGCGACCATGGCACTATGAGGACCCCTTCTTCCAGGAAGCGCCGCAGATTATTGACCAGAAGCTCGACCAGTACTTTGCCGGGCGCAACCTGGAGGCACTGACTGCGGAGACCTTTGAGCGCGTTGGTTTGAACATCGAAACCAGCCTGGCGAACAGTGATCTCTATGAACGCGAGGGAAAGGACCAGGGCGCGTTCTGTCTGGTGATCGGTCGCGATCCAAAGCAGGTTCATGTTTTGTGTAACTGCCGGGAGAACGCCGACTGGGCCAGCACGATGCTGCATGAGTTCGGCCATGCGGCCTACGACCAGTACATGCTGCCGGAGCAGGCCTACTTCCTGCGCGGGATCGCGCATATCTGCAGCACGGAAGCCATCGCAATGCTCTTTGGCCGTCTTACCTATGACGCCGCCTGGCTTAGCGACATACTGGGTCTCAGCGCTGAGCTGGCCGGCGAGCTCGCTGCCGGTGCGCGCCGGCAGCTGGCCTTCCAGATGCTGGTTTTCACCCGCTGGATGATGGTCATGACACACTTTGAGCGCAGCCTGTATGCCGATCCAACCCAGGATTTGAATACCTTGTGGTGGGACCTGG
This sequence comes from uncultured Planctomycetales bacterium, assembly GCA_964512635.1. Lineage (GTDB taxonomy): Bacteria > 4484-113 > 4484-113 > 4484-113 > JAFGCY01 > JADZFO01. The sequence continues at coordinate 74,879 of CAZEJB010000004.1, read as the reverse complement.
TGGAACGGTATCAGCTCCTGACACGCCCTGACGGCCGCAACGCGCCGGACTGGGCTACCAAGACCCATATTGCCCAGTCGCCGGTGTATTATCACAACTACATCCTCGGCGAGTTGACAGCGAGCCAGATGCAAAACTACATCGAAACGAAGCTGGGAACTGCGCCGCTCATTCGTCAGCCAGCTACCGGCGCCTGGCTGCGCAAGGGCCTGTTTGAGCAAGGGGCACTGCGTCCTTGGAACGAGGCGCTGGAGCACCTCGGCGGCGAGAAGCTGAATCCGGAGTACTTCCTGCGGCAGTTCGTCGAATCGGAGAGCTGGTAGACAGCGATCCCTGGCAGGAGCGGCCCGGCAAGGGGTGAAACCCCTGGTCCGTGGACGCGTCTAGAATAGGCCCATGCTTTTGCGCTGCGCGATTCTGGCCCTGGTCCTTGGACTGCCGCTTTTCAGCTCGGCCTGCCGCCGCGACGGCGAGGCAGCGGAGCGCCAGGCAGCACAGGTGCGCGGAACACATCCCTGGGACAGCCCGGAATTCAAGTCGCCCGTGCCCGAGGTTCCGCTGCGCGGGCGGCCGGATGACAGCGAAGGGGTTGAGGCTCCGGCAGACCGCGGGCCGACCCTGCCAGGCGAAGATACGCTGCTCGAACCGGCGATTCTGGGCCGCTACCTGCAGATCTGCCAGGTAGTTGAGGAAAAGATGAACCTGATCCCGGTAGACCAGCAAGACATCCTGAACCTGCAACCGAATGGCTATGCCACCTGGACAGGGGTCAAGGACAATGAGACCAAAGTGGACGACGGCAACTGGAAGAAGCCGCGGCCCGGAGTCATGGAGCTCAGTTTCGGTGGCGGCGCGGTGGAAATGTACGGCCAGCTCTACCAGCAGAATTTTCTATATCTTTGGAGTTATGAGAACCGGACTGGATTCTGGTTTGCCCGAATGCCGGAACGTGCCAACCCCGGCCTGAGCGTCAACAAGTTCAACACCAGCCGCGGTTTCATTGACATCTCCCGATATGTAGGCAGCTCATGGGAAGGAACTGTTACCGGCGACAGCAATATGCGCATTTCCGGTTTCTATAACGGCGGAATTCTCTCCATGCGCTGGGAAAGCGAGCGGGCCGGCGGGTTCGCTGCCTTTGTCTGCTCAGAGGACTGCACTCAGCTCAGTGGTACCTGGTGGATCGATGACTGGGAGGCCGCGCCATTCGGTGGCGACTGGCTCGGTCAGGCCGCCAGGTAGGGTTCCATCCGCTCATGTGACTGCCAATTGACTAAGTGCCGCCTGCACTCGCAGCCAGCTCCATTTGCCTTGCCGCCGCAGGTCTGCGGCAGGAGGCAGGCAACTGCCTTCACTTTCATCCTGGGCCTAGTAGACAGACTGGCGGTCATCAGGCAGCGTAAACAGAATCTCGTCGCCGAGTGCCGTGTAGCGCAGGGTCAACTTTCGCCGCGAGTCCATCAGTCCGCCAACGGGCACGTCTACTGATTTGCCATCGGCAATCGCCAGGGGCTGCCACTCGCCACCTGAGCGCACCTCGACCTTCATGAAGTTGGAGGAGTCCTCGACCGGATTCTCATTCTTATCGCGGATGGCCAGCGAAATGTGGATCGAACTGTCGCGCTTCAGGTCGCCGGCGATCTCATATTCCAGGTCAACAAAGCCCTGCGGCTTGATGCGAACATTGTCGAGCCCCTGGGCCGACTCAGACTGGAAATTACCCCAGCGGCGATCCTCGTTACTAAAGTCCTTGCCGCCGGTAAGCAGGGCGCGGCCAACCGACAGGTCACCCGCCTTTTCGACGCTGGCGCTGTAAGGCAGGTGGACCACCACCATGTTGAGGCGATACTCTTTGTGAGCGCGGTCGAACTTGGCGAGTGACTCGATATCTTCGCTAAAACCGACCAGCAGCACTTCATCACGGTAGGCCAGGGCCAGTCGCGATGATTCCTTCTGGCGGTTGATGATCTCCTTGAGCCGCTGAACCAGATAGTTGTCACCGCTCAGGGCACCGCCACCTGAACCGGGCTGGAGATTGGCAATATCAAAGCTCCCTGTACCCGGAATGTTGCCGATCTCATGTTCATAGCCCGGACCAAAGATGTATGCGTTGTGGAGGTCAAAAGGCAGACTGAGAGAGAATGTGCCTGATACTGTCTGCAAACCGCCTTCCCCTCGCACGCCGCTGAGGGCCGAGGTTGCACCAGCCTGCTGAGCCACAAATCCCTGATAATAGTAAGTCTTGGGGTCCCATTTGCCCTGGGTAATCTTGATCTGCGGCTCCCCGCTGTTGTCAATTCGGCCACCGGTAAAGACACCAAGGCCGGGCTGGGTCGGCAGGTTAGTCGGATCCGGACTCGGGATGGTGGGATAGAGGAAGGCGCTCTGGTCAGGTACTTTCAGTTCATACTTTGTGCGCTCCGCGGTAAAGACAAGCATCACGGTCTGATATGGCGTGTAGGCAGCTCCGGGAAAGACATGCATTTCCTGGAAATAGGCCGTGATGTTATTGGCGCCGCGCCGCAGATAGCCGGTCATCAGGCCGAGATAGCTGAAGCCGGCCACGATCAGCGGAATTGTCGTCCAGACCAGTGTGCGGCGCTTGAAGCGGTCAAGGATCAGAAAGTTCAATGGGCCGATCAGCACGACGTAGGCCAGCAGGAAGAGCAGCACGAACTGCGGCTCCATTGGCTTGGCCGCGCCGAGGGTACTCAGTATCTGGGCCAGCGGCCCGGGATGCAGATACCAGTTGCTGAGCTGAACCGTGTCGTTAACCCTGAAGACATAGTCGTTGAAAATGTCGGCCACACGCGGGTTCTGCTTGAAGGGCACCTGGGTGAAATCGAAGGCCAGGGCGATAGCCGTCCCACTGCCCCAGGTGCGGCGCAGGATGACCGGCTTCTGCCCGGCCCAGCTGAGGACTTCGGTGCCCGGTCCATAGCTGCCGGTGGCCAGAATGGCCGGCGAGCGCGCGGCGTCGAAGCGATAACGCTCCCCAAAGCTGCCGAGGTTGCTTACCGTTTCCGTCCCGGCAACCTGCAGTGGGCAGACTTCGTTAAGCGGGCTTGACCCTACGGCCGGGCCATTGAGGCCAAGGGAAAAGACCAGGCTTTTGCCACCGGCCAGCGCCGCCTTGAGGGCCTCCGCCATTTCCATGCTCATCTGCTGGTAATCCACATCGGCCAGCACGATTACATCGGCGGTCGAAAAGAACTTCGGGTTGGGCTCGCACTCGTCGAGGCGCAGGTAGGAGACGAAGACCGTCGCCGCGCCAATCTCCGCATTCTCGGCGTTGAAGATGTCGCGGAGCATCCGAGCCGATACCTGCTGATTCACTACTCCAAGACTGCCCTTCTGGTTTGACAGAACCAGTACGTTCAGATCCGAAGCCTCAATCGTGGAATTGAAGGCGCTGATCAGTTTCTCTTCGGTGTAGCCCTTGGTACGCACACGGACAGTCAGCGTCGGGGGATAGTCCTCGCAGGGGAAATAGAGGTAGAAACGCTTCTTGCTCGGCGTCGGCAGTTCGAGCCGTGTGGAGTATTCAACCCCGCCGTACTCAAGGACCAGATCGCCGGAAAGGTTGGTACCAGGCGAATTGTTGGTCATGTCGACAATGACCGGGTTTACCCTGCCCTTCTGTGCCAGTTTGTTGTAGCCGAGCTGGACATCCCATGTGATGCCTTTGGGCGGTTTGGCCAGTGCCGGGCTGGAAGCGGCTGCAACAAGCACAATGAGCAGACAGAGACTTGCCAGCACGCGGATAGACAGCTTCATGCTCATGCCACACCTCCCTGACGGCTGGCGCGGTAGCGTGGGTAGATCATCGAAGTGACCGCCAGCAGGCCGGCGGCGCAGAGAGTCTGGAAGCCGGCTGTGAAGGCCCAGAGCATGCCGGAGTTGATGACAAAGGGCACGGCACCGCCGTTGCTGCCCCAGGCAAGCTGTCCACTGAGCGGTGATCCCAGGACGTCAATCGCGGCCCAGAGCGGGTTAACGAAGAATGACAGCAGCCCGCCGTAGTAAGTGAAGGGATTGGGCTGACTGGAGTTCAGGCTGCCTCCCAGAGCCAGCCCAAGGAAGAGGGTCACTGCTCCGATCACGATCATGACCAGGAAGCTGCGGCCAAGGGCTGTTCGCAGATCATCACTGACCAGGGAGAAGAACAGGCCGATGCTGGATATCAGCAGGGTTGTTCCGGTCACCACTGCCGCCAGGCGGTACATCGCCCCGATGTCGATGCCGCCGAAGGTGAAGGCCAAGGTGTAAATCGGTACGGCAGTAAAGACCAGAATGAACAGGAAACCCGTCGAAGAGAAGAACTTGCCCAGCACAATCTCCCAGCTCTTGAAGAGTGTCAGGTTGAGCAGATCGAAGGTTTCCTGATCCTTTTCGGCGGCAATGGTGCTGGCGTTAAGGGACAGCGAGAGCATCAGAGCCATGATCATCTGGGCGATGAAGGTGGCAACGCAAAGTGCACGTCCCGCCGCTGAGGCCTGGGCGTTCTGTGCTGCAAGCGCGGCATACATCGCCAGATAGACAAAGAAAGATACACCGCCGAGGATCAGCGTATAGGCGATGATCAGGCCGACCGTCGCCACACCACGCGCCCGCTGGCGGTATTCCTTAAGAACCATTGACCACATTTCTAGGTCCCCTCCCACTCGAGCCAGTCAAAAGCCTGCACTATGCGCGGCTCCTTGCTGCTTGTCTTCAAGGTCTCACTCAGGCGCCGGCCACCGCCGGCGAGCAACATATTGTAAGCCGGTACCGGGCCGACAGCGAAGTCGACATCCGACTCGTGGCTGTCCAGCTCCGCGCCAGTGGCCGGATCAACAGCTGTAAAGCGGACCGCTATCGCGACGCCGCCAAGCTGGCCCGCGAAGTAAGTCACGTTTAGCTGACCTTCCTTATACTCCGGCACGTCGATTCCCGCTTTGGAGAGCCGCGCTCGCAAGCCGTGCCAGGGTGGCAGCAAGAGCGGCCGGCTGCCTTGCGCCGCCCTGCGCTGCTCCGAGCGCGGAATCGCCGCAAACTGAGTTAGCAGGAAGGCATTATCCAGCACAAGGGTGTCAAACAGCATGCTGTCGCAGCGGCGCTGCCAGATTACTTCGCCCGCGCGGCTGAGGTTGATGCAATAGCCGTTGTACAGAGAAAGCACGACTCCGTCCGGAGCAATCGTGAGTGAAGACAGCCGCGCACGATAGGTCTCGCCTTCTTCCATCTCGGCCTGCAGCGCAGCGCGCTCCTGAGCCGGAATCAGCTCGCCCCAGTTAAAGTCCCAAAGCAGGCTGCCGTCGGCCATGCTGCGGCACTCCACTAATTCATTCTGGTAAGCGACATAGGCCAGCGCGTTCTTCTGATCCAGGGCGATGGAGCGCAGGGTGGAGGGCACAGCCGCGGCCCACAAAGGCTCGCCACTTTCGCCCTTAAAGGCCTCCATGTCGCCGTAGCCGGAGCACCACACCAGTGTCCCGTCATCCGTGGCAACCATGTTGCTGTTGTCGCGGAAGCGTCGGTTGCGCTGCAGCACCGGGACGCCCCAGGCCCTCGCGCCATCCTCCAGCTTCATCGCCACAAGTCCTTCTTCAAAGGAAGCCACGCTCAGGCCAGGCAGCGGGACACCAAGGAAGTTCTTTTCCGTCGGCCCGCTGCGCAGCCAGCGGCGCTCGATACCGTCACTTATGGGTTGCCAGCAGTAACGGCGGCCGAAGTTGTCGCTCCCCAGCAGCAGGCCGCTTTGATGCAGATACAGGCTGGTGAAGTACTCGCGTGGTCCGGCGTCCGCGGAAGTCTGCGATGCAAACTCCACGCTGTTTGATATCTGGCTGCCGTCCTGTGTCCGAAGACAGACGATCTGTGGGCAGTAAGCCGAAAGATACACCCGGCCGTCGTAGTGCAGCAGGCTGTTGAGGTTTGAGTCTGACAGCTCTGCCTGGCTGTAGGAATACTCCCAGGCTGGCGTGCGGTTGAGGGGCAGCTTGAGTCTTGCATTGCAGTAACCGCTGTCCCCCGCATTACCCTTGCCGCCAAGCCATGCTCGCTGGCTGCAACCGGCCTGGTAGGTGTCCGGAAGGTGCGAACTGGCCATCGCCTGCGCGGCAGCGGCGTCTTTCTCATTTTGCGTTTTTTCTGAGCGGCAGCCTACGGTAATCCCTGCATTTCCCATCAATCCGAGCAGCAGAAGAACACAGCGCCAGAGCATCACCCTGGTCATCATTCGTCGTCCTGCTTCTTACGTTTGCGGTCCAGCAGACGGCTGGTGAAGTCACGCTCGGTCATCGGGGCTGCAGGCTTAGGCGGGGGCGTCGCAGCAGGCTGAGAGGTGCCGGCCGGTGGATCCATTGGCTTAAAGGTTCCACTCCCTGTTGCGGTACGCTGTTCGCTGGAGTCCAGCTTGCGCCGCAGGCTGGAAAGCTCGCTGGCACCCTGGGCTGCGCGCTGCTGCGGCTCCTCTGGCGGAGCGGAAATCACACCGCCGGTCTGAGCGGCACCCTTGCCTTCAACTGGCGGCGGGGCACCTGCACGACTGCGTGCAGCGGTGGCCTGGTCGAGCCGCTCACGCCGCTCACGAGCTTCGGCCAGCGCCGCCGGATCCCACTCGCCTGCCCGCTCCTCACCAGGCATACTGCCGGGCCGGCCTGATCCACGGCCAGTTGCGCGCTCCTTGGCTGACAGCAGCCCGGCCAGACTTTCGCGCGTGCGCTGGGCCCGACGGCCGGAAGTTCCGCCCAGCACTGTGGCAAAGGCCTGTTGCCATTCCTGCGCATCCAGCACAAGGCGCCGCGCCGCCACGTCAAGCAGCCAGAGGATCAGAGCAATCAGGGTAAAAAGCTCCCAGGCATCTTCAAGACGCTTGGTCGGCTTGCGACCCTGCTCAAAAAGCCCTTCCAGGCTGACTTCTTCCGGTGCGAGGCTGCCCTCCTGCATCTGGCTGAGGAGGAAGGTGTTGGGCGAGATGTCACGGTATTCCGGCGAGTAGGAAACAGCCAGACCACCGGCTGCAGCACCCACCGGGGCCTTTTCCTGTCCTTTCTCCCCAGCCATCTGAACAACGTTGACGAAGTAGTTGCCGTTGCCTGCAACTTCAAAGCGGCCTTCGTACTGGCCCGGTCCTACCTGTTCGAGCTTTACGTTGCGGCTTTCAAGCTCCGGATCAGTAATCCGCGCTTCAAAGCTGCTCTGGTTCAGAAACTGGCCGTCCTGGCCCACTGCGCTGACCTGCACCACACCCTCGCGTCCGGTGATACTGGTCTTAACGTCGATATTGCTGCTGTCGAGATCGCTGCGGATCCAACGCGCCAGACCCAGGAAGAAACGTTCATAGCCGCTCCAGCCCAGCCACTGCGCGGCCCAGCGGTTCTTGGCATCACTGGTAAAGGCAGCGCTCTTGCCCAGACCATAACGCCAGACGGCCAGCAGGGGATCTTCCTTGCCGGTAACCAGCGGCACCTGTGCGCGCTCTTTGGCCGAGGTTGCGACATAGCCGAGCAGGGCCGGAGCTGAGCCCCAGGCAATGCCGGACAAAAGCGGGCTGTCCCCGGTCGGCCGCGGAATAAATGGCTCTTCATCGATCGTGGCCTTATTGGCCATGAATACTTCGCGCGTGAAAATACGGGGCAGGTCCTGCAGGTTGCGGGCTTCATACATATTGCCACCGCCAAGCTGGGCCAGTTCCTTCATAAAGGGAATGTCGGCGTCGGTACCGAAGGCAACCGTGGACATGGTGCAGTTCTCGGCCTGCATTTCCTTGGCCAGACCTTCGAAGTCCCCAGGGGCGACCATGCCGTCGGTGAAAATGATGAAGTGCTTGACCTGCACTTTGATGTTCTTGGCTTCTTCAAAGGCGGACTTCAGTGCTGGGTACAAGTCTGTTCCACCGCCGCCGCGCATCTGGCTGATCGTGTTGATGACCGCGCCCTTGTCAACGTTTGCTTCGGGTTTGACCACCCACTGGCCGGTGTCGTCAAATCCCATGACACCGACATAGTCACTTGGCCCCTGCAGCTTGACCACTTCAATGCAGGCTTCCTTGGCCATCTGGATCTTCTCGACGCCGCCAACCGTTGCCGCCATCGAGCCTGACTTGTCGACCAGGCAGATCACCAGCGAACTGGGGGTAACCCGCTTGCGCCGAAAGTCCATATCTACGGGCAGGGTCTCTTCAATCGGCGTCTCGTAATAACCGCCAACACCAAAGCTCTTGTCCCCGCCGAGCATCATGAAACCGCGGCCGAAGTCGCGTACCATGACCTGAATCATCTTCATCTGCTCAGTGGAAATGTCAAAGGCCGCCACATCGCTGAAGATGATGCCGTCGTAGACTTGGAAATCTTCGAGACTGTAGGGAATACCGCTGGGAGGAACGACGTCCACAGCGATGTTATGGCTGATCAGGGTCTTGGGCAGGTAAGCCAGCTCTCCAGGGTCGCCGGTGGCATACAGCAGTCGCGGCTGGCCCTGGACCACGCTGAAGGTGTAGGCGCGGTTGTTCTCGGCTACTGTGTCCTGACGTGGTTCTACGGCCAACTCATAGGTAAAAAACCCGGACTGATCAATGGTGACGGGGAATTCGTAGACTTCCTTCCCCGGCTTGATGCTCAGCGGCGCCTTGTCTACAAACTCGCCGTTGCGCATCAGGGTTACATCCGCCTCGGTGGCGACTGTGCTGTTTAGTACGAAGCGAACGTTAACCGTCTCGCCCAGGCTGGCGCGCTCCGGCGCTTCAAGGCTGTCGAGTACAACTTCCGGACCGGTACGCGTCGTCAGCGGAACAGTAAAGAGCTCAACGTCGTTATCCCGGGCCACCCGGCTCTCGGCCAGGGCACTGCCAACGTTTTCATTGCCGTCGGTGATCAGAACAAGGCGTTTTTGCGCGTTGTCCGGGAAGCTCGCTACGGCAAGCTGGATCGCTTCGCCGATGTCGGTGAAGTTGCCGCGTGGCTCGGTCTGCCACTCCTGCAGCATCCGCTCGTCAGTACCAGGTTGAGGCAGGAACTCAAGGTAAGCATCGGCGCCGAAATTGACCTTGCCCAGTGAATCATCCTTGCGCATGCTCTGGCGCGCGGTCTCAAGGGCAGTAGTGACCTGGGCCACCTGGTTGTCATCGATGCTGTCTGAGCTGTCTCGCACGACGATAACGCTGACGCGGTCGGAGTGGCGGACAAACTGAGCACCGGCAGCGGAGAAGACCAGCAGGATCCAGACAATAATCCGGACGCCAAGGCTGATCCACTTCTGATAAGGTCCGAGAGAGGCATAGCTGAGGCGCAGCGCGACAAAAACCAGTGCCGGGATTACCAGCAGCAGCAAAAGCCAGATTGGGCGCGAGAATTCAAGCATTATTTAGTCTGGTTAGACGCGCCCGCGTCCACATCAGAACCCTCAGCAGACAGGACTTTATACCGCATGCCACAGTTCATTGCGCTAAGGTTTGACTACAGTTGCTTCAGGCGGCAGTGACGCCAGCGCCCTGCGGGCGAGAGCAATATGACCGAATATTTTGCTGTCCACAAGTTCACCGCCGGCTGCCAGCTCAAGCAGGCGTTCCTCCAGCTCGTCAAATGGCGTCAGGTGCAGCTCGATTTGCTCACCGTGGACACCCAGTTCATGAGACACGCGGGTGAGCTTCAGACAAAGAAAACCGTTCCACATTTCATTGCTCAGGCCTGGACTGACCGTCCCGCGCAGCAAATGAATCGTGCGCATCGGCCTGAAGCCTGTTTCCTCTTCAAGCTCGCGCGCGGCCGTGACGGCCAGTTCCTCACCCGGGACATCGCAAATCCCAGCCGGCAACTCCCAAAGCCAGGCCTGCAGGCCCGGCCTCCATTGGCGAATAAGCGGAACCTGCCCATCTTCTGTCAGCGCGAGGATGTGAACAGTCTCCGGGCTCGGCCGGCACACGGTAAACCACTGCCGCGGGTTGCCATCAGGATCGCAATAGTTGCGGGCTTCGACCCACCACCAGGGGCACTCAAAGACGCGCGAGGTCTGATCAGTCACCAGACCAGTATAAACAGGCCCGGACGGCAACCATGAAAAGCAAACAGCCGCCTTGCGGCGGCTGTTGCTCGAACGCCTTCTCCAGGCTAGGCAGATGCCGCGCTGGCAACCTGCTCATATTCAGATGGGTTTTCGTCGTAGATGCGTACCGCCGCCGCGAGATCTGCAATGCCTCCGGGCTGCCAGACTTTGTTATACAGGCCCTGGACGCGCTCAAGCTCGGCGGGTGTATCAACCGTCAGGCGGAAGTTCGGTCGGTTGAGCTCAGCGGGAGCATGCAGGGTGCGGGTAACAAAGGGACCGGGATGCTCGCGCAGGTAGAGCGTGACATGCTCACGGTGGTTGTTACTGCGCGCCAGGAAATCGAGTTTCTCAAGAGTCTTGAGATTGAAGGTCTCAACCGTCACGCCGACGGGAAGGCCTTCGGTAAACACATAATCTGTCTCGGGGTTGTCAAGCACGGCCTGAAGCTGGTTGTCCAGATTCTCCGGGCAGACAAAGGGGTTATCTGCGGTCGCGCGAACAATCAGTTCGGCGCCGGTCTGATAGGCCGCCTGAATATAGCGGCCCAGTACGTCCGTCGGATGTCCACGGCTGATCGTCACACCATAGCCTTCCAGCGCGGCAGCCAGTGCATCTTCGCTGGGCTCCGCCGGAATGGCAACGTTCAGCTCATCGGCCAGTTTGCTGGCCTTGAGCCTCTCGATGATGTGCGCGATCATGGGCTTGCCGCTCAGCTCAGCCAGCACTTTGTTTGGAAAGCGCGAGCTGGCCATGCGGGCCTGAAGGATTATTACTTTACGCATGCGGAAACGCCTCCGGGTTTGGAGATTGGCTCTTGAATAGGTAAGATGCCCCGTGTGGGAATGGAGACGGGCCTGCGCCCGGGTTGGCCGAAGAGTGTGGTCAACACAAACAGTATACAGCGCGGTGGGGAGTGAAACAAGATCCTGTAAACCGTGATTATGGTCACGAATCCACTGACGGGCCCGATGTCGCTGCTGTTCCATTCTTGAAGCAAGGTGCCTGCCGGCCGCCTGGCCAATATCTGCCCTCCATCTGATTAGGGCTGCGCTGCAGGAAATCTGTTCAGCAGGTATAATGGCCCTTCGTTCGGGCGGTGGCGCAGCCCGGTTAGCGCACTAGTCTGGGGGACTAGGGGTCGCGAGTTCGAATCTCGCCCGCCCGACCATTACCTTCCCCCGCCGGCCCCAGGTCATTGGGGCTATCTTTGATCAATGTAATCCTGCATCAGCGCGGCAACATCCCTGCTCGCGGCGTCGTCCTGAAGTGCCAGCCCTTCAATCACACCAGCGCGGTCTTCCTTCAGCTTGTTTTGGCTCAGCTTGAACTTTCCCTGCAGCTCACTTATGGGCATCTCGAAAGCCACTATCCCACCCAGCAGTGCAGCACTGTACTCCGGCTCGTCCGCCATGGTCCAGGGCTTGTGCTTCTCATCAACGTCCGTGAGTGCTCCCTCGTATTTTGCTGCCAGCTCCTGCAGCATATCGACGGCGCTTTTCTCCCCTTCAAGCAGGCGCGGAACGCCGTAAGCGTGTACTGCCTGATAATTCCAGGTTGGCACCTGCGGTCGGCTAATGTACCAGCGCGCTGAGACATAGGCGTGCGGCCCGCTGAAGATGACAAGGGCCTCGCGCTGACCATCCATGGCCTGCCAGATTGGATTTGCGCGTGCGACATGCCCTACCAGGACCCCCAGCTCGCACTGGCGGTCTTCACAGTCTCTCGGGCGCCAGAGCAGCGGCAGATGCACGGCCTCTGGTCGCGAAGCGGCAGCAATACTGAGGATCGCAAAGCTGTGGCGAACCATAAAATTGCGAAGCGTCGCGGGCTCGTCCTGCCTGAAGTGCCGGGGGATATACACCGCCCGATGATAGCAGTCACGAAACATACACCTGCTTTACGCGGTACACGGTAGGATTAGTAATCCAAATCAGGAACAGGAGGCCAGAACATGTCCATACGTCACGCCACCAGCGAGTGGCACGGCAACCTTAAGGAAGGCAAGGGCAGCATTTCCACCGAGAGCGGTGTCCTCAGCAACACCGCCTACGACTTTGTCTCACGCTTCGAGACCGGGCCCAGCACCAACCCGGAAGAGTTGATCGGCGCGGCCCACAGCGGCTGCTTCAGCATGGCGCTGGCTCATGGTCTGTCCGAGGCCGGCTTCACCCCTAACTGGGTTCGCACCACGGCCAACGTTCACCTCAACGCTGTGGACGGCAAGCCGACGGTCAACCAGATCGACCTGGACTGCGAAGCCGAGGTGCCGAATATCTCCGCCGAGCAGTTCCAGGAAATCGCGACGGCGACCAAGAGCGGCTGCCCGATCAGCCGCGCGCTCGGGGCTGTGCCTATCAACCTGAACGCCAAGCTCGTCGCCAGCGCGAGTTAATGGTGCGCCAGGCATAGCCTGGCCTACTGCCGCCAGCCCATGGCTGGCGCTCCCAGGATTTTGCAGGGCCGTGGGCTTGTCCCCGGCCCTTTCTGTTTGTAGGGGCGGGTCTTGACCCGCCATACTTTTCCATTTGAGAGGGCGAGTCAAGACTCGCCGCTACAAGAAGGGCGCATGTCCTTGAGTCACTACAAATCCAGGTGGGGACAAGCCCCACCCCTACCAGACCTACACCCGGCCCATCGCGTATTCCACCGCGATGTACTCGGGCTCGCCCGGCGGGATGTTGAAGTGCGCGATCACCAGGTGCTCGGGACCGTCGAGGCGAAGCTCGGTGCGCCAGCCCCAGAACCCGCCCTGGCCGTCGCTGTACTTACCCAGCACGGAGAAACCGTTGGCGACTTCCTTGCCGTCGCCTTCGGAGTTCATGATAGTCGTGCCGTTGTGATAGCTGTCGACCCACGAACCCACCCACAGTCCGCGCTGGATGTCATAGCCATAGATCCCAGCGCCCTCGCTGTCAAACTCCTGCGTCTTCGCGCTGTAATCACAGCGTAAGAAGCGCCCGCCAAGGATCGCCGCGGTGCTGCAGCGGACCTTGTTCTCCTCCACCAGCTGGTCACGCTCAAACCACAGCTTGGCCGTACCGGCCCACTCGCCTGCCATCCGCGGCAGCAACGCGTGAGGCCCTTCCAGCCGGGACTGTTCGAATTTACTCATTTTCTGCTCCTAGTACCTTGGCTTGTCTTTCTCGTCGAGCTGGCCGCGGTCGCCTGCGGCCCGCATCCTCTCCTCTTCACGCCGTACTACTTGTGACAGCGATTCACACAACCAGTTTTGATGATCTACATAATTCCATTCTTGTTCGATGGCACCCGGCGGCCAGTGCGCCATTACCGGGTCCGGCAGACTGTCGCCGTCAATGTCCAGCCCCTTATAGAAGGGCTGTCCATACACAATGACTACCGGCGAGACAACTTTGCCTTCCTCCCCAGGCTTAGGAGGTGGACTGGTTGGCAGGGCCCCCAGAATGCTGATGTCGTAATTCTGCTGGTTATGCATCACTTCGACCAGATTCAGCGCTTCCCCCGTTATCGGGTTTCGGGGCAGTGCCTGTCCCCAGGCTGTCTCCAGCGACGCCACATCCGCCGGCAGCCGGCCATCGTTATCCTGCAGGTACAGCGTTACCGCAGAAGCAAGAGTACTGGCCAGCTGCTCCGCCTGCATGCTGCGGTCAAGCTGTTTGAGGTGCTGCCGCCAGATGACGCTGCAAACCAGGACAAGGGTCAGCAGGCCCGCAGCGAGGAATATCTTGAATCCGAGGTTTCGCACAGCAGGAAGAATAGCGCCTGCGCCCTACTTCACCGGCTGTTCGGCCTGCTTCTCCTTGACCTCGCCATAGCCCTTCTTCAGCGCTTCAATCTCGTCCTGCATCGCCTTCATCTGAGCCTTCAGCTCGTCCAGGCTGGTCTGCGGGTCGACGCGGGCAGCAATATTGCTTGCAGCGCCCTTCGCCTGGTTGCGGATACGTTCCACCGGGTCCTGCGTCGACATGCGGCGCAGCTGATCGATCGCTCGTAAATCCCCGATGTTTTGCACAGCGCCAATCACGGTGCTGCGAGTATTGACGTACCAGTCATCCAGCATCGGCAGCAGGAAGTCAGCCGCCTTGCCCTTTGCCTCGGCGTCCTTCAGGCGGCTGGCCTGCGCGGCATAGGCGTTGATCGCGTTGTGGCGGTATTCGCGGCTGTTAGCTGCCGTCGCGTACTGCGCCAGAGTCTCAAGCAGCGCCGCGCGGTCGACCCCCTCAGGCAGCGGGTCCATGCTGCCGAGCTGGCTGAGTGCCGTCGCGCGCACGGTTTCGTTCTCACTATCCTGCTCCAGGGCTGCGATGCAGGCGCTGTAAGCCTTTTCCGACTTGCACTGGCACAGGCTCTCCAGCGCTTCGCTGCGCACCCAATAGGCCTCGTCGTTGTCCAGCAGCCACAGCAGCTTGGCCTCGAGCTCCGGCGTGTTCTTCTTGCCACCCAGAGCATCCGCCGCCGCTTCGCGCACCTTGGCATCCGGGCTGTCCAGGGCTGCCAGCAGCGCTGCCGGAGCCTGCTGGTGCCCGCTGGCCCGCAGAGCCCTGGCGCATTCCTTGCGCATGCCCCAGAAGCCATCCGCCATCAGCGTACGCTTGAGGGCCTCAAAGGCCGTGTCATTTTCCCCCAGGGCGCCGAGCCCGCGGGCGGCTTCGATGCGGCCAAAGGTGTCGCCGTGGTCGAGCTGGTAAACCAGCTCTTCCACGCTGCGTGGGAAGTCGAGGGTCTTGAGCGTATGCCCGCCCTTGTCGAAGAGCACCATCAGCGGCGCGCTGGGCAGGCGGAAGTTGAACTCCTGGCTCTGCTGGCTGACAAGAATGCGGAAGTTCTCAGTCTTCTCCGCGCAGCTGATCTCCACATCCAGCGGCAGGCGGAACAGGGGTACCAGGTTGCTCTGCGCCTGAGTCTGCTCCACTTTCAGCGTCAGCATGCCACGCCCGCTGTCCCAGCTCTTGCTGACTCGCAGATCCGGGTGGCCGGCCAGATAGACCCACTGCTCAAAAAACCAGTCGAGGTTCTCGCCGCTGGCGTCGCGGAAGGCCCGCATCAAGTCCTGGGTATCGGCGTTCTTGAAGCGCATCTCCGTGCCATAGCGGTGCAGCGCGTCAAAGAAGACCTCGTCGCCAAGGTACTGGCGCAGCATGTCCAGCACGGTCGCGCCCTTGGGATAGACATTGCTGCTGGAGCGCGCGTCGGTGCGGTTGAAAAAGTCCACCACCATCGGGCGCGCATCAGCGTCCGCGCCGATCACCTCGCTGTGCGCACCGTCGAAGTCATAGACATACTCGTCATCGCCCTTATGGTGCTGCTTGTAGTACTTCTGGAAGAAAGTGGCGAAGCCTTCATTGAGCCACATGTGGTTCCACTCGCGCAGGGTCACCATGTCGCCCCACCACTGGTGCGCCAGTTCATGGGCGATCAGATCCTCGCCGTCGCGGCTGAGCAGTGCGCGGCGGTCGTAGAGGGTGCGGCTGTTAAGCACGGTCGCACTGGTGTTTTCCATCCCGCCGAAGATGAAGTTCTGTACGACGACCTGGGCGTACTTGTCGAATGGATACTCGATCCCCAGCGCGTCGCTGAAGCAGTCCAGCATGTCCGGTGTCTGTTTGAAGACATCCCGGGCCATCTCCTCGCCGGTGCCCGGCGGGACGTAGTAAGTCACGTCCTTCCCGCGCCAGTTGTCCTTGTAGACCTCGTAGTCCCCGGCGGCGACCATGATCAGGTAAGTCACCTGCGGCTGCTCCAGCACCCAGTGGAACTGGCTCTTGCTATTGATGGTGCTGACGCCATCCAGCCGCCCGTTGGACAGTACCTGCATGTCCGGGTCGACGCGGAAGGTGCCGTCGAAGGTGGCCTTCTCATTGGGGTAGTCGAAGCATGGAATCCAGTAGCGGTTGCGCTCGCCCTCGCCCTGGCTCCAGACCTCAGGACGCGAGCCGGCCAGACCATCATCCGGCGTGATGAAGTACAGCCCTTCCTTGGGCGCACCGTGATAGTCAACCTTTAGCTTGATCTGCTGGCCACGGGTAAGCGGCGCGGCCGCATGCACAACGAGGCCATCGTGAGAGTCGCCCAGGGTGGCCCCGGCGATCCATATCCCGTCGGGTGATGTTTCCTGCCAGTCGGTGACCGGGTACTCATACTTGACGGGGACCCCATCAATCGAAACACCATCGATTGTCAACGCAACCGCATTCAGTCTTAGCTCCTGCGCACCCGGCTTGAGCACTTCCAGCGTGTGGGTGACGCTGCCAGCAATTGTCCCGCCCCGCACATCCAGATCCAGGTCCAGGCTAATGTGCTTTGTGCTGAAATTGCGGTCCGGTGCGACATACTGACGCTGCTCAGGGGCCATTGCGCTGCCAAACTGCTCTGCTTGCGTGCAGTAACGACAGGCGTGAACATCTGTCGCTGCGAGCAGAGTGGAAAACAGCGCGAGCAGCGCCAGGACCAGAAACCTGTATGGCGCAGTGAACTGGAACCTGGGGGCCTTGATCATGCAGTTACTCCGCTTTGGAAGTTGAAGAGCACTATTGTATGCGGACGATATTGGATGCTTGCCTTGTGCGGTCGTTCTTGAAGCCCGGGCTGCGCATTCAGAGGACGCGCATTGTCCGCGGTCCATTAGTCACGCCGCTTACCTACGCCGCTGGCGGGCAAGCCGACGCAATCGGCAGCCGCACTACTGGTCCCACCACGGAACTTCCTTTTCTTTTGGTACCGGCGGTCCGGGGTCGAGCATTTCCCGCAGGCGCGCCAGCTCCTCCAGAAGTTCAAATACTCCTTCTCCGTCCATCGCGCTGACAAACAGGGCGTCCGGGTGCCGCGATGCCAGCTGCGCGCGCGTCCGTTCGTCCACGCGGTCGCACTTGTTGAAGACCAGCAGTCCCGGCACTTCGCCCAGGCCAATCTCGGCCACAATTTTGTGTACCGCTGCGATCTGCGCCTCGACCCGCGGATGGCTGGCATCCGCCAGATGCAGCAGCAGGTGACTGCCCTGCATCTCGTCCAGGGTTGCCCGGAAAGAGGTCAGCAGCTCGCGGGGCAGGTCATCGATAAAGCCCACCGTGTCGGTCAGCAGCATACGCTGGCCGTCGGGCAGGTAGAGCGCACGGGCGGTGGGATCCAGGGTCGCGAAGTACTGGTCGGCGACAATCACGCCGCTGCCGGTCAGGCGGTTCAACAGCGTGCTCTTACCAACATTCGTGTAGCCAACGATGCTTGTGATGAAGACACCGGCGCGGCTGCGCTTCAAGCGACGCAGTGTGCGCTCTTCCCGCAGTTTCTCCAGCCGCTGCTCGATCTCAAAAATCCGGCGCCGGTGGCGGCGCTTGATACGCTCGGTCAGCTGTTCGCCAGGACCCAGACTGCCGATACCGCCGGCCAGGGGGTCAAGCTGCTCATAGCTGCGCACGATGCGCGGCAGCTCATACTTCAGGCGGGCCAGTTCGACCTGCATCTTCCCTTCAGCTGTATGCGCGTTCTGCTCAAAGATGCTGAAGATGATGTCGTAGCGGCTCAGAACCGGAAGCTTGAGGTCGGCCTCCCAGTTGCGCTGGTGCACCGGGCTAAGCGGCGCGCTAGTGGCAATCAGTTCAGGGGCCTCAAGTTCAGCCGCCTCCTTGATGGTCTCAAACTGGCCACTGCCGATAAACAGCTTTGGCGTGAGCTGCTTGACGTTGTACTCCAGGGTCGTGCCAATCCGCAGGCCAGCAGCGACGCAAAGCTCAATAAAGTCGTAGGTCTCGGCCTCCCGCGCGCTGAGCGCTTCCTCGTCCTGCGGGTCCGCCGTATCGATGGTGCCGATTTCAACCAGTTCATCGATGGCTTCCTCTGGCACGGCCTCGCCGCCGAACTTGTTGACCTGCTTGTCGCCGTCACCCTTGCGGAAGCGGCTGCGGGCCAGGGCCCGGCGCGCAAGCTCGCTGAGGTGGCTGACCACCAGCAGTGCGGTATGGCCCGCCAGTTGCGGCCGGCCGGTGACAATTTCCGCCACTAGAATCCCCCGCCGGTCAGGTTGCTCACAATGCTGCCACCCACCAGCTCAATGATAACGATATCCCGGCCGCCTTCCTCATTGGCCAGGCTCAGCGCACAGAGCGACTCGCCGGCGAAGGGTGACACTGATGGCGAAGACACGGCGCGGTCAAAGTTGGTCACCTGGCGCTCAAGCCCGCCGGAGAAATCTCCCAGCCACAGATTGTCGGAGCCGCTGCGGTTGGAGATGTAAACATACCCGCTGGCGTCGGCCAGCCAGTCGGGCTGGCTCTCCTGAGCCAGCAGATCGTCGGTCAGATTGGTATCGATTACCTCGTTGTCGATGACACTGCGCAGCATTCTCCAGATGTCATTGCTGCCGGCGCGACCGCTGGTGAACAACAGCTGAGTGTCCAGCAGCGGATGTGGTGCCGGGTCGGCCTGACCCGAAGCAAAATTGAAGTCCAGTGCAGTCAGTGAACCGCCGGAGGAATCGATGCTGTAGAGGCTGGCCGGATTGGAACGGTCGGAGACAAAGAAGATCGCCCGGCTGAAGGTTCGGCTGAAGACCGGCTGGCGGTCGTTGAAAGGCGCCGCCGTGACAGCCAGCCCGTCCGAAGCATCCCCATCCGCAACATCCGCGACGAAGATATCGAAATCGCCGCCCGCACCCACTGCCTGCCAGCAGAGCAGAGCGCCATCAGAGCTCAGGCTCGGGCTGAATTCATTGCCCGGGTCGCTGGTCAGCTGACGCAGGTTAGTCCCATCTGAATCGACCGCCCAGACGTCAAATGTCCCGGCCAGATCAGAAGAGAACACAATGCTGTCCGTAACCCGGTTCCAGTCAGGCTGCTGGTTGTTGACCGGCGCGGCCTGCGAGCCACTGCTAAAGCTGACGCTGTCTGTCCCGCCGCGGGCGTTACCTGCAAGATCACGCAGGCCTGCCACCTCCACCACGTACGCCGTCTGCAGCTCCCAGTTACCAACCGCTCGAACGCTGACGTTTCTCCCGCTGATGGCCACCTGCAGGTCTGCTTCAGGCGTGCTGCTCGCCGTAAGCAGTGAACCTGGGTCAAGAGTTTCGTTGTAACTGAAGACCACCGGGCGGTTGGTGGCAAAGTTGACCGCCCCATCGGCCGGCGTGGTACTCAGCAGTTTGGGCTCGGCGGCATCAGTGGCGGCAGTGCGAAGCAGGAAACGCAGCGGCTTTGCCAGTTGCCCGCCGCTGATACCACTGATATTGCCAGTGAAGTCAAACAGATATGTCTGAGAAGGTGCCAGCTGCAGCAGGGGTGTCAGGACCAGATCAGCGCCGACCAGCTCCAGGCGGTAGGGGCCGATATCCGGCGTAACCGTGAAGTCATCGGAATCAACAGTCGCGGGATCCAGAACCAGCGCGCTGTGCATGGAGATGCTCGTGTCCAGCTCAGCGGTAGCCCCCATAAATGGCTGCAACTCGTTCACCGCGCTCGCGTCGGAGCTTCCCAGGGAGAAATCAAAGCGCCGCTGGGCATCTTCAAGCTGGACAGACTGGCAGGTGAAGCGCCCGTCCGGGTGCTGCAGACTCAGCGTGTAACTCCCCGGTGTCAGGCCTGCAAACTGAACCGTTCCCGCGGCATCTGTCAGCTTGAGGCTGAGACCCAGCAAAACGGCGATGCCCGCCTTGGATCCCCCTCCTTGGGGGTTGACCACCACCGTCATTATCAGGTTGTCCTGTGGCAGTGGATCGCCGCCCCCGCCCCCGCCACAGCCCGCAAGGACCAGCAGGAGCAGGCCTGCCGGCAACAGCCAGCGTCGAAGGTACTCGCACCTCAAGGCTGCAGCCTTAATACCAGCACCTCCGGAGCGTCACGCTGCCAGACGATGAACCGCCCGCGGCTGTAGCGCACAGCCAGGCGCCCGGGCTGATCCAGCTTGAGGTCAATTCGGCGGCTGTCATAACCTTTGTTACCCGGCGTGAGCAGCATCAGCGCCTTTTTCTCATCGGTGGTCGCCGCAACGATGTTGCCTTCCTCATCTACTGCGAAGTCCTGTAGTGTGGGCGCAGCACTGATGCTGAACTCGCCGCCGGCAGTGGCCTTGGGTGGCTGGATCACCCGGATGCGCCGGAAATCCTTGCCGCCACCGCGCTGGTACAGCACAGCGCCCTGGGCATAATCCAGCACAAACAAGGCGCCATCCGGGCCCCACTGGGCGCGGGTATACATAGCATCCTCATAGGGCAGCAGGTGGCTCAGGGACATCACGCTGACCTGCTTACCTTTGCCGTTAAAGGCCGCGAATTCCCCGCGCTCGGGCAACATAGCCCAGGTCAGGTAACCTTTGGATGTCGAAATCGGCTGACCATTTCGAATCTCCGGACGCCAGGCCAGGTCGCCAACCTTGGACAGCGCCACAGTCTTGCCACCAGCCTCCGCGTACGCCAGAGTCAGCCCCTTGCTGAAATTGCCGTCCGGCTCGACCTCAAAAACCGCCTGTTCGGACTCGTCATAAACCAGGATGTCGTCGCCGGGCCCGGCAATGCAAACACTGGGCCGAAAAGGCAGATCCACACCGGCCTCGCGGACCAGATGCTTGTACAGATGCCCGTCAGGGGTGTATTCGCAGATATGACCGGCGTCAGGATAGGCCAGACCGATATGCCCGTTGCCCATGATTGCCGCGTCAGCGATGAAGCCCGCTTCAGGCTTGAATCGCGCTTCGATGTTCACCTTGACCGCCGCGCTGGCCAGGCTGGTCCAGCCTAGCAGCACAAGAATCAGCAGGGCGGAAGCCAGCCTAGGCGCGCCTGGCCTCAAGAATCTCGAGGAACTGCTGCTCAGCCGCAGCAATCCGTGCGAGCAGGGGCTCGCGGCGCTGGGCTGTGTTGCGGCTCGCCTCGCTTCGTGCATTCCACAAGCCGGACAACTGTTCGAGCGTGTGCTGTTCATGAACCTCAGCAGGATAGCAGCAGGGATAGTCAAGCTCTTCGCAGAAGGCGCTGACCTTCGGGTCGTAGGCCACGCCCATCGCCGGCACTCCCGCAGAAGCGGCCAGGACCAGGCTATGCAGCCTGTAGCCCACCAGCAGGCCCGCGCCGCGCACCAGGCTAAGCACCGCGCTGGCCTCCTTGCCGGCCGCCTGCGGCGGACACGTATAAAGCTGCCCCTGCGGACCGACCAGCCGGGCGACTTCCTGGCAGAAAGCCATATCTGCCGATGGCTGGAAAGCTACCAGCACGACAGGCAGCCCGCTGCTGTCCGACGCAGATTTCAGCAACCTGGCCAGGGCCTCGGCTTCGCTGGTTGGATCGGCACGATGCGGCAGATCGCCAGTCGGCCGAGGTGCGCAAAGGAGGTACTTTCCCGGTTCCAGACCACCGGGTAAAAGTGCCGGATCGGCCTGCAGACGTCCCAGCAGCACCGGATCGGCAGAGAGCAGGGGCGAGGAACCATTGCTGAGCTGCCGCACGGTGGTCCTGGCCCATTCAAAGCTCTGCTCATCACGCAGGCTCAGCAGCGCGCTGCGGCGCAGCCAGCGCGGCGTCAGCGCGCGTCCGAGCCAGGAGCTGAGCGGGCCGATACCCTGATGCAGCAGGCAGACCGGCACACCCTGCCCCGCCGCGCGGCGAATGACCTCCAGATAAAACAGCAGGCTCTTCAGGCTGCTGCTGTCCTGAAGAACACTGCCGCCCGGCAGCACCAGCGCAGCATAGTCGTCAAGCTTGCGGCTCAGGAGTTCCTTCTTGTCGATACACTCGCCAAGCAGCGGTTCCAGTTGAGATCTTTCTATAAAACCAGCCAGTGGCGGCGTGCCGTTGTAAACGACATCGGCCTCAAACTCGCCAGCCCGCAGAAAATCGCAGTGCGCGCAGAGGAAATCCGCCAGCAGGCAGTCGTCGCCGAGGTTTGAGGCCCCGAAGTAGCCCAGAAGGAGAATGCGCCGCACGCGCGGGATTCTAGCAGCGTGAAGTTTAGCGCTCAGCCCACAGTTCGCCGGATGTTGGCTCCGTCCACTGTTCGCCTGAACTGGGCGAGGTCCACTGCTCGCCGGAACTCTGAGCAGCCTGCTCGGCCTCCATTGACCCTTCGAGCTCGTCAGGGTCGAGCGAGTCTTCTGTGCGAGGCGCAGGGGCCCCGGTGGCTGCAGAACCGAAAAGCGCTTCCAGCGAAGGGACGTCCATCGTTCGGGGCGCTGTCTCGACAGGCATGTCCACGGCGCTCGCGGCCCAGCCGGGCTCCAGCGGAGTCTCAGCCAGGTAGGTCCAGGGTTCGTAGCTGCTGCCAGCCAGACGGCTGGCCAGGCAGGCCGCGATGTTGCGAGTCAGCGCCAGATCGTTACAGCAGCCTTCGGCGCTGAAGCCAAGGCACAGCAGGTAGTGCTTCCCCCCGATGCGGATGACTGCCTGCAACTCGCCGCGCCTCTCGCTGGCATGCCGCCCCTCGACCCCGGCCCCGCACCATTCATCCCAGGCCAGAAACTCCCTGCCGCGTGACAGCTTGTCGCTGCTGCAGACATTCAGGTCAGCCCGCAGTCCGCTCGCCATCTCCGGCTGCCCCCTGCGAGGCAGTGGCGACTCCAGCGCGCGCACAAAAGCGTTATGCGCGGCCGTGTCAAAGGACTGCAGCAATACCTCTCTGGCATCACGCGGGCTGCTTCTGAGGCTGATCTTGCACTGGTAGGCTGGATACACCTTCTGGGCTTCATTCCAGAACCGGCCGTCGCTGCCATAGAAAAACAGGCCCGCGCTTTCCCGGGCCGGCCCGACGGCAAGGCGGACCAGAAGGCTTGAAGCATCGGCATTCAGACACAGGCCCCCGCCAAGGGCAAACTCGTCCGGGTTTCCAGGACCGCTCTCCAGGGTAAATCCTGGCGGTGCAATTGACTGCAGGTCTTCGCTGCTCAACAAGGGCGCTGCAGCCGCGTCAGGCATATCCAGGGTCGTCAGTCGTGGAAGCGGCGCCAGCGGGCATGTTTCGCTGCGACTGCGTCTTGCGGCCCAGGCTGGACCGCTGAGCAGCAGCAGCAGCAGGATAGCCAGCCCCGCCAGCCAAAATAGTCTGGGTGTAGCGTTTCTCCCCATATATCGCATATCGGCCGCGGCGTCGGCGGGTTTGAATGGCCCCGGCCAGCACAGAATCGGCCAATCTCTGACAATAAGAATCCAGCACAAAAAAAGAGGCCCCGGTTACCCGGGGCCCTACCAAGTTAGGGGGGATGGTAAGCTGCGTTACGCCATGGGCTGACGTAACACAACAATAGACGTACCACCGCGCGGCCCTGTTCGCAACAAAATTCGGGATTCCTGTTGAAAAACCTCATGAAATTGCCCCTGAAACTGGCTTTGATCGGCGATCCACACCTTGCAGTACCGCAGGGCGCTGATGACCCCCTGCTGGAGATTGATCCCGGCCGCAAGCTGCACGGCCTTTCGCAGGAGCTGTTGGAAGCAGTTGTCGAGGCCGTGAATGCTGATAACGACATCCAGGCGGCAGTAGTTCTGGGCGACTTGACCCGGGACAGCGAAAGTTTTAATCATGTAAGAATGAAGGAGCTTCTTGGCAGGCTCAACGTCCCGTATTTCCTGACGCTTGGAAATCACGATCTGGGCCTCGAGCGCGGCGGTGTGGTGGATCGCATCTATCCCAACACTCAGCGCCTTGATCGCGAGGCCTTTATTGAGTTCTACAAAGGAGCAGGCCTGCCCGGGGACTCCGGGTACTACACGTCTGAGCCTGGTTCCGGAATCACATTGATTGTTCTGGACAGCACTATGTCGGCGCAGGACCGTGCTGACTGCGGGATCAAGGACATCGGCCCGGACGACGGCTGGATCGAACCGGCCCAGATGGACTGGCTTAAGTCTCAGCTTGAGGCTTGCCGCGCCAAGGGCAGCCTGCCGCTCGTTTTTATGCACCACTCCTGCATGGACCACTCGCCTGCGGAGCGACCGGGGCATCCACTGCGCCGAACCCTGCAGTTCTGGCAGCTGCGCAACGCGGCCGAACTCAACAACCTGCTGCGGGACTATCAGGTCCCAGCTGTTTTCTCCGGCCACCTGCACGCCCAGTGCGCTAATGTTGAAGACGGGCTGGTCAATCTGGTCACCTCTGCCACCGTCAGCTATCCGCACGCCTGGCGAGTGGTGACTGTTGGTGAAACCAGTATCGAGGTTGAGACGCGCCGGATTGAGTCGATACCATCCTGCCCGGACCTGCAAAACCAGTCCCGTCACTGGATGGCTACCGGCATGACCAGCATCATTATGCAGAAGCTGCGCGAGATTGGACCGCTTGCGCGGCATATAGAAGCGCTCGGCGAAATGGTGACGCAAAGCCAGTGGTGGCCTCGCTTCAGCGACGGTACCTTGCGTGGTTTTAAAGTCGATCCGGCACTGGTGCCAAAGACAGACTTTGTAAGCTCAATGCTGACGCAGCAGATTGTGCAGATCCTGAACGCCTTTGGTACCTGGCAGGACACCCGCCCCGACCCGAATACGCTCAGCATTCCGCTGGACGCTGACCAGCGGCGCAAGCTCGGCTCCGGGTCAGACTGATGGCTGAGGTCTAGAGTCCGGAGCTGGCGCTCTTTTGACTTTCCTCCGCCGCCGATGCCGAGGTCACTCCAAGCTTGGTGAAGTCCTGTGAGGCCAGGCTGGCATCGAAGTCGTAGGGCGTCAATGTATATCCTCCGAGGCGCGGAGAGATAAGCAGGGTCGGTGTCGCGGTACCGACAAAGATATAGTACGAACGCTCCTCAAGGACTTTGCCGAGCTGTTGATAAACGCGGCTGCGTGCCGATGAATCAGCGCTGGCCTGGGCATCCTCGATCAGTTTGTTGACGTCCTTGTCGTCAAGCAAGCTGTGGTTCCCGCCGCGTCCTGTAAGTGTTTCAGGCCGCCCGGATTTATGAGCCAAGTGACCATACATCGCCGGATAGAAACAGGCGTCCGGTGCCGGATAGGCCGGGTAAATCTTTTCAAGCACAATCTCTGTGCTGCCCAGCTCCAGCCGCTGTCCAAGCTCAGCGCGGGTCAGGGGGAAAGGTTCCATCTTCACCGAGACCTCATTCCAGTAGCGCAGAATCTCATCTGCCAGCCGGTCAAGGTCGGAGTCCCGCAGATAGGCCAGGTCCATACCAGGCAGCAGCTTCCCGCCCTGCTCGTGGTCGGCCAGTTTCTGCTGTGCACGGGCCTCTTCAACCTTCTGGAACGCAGGGTTGATCGGGCTGCTGACCAGGGCTGGGTCGACATCGCTTTCCATTGTCTGCGGCAGGAAGTGCGGCCACATGCTGAACTGGCCGCCGAAGTCTTCCACAAGGCCTTCGCGGCTGAGTCCCCAGTTCAGGGATTGACGCAGGCCTGTCTTGGGCTGGAACTCCTGATCGCCCCAGGGGAACTGGTGGTGATCAAAGCTGCAGATGATCTGGGCCGCGGTGACGTGCGGAACTGAGTTGGCCTTCAGGTCGTTGTCAAACTCGAGGCTTGAGGCGCTCATCATTGGCACATTGGCGCTGTCAAGAGCTTTTGCGCGGAACAGCTCCATCTGCATCATGCGGTCGGGCTCGCAAATGAAGTCGATCGAATCAAGCCGCGGACTGCCGAGCATCGAAACCGGGTTCGGAGTCAAATGCAGAGCCTTGTCGGCCACGGCCGCCACCACAAAGGGACCATAGCCTCCGGCCGGCGGATCCCCTTCTGCAGCAGGCAAGGTCTCCTGCTCCAGTATGCCAAGCCCAGGCTGGCTAAGCCACAGCGCAAACAACTGATTGGGTCGATTGAGGCGAATGGTCAGTGACCCAGCGGCCAGGCTAAGCCCACTAATCGTCTCGCCTTTACCAACCGAATAGTCCAGCGCACCCTCGATCTGGTCCTGCATCTGCATCCGCAGCGGACTGTCCTCGCCGCGCAGGATGTTCTGCCAGTGGTTCAAAAGCAGCTTTCCCAGGTGATCCGGATCTGCTTCGTTGCCTGGCGCAGCCGCCAATTTCAGAACATAGGTCCTGCCGCCGTCAGCGCTGCTCCACTCAGTTGCCGCCGCGGCCGCAACGGTCCCGTCAGCCGCAGCCCGGACAACTGGCAGTTCAATGCAGCGCGCCAGGGCAAACAGCGCCGGCTCTGACAGATCCAGGTTCTTTACCGCCGGTTCCTCAATCGAGATCGTCAGCGGCAGACTCACACTGCCGTGGTCTTCAAGCGCTACGTTCTGGCCTTTCTGTGTCGTTCCAGAGTTCTTCTTGCCGGGGCACGAACAGATCATGCTGGCGAGCAGCGCCAGTGTCAGCGCGGTGCAGCAATAAGCGATGCGCATGTCGGTGTAAGCCTGTCCTGTCTTAATCTTTAGTCTAGTCTCTAACTCTGCCCGCGGGCGGGCATCGACTCCAGTGCGGCGGCCAGTTCATGACCCAGCCGGGCAAACTGGTTGAACTCTTCGGGCCGGCTGCGCAGTTCCTGGCGCAGCTGTGGCAGGGCCTCCAGCGCAGCAGCCAGACTGCTGACGCACTCAGCCGGTTCAAGTCGGGACTCTACAATACCGCGAGACGCGATTTCCGCCATCGCCGAACCCTTGGTAACTACGGCTGGCGTGCCGTGCGCCAGGGCCTCCAGCACGGGATACCCAAAGCCTTCCTCGATAGAAAGATTTACCAGCATGTCCGCATTCCGGTAAAGCTGGCTCAGATCGAAGTCGTTGACATAGCCAAGGTCATGAATCTCCGGACGTCCCCGACCCTCATCCGCCTGCTGCATCTGTGCTCCGACTGCCTGCAGCGCCATCTGGGACTGGCCGCCCACGCGCGTTGAATCCACGGTGTGAAATCGGCCGTCACCACCAGCCAGCACCAAAGCGCCGCTGTAAAGCCCCTCGCTGACAAGCCGGCGATAAACCTCGACCAGCAGGTCAAGATTCTTGCGAGGTCCGCAGGCCCCGACATAAAGCAGATAGCGATGCGGCGCGATAAGCATCGCCTGGCTGCCCCGAACCTGCAGTGCATGATCCAGTTCCGCTGCGCTGATGGCGTTGCTCCAGACATGCGGCGAGAGGGCCAGGCGCACCACAACGCTGTCCAGGGCCTGCCCCGGGAAACAAAGCTCCAGCTGCCGGCGGGTGAAATCAGAGATACAAATCAATCTTGCGTGCCGCTGGACAGCCTGGCGGATCCCGCGGCTGTAGAGCAGCCGCGCCCGCATTGATACCGTCTGCGGCCGTGTCAGGGGCAACAGGTCATAGATCACCACTGCCTCGCGCTGGGCCACAGGGGCAGGGGGCAAAGTGAAGTCGAGCCCAAGGTAGATGTCCGGCTGGATGCGGCGCATACGCCGGGGCAGATCGTAGTTCTCCTGAAAGACGCGGTTGAAAGGACGCATCAGAGCAGCAGGCAGATGCACACTTAGGCGGTCCAACAAAGGCTGCATCTGTCTGCCGGCCTCTTCCTTCAGGCGCTGCAGATGCTCCTCGCTGCGCAGATAGAGGTGCAGGTCCCAGTCGGGACGCGCCGCCAGCAGGCCAAGGATGTATGTGCGGCTGGCCCGGCCCAGCCCGGCGGGGTTGCCCACGGCAAAGCCTGAGATGCCCACTCGCACCCGGCGATTATGCCACCCTCGCAGCGGGCAAGTGTTATCCTCAGGCAATGTGGCGGCGATACAGCTGTCTGTTCACCCTCGCCCTGAGCGTGCTTGCCTTGATTGGCGCGGCATCCTGCAACGGTGCCACGACCGGCCGCGCCCGGCGATCGCAGCCGGCTCAATCTGCCTCAAGCAGCCAGCAGCTGCCGGCCTGGCTCAATCCGCTGGCCCAGATCGGCCAGTCCCAGCGATTGATCACCGGCAATGGCGAAGACCTGCGCCAGGCTCAGTACCTTCGCGGCGAGAGTGGCGAGCCCCAGATTATTGCGTTGCTGCGGAATTATCAGGACCGCTCGCAGACCCGGCCAGACAAGATGCGCATTATCCGGCTCCTGCCGGGGCAACCCCAGCCGCTGGAAGTGAGCGCGGGCCAGTCCCCGCCATTGCGCCTTGTAGTGGCCCCGGACAAGCAGCAATGGGCCTGGTGCGCCTGGCTCCAGACTGAATCAGGTGCAGTAGAAAGCGGGCGGGTCTTAATCGTTGATGGTGCGCAGAGCGTCGAAGCTGCTCCCGCCGGCGACGCCAACTCCGCCACTATGGGCGCTGAGACTTCCGCCGCTGGCCCGGGCCTCTGGCCTCTGGGCTTTGCGGCTAAAGGCAAGCTGGCCTGCCGCGGCCTGAAGAAGATGCAGCTGTACAACGGCCTGCCGATGCCGCTGCTCGACCATGCCGGCCAACTGGACTTCTACGACCTGCACAGCGGCAAATCGGAGAAAAGCAGTTCAGGCCTGTTCCTGCCCGGCCCCGATGCCAGCGGCGCCGCGGGCTACCAGATCCTCTATGACCCGGCGCTTCCGGCCCAGGCATCTCTCATCTTCCAGACCGGCAGCGCTCCCGGCGCCCGCCCGCGCCAGCTGCAGCGCTGGAGCATGCCTTACTTCGTCACCTACACACCCTATGACTGGGAACCATCGATGGCCTGGGCCGACCCGCGCAGCCTGATCGTGCTGGCCTTCCAGCCTGATGCGATGGGGCCGGCCGAGCGGCCCAATGGCGGCGGGCTCTTCCGCCTGCTGCGACTGGACGCTGAGGACGGCTCAGCCCAACTCCTGGAGGATCGGGTTCTGGCCACAACCGGCGTGGTAGCCGGCGAGGGAGTAGTCTTCTTCGCGGTCAGCCCAGGGCCAAGCAGCACCGGCGGCGGCTGGGAGCTTTGGGCCTCCAGTGCGGATGGGATGCACAAGCAGCGCCTGTATGGCGCAATGAATACTCTCGGGCTCGAGCCGGTTGATCTGCTGGATGGACGCCGCCTGCTGGTCCACCACCAGTATTTCGACAATGCCGACACTAACCCCGTCCTGCGCTCGGCCCTGCTTGAATTCAACCTGGACGCGCCGGCTGGCGCGGCCACTCCGGTGGTTCAGCTTGACCCCCTGCCCGAGGCCAAGGGCATTGAGGAAACCGACACCACGGCAGAAGCCGACGCCTCCAAGCCGGCCGAAGGCAGCAGTGACCTGTTTAATCCAGGTGACAAGCAAAAGGGCGGATCAGGATTTATTCCCGACAGCCCCGATCCGGGCCAAGGGTCTGGCGGCAGCGAGGGCGGTGGATCCGGCGGTGGAAATGACGGCGGCTGGAGCGGAGGTGGCGGTCCGCCCCCCATCGATCCGGACTGATAAGAGTCTCAGGAGACTTCAGCGCTGACAAAGAAAGGCACCGGATCCTCATCCTGCACCAGGACCTGATTGGCCAGCTGCTGTCCATCCTGTACCGCAACTCCCGGACCCAGGATCATCTGCTTCAATTGGCAGCCGCTGCCAACGCTGGATCCGGGCATCAGGATGCAGTCCTGCAGACGGCTGGCGGCGCCAATGCTGCTTCCGGCCATGGCTGCCACCCGGTGATACAGGTCAACACCCGCTCCAAGTGTGGCTGTCTTGTTCAGATACACCAGGTCCTTAAAGATCGCGCAGTCGTCGCGGCGTCCCCACAGCGCATCCTCGCCAAAAGTGAAGCGCCGGGCCAGCAGCGAGAAGTTAGCCTTGAAATAGCCCTCAAAGGTGCCAATGTCGACCCACAGTCCCTGATGCGGGTAGTGCGTGAAGCTGCCGTACTGGCCTAGCAGCATCGGGAAGGTTTCACGCTCGATGCTGACCGGGCGGTTCCCTGGAATAGACGCCACCGCCTCAGGCTGCAGAACATAGACCCCGGCGTTTATGTAGTGCGGAGGGTCACCGACATAGCCCTGCGGCTTCTCCAGAAAGCCGATGATCTCGCTGATCGGCGGAGCGGTCTCTCCCTCAATCGCCGCCCGGGCATGGGTGCGCACGTCGTCATGGTCCAGACCATTCCCCCTGCGGTGACCATTGCCGGCAGGCTCATCATCGACAGGATCATATTCTGCAGCACGATCCTCGCCCAATGGTCGCAGGCGAAACAGACCAAAACGCGATGGATCCTCCACCCCGTAGCCAACCAGGGTGGCCACACGCCCCTGCTGTTCGTGGATCTCGATCACATCGGCCAGGTCGATGCTGCTGAGAATGTCCGCGTTAAGCACCACTACCGGCTCATCTCCAAGCAGTTCCCGGGCATTTGCAATCGCGCCAGCTGTTCCCCGCGGCTCGCTTTCAACACTGATGCGAATTTTGATGCCCTGGAAATGTGCGACATACTCCTCGAGCTGCTCCACCTGATGGCCGGCGGCGAGGATGATCTCTCCGATGCCGGCTCTGGCGAGCTGCGCGATCTGGTAATAGAGCAGCTCGCGGTCCAGAACCGGCAGCAGGCTCTTGGCCTGTGTCTTGCTGAGGGGCAGCAGGCGCGTGGCCAGGCCGCCGATGAGGAGGAGTCCTTTCACGGGATGATTGTAGGGTGTGGGGTGTTAGATATGGGAGCGGGGTTCGGGTCTTGGGGGTAGGGTCTTGGGGGTTGGGGGACGATTTCCTTCACCCAAGTCGTCTGCAACACCCTGTAGCCTAAACCCGACACCCAAAACCTACACCCCACCCGCCGCTTCCTACGCCCTGTTGATCAGCATGCAATCACCATAGCTGAAGAAACGATAGCGCTCCTCGATAGCGTGCTCGTAGGCGGCCTTGAGCAGTGTCTCGCCCCCAAAGCTGTAGACCAGCGCCAGCAGCGTGCTTTTCGGCAGGTGGAAGTTGGTCAGCAGGTGCGTCGCCGCATCAGTGTCCTGCCCGGGATAGATGAATGCGCGAGTCATCCCGCTGCAGTTGCCCGGCTCGTCCAGGCTGGCTTTGAAGTCCGGGTAGTCGCGGCTGAGCCCGAGAATTGTGTGCAGCACCCGCAGGCTGGTTGTGCCCACCGCCAGTATCGGCCTGCCGCTGGCCACAGCCTCCAGATACTCCCGGGCCACCGCCGTCTGCACGCTAAAGGCCTCCTCGTGCATCTCGTGCTGCGCCAGGTCTTCCACCTTTAAGGGCTGGAAAGTACCGAGCCCCACATGCAGGGTTACGCGCGCGATCTGGTGGCCGTCAGCCTCCAGCCGCGCCAGCATCGCCTGGTCAAAGTGCAGTCCAGCGGTCGGCGCTGCCGAGCTGCCTTCTTTGGATGCATCGGCGTAGACCGTCTGGTAGCGCTCTTTGTCTTGGAGCGCGGGACTGTGTCCCGCATCTTCAGATTGAGTTTGCTTATCCGACTCTTGCAGGGGCAGGTCTTGCCCCCGTCCGTCCTTGTCCCCAGGCATTTGGGTGGAGACCAACCCCGCCTCTGCAGGATCCCGCTTGATATACGGTGGCAGGGGCATGCTGCCGTTAGCGCGCAGGTAGCCCAGCAGAATCGGCATCTCAGCCGGGTGGCCGCCCGGATACAGAAATCGTATCCGCGTGCCATTGATGTTCTTGGGTTCAAGCATCTCGACCTGCCAGCCATTTGGCAACCTGATCCGCTCGCCGGTGGCCAGCGTGGCATTGCTGCCAACCAGGGCCTCGCACAGTCCGCTTTCGTCGTCCCGGCCGCTTCCATCCTCGCCCAGCCAGCGCAGGAAGAGGACCTCCACCACCCCGCCGCTCTCACGCTGGCCGAGCAGGCGTGCCGGCAACACCCGGCTGTCGTTCAGGACAATCAGAGTATTGGACGGCAGCAAGCTCGGCAGTTCGCTGAAACGCCGGTCCCGCAGCGCGCCAGCGGCTATATGCAGCAAGCGGCTGTCGGTGCGCCGCGGCAGCGGCTGCTGCGCGATCAGCTCTGGCGGCAGAATGTAGTCAAGCCGGGCTGCCGGAAATGAGGGGCGGGATGTCACGGCAAGATTGTAGGGGTGGAGATTCAGTGCGCCGATTTCTTCTTCTATACTCGACAGGATGCTGATCGACTGCCCCTTTCTTGGAAAACCTGTCGAGCTGACCAGCGAGCGAATGAAACACATTTCCCAGCGGCATCCTGAACTTGGACCCGGTGCGGAGGATCTGATTCGTGAGTGCATCAGTGATCCAGACGAGATTCTTGCAGTTTCAGCAGAACCTGCTGCGCTGATGTTCACGCGCACACTAAATCAGCGCATTGGTGGTAGATTCTTGGTGTCAGTTGTGTTGGAAGATGGCAGGGGCAGCCCAAGACACTGGGTCGTGACTGCCTATACAACGGGCAGTCTGGGCAAGGGAGAGACAATATGGATAAGAAGTTGATCTTGCGATATGACAATGAGGGCGACATTTTGTATGTCGATGCAGTCGAGCCTTATGCCGAACAGAATTCCGAGGAGATCGAACAGGGCGTGATTGCCAGACTAAATCCGAAAAACGGTGAGATTGAGAATCTCGAAGTGCTGTTCTTCAACGCGCGGCTGAGGCGTGGCGAGCGGCTGGAATTGCCCCTTTTCAGCCGACCGGAAGTAGCCTAGGAGTCTACTGTGAGATCTGCCATGACATGTGTTTCGCTGGCCGCGGCCGTGTTCTTCTGCAGCATCGCCAATGCCAGCCCCTTTGACGGCTGGTCGGTGGAACAGATCAAGGCCGATCCTTGCTTCGTGGCGCTGGAGCAGGAAAGTGGACTGGCACTTTCCCAGGCCAGAGAGTCTGGCGAAAGAGATGCTTCCTTATGTCATATCTGGATTGGGTATATCGACATTGATGGAGATTGGCGAATCTACTTCGATCACCATGGCTATGGGTTAACTTGCTGTTATCAGGATGACGCGTCACCCTGGCTCGGAGATATGGCACCGCTTTGGACCAAAGGGCTGGTTAGCCGTCTCGTTGAAGAAGGAATACTTGACGGATATCCCTAGACAGCATGATGGCTAGAGGGCCGGCTGGCAGCCGGCGCTCCGACACCTTCGTTCACCGGCGTGCATCTACTGGAGGCCACTAGCCTCGGGACAATTCACGCAGGATCAGCGAAGGCTCAGGAGCGCTGGCCGTAGGCCGGCCCCTTCTGACTTCTGCCATCTGCAATCTCGGGCGCACGCAGTGCGTCCCTACCTGATACGGGACACAGTCACGCGCTTCACTAGATCTGCGGCAGTCCTGCAACAGGCGCTGTAATCCGTTCCAGGCCGCCCATGTAGTTGCGCAGCGGCTCGGGGACTGTGACAGAGCCGTCTTCCTGCTGATACTGTTCCAGCACGGCGATCATCAGCCGCGGCAGCGCCAGGCCTGAAGCGTTCAGCAGATGCGCAAACTCTGGCTTGCCGCCGGCTTCCTTGCGGATCCGCAGGTTGGCCCGACGCGACTGCCAGTCTGTCGTGTTGCTGGCCGAAGAGACCTCCAGCCACCCCGACAGTGGAGCATATAGTTCAACGTCGTAGGTCTTGGCGCTGCCAAAGGCCATGTCGCCGGTGGGCAGCACCTTGCGGCGGAAAGGTATCTCAAGGCGCTTCAGAATGCCTTCGGCTTCGAGGGTCATCTCCTCATGGTCGTCCCAGCTCTTCTCCGGGTCTGAGATGCGCACCAGCTCGACCTTTTCGAACTGGTGCAGGCGCTTCAACCCGCGCACGTCGGCGCCATAGCTGCCGGCCTCGACCCGGAAGCAGGGGCTGTAGGCCACCAGCTTCAGCGGCAGCGCCGGCTGATCCAGGATCAGCTCGCGGTACATGTTGGCTACCGGAACCTCGGCGGTCGGGATCAGGTAGAAGTCCGGCTCGCCGGGAGTACCCGGCTTGTCCGGGTCCCAGACATGCACGTGATACATCTGCTCGCCGAATTTCGGCAGCTGGCCCGTACCCAGCGGGGCGTGCTGGTTAACGATGAAGGGCGGGCGAACCTCGGTGTAGCCGTGCTCCCGGATATGTACATCCAGCATGAAGTTGATCAGCGCGCGCTGCAGCATCGCCCCGGCACCGGTCAGGAAGGGAAAGCCCGCGCCAGTCACCCGCACACCGGCCTCAAAGTTGAACAGGCCAAGGCGGTTGCCCAGCTCAAACTGGTCCAGCATCCATTCCTGCGGGCTCAGCGCGTCGCCCCATTCGCTGACGACCACCGCCTGGTCTTCCCCACCGACTGGAATCCCCGGATGCGGCAGATTCGGCAGACCCAGCAGCAGCTCGCGCTCCTCACCATCCAGTTTGGCGAAGCTGCCTTCCAGTATGTCAATCTGGTCGCCCAGCTCCTTGCTTTGGCCCTTGATCTCATCAGCCTCGTCGCGCTGCCCGGCCTTCATCAGCTCGCCGACCTGCTTGCTTAGTCCGTTGCGCCGGCTCTTGAGCTCATCAAGTTCGGTCTGCACGTTGCGTCGTTCCAGATCGAGCTCTACAAAGCGTCGCACCGGGGCCTCGAACTGGGCGCCGCGGAGCGTCAGGCGGGCGACTGCTTCTTCAGCGTTGTCCCGCAGATACTTCTTGTCCAGCATTGTTATGTCCTCGTAGGGCCCGCAGAAATGCGGGCGTTATCGCCTGGCCGCATACCTGCGGCCCCTACGCGCGCCAATCGGCAGCGTTTCGAAATGACAGGGGATTTTAGGCGGCGGAATGCGACGCCTGAACAAGCAGCCCAGTGCCCTGCGCCGCCTAGCTACTTCGGTTGCTGCCATCGGGAAGCAGGATCAGCTTCTCTTCAGCCTCGGGCTCGGCGTTCTCATCGGCTTCCAGATAGCCCAGCAGATCGCCCTGGTGCACTACGCCTTCGGCTACAGCCAGTTCCGCCAGCACTCCGCTGGCCTCAGCCTCGCAGACCACGGTGGCCTTGTCAGCCTCAATCTCGAACAGGTCTTCGCCCGCGTTAACCGGCTGGCCGGGCTCGAGCAACCAGGCGCCGAACTTGATCTCCTCGCTCTCGATGCCTAGATCAGGCACATAAATCGGAATACGGCTCATCGCAGGAAGTTATACCTCAATCAGGGCTTTGCGCCGCTCGTCGCCAAGCTGGCGCACCAACTCGGCAATCTCAGTGGTGCTGGTGCCGGGTCCCATTACTTTGCGGATACCCAGAGCTTCCAGCTCCGCGGCATCCTCGGCAGGAATGATCCCGCCGGCAACCACCGGAGTGCTTTCGAGCCCGTTGGCCTTGAGAAGCTCAAGTATCCGCGGCAGTAGTGTCATGTGCGCGCCGGAGAGGATGCTAAGGCAGAGCACGTCAGGGTCCTCCTGCTGGCAGGCGGCGAGGATCATCTCGGGCGTCTGGTGCAGGCCGGTATATATCACCTCGAAGCCGCTGTCGCGCAGGGCGCGGGCAATCACCCGCGCGCCACGGTCATGCCCGTCCAGGCCGGGCTTGGCCACAACGACTCGAAATGCTTGCTCTGACATGCTCTTCAATGCGGACCGAATGGCCGGGAGACTATTGGGCAGGCGCCGGGGCCGGCTTTTCCTCTTCCAGGTTCACATTGCCGCTGCCCTCGACCCACAGGCCCTCGCCGTTGTTCAGCGCCTCGGTCTCCGGCAGCATAACGCTGACGTAGTAACTCAGCCGCTGGGTGTCGGCAACCGCCGGAATACTGACCACCTTGGTGGCCTCGCCAAAACCGCCATCAAACACAACTTCAGTCGAGATCGGGCTGACGCCAGCCTCGGGCTCGATAAACTCGCGGTTGACCGGGCGGTTCTTGTGCTCCGGGTCGTCGTCGGCCCACTTAAGGCGCATGTAGTACCACTCGATTTTGACTTTCAGCGGGGTCTGGCGCGGGTTGCTCAGCTCAAGCAACACGTCTGCTCCGCCGGCGGCATTCTTCTTGCCGCTGGTCCGCACGCCGATCGGGGCATAGGTGCCGGGGTAGTTCAGGAAGAAATCCAGCGCCGGAGCGAGCGTCTCGCCGCGCAGACCGCGGGCGACGATGTTGCCCTGGGGGTCCAGCAGGAAGGTCGCCGGGATACTGTTGATGCCCCAGTCCTTGCTCTGCACGGTGTCCCAGCCGCCGCCATCGTAGATCACCGGATAGTCAATGCCGTGTTCGCTAATGACCTTGTTCAGGTCGTTCTCGGTCTGCTCGTGATAGTCGAGGCTGACCGAAAAGAGGTTCATCTTGCCGGCCTTGCGCAAAGGATTGGTGACAGTCAGCAGGTTTGGCAATTCGCCCATGCAGGGTCCGCACCACGAGGCCCAGAAGTCAATGAAGGTCCACTTGCCCGTATAGCTGGACAGACTGACAGTCTTTTCGCTGATGGCGTCATAGCCAACTATGTCAGCCGCCCGGTCACCCACATTGGGGCTATAGGCCAGCGCCGCCGCTGACATGCTGATTGAAACGACAATTGCGCCAAGTGCGCAAAAAATGGCCCGCATTGCTTACTCCTCCAAATCCGAACTGAAATGATACATCGCGGCTGAGAACCAGGTCAGTTACAATCAAGTCTGATCGTCGTCCCCGGAGAACTGATGCAGCTTCGCATATTGCTGACTTTGCCTCTCGCCCTGCTGCTGGTCAGCCTTGGCTGCACACGTCAGGAACAG
Source organism: uncultured Planctomycetales bacterium (assembly GCA_964512635.1). Taxonomy (GTDB): domain Bacteria; phylum 4484-113; class 4484-113; order 4484-113; family JAFGCY01; genus JADZFO01. The sequence goes on along the minus strand of CAZEJB010000004.1, from coordinate 38,516 downwards.
GCCGAACTAGCTGTCCCCGCCACAAACCGCCTCTTGACACCCTTGCAAGACGAGGACTGGCAGGGCCTGCCTGCTCCATCAGCCCTGACCGGGCTGGGGAGCGCCGGAAGGTCTGGCTCTTACCTCGAGGATGACCTGTACCAAACCGCGCTTGCATACTCCGGCATCCTGCCCAGTCAGAATGTGCGGCAGGCGGGCACCCGCCTGGCTTTTGAGCCCACCTGGACGACTGGCTCGAGTGGTTTCGAGTCGCTGGCCTTGGCAGGATATGTCTTCAACATTCCCGCTTTCGACCGCACACCCAGCATCAGAAGTGAATGGAGCACCCCGTCGGCCGATTACAAAAGTGTCTGGCTGGGGCTCGCCAACTGGGATACTGACCGCTGGGACTGGTACGCCAGCCCGGCGGATTACAAGGTCGAGCTGGCAAGCATAGATCCATATGTGAATCTGGCTGGCAGCCTGGTGCTGGTTGTGCTCAGGACTGGCACTGACCTCAGCCGGCTGGCCGGGGTCAGGATCGGCTCACCCCTGCCCAGTGCCGTACTGAGCGCAAGCCCCAAACAGGGGCCGCCCCCGCTGGACAGCCTGCTGGACGCATCTCAAAGCAGCGCGGCGGAAGGCAGCATCGTCAAATACGAGTTTGATCCCGGCGATGGGACTTTTCTGGACAATGGCGCGGATCCAAGCTTCGAGTCACATTACGAGGCGCAGGGGAAGTTCACTGTTCGTGTTCGGGTTACCGATTCACAGGGCGGGCAGGCAACCGCGCAAAGGCCGGTGTACGCCAACGGACCCTGGACTCGCACCTGGACCCGCGATCACTTCGACGAAGTCCTTGGCTTGGCCCTCAGCATTGACGGGGACATTTACGCCTGCGGCGATTCTGCCAATGACACATTACGCAGCCAGGCGACTATCTGGAAATACGATCCGCTGGGCAATCTGCTCTGGGTTCGTGCCTTTTCCGACCCGGGCAACGGCCGTTTCAACAGCTGCGCCGTTGATTCCGGCGGCAACCTGATTGTTTGCGGCGACAACACGCCGTCCAGCGGTCAGACTCAGGGTCTGATCCAAAAGTGGTCCCCTGAGGGCGAGATTCTGTGGGCTCGTGAGTTCACCAGCGGCTCCCGAACCATGCGGCCCGCCAAGGTGATCCTGGATGCTGACCAGATCTATCTGCCCGGCACTCTGACCGGCAGCAGCTACAACCACCCTAATGATGTACTGATGATGTGCGTCGCTGGCGACGGCGGCCTCGTCTGGGCAAACACCTGGGGTGTAGTTGGCGCGATGCAGGATGAGACCATCTGGAGCGGCTGCGGCCGGCTGAATCCCGGTGGCAGTCTGGCCGGCATTGTCGCGGTCGGCTCTACCGGCTTTCAGGATCTGACTATCCCCGCCTGGGAACCCAGCCCGCTGCTCGTGGAGTTCGATACCGCTGGCGTCGTCGTCCGAACCTGGCGCTATGGCCCCGCCAACCTGCAGTCCTATTACACAGCCGTCGGCATCACCGGCACGGATCCTCTCAGCCAGCGGATTACCGCCCTTGGCACAGGAGTCGGCTCCCAGCTGCTGACCCGCGCCAATCTCGACGGCGTCGTGGAATGGAACAGCAGTCTGGTGTTATCGAGCTTTTCCTTCCTGCCCAGCGATCTCGCCTTCAGCACAACCAGCAATGGTGTTCTGGCGCTTGGCAGCCTGCTGCAGGGTGCTTCCGAGACGGCTGTGCTGACCTCCATTGACTCGGCCGTCGCCGGAGTGATCTTTCAGCGCTATTGGCCGCTTGGCGGTCAGGCCTATTTCAAGACTATGAGCACGGCCTCCGACGGCTCACTGTTCATTGGCGGATCCAGCTTCAACACCAGCGGTGAGTTCGGCGACCTCGGTGCAGGCCATACCGGATTCTCCTTCCAGTACGAAACCCTGGCCGGCACCAGCGCTGCGACCATTGTCGACTTCGCCGAGGACAACGACAGCAGCGTTGAACTGCAGGGCCAGCTCGACACGATCACCACCGGCCGCGCTGCCATGGTCATGCACCTGCCGCCGCAATAGCACAGCCTCCCGGCGAAATTTCTCAGAATTTCCTCGTGGCTGTTTTAGTCCCTCCGGGATCGGGTAACAAATGCGGTTACCGAAAGGTGGCCAAGGATCACCAGGAGGAACACTCTAATGAACCGCATCATCCTGATCGGCATCGCGATCTTCGTAACGTCTCTCGTAGCGTCCTGCGGCGGTGGCTCAGGCGCTCCGGCCCCCGGTGCACCCGCTGACACGACGGGTCCCGCAATCACCATCACCGGTGTTGAAGATGGGCAGACCTACGGCGGCGATGTGGCGATCACGGCTGCCGCGGCCGACCCTGCTGGTGTTGTCGACTTCGACTTCGAGGTTAACGACAACAACGTCGCCACTGAGAACGATGGCTCGATGAGCTTCGTCTGGCACACCTCCGGCAATGGTACCGATGTCCTGCGCTTCACCGCCCGCGACAGCGAAGGCAACGCCACTGTCCAGGAACTGACCGTAACCCGCTTCAACGGCATCGACTGGCCGGACTTCCCGATCGGCCCGGTTATCGACTGGGATCCGATCTTCGACTTCGGCCTCTAAACAAGCTACTTGACTCCCACCACCCATGCCAAAGGGCGCCGGTATCACCGGCGCCCTTTTTTCTTGCGTAGGGCCCGCAGAAATGCGGGCCAGGTGCAGTGAAACAGCGGCTCCATGAGATCGGACCGCATTTCTGCGGCCCCTGCAGAACACTGTTTCACCATCTCACCGGCTGGGTAACACAGCCGGTCGCCAAAGAGACGGCCATACATCCATCAAGGAGACAGAAGATGATTCGCATCACCCTGATCCTCAGCGCGATCCTCGTTATGTCTCTGGCAGCTTCCTGCGGCGGCGCAGGAGCACCAGCCCCCCTGGCCCCGGGTGACACCGAGGGTCCGGCAATCACGGTCAACGGCGTTGAAGACGGCGATGTCGTCTTTGGCAATATTGAAGTTCTGGCGGCGGCCGCAGATCCCGCTGGCATCATCGACTTCGATTTTGAAGTCAATGGTGAGAACGTGGCCACCGACAACGATGGCGCCATGGCCTTCATGTGGCACACCGACGGCAACGGCCTCGATACGCTGCGCTTCACGGCGCGGGACAGTCACGGTAACGCCAGCGTGCTGGAGCTGGAAGTCGAGCGCCGGAACTACGCGATCATCCCGATCCCTGACCTCCCGGGTGTCGACCCGCCCTTCCAGTTCGAGCCGATCCCCTGGCCGCTCGGGCCGATCGACTGGCTCTAAGGCCGCAAGGCCGTTCCGTTTCCCGCAGCGCCGGAGTCCGCTCCGGCGTTTTGCTAGCATTGCCCCCATGGAAATCAAAGCCTGCGGCTCACAGCCTTCCGGGCGCGGTCCGGAAGATTACTTCACCGGCCAGGTGCGCATCGATCCCCTGAACAGTGCGCCAGACCCGGCGCGGGTGGTTTGCGCACTTGTCACCTTTGAGCCCGGTGCGCGTACCGCCTGGCACACCCACCCCCTTGGACAAACCCTGATCGTTAGCTCCGGCTGCGGCAGGGCGCAATGCTGGGGCGGCCCGGTGCATGAGATCCGCCCGGGCGATGTTATCTGGATACCACCGGGTGAAAAGCACTGGCACGGTGCTGCGCCGGCGACCGGCATGAGCCACATCGCAATTCAGGAGCAGCTTGATGGCCGGGCCGTTGACTGGCTGGAAGCGGTCAGTGACGAGCAGTACCTGCAGCAGGCACCCTGATCCGCTGGGTTGTTCGCATTTTCTTGACTCAAACTTCACGGCGCCTGCCTTCTTCTGTTTCTGGGCTGAGCCCGCGATCTAACGATTGCCGGTCTGCCCCGCAGCACGCTTGTCGCCGGCTCAAAGCTGACCGCAATTTGGCCGATTACGGCTCTACCATTACCGATACAGCTTGTCGCGGGCGATATAATCCACTGTCGCGTCCCGGCCCGCATTTGCGCCCCGGAACCCCGTTGCGACCCACTTCGTAAGAGGAGACCAGCTATATGGATTCCGCCATGCAAGCCGCCCTGCCCGCCGCGCCGGATCTTTCCGTCCACGGCCTGCGGGGCCTGAAAACTGTTCACTACAACCTCAGCGCCCCGGCGCTGTATGAGCACACAATCCGCCGCGGCGAGGGTTATCTCTCCAGCCACGGCGCGCTGATGTGCGACACCGGCAAGACGACCGGCCGGAGCCCGAAGGATCGTTTCTGGGTTGATACCCCTTCAATCCATGACGACATCGACTGGAACGACTTCAACCTCGCGATCGGGGTCGACCGCTGGGAGCACATGAAGAAGCGCATGGCGGAGTACCTTGAAGGCAAGGAAGTCTTCGTCAGCGATGTCTTCGCCGGCGCAGAGAAGCAGTTCCGCCTTGGCGTGCGCGTGATCAGCGAGCGCCCCTTCCAGGCGCTTTTCGCCCGCAATCAGTTCATCAGCCTGGACCAGGCCATTGATCCCCAGGAGCACAAGGCCGACTGGACCGTCGTGTTCATGCCCGGGCTGAAAGCCGACCCGGCAACCGATGGCTCACGCAGCGAGATCTTCACCCTGCTTAACTTCGACGAGCAGATGGTGATCTGCTGCGGCACTGAGTATGCCGGCGAGATCAAGAAGGGAATCTTCAGCGTGCTGAACTTCCTCAACCCGGCCCGCCGCGGTGTGATGAGCATGCACTGCTCCGCCAATATCGGCCCTAACGGCCGCAGCGCCGTCTTCTTTGGCCTCTCCGGCACCGGCAAGACCAGCCTCTCCGCTGACCCCAACCGTGCGCTGATCGGCGACGACGAGCACGGCTGGTGGGATGGCGGCGTCTTTAACTATGAAGGCGGCTGCTACGCCAAGACCATCAACCTGTCTGCGGAAGGCGAGCCTGAGATCTGGAAGGCCTGCCATCAGTTCGGCACCGTGATCGAGAACGTCGGCTTCGACCCCGTGAGCCGCGTGATCGATTTCACCGATGTCAGCAAGACCGAGAACACCCGCTGTGGTTATGACATCCGCATGGTCTCGAACGCCGACCCGGATCTGAAAGGCCCCGTCCCCAGCGACATCGTCTTCCTGACCTGCGACGCCTTCGGCGTACTGCCTCCGGTGGCCCGGCTCAGCAAGGAGCAGGCGATGTACCACTTCCTGATGGGCTACACCGCCAAGGTCGCCGGCACTGAAGTCGGTGTCACTGAGCCGCAGGCGACCTTCAGCACCTGCTTCGGCGCGCCCTTTATGCCCCTGCGTCCGAGCGTTTACGGCAACATGCTGATGGAGCGCATCGAGAAGCACGGCTGCCGCGTCTGGCTGCTCAACACCGGCTGGACCGGCGGTGCCTATGGCACCGGCAGCCGTATCAAGATCGGCTACAGCCGCGCGATGCTGCATGCCGCGCTGGACGGCCACCTGGACAACGTGGAGTACTGGACTGAGCCGACTTTCGGCCTGCAGGTGCCCAAGCACTGCCCGAACGTGCCCGACGGGGTGATGAACCCGCGCGAGACCTGGGCGGACAAGGCGGCTTATGACGAGAAGGCGCAGAAACTGGCCGCCATGTTCACCGAGAAGTTCGGCCGCTTTGCCTCGCACGTCAGTGCCGAGGTCGCCTCCGCCGGCCCCAAGGCGGGCTAACTTGTAGGGCCGAGCATGCTCGGCCCGCTGCGAGCGCCGAGATGTACTCGGCATGCAGGAGCGCCGAGTTGTACTCGGCTTTATGCAGATCTTTAAGGGCCGGGGCTTGTCCCCGGCCCTTTCCTTTTGCATCTGACTTGTAGTGGCGCACTGCGTGCGCCTTTGTCCTGCTCCACCCCCAGGGCGCACGCGGTGCGCCACTACTCTACCCATTGCCCCAAAGCGCACGCAGTGCGCTACTACTCTGCCTTCTGCCAGTAACCTACCCTGTCCTCGCTACGTCCCTGTTTCTGTGCCGCGATACCGGAACGGTGTTCCGCGCGGCGCCTGAACATGCCCGCCGCTGACTGCGGGGGAACGCGGGCCGCAGACAGGCGATCCACTAGTAAGCTAGTGGACGCCAACTGGAGGCACAGATGCGTATCCTGCTTGCCGGAGCCAGCGGGGCTGTGGGCCGCCCGCTGATTCCTCTGCTGCTGGCCGAAGGCCACAGCGTCACCAGCCTGACCCACAATGAAGAGGGCATGGCCATCATCAGCAGCCTCGGCGGCGGAGCCCGGCGCTGCGATGCGCTGGACAAAGACCAGGTGCAGCGTCTGATGGAGGCCGTCCGTCCGGACGCTGTGATTTGCGAGCTGACCAGTTTGCCGCAGGCCATGAACCCGGCCACACTGAACCGTGATTACGCCGCCAACAATAAGGTGCGCCGTGAAGGCACCCTCAACCTGCTTCAGGCGGCCGTCGAGCAAGGCGTCAAGCGCTTCGTGACCCAGAGCGCGGCCTTCTGGTATGCGCCGATGCCGCCCGGCCCCAAGGATGAAAGCGCGCCGATGTACACCAACGCCCTTGAGCCGCTCGGCACCGCCGCCGGCGTGATGACCGAAGTCGAGGGCGCGGTGAACAGTTGCCGCCAGCTGGAGGGTCTGGCCGTGCGCTATGGCAGCTTCTACGGTCCCGGGACCTGGTTTGCCCGGGACGGCCAGATCGGCCAGCTCCTGAAGCGCGGCATGTACCCCATCGTCGGCAAGGGCGACGGCGTCACCTCATTCATCCACGTCGAGGATGCGGCCAGTGCCACCCTGGCAGTTCTCGTCCGCGGCCGCGCCGGCGAGGCCTACAACGCCGTTGACGACGAGCCGGCCAGGCAGGCCGACTGGCTGCCGCTGCTGGCCGACGCTCTTGGTGCGCCGCGGCCAAAGTCGTTGCCGGTTGCGATGGTAAGGCTGACCCTAGGCCGCGCGGTAACCGACTGGCTGACCACCGGCCCCGGCGCGCTGAACACAAAGATCAAGGCCGAGCTGGGCTGGCAGCCGAAGTATTCAAGCTGGCGCGACGGGTTTCAAGATCTGTAGGGGCGTGGGCTTGTCCCCGCCCGTCTTGTGGGGCCGGACAGCATTACTGCCCTTCTTCGTTTGTAGTGGCGCACTGCGTGCGCCTCAGAAGTCTCGTCTATTCGCCGTGAGGCGCACGAAGTGCGCCAAAGCTGCGCAGAACCTCGACCAGACGAAATTGCTCCGCCTGTTCAAGGGAGGACGCGTCAACGGCTGATTCGGAAATGCTGTCTAGCAGGCAGTCAAGCGCAGTTCGGCCCGCACTGTCAGTTGCGTTGATGTCCGCTCCAGCAAGTACCAGCGCAGCTATGCAGCGTGCTGCTTCATCAGCCTGGTAATACGAACCCTGCCCTGATTGAAGTGCCAGGTGGATCAGGCCATTGCCCGACGCCGTGCTCTGCCTGGCGTCAGCACCATTAAGCAGCAGCACTGTGAGGGCATTTGCACTGCTGGAGCTGGCCGCCAGTGCCGCCGCACTGACATTGTTTGAACCGACGCTGTCCACCGGCACGCCACGTTCAAGCAGCATGGCCACGAGCAGGGGGCTGTCCAAGGCCGCGGCCTCGGCCAGCAAATCCGCCCCTGAATCACGGAGCTGTCCGCTGCTGATCTGGTCAAGCAACATCCCCGGCAAAGTGCTGTCCCCCGGGTGGAGCTTCAGCGCAGTCTGCGCCATCGCCAACAGAACCGGCGGCGTTCGTGCAGTTACTCCGCGCGCCAGGGCCAGCGTTCTGGCGCATTCCGGTTCATCGTGCACCAGCGCCCACTCATACAGGCTCCTGCCCTCGGAATCCAGTTCATCGAGCAGCGAGGAATCGGACCTGAGCATCTGAGCAAGCCTGTCTGCCTGGCCGAGGGTGACAGCGATAAAGGCATCTTCAGCAGGCGCCTTGTGATTCAGCAGCAGCTCAACCGCCTCGATCCGATCGGCGCGTGCGGCCAGACGCAGGGGTGTCTCGCCAGCGCTGTCCAGCGCGCCGACATCAGCCCCATTAGCCAGCAAGAGCTCGATCGCCTCAAGCTGACCTGCGCCTGCGGCTTTATGCAGTGGTGTGCTTGCGATCCCCTGGCCGGCGTTCGGGTTAGCGCCCGAATTCAGCAGGAGCTGCATTACATCGGTAAACGAATGTTCCGCAGCAAGATGCAGCGGTGTCAGCCAGTGATCATCAGCAACGGAAACTTTAGCGCCATGAAGCAGCAGCAGGCGGCAGGCTTCAACACTGCCGAACTCTGCCGCAAAATGCAGCGCGGTGTTTCCATCCTCGCTGAGCTGGTTCACCTCAGCCCCGGACTCCAGAAGCAGGCTGAGCATCTCGGCTGACCCTGAGTCGGCTGCCAGCATCAGGGGAGTAAGCGCCCGGTAGGGCGCTGTTGTATTCACATCGGCACCGCGGGCAATCAGAGCCCTGAGACAATTGATGGCTCCGTGGCGACAGGCGCTGTCCACCGGAAAGCTATCCAGGCACTCAGGCGATCCCGGAACAGTGTGCTTGTCGATCAGAGCCAGCATAGCCTCCGGGTTGTCATCGTGATAAGCATTGATCAACGCACAGGTGTCTCGGGTAAACACGTCCAATTGTTGAGACTCAGCCAGTTCAAGCGCAACCCGATGTTCGAACTGTGCAGCCGACTCGTCCAGGTCGTACTGTTCTTCTGCCAGCGCGGAGTCCGGCAAGAGCGTGCCTTGCCCTAACAGCAGCACAAGGCCGACCAGAACTGGTGCTGTGTATCTCATGGGGAAAAGAATAGCCTGCTGCGCGGGCCAAAAGAAGAGGAAGTTCGAAGAATGCGGATTATCGCTGCGCGATCAATCCGCGCTCCAAATCAGAACGACTTCAGCCGCGCCTCGATCTCGTCAATCACCCAGTCCGGGGTGCTGGCGCCGGCTGTGATGCCGACCGACAACAGCCCTGGGTTGAAGTCGTCAGGCGCGTTGCCTTTGGCCAGCAGTTTTGCGTCAAGCTGCCCTTCGGCGGCGGACACCGCAACCGCCTTGGCCGCCGGGTCGAGGCCCTCGAACCAGGCCGGGTCGATATCTTCCGCGGTGGCGATGAAGTAGCTGCGCGGGTTGACCGCCTGCACCTCGCCAAACAGGGTCTTGCTGTTAGAGCTGTGCTGGTCGCCCACCACCAGCATCACATCCACGATCTGGGCCGTGTAAATGCTGGCTTCCTGGTTCTTTGAGGTATGCGGGCAAATCGTATCGATTACTTCCACCAGCGGGTAGCGCCTGCGCAGTTCCTCGCAGTACTGCGCGAATTTCTCAGGATAAAAGGTGGTCTGGCTGACCACGCCAATCGAGGGGTATTCCGGCAGCGGCGCGATATCCTCGATATGTTCCACAATGTGATAGCGTCCCTCGAGCCAGGAAACCAGGCCGACGATTTCGGGGTGCTGCTTCTTGCCGACCACAATAACGGCGGGGTGGCGCTCCAGCAGCTCCAGCGCCTTCATCCGCGCGTCAGTGACGATTACGCAGGTGGCGTCGTGAACCTCGGCGTTCTGCGCTGTCAGGGTCTCGAAGTTTTCCCGTGTTGTCCCGTGGGTCCTGATCACAACCCGCGCCCCGCGCACATCCGCAGCGTGGTCCATGACCCGAGCCCCCGCCTGACCGACGCGGCTGATCACCTTGGTGTTATGTACCAGGTCGCCGGACAGGACCAGTTCGCGCGCATCGTCCTGCGTCGCCATCTCCATGACCTTGTCAAAGGCCCGTCGGACGCCGAAGCAAAAACCCATCTTGCGCGCGCGGATCACCTGCACAGCCCAAATGATACCCCGCGGCCCGATTACGCGGTCTATGCCCAGCGCGCGGCCCAGGGCGAATGCGGTGCTGAAGGGGGCGAAATTTAGCTTTCGCGCTCGAAAATCAACGTCGCGCACAGTTTGCACTGCCGATCTACCCGTGGTTTTAACCTTGACAGCCGAAAACGAACGTCGAATTCTGTTTTCTCGCTTTTCCGGCCGGGCCCGCGAAAGGCTCTGACAGCTGGCGGCAGCAGAACATACGGATTCAGCAGACTGCAGATCAGAAGCATGGTGATACATGGGAGAAAGCATACCCGCGCCAGAGCCGCTGCGCTGGTCCAGTTGTGCTAACGCGGACTTTTGTCCAAAGTGGACCACCGGCTAGTTCTGCTTCAGGAGTCCCCCGAAGCAGGACGCGCTGTTGCTGCTGCGGCTGGATGCTGAACCGGCCGCCTAGCCCTTGGAGGCCTGGGCCTCAAGATGAGCCACGCTCTTCTTGATGTAGCTCACCGCCTCCGGGGTCTTGCAGTTCGTCTCACCATGGTCGATGTTCACCGTGCCGATGCGCCGCGCTGCGGCCAGAGTCTCCTCCCGAAGCGCCTCGCTGTAGGTCCCGATGGCGATGACCACATAGTTCATCGCCTCCTTGATGAAGTCGCTCTGGCGGTGGATCTCCTTCTCGATCCGCGTCAGCAGGGTCCGCAGCTGCGGTGCCCGCGGCGGCGTGCCGTTCTTCAGCAGGTGGCCGATCGTGCTAAGCGCCAGGCGCAGGGTGTTCTCGTCTTTGGACTTCAGCCACTGGGTGGCCATCTTGGGTCCATCCTTGGCCGAGGCAGCCAGCTGGGCCAGATGGTCGGCGTCCATGTGGCTCGACATCCCGGCAGCCCAGCTTTTGAGCACTTCGGCGTCGCAGCGCTCGGGATCAGCAACCTGAATGGCGACGGCCCGCGCCTCCATATAGCCGCTGTCCCACAGCTCCTGCGCCGCCTCCTGGGCGGCAGGCTGCTTCTTCAGCACCTTGGCCAGCGTGTCGATCGCGCCAAAGGACGCGCCAAAGACCTTCTCCTGCGCGCCATGGCGCAGATAGATCCGGCGGGTCTTGTCGATGCCCTGAGCCTCCAGCTCAGCGAGGATGTCCTGTGCGGTCATAGCAGCATATTAGCGTTCGGGACTGCAATCCACAGACTGGGCTCGCCGAAACAACCTGCGGCCGAGATCGAGCAGCTTAGACGGAGGCCTACAATCTGCTGATGCCAGAATCAAAACTCCTCCTCGCCGGCGGTCATGTGCTTTGCATGGACAGCGCCGGGACTCAATACCCCAGCGGCTTCGTGGCTATAGAGGGTGATGTCATCCACAGCCTCGGCCCTGCTGCTGAAGCGCCCAACGCTCAAGGCTGGGAACTGATCGACTGCGGCGGCTGCATCGTCATGCCTGGCCTGATCAACTGCCACACCCATCTGCCGATGGTCTATTTTCGCGGCCTGGCCGACGACCTGCATCTGCATGACTGGCTGACGCGGCACATCTTCCCCGCCGAAGGTTCGCACCTCAGCCCGCAGTTCTGCTATGACGCGACCCTGCTGGCGGCGGCGGAGTGCATCCTTGGCGGCACCACCTGCGTCAATGACATGTATCTCTTCGCCGATTCCGTGGCCAGCGCGCTGGACAGCGCCGGCCTGCGCGGTCTGGTCGGCGAGGGCGTGATCGGCTTCCCCACGCCATCCGCGCCAACCTGGCAGGACGGCCTGAAGCTCAGCCGGGACCTGTTGGCGAAGTGGGCCGGCCATCCGCTGATTACGCCGACCCTTTGCGCCCATGCGCCCTATACCTGCGGTGTAGAACTTCTGCACAGCCTTTACACCACCGCTCAACAGCATCGTGCGCCATTTCATATCCACCTGCATGAAACCCACAATGAGCCGGGAATGGTCCAGTGGCGCGAGGGCGATGAAAGCCCGACCGCCGCGCTGAAGCGCATCGGCATCCTCGGCGAGCAGCTGATCGGCGCGCACGGCGTCTGGCTGGACAGCCAGGACATTAGCCTGCTGGCGGATGGCGGATGCTCCATTGCGCACTGCCCCTGCAGCAACCTCAAGCTGGCCTCCGGCATCGCCCCGGTGCCCCAGTTGCTGGCTGCCGGCGTCCCGGTCGGGCTGGGCACGGACGGCGCGGCCAGCAATAACAACCTGAATATGTTCGAAGATCTGCACGCCGCGGCCCTGCTGCCCAAGGGCGGCTGGCGCGATCCGGCTGGGCTGGATGCTACTGCCATGCCGGCGCGGACCGTGGTCGAGCTGGCCACCTGCGGCGCGGGAAGGGCCCTGAAACAGTATGGCAGCGGCTGTCTGGCCCCGATGCTGCTGGCGGATGTGATTGTGGTCAAGGCCGACGCGCCGCATCTGCGGCCGCGCTTCCACCACCCCGAAGCGGTTTACAGCCACCTGGCCTACAGCGCTCAGGCCAGCGATGTACGGGACAGCATTGTCGGCGGGCGGCTGCTGATGCGTGAGCGCAAGCTGCTGACCCTGGATGCCGATAAGCTTGGCAGGCAGGCCCAGGCCTGGGTGAACGAGAATTACCCGGCAGTGGTCTGATATTGCGTTCCTCATCGCAATGGGCAACATTAGCGCTGGGTATAATGGCCGGGATCATATGAGTAAGCTGCACATTTTGACAATCTTTGCACTGGCTGCCGCGCTGGGCCTCGCGCTCGGCGGGATTGCGCAGGCCGCGCCGGCCAAAGCCGGCGACGCCGCGGCCGATCCTGCAGGCGAAACGCCCTATTACACCCGGGCGCAGAAGCTGATTTCAGAGCTGGTCGCCGAGGGCGAGACCGATCTGGACGAGCTGGTAGCGGTCATTGCCAATGACAGCAACGAAAGCCTCGACCACCTGGTGGTCAACCTGGCGACCCAGCGTATTTACGAGTGCAACGCCGCGGGCCAGGTACTGAACGAAAGCAAGATCAGCTCCGGCCGCAAGGGCTATGACACGCCGCCGGGAGACTATGAAATCGTCAACCGCGCCCCCAAGGCCTACAGCCAGAAGTACGACGCCTGGATGCTGCACTGGATGGGCCTGACCAGCGACGGTGCCTATGGCATGCACGGTCTGGAAGGCAGCTCTTATGAGCGCCTGCTGGGCGGAGTCGCCAGCCACGGCTGCGTGCGCCTGAGCCGCAAGTATGCCAAGGAGCTCTACAGCCGGATCAAGGTGGGCATGCAGGTCAAGATCATCAACGACAAGAGCCTGAGCCTGCCCAAGTATGAGCCCCTCAGCAAGGAAGCCGCCACCAACATCGTGCTGGACGTGCTGAGCCCGCAGGACCCCGAGCAGGTTTTCTTCTAGGAAAAGCGGAAGATCAGAACTCCAAAACTGTTGACACACGCCCCCCCCTGATATGCTCTAGTGACTCCAGCAAAGGAGTCGCGATGAAAGTCATTGTCTTATTCTTTGGATTGGCCTTGTCAACGGTGCTGCACGTGGTACCGGCACTGGCTTTAGAGGCCGATTGTCCATGTCCTGAAGACTGGACACAGATTGGAGACTGTTCCCCGCCCGGAGCAACATGCTGCATGCTTCTCGCAGCAGGCGGCGGCGACAGTGATGACACCTTGATAGGAGTCGTGTGCAACCCTAGTTTTCCTGTCGTCATTCGAACAGTGCACATCTGGTTTTCCGACTGCGGGTACTATGGTCAGTACACGTGCCCTAATCTCAATGAGTGCGAAGAGGTGATAGTGCCTTGGCGCTGCATTGACAGATGGGAGTACACTGGGGCCGCCTGTCCGGAAGGCACGTCGCCAGCGCTTCCAAAGTACAAGACTGAAGCCGGTCCAGGCAAACCATAGGAGGAGAGCACCATGAGGTTTTTTATTATTCTTTTGACTTCGCTTCTGCTATCGCTTGGCTTTAATGCATTGGCAAGCGCCGCAGACCCTGCGCAGACCGCCTTGATTGACGCGGGCCGAAGGCTGATCCCTGCCAATATGGTTATGATCGGCGTCAGGCAATACTACAAGGTATATGGCCACTGGCCCCAGAACTGGCAGGCCGTCCGATCGGCTGGCATAATTCAGGTGGAATTGGCCGTGCCTGGTGAGGGACTCGTCAACCCCGATGATCCCAGCCTGGACTTCATGAACGATGTTTACTATGCTGGCGGCGAGAACGATGGCCGAGCGCTGGTTGTTTCCAAGACTGATCCTGAGAACCCAGTGGAGAGACTCTACCTGGATCCCCCCAAGACTTACAGCCTTCGCTTTGCCCCAGGTGAGACGCCGCCCTTTGGAGACAACGAGTATGAGATGAGCTCGTTTCTAGGAGATACAAACCGGCTGTTGCAGTTTGCTGTGGCCGGCGCATTGGATGACTGTTTTACCAACTATGCCGCGCATCATGGTCGCGGTCCAGCAAGCATTGAAGAGTTCATGTCCAGTGGCTGGTCACCCCTGACGATGAGCAGCATCAACCCAATGACGGGCAACGCCTTCAAGCTGGATGGCAGCTCGAATGATCTTGCCATCAACAGCTTGAGTGATACCGAGGGCATGGTTCCACACTGCAGGCCGGTACTCGCCGACGGGACGATGTGCTACGGGCTTGGAATCTATTAGAGACTCAACGCATTGGGAGCAGCTGGGTAGCCAGTTGCTCCCACACTACACGTTGCATTCAAGGATCTGCAGTGTAATAACGCCAGCGTTTTTCTGCATCGGCATTCCAGGCAGGTTTCCTTCTAGCCGCTCCGGCTGCCATCCGCTATATTTATCAGCCGCCCCGCCGGGGCAACTTTCCATGCAGCCTTAGGAGTGTTCCGTGTCCGGTCATAACAAGTGGAGTTCGATCAAGCACCGCAAGGCGGCGCAGGACAGCAAGCGTCAGGCCGTCTTCAACAAGATCATCCGCGAAATCGTGGTTGCCGCGCGCGAGGGCGGCGGAGATGTTAAGACAAATGCCACGCTGGCCGGGCTGTGCGACAAGAGCCGCCAGGCGGGCATGCCCAAGGAGACCATGGAGCGCGCCATCGCCCGCGGCTCCGGCGCCTCCGGCGGCGAGAACTATGAGCGACTGACCTATGAAGGCCGCGGTCCCAATGGAGTGGCGCTGATCATCACCACCCTGACCGACAACAAGAACCGCACCGTCGCCGACATCCGTGCGATCTTTACCCGCAACAGCGCCACCCTTGAAGCCAACGGCGCAGTGACCTGGATGTTTGAGCGGAAAACTCTGCTGACCATCGTCAAGGCCGACAGCGCGCCCGACAGCGTGATGGCTGAGGATGCGCTGATGGAGGCCTGCATGGAGGCCGGCGCCGACGACTTCAAGACCGACGGCGAGAACGCCGAGGTCTTCGCCGACCCGGCGGATATGGTCGCCGTGCGGACTTGGTTCAACGAGAACCCCAGTTATAAGGTCGAGGACTCCGACCTGGCCATGGTGGCCAAGGAGACCGTCGAGATCACCGAGGAAGATGTGGCCAAGAAGGTCATCCGCCTGATCGACGCGCTGGAAGACCTGGACGACGTGCAAAAGGTCTACTCCAACTGGACGATGAGCGACGAAGTGGCTGAGAAGGTGATGGGCTGATCGTAGGGGCGGAGCATGCTCCGCCCTGGAGCGCCGGTCTTCAGACCGGCATCTTTCTGGGAACGCCAACGTGTGCCATGCATACTGTTTGGCACATGGCTTGCGCTAACCGCCCGCCCGCACAACAAGCCTTGAAGGCCCTTCCGTGTTATCCTCTTGCGCAGGATGAAATGACCAAGATTCATCGGGCAGGAGGCAATCTATGCACTACTCTCCAGCGCGGACTATTGGCCTTGATAAGCTCCTCACCTACATCATCAATTGCGCGGTAGCATCTGCTTTGACGGTCCTGACGGCTTGCAGCAGCATCAGAGAATCGGACGTGCTACCTGTTCAGAACATCTCGCAGTTGTCAGTTGCCTCGGACAACACGGTATACGCCGTGGCCGGCGGGAAACTCGCTGCCTTTGACGCCAAACTAAACGAACTCTGGCGCTTTGAGCCTGGCAGGGGTGATGTTGACTCGGCTCCGCAAAGAGCACCTAACTCTGACACGACCTACGTGATGTGTGCAAAGGCTGTCCCCAAGGAAGGCTACGACTTCTGGCAGCAGTTCACGCTTGTCGCGCTCGACAAAGGCGGGCAAGAACTCTGGCGCCATGAGATCCTGCATGACGGTGTTTCAGGAGGTGACAATGGCAATTACTTCGTGCTTCTCGGGGGGCAGATGGTCATCATTGGCCTGGAAGACCGCTTCTACAATGCTGACGACCAGGGCCATGACCGCTATGGCCTTCTGGCTGTGAGTGGGGCCGGGAAGCAGCTTTGGTCGATGGAAACACACTATCGAGCACACAGCTTCCAGCTGCTGAGCAGTGGTTTGATTGCCTTCGAAGCTCACAACAAAGATGAAGCAGGTAGCCACTGGTTCGTTGGAGCCGTCAACCAGCAGGGCCAGCAGGCGTGGTTAAGGGAGATGGACTTTGACGACCAACCGGACCCGCTAGCTGGCGAGCCCGAGTACTATTTGAGTTTCGGCGGCGAGCGCCAATACGACGCAGCAGGTCGGTTGGTGCTCATCACCGAGCCGAACTGGAACGGCTACGTTGTAAGGAAGGTAAGCCCAAATGGCTTAGTCTGGGAAAGTACCGAACATGGGGAGCTGTATGGCCTGCCTGCATACCAGGATGTTTACGCTCCCCCTGACGATGGTGTGCGCTTCATGCGTCTGGCCGCAGTCAAACCCGATGGAAATGCCCTTGTAGTCTTCAACCGTCGCAGTGCCAGCACCAGTTACCCAGGATGGAGCCTAGGCTACAGGTTCATTGGCGAATTGACCCCCTGGGGCGAATGGCGCTGGGAGCTGCCCTTTACCGGCAACCATGATACGGTCTCTTGCGGCACCAATGGCTGCACATACTATGCGGTCCCGCAGCACTCGGAAATCTACTTCGATGGGCAGTCATCGATAAACAACAACAACGAGCTGCCGCAGTTGGTGTGCATCGATAACTTCGGTAGGGTGATTGCTGACCGGAGCATCAGCTTTTGAGTTGAATCGCTCTATTTTCGTGGCTCTTAGACAGACCTTTGTTGAAGTGTTGGCACTACATTTCCCACACCGTACTTGCCGGCCGCCGGGCAACATTGCAGTAGACCTCGACCGTGTTGCCCATCGGGTCTCTTACGGGATAGCTCCAGTAGCTGTCCTGCTGCCACTGTGGGTCCTCAAAGGCCGCTTCGACATCCAGCTCACGCAGGCGCTGCACGGTGGCGGCGAAATCCTCCTCCGGCACAGCCACGCTCCAGGAGATACTTTCCATGTCGCCGCCCTCCCAGCCCGGCTGTTTGGCAAAGCCGTCCTGCAACAGCATGTTGTAGCCCGCGGGGAAGATCATGAACTGGAAGCCGTCGCACTGGTAGACCAGCCATTTCTCTTCCTTATAGCTGGCTTCCTGCATCCCCAGCAGCTCGCCATAGAAGCGGCGCATGGCCGGCAGGTCATTGCAGGACTGGTAGATGAAGCGAATGTTGACGCGCGGAGTTGGTTTGCTCATGACGAGACGATTATATGAGTCGAAGTGCCGACAGATACTCGACTATCGAGTTTCGGCCTGTTCCTTGTTCACCAGAAAATGCGCGGTATGTTCGAAGAACTCCATCAGCGCCTCGGCCTGTTCGCCCTCAATGCCGACGTCCTGCAGCGCCAGGCGCATGTGCCCCAGCCACTGCACAGCGCGGTCGCTGGTGATAGCGAACTTGACGTGGCGGGCGCGCAGTGCGGGATGGCCCTTGCGCTGGCTGTACAGCTGCGGCCCGCCGAGACGCTGGCAAAAGAACTCGTACTGGTTCTGGATCGCGCTGGCCATGTCGTCGGGGAACATCGCGCGCCACGCAGGGTCAGGGTCGGCATACACGCGGGTGTAGAAGGCCGTGGAAAGCTCAATCAGCTTTTCCAGGCCGAGCTGCTCGAAGTGGTTCGTTTGGTCAATGCGAAAGCTCACGCTTCTATTATCGCCGCGCCGGGCTGAGAGGTCTAGTTTCGGCGTCTGCTTGCGTGTGCCGCAAGTGTCAGGCGGCGCCGCTTAGCAGGCGGCTGCTCTCGCTGATCGCCGCGTGGCGGATCTCGCCGTTGACCATGGTCAGGGCCGATTGGGCGCCCGTCAGCAGCGCGCCGAAGAGCCGCTCAAAGTCAGCGCCGGGGTCGCCTTCCAGCTGGAAGGCCGCCAGATCGGCCAGGAAGCCGGGCTCGATGCGGCCCAGCTCGCCCTCCCAGCCCAGCGGGCCGAGGCCCGCGCTGGTGATAGCGGCAAAGGCCTCTGATGCTGTGACCTTCGGGTAGCGCTGCAGCAGCTGGCGTGCTTCGCTGAGAGGAGACAGGGCGTTGTTACTGGCCAGACTGTCCGTGCCAAGGGCAACCGGAACACCGGCGGCGAGATACTGCGCCACAGGGTGCGGGCTGTGTCCAAAGTAGGCGTGTGTGCTGGGGCAGAAGACCACCGTGGCGCCACTGGCTGCCAGAAGCTCAATATCGCCCGGCTGCGGATAGTTTGCATGCACGGCGTAGGTTCCACGGTTGAGCAGGCCCCGCTCGGCGAACCAGGCGATCGGCGACATGCCCGTGCCGCGCCAGGACTCGTCCCAGGCACCGGCCCGGCGAAGCAGTTCCTCTATCTCGGGGTCGCTGCCGTCGCGGACGAAGGCGATCTCGGCGGGAATTTCGGCCAGATGAGTGCTGAGCGGGGTTCCGCCTTCATCGGCGAGGCGACGGCAGGCCTGGCAGACTTCCAGACTGGCCGTATAGGGCGCATGCGGCGCAAAGCCGCCGGCGCTTAGGGCCTTAAGCTGCTGCATATCGGGGCTGTGGTTGTTGAACTGGAAATACTCGCGCAGGGGGAGATAGCGCATCCCGCTGCTGCGGATGGCCTTGAAATCCATCTCGGTCGTGTAGTGATCAACGACGGTGGTGCAGCCGCCGGCCAGCAGTTCGCCGATGCTGCGCACCGGGAACTCAGTAGCACGGTTGCCGCGGCCAGCCTTCATGTCCCGAATCTGCTGCAGCCAGCCCAGAAAGCCGTGGTCGGCATTGATCTGGCCGGCAGTGAATTCCAGTTCCAGATGCGCATGGGCGTTGACCAGACCCGGCGTCAGGACCGCGTTGCCGAGGTCGATGTCCGCGCGCAGAGCAGAGGGCTTGAAGCCGCTGGAGATGCTGACGATGCGCGCTCCGTCCACTTCGAGGCGGACATCGCGGCGCACTTCGCCTGGCCCGAGCAGGGCATATTTGGCGCGCAGGATCAAGGAGTTTCCCTCCGGGTTGGTAAGCGATGGTAACACGCCACTCCCTTGGCAACCAAGCCTTATACCCGTCCGGCGCGGCATTCAAGCAGCGTGATCAGCGCCCTGGCCGGGACACCAGGACCAGCTCAGCGACTTCCGCCCGGACCGCCAGGCGGCGGTCCCTGGGGAGGCTTGCCATCCTGCGGCGGCCTGTCCTGCGGTGGTCTGTCCTGCGGCGGCCGATCCTGTGGGGGACGATCCTGTGGAGGCCGATCCTGTGGGGGGCGATCCTGTGGAGGTCGATCCTGAGGCGGCCCATCGTGCGGCGGCTTGTCGCCAGGAGGCTGGCCATCAGGCGGACCATCCGGCGGATGCTGGGGCGGGTTTTCGCCAGGCGGACGGTTGCCAGGCGGCCGCTCACCTGGCGGAGGGCCGCCAGGCTTTTGGTCACCCTGGCCCTGATGTTCGCCCTGGCCCCCGCGACGCTCGTCGCGGCGGTCACGACGCCGATCCTGCCGATCCTCGCGCCCTTCCGGCCCGAGTGGACCGCGGCGCTCGCCGTCCTCAGGGCGTCCCCTCCCGGGCCCGCGACCCGGCCGCTCTTCGCCCAGTTTGTGGATCCACTTCCGGAATTTCTCCGCCCCGCCGGCCGGCCGCTTGAGCAGGCGCGCGCCTTCACGCCCAACCCGTACGGCCCAGTGCTGGCCGACAATCAGCTTGTCGCCCTGCGGCAAGTCGATAACCCGGGAGTCCTCAAGCAGGTCTATTTCAGGGCGGCCCCCCGGCATTTCTCCCGGCTCGACAATCTCAATCCGCACGCCCTCTGGCAGCTTGGGCATATCCGGGATGATTGCGGGCCGCCGGCCGGCTTCCCCGTTCAGTCTCCTCATCCCTTTTTCTTTGTAACGCTCGTCCTCGAAGCGCGGCGGGCCGGGATTCTGCCCTTCTGGTCGATCCCTATCCCAGCCGCCGGGCTCACGCGGTTCCTGTCCGGTGCCGTCAAGCAGATGGTCCAGACCGGGCAGCAGCCCCGGCTCCGATGGCCTTGCTGTGTTTGAGCCGTTGGCCTGGCGCTGCTCCAGAACCTCACGGGCTCCATGGGGCAGCTCCATGATCAGCACCAGAGCGTCTTCATCCTCGCGGACGCCGCGCAGGATCCCGGGAATGTGTATTCCATGCAGGCCGCGCTCCAGTTTCAGCCCCAGCGGCGGAGGTCCGCCGGGCCCGTCGGGCTGCAACATCGCGCCCGTAACCACGGTGAGTCCCAGCCAGCCCCAGATAAAGGCTGGCACAACCACCCAGGCCAGGCGCCAGTTGTAGCTGAATATGCGCACGCGCGACAATCTTAGCGGCAAATGGCCGCCGGAACTAAGAGCATACGGGTGCTGGCTTTGTTTCAACGGCCGCAAAGAACAGAGCTTGGCGCATAGAAAAGCGCAGGCGGGCAATATGGGGGTAGAATTGAGCGGTGAGGCTCATAGTAACCAGCTTATGGGTACTGGCCGCCGTGCTCTGGCTCGGCTGGGCCATGCTGCTGCTGCGCCTGGTTATTGATGCCGCCACCGGCACGCCCTTTTTGAGCAACCCGTTGTTCAACACCGTCTTTGTCCCGGCCTGGCCGGTGACCACGCAGCTTCCGCTGGGGCCTTGGCGCATATTCTCCTGGTGGCCGATCTGCGCACTGCTGGCCATGCTGATGGTTGGAATCGGCTGGCGCCTGTATTGGAAGAACGAGGACGGACTGCTCTATCGCAGCGGCCTGCAGATCTTCCTGAGCATCATTGTGCCGCCGCTGGCGCCCTTCATGATGTACGGCGATTCTGTACGCAGGTTCAAGGAAGGGAACAAGCGCTTCGGGGTAATCCCCGAAGGCGAGGCACATTAGTCTAACTGCTCGATTCCTGCACTGTGGCGCTTTGAAACAGTCCTGCGTCCTGAGTCCTGAGTCCCGGTAGCGAAGCCGCCTTCCACTAGAAGAACAAGCCTCAGCCTAAGAGTAGCCCTTCTGAGAAGTAACTTCCTGCTCAAGGGACGCAGGACTCAGGACGCAGGACATTTGAGATGTCTCTGGCCTGGTTTACGCACTGCTGTTCGTCGAAGCTGACTCCAGCCACTTATAAATCTTGTAGTACTTGTATACCAGCATCACATAGGTCTCATTCTGCTCGTTGGGCACCACGCTGGTGAACAGCACCGGGTCCGCGTTTGGGTACAGGCCCTTCCACTTCTGATAGTTGGCCGGGCCGCCGTTATAGCTGTGCAGGATCGCGCGCACGCCACTGTCGCTGTTGCTGTCCACGCCCAGCTGCTCGGCCAGGCTCTTGATGTACTCCGCGCCGAGGCGGATGTTCACCTTTGGCTCAGTGCGCCGCGCGAAGTAGTCCGCCGGCAGGCCGCGGGCGTCGATCAGAAAGCGAGTCGTGCCGGGCATCAGCTGCATCAGGCCCTCGGCCCCGACCCAGCTCTCGTTGTCCTGGCGGAAGGCGCTCTCTTTCTTCATGATGGCGTAGATCAGCGCTGGGTCAACGCCGGTCGCCGACGCCGCTGCCTGCACCTCTTCGCCGAAGGGCTGCGGATAGGCGAGGGAGAGGACGTAGTCCAGGACGGCCCGCTCCTGAATCGTGCCGCTCTCCAGTACCTCCGTTGCTGCATCCTGAAGATTAGCGGTGACCGCTGTTTCGGCCATCGCACGAAGCCTGAGATATGCCAGCAGACCACCCGACATTGCAGGATCGCTGGCGCCGGTTGCCTCTTCAGCCTCATCGGCCAGACCAATGCCTGCCAGATACTCGCTGCCCTGTAGCGCTTTCGCAGCAGCCTCCCCACTAATACTCAGCCATTCTGCGCCCGCGCTGGGCTTGAGATTCTCATCACGAGCGAGTTCGTAGTAGTTCCATGTCTGGACGCGTGCCGCCCTGCCCTCCGTGTCCGGCGAATGTGCCATGTAATCCAGCCAGAAGCTGCAAACATCTCTGAGGCGCAAGACACGGCGTTGATCAAAATCACCTGTCTTTCCGTCATCAATCTTCGCAAGCACATGGCTGGCCAACTGCCTTGCCTCACTGCCTCGACCAAGATGAATCAGCAGCGGCAGATACTCTTCGACTGTCTTGGCATAGCCAGGCTCAAATTGGTGCTTATCGACTACCTGCTCCAGGTAGCCCATCGCCGCCTCGATGTTCAGCGGCTCCTGGACTTCCTTCAGCACGTGATAGCACTGGTACAAAGCCTCGGCCTGATGCTCGCCGGCCAGTTTGCCGCAGCTCTTGTAATAGGCCAGCGCTTCGTTCCACTGCTCCTGTTCCTGCATCAGCTCGGCATACTCCCAGTAAATGCCGCCGAGGTCGCTGTCGCTGATGCCGCCCAGATTGACCTGAGTCATCAGGTTCTTCAGCCGCGAGCCGTCGCCGAGGCGGCGGTAACACTGCGCCAGGCCCAGCGCGACCTGCGCGCCGTTATCCTTGGCCAGCCCGGCCTTTTGCAGCTCGCGCAGCACACCGGCGAAGCGGCCAAGCTGCTGTTTGTCAGCTGTGCACTGCGCAAGGGAAGGCCCAAAAAGTGCGGGAACCGTCCAGCTGAGGTGTTTGGAGCCGTCGAGAGCTCCATCAGCCTGGCCCTTAAGCGCCGCTGCCAGCAGTTCGCCGGCCAGCGTGCCGGCCTCTTCGGCTGCGGGGTCCTGCGGATTAAGCGAAAGGGCTCCTGCCGCCATGCTGAATGCCCCGGCCAGATCGCCCTTGTCCTTGTAGTAACGGGCAAACTCGATCTGAGCCTTTTGCAGGGCCCACAGCGCCGCCGGCGACTGCGAGCTGTCCAGCTTGTTGAGCTGCTCCAGCTGCTGCAGCGCCGGCCGCTCATCACCCTTGCCCGCCTCTGCGCTGAGCAGCCAGGCGATGTAGTTAAAACGCGCCTTGGCCTTGAGGCCGTCGTCCGCGCCATCCTTACCTTCGATCAGCAACTTGAGCAGGCTCTCGACCTGCGTCTTCTCTTCATCCGTGCCAGCGAGGCGATAGGCCCGCGCGAGGTAGTAGTCGCGGTAGGGCCGCAGCGCTGGCGGCAGCTTCTTCGGGTCAATCGCCGCGAATTCATTACGCGCGCTGGCCCAGTCGCCGCTCAATGCGTGGCGATAGCCCAGCAGATAGCGCAGCACCTGCCGGCAGGGCGTATCGGCCGTTGCCTCCCAGGCCGGGTCGGCCTTGAGGTCATAGACCTTTTGCTCCAGACTGTCCTTCCGGCTTTGCAGCACGGCGCTGCGCAGCTGCTCCAGCAGCGCGTTGTTGTCGCTTCCCTTTGCACCATACAGGTCCGCCAGATAGAAGGCGCGGCCCAGGTTGCCTTCCTCAATCAGCGCGTCCAGGTAGCGGCCCAGCAGCTCCTTGTCATCCGGGTTCGACAGAGCCTTGTCGCCCAGGTCCTCAGTTGCCTCGAAGACCATGCCATAGCGCAGCTTCTGCTCCGCGCTGAGCAGCTTGCGCCAGTTCAGCGCGACCAGCACCAGTGCGGCCAGACCGGCGAGCAGCAGCAGGCCGATGGCGCGCCGCGCGGTGCCATACATGCGGCTGCGCTGCGCGCGCGCCTGCTTGATCTTCTGTCGGTAGTCCTGTGACAAGATTGAGATTATCCGCGCTGCCGCGGCCTGGGGCTAGTTGACAGGATCAGGGAGGTCTGTTGAAGAATCGATCCAACGCAGAGACAAAGAGGACGCAGAGTTTCGCAGGGCTTGACCTCATTCGCTAGGTGAGAATTCGACCTTACACTCAATGGCCCCGCAGGAACTGGGCCTTTGGAATCATTCTTCCTCATCCGAACTCTGCGTCCTCTTTGTCTCTGCGTTGGATCTGATCTTAAGGTACCAGCACGATCTTCCCGAAATGCTCGCCCTGCTCCATGCGCTCATGGGCGGCGCGGGCTTCGCTGAGCGGGTAGACTTTGTCCACCACCGGGACCAGCACGCCCATGTTGACCAGCGGCAGGTATTCATGGGTCTCGCTCATGCTGCCCATGAAGGAGCCCATCAGGGTGATGTGTTTGGCGTACATCATCTGGGCGTCCAGCTCGAACTGCCCGCCGGTAGTTGTGCCGCAGGTGACCAGCCGCCCGCCGCGCTTAAGCGCCTTCACGCACTGCATGAAGACTGCCGCGCCGACATGCTCCACCACGACGTCCACGCCCTTGCCATCCGTCAGTTCATAGACCGCTTTGTGCAGCTCGCCGGCCCGCGCGTGGTGGTCGATCACGTGATCCGGCCGCAGCTTTTCGGCCAGCTTGACCTTGGCCGGACCCCCTGCGGTTGTTATTACCTGCGCCGCGCCCTTGGCCCGCGCGATCTGGATCGCCGCAGCCCCGACGCCACTGCCGGCGCCCATGATCAGCACGCTCTCCCCGGCCTGCAGGTTAGCGCGCCGGGAGCCGAGCATGTGCCAGGCGGTCAGGAAGGTCAGCGGAAATGCCGCGGTCTCCTCCCAGCTCAGGCGCTCCGGCTTGGGCAGGACGTTATCGGCGGGCGCCAGCACATACTCGGCGTTGCCGCCGTCGACTTTCTGGCCCAGGATGCGGTAGTCGGCCGCAACATTGTCATCGCCGCGCAGACGTTCATGGCTCGGCCCGCCGGGCAGGCCGGGGTGCAGGAAGCACTCCATCCCTTCTGTAATGTGGCTGACTCCCTCTCCGAGCGCGACCACCTCGCCGGCGATATCGCTGCCGAGGATGTGCGGCATCGGGATCTGCCAACCGCGGGCACCCTCGCGGATCCAGATATCCAGGTGGTTCAGCGCGCAGGCACGGACCTTCACCAGCACCTGGCCGAAGCCGGGCTTGGGAACGGGCGCGTCTTCATAGACCAGCGCCTCGGCGCCGCCGTGGGCATGGATGCGCACGGCCTTCATCGTCGACGGAATGCTCATCGCGCTATTTTAGGGCGGGGTACGAAAGCTGATCTAAAATCAGTCATGCGCGTGATGATACAGATACTGTTGCTATGCCTGGCTCTGGGCCTGACGGCCTGCACAGGCAAGGTTGCGACCGTTAACACGGCGGCGGGGCCACAGGACGTTGGGGGATATGAGCAGTACATTCTTAAGACGCCTATGTCTCAGCTTGACCGCAGCGGCTTTGCCGCCAGCGGTGCGGCCAAGGGCTATGACCTGCAAAAGAATGTGACCGTCACGCTGGGATCTGGTTCCTGGCCGGCTGTGCTGACGCTGGGTTCCTTTGGCGGCCAGGTTTTGAACAACATCAGTCTGCGAATCAGCCCGCAGAACCCGGCAGATGCCGCCAGACTCTATAAGCAGCTGTGTCGGGCTGTACGCCAGGATTATGACCCGGCCTGGTTCAAACAAAGGGTCAGCTGGGAGGTCAGCCGGGACTCCTGGGATCTCGACAAGAACGGCAGTAACAAGGACGTCCTTTGGCGGACCATGATGCTTAGCGACAACGAGCGCGATGGTGTGACAATAACCGCCACGCCGGATTCAGTTTCGCTGCTGGTGAGCGCTGAGCACTAAAGCGACCCTCAGCCCTGAAGCGGAGTTTCTTTCGGCCCTAGTAGCTGCCTTTCTGCCACCAGTTGCCGCCGCCGCCGACACCGGTCTCTTCAGGGATCATTTCCGGCGCGACAGGCTCCATGCAGGGCAGCCAGCCACAGGCAGTGCCGCAGGGGATCGTCTGCTCAGCCTGGCCATTCTCATCCAGCACGAGTTCGCTGATGCTCACTTCATAGCGGCTGGCACCCGGATGATAAATCCACACTGTCGCAGGCCCGACGCCAATCATTTCAGCCTGGTTCAGGGCCTCGTCCACAATTGCGCGGGTATTGTCCAGGCTCGGCCAGCAGCCGCAGCAGCCTGTTTCAATGACCACCATCATCGTCAAGGACTGAAAGGGGCGCGACGCTCCATCCGGGCCTTGCTCCATCCTGTTCGCCGTTGTGCTGATTACCCCCGGCCAGCCATCCAGGATCGCGATGGCGGTCTCGGCGATCAGCTTTTCGTTGTCGTCATACAGTCTTATCTCAGCTGCGTACTGCTGCCTGCCTGTGAGATCAGGCATCTGGCTTGCAGCAGCGCTGAGCCCGGTGGCCGATTTGGGCACCGGCATGGCGGCCTCATCCGCGCTGGCGCGTGCTTGCATCAGCAACACCATGACGACTGCGGCGAGTAGCATCCAAATGTTCTTATGCATCACTGACCTCCGTTCTGATTCGGCAGACCGAACTGCATGTCGCGCAATACCTCTGCAGTAATCTCCGTGTCGCGCAGGTAGCCCAGATCTGGGCAGTCGATCTCCCAGCGCAGCGAGCCCACCTGCTTACCAGGCGGGTCTTTGAAGCCGTCGCCATCGCGATCTTCCTGGGCCTCGCAGAGCTGCTGAATCTGGGCTTCGCTGAGGTCAGTGATGTCGAGGCGCCATAGCTTGACCTCAAACTCGTCCGCACGCGGAATATACACGCCGATCTCGACATCCCCGATCTCATAGCGCTTGCCGTGGCCTATGGCCGCCTCCAGCGCGGGGCCGTGTGGAACGTCTGAAGTGCCGGGCAGGTTCTTCAGCTTCACGTATCCGCACAGGCCGTAGTTCCATTCGAAGAAGCCAGCGTTTCGTTCAACGCCGATACGGTTGTGCCCCGACTCGAACACCGATTCGTTGTTTCCCGGATCCAGACGCGTAGCCAGCCATGTCGTGGTCTGGCCGTCGCGCAGACCGCCCAGCTGGATGAAATAGGCATAAGAGCGCGTTGCACCAGCCTGTAGCTGATCCTCGGCAAAGACGAATGCAGGGGCGAGCAGCAGCGCAAGAATCGACAGGAGCATGATTCTCAAACGAAGCATTTGGAAATCCTCCACCAGGCTTGTTTGCCCCCACAGCTGGCGCGCTCTGCGCCTGCAGGAGAATATAGCACAGCGGAGAACCTGCGCAGACGGGGCAGCAACATCTTCGCTGCTTTGGACACTGGTCAAGCTCGCAGTGAAATAATGTGGACCCCGGCCTACTTCCCGATCTTGTCGCGGTTACCGCCGAGGTGGTAGCTCTTCTCGATCAGCTCGATGATCTTGCCGGCCACGTCAATGCCGGTGGCGGTCTCGATGCCCTCCAGCCCCGGGCTGGAGTTGACCTCCATCACCACCGGGCCGTGGTTAGAGCGCAGCATGTCCACACCGGCCACCGACAGGCCGACGGCGCGGGCCGCGCGCACCGCGATGGAGCGCTCCTCGGGGGTCAGCTTGACCTTGCTGGCCGTGCCGCCGCGATGCAGGTTGGAGCGGAACTCGCCGGGCGGCCCCTGACGGTGCATCGCCGCCACCACGCGCCCGCCGACCACGATGGCGCGGATATCGGCCCCCTGGGCCTCCTTGATGAACTCCTGTACCAGGATGTTGGCGTCGAGCTGGCGGAAGGCCATGATCACCGACTCGGCCGCCTTGCGCGTCTCCGCCAGCACCACGCCGACGCCCTGCGTGCCCTCGAGCAGCTTGACGATGATCGGCGGCTTGCCGGCCAGGTCGATGATGCTGTCGATGTCGTGGACGTTGTGGGCGAAGCCGGTGACCGGCAGGCCGATGCCCTCGCGGCTCAGCAGCTGCAGGGTGCGCAGCTTGTCGCGGCTGCGGCTGATGGCCTGGCTCTCGTTGCAGGAATAGGTACCCATCATTTCGAACTGCCGTACTACCGCCGTTCCGTAGAAGGTGTAGCTTGCGGCAATTCGCGGGATGATCGCGTCGAACTTAAGCTGAGACCCGCCGTACATCACTTCAGGGTGATGGGCGGTGATGTTCATGTAGCAGCGCAGATAGTCGCGGATCGAGACTTCATGTCCGCGCTTTTCCGCTGCTTCCTTCAGGCGCCGCGTGCTGTAAAGCGACGCCTTGCGCGACAGGATGCCGATCTTCAGTGGCTGACCCTCCAATACGTACCTCCGCCCTTCTTATAGCCCGTTTACGTTAAGGCAATGCGCCGCCCCTGCCCTAACTCCCCCGAACAACAGTCGCCATGGGCCGTTTCCGCCGCACCGGCCGCCAGTCGGCGGGAAGATGCAGCGGGTAACCCGCCATATAACTGCGGCTGCTGTCCACCAGGATGTTCCCCGCCAATGCCTGACGGCCCAGCAGCATCGCATAGTTCATCGTGTCACGTCGAGTCAATGTCAGTTCGATTTCCCAGCACAGGCCCCCCAGGCACATCGGCGTCCGGATCACCGGCCGCAAATGGCCCTGGCCACTGGAGTTCTTCACCCAGCGCTGGCCAATCAGCGGTGCTTCAAACAGCACCGTATAGTCCGGCTCCTCCGGCCGCGGATGGACCGTGAAGCTCACATAACTCTGCCCGCGATGCTCGAAAAGCCTGGCCTCGGCGGTGTGCAGCGCCGAGGTGTCGGCTCCCGTGTCGAGCTTCGCCCGCAGTGCGTCTATTCCCAGCCGCGGCAGGGTGACCCACTCGCGCCAGCCTGTCACTGCCGGAAATTTTTTCAAAAAGCCATGCTTTCTGGCCATACGCTCGCCATGTCCCACAAGTCTGCGCCCCAGGGGACGATGAATATATTAGCGCCTCGCGCGCAATCTAGCGATGCAGTGGGGAGATGTCAGGCGCAAATCCCAGGCGGGCTCGCCAGTCCGCAGGCCGGTCACGCCCAAATCCTCTTTCCCGCAGCCCCTGCCGGGTCATCCCAGCGGGCGGCAGATTTACTTCCTGATCTTCCTTAGCTTTATCGCCCTGATCAGCGTAACCTGGGTCTCGGAGTATTTCGACCCCATAAATGTTGTGCTCTCCGGGCATCAGAGCGAGCCGAACATTGCCGAGGCCTGGTCCGAGACTTTCTGGACCCTGCTTGTAATGCTGATGCTGCTGGTCGCTACGCGCGTGGTTGTGGCCCGCCTGCGCTACCTCGAAGGACTGCTGCATATGTGCTCCTTCTGCAAAAGCATAAGCATCGACGGCCAGTGGCTGCCCTTTGAGCAGTATCTGCAGCAGAACAGCAAGCTGCGGCTGAGCCACTCACTGTGCCCGGACTGCGCCTGCGAGCACTATGGCTACAGCGAGACCCACCGGCTGGAGGATGAAGCGGCTGAGCTCAGCCGCAGGGAAGCCAAGCTGGCGGCAGATGCTCTTCGAAAGCCCTAAAATGATGTCTCTGCGGAGGCACGATGACCCGGCGCACCCTGCTCAAAATAGTCAAGTCCGTCATGTGGATCTTTGCCGGCCTGCTTGGCCTTGGCGTCGGTCTGCGTCTGTGGGCGCCCGAAATCGTCTATCTGACCTTCAAGGACATCATCCCGCTGGCCATCGCCATCCCGGTAGCCTATCTAAGCTACTGCTATCAGGAACGGGCATCTTTCAACCGCGAGCTTAGGGCGCTGTGGGCCCAGCTGATCCTGGCGCAGCAGGCAGCGCGGGATTACACACACTTGCACGATCCAAGCCACGCGGACTGGTCCGCCACGCTCAGCAAGCTCAGCGTTTCCATCGAGTCGGTTCGAGCGCTGTTTAAGAACTACAGTGAGCGGGATGGGGAGACGGGGATTTATCCCTACGATTCCTTCAAGGACATCTTTCGCGTGATCCGCAGCCTTGGCCATGGGCCGGACGTGACCGACGCTGGACGCGAGGCCGCGCGCCACGAGATCGAGGCCCTCTGGAAAAAGTTCCGCAGCGAGTTCCTGATTGAGATGGACCGTGATGCACCGGCGAGCGCGAAGAATGGCTGACGGCTAAAGGCTGATGGCGAAGGGCGGATGGCGGATGGGAACAACCGGAACGCGGGCATCCTGCCGGCATTCTACCTCGTAGAAGTTGATCCATGACATTCCAGCTTTTTCTTCCCCTTAGCCATTAGCCATTAGCCATTCTCCATTAGTATTGTGTAATGCCCGCCCGCCCGCATCCCTACGACATGATTGCCGACGAGCGCAAGACGACGCTCAGCGCATCCGGCGGAGTTGTCCTGGGATATGGCCCCGGGCCCGGGCTGCGGCATGCCAACTTCTGGAACCGCATCGGCAGTCTCTATAGCTGCTACCGCCCGGCGGTGGCACTGCTGACGATCTTTGATGCCGCCGACCCGCATACGCCGCTGGCGCTGCGGATGTTGAGGACAGACTGGCACCCCAACCACTGCCAGGCATGTTATGAAGCCGTGCTGCCTGCAGCGGCCGGCCTGCCGGCTGCAAAACTGCAGATCAGCGAGGACCGCTACGGGACCAAGACCGGCCTGGTGTGCCGACTGCGGTTTTCGGTAGGGCGGCACTCCGTGGCCGCCTCTGCTGCTGGGAGCGCCAGCCAGAGGCTGGCGTCAGGACGCCAGGCCATGCATGGCGCACCCAGACAAGCTGGGCGCACGCAGTGCGCCTCTACGTTGATCCTCTGCTTCCACGGCCAGGTGCAGCAGTCGGCCTTCTTCGACTACATGCGACGCTCGACGGCGGAAGAGCTGGCGCAGGGTCGCCCGCCGGGCTTCGACGAGCCGTTGATTGATTGCGCCATCGAACCGGCGCTGGGCCTGATCACGCTGACCCAGCCGCATCCCCATGACGGCTTGCTGAAGCCCGCCGACGGCGGCAGCAGCAGGCTGGTCGCCGCGGTGAATAGCATCCAGCGCGTCTGGCTGGGCCAGCCGCTCAGCGCCGGCGGCTACTGCCAGAGCGAGTCGGAGCTGCACACCCTCTGGCATGACCACGGCGTGGAAAGCAGCCTGCGCCTGCGCCTTGGCCAGGTGGGGGGAAGGTTCGTGGGTGGGGCGGCCGTCACTGGCCGCCAAGTTGAGAACAAAAGCGAGGAAGAAGGCGGCCAGAAACGGCCGCCCCACCATCCTGAGCCTCTCAAGCACTCCCACCGCGCCCCGCTGTACTACATGACCACGCGGCTAGCGCTGGAGCCTGGTGAGAGCCAGGACGTCGTCATCCAGACCGACTTCCATACCGATGACCCCGGCGGCGATCTGCGGACGCAGGCTCAGCTTGACTGGGAGGCGAAGCACGGCAAGCCCTATCGCCTGACCAGCAAGGCGGTCGACCGCGCGATGGCGGCTGAGGAGAAGGCCTGGCGCAGGTATCTGGACAGCGAGGTGCCGCAGCTGGAGTGCAGCGACAAGCCGCTGGAGCGCTACTGGTACTACGTCTGGTATGTCCTGCGCGCCAACCGAACCGCCCCCGGCGCGCACATCACCGCGCCCTTCACCGCGCCGAGCAAGTACATGTACTGGGGGCCCTGGATCTGGGACGCCTACTTCCATGTGCTCGGCGAGCGCTGGCTGAAGGACCCCGGCATTGCGAAGGACAGCATCCGCGCGGTGCTGCAGATGCAGTTTCCGAGTGGCTTCATCCCGGTTTGCTCCGGCAGTCAGTACCGCATGTGCTTCCATGAGGATGTGCCGGGCTACCGCAGCCCGACGGGAGGCGGCTATGCCAGCTATGTGCCCGGCAAACTGCGGGGTTATAAGGAAGACGCGCACCCCTTCGAGGCCAGCTTCAGGTACATGGACCACGCCGGGAAGTACCGGCTAGGCATGAGCCACAACGAGAAGACCCAGACGCCGCTGATTACACCGGCACTGGGTGATTTCAACGCTGTCTGGCACGACGTGAGCTTCGTCGCCGAGTGTCTGCCCGCGCTGAAACGCTACGACGACTGGCTCTGGAATCGCCGCACTGATGAGCAGAGTAGCTTCATCCTCTGGCACGGTGACGAAAGCGGCTGGGATGATGCCACGCGGCACTACCCGGTGCCGGCACTGCCTTTCGATGTACAGGTGCACAGCCTGCTGCACCGCAGCAACCTGAACAGTCTGAACAATGCAGGCAAGTACACGACACTGCTGAAGCGCAGGGTTCCAGGACAATCGCCGGGTTTTGAGCCCTATGTCTCACGACTCGACTCAACTCGCCGGACCCTGGACAGCTATTACGACGAGAAGGACCTGTGGCACTACGATCTCGCAGGCGGCAGCGGTACCGCCACCACTGTGCGCAGGCAGATCGCCGCAAGCGGGCTATTCGCACTGCTCATCAGGGATATGCCGCCGGATCGGCTGGAGCCTTGCATCCGCTCACTTGACCTGCCGACTGCCTTCGCACGCCCCTACCCCATCCCCACTCTTGCCGCCAGCGACGCTGCATACCGTCCACACGGCTGGGGCTGGAACGGGCCGGCCTGGCTGCAGGTTAACTACTTCACCCTCACTGGCCTGCTGCTGCATGGGCACTACGCGGGAGCGGAAAAGCTGTGGTGTCAGACCCGCGATCTCGTGATCCGTGAAGGAAGCCCGCACAGCTATGAGCTCTACGACCCTGAACTTGGCACGGGCATGGGCTGCCCGGACTACTCCTGGCAGGGCATGCTCCTGAACTTCATCATTGAGCACATGGCCGGCCTGGGTGCCAGTAGCTTGCAGCCTTGGCTGCCCGCCGGCATGGACTATCTGAAAATCAGCAATTTGCCTGGAGAGATCTCGTCCGTCGAACTGCAGCGAAGTCGCAGCACTGTTGCTCTGAATTTCGCCCTTAACCGTCGAGCTTGGCGTGATACAGCCATACATCAGCTCAATATGATCAGCACTGACGGCCTCGGAGAAGTAAGCGCTGTCAGTGCCAACGGCCATGACTACAGCAGGCAAAGAAGCGGCGCCTGGTTTCATGACTGGCCGATTGGCAAGACCAAGAAGTGGGAGTTCAGCATCAAGTGCCAATAAGCAAGCAACTCATCGATCCCATCGCCCTGCTCAAGCGCCCTGACAAGTGGTATCTGGGCAATGGCGGGATGCTGCTCTATGCGCCGCCTTTTCCGACGGAGCTGGACACTCCCGGCTTCTGGGATGTCTGCCACTATGGCGATCTCGCTGTCCCGCGCCTGCTGGCCTTCAGCTTCGCCGTCGAGCAGCATGGCGTGCTGACCGAGGTCAAGCCCTACCTGCACCACTGGGACTGGTACCCCGACCGCATCGAGGCGCGCTATTACCTGGTGCTGCATGAGGGACTGGGCTACAAGCAGCAGCGCGGCGTGCGGATCTTCGTGAGCGAGGTACGGCGCGTCGGGCCGGACTCCACGCTCCACTGCGAACTGTCCTTCGACACCCTCGCCGGCCTGCCGGAGACCACGCTGCATGTGGTGGCCTGGACCGCGCGGCAGCGCGGGGCGGCGCCGCCTAACACAGGTAAGTCGGCGGATGCGGCGGCCCAGCGCATTGATTCCCACGGCGACTTCGCCGCCGGCAAGGGCTGGATCGAATACAGCCAGCGCGTCGCTGGCCGGGCGCATGGCCGCGGGGCGGCGGCATTTCCGCTGCTGGTGCGAATGAGCGCGACGCCGCAGCCGGCATCCATGCAGATCACGCCGAGCCACGGCGCGAACCTGACGCCGCGCCTGAGCCATACGCCCTTCTGGGACAGCCTGAAGACAGCGCGCCGCGGCGGGCTGCGGTTGGACAACGCCGCGCTCGGAGAAGGAGCGCAGACTGAGAACGTGCTGGGCTCGGTGACCTATGCCGGGATGCACTGGCGGGTGGGGTTTCCGCTGAAGAAGGCGGTGAAGATCAGCGCTCAGGTTCATGTAGGGGCGTGGGCTTGTCCCCGCCCTGTGTTACCGGAGAAGACGGGCGGGGACAAGCCCACGCCCCTACAAGAGAAATACACAGACGGGCGGACACAAGGTCCGCCCCTACAAGAGAAGAAGGCGGGAACGGCCGCGTCACTGAAGAATACGGACCATGGGTCCGCGCTCCATCAAGAGGCGGCCACTGAGGGCCGCTCCACCAAAGAGGGCCGCCCCACCAATCCCAGCCAAGCCTGGCGCGAGTTCCTGTCGCTGGTGCCTCACTTCGAGTGCAGCGATGCCATGCTGACGCGCTACTACTGGTACCGCTGGTATGGACTGCGGCTGAACGCCGTGCCGCCCGGCGGGAACTACGTTGCCCCCGGCGTCACCGAGGGCCTGAGCTACTTCCGCGCTGTGATCACTTACAGCCTGATGTGCCATATCGCCGAGTGCAAGTGGCTGGCCGATCCGGCCCTGGCCCGCGGCTGCCTGGAGAACCACATCGCGCATCAGACCAAAGCCGGGCACTTCCCGGCGCATATCTACCTCGACCATGTCAACACCGATGGCTTCTATCACACCGATGTCGGCGGCAGTGTCAGCGATCTGCTGCTGCATCATCCCGACCCGCAGTGGGCGACGCAGATCGAACAGCCGCTAAGCCGCCTGCTGGACTATTACCTCAAGCAGCGCGACGGCGAGGGCCTTGGCCTCTATGACATCCGCGACCAGTACGAGACCGGGCAGGAGTTCACCAGTCGCTACTTTCACGGCGATGAGCAAGCGGACATGTACGGCTG
Source organism: uncultured Planctomycetales bacterium (assembly GCA_964512635.1). Classification (GTDB taxonomy): domain Bacteria; phylum 4484-113; class 4484-113; order 4484-113; family JAFGCY01; genus JADZFO01. The sequence continues at coordinate 4,145 of CAZEJB010000004.1, read as the reverse complement.
GGAACACGCGCTGCGCCTCAAGGGCGTCGATGTAACGGTCTATGTCTATCGCCTCGCGCAGCTGCTGCAGAGTATGTCGGCGGCTCGCGGCGATAAACGCCGTGCGGCTAAGCTGAGCAAGCTGATTGCTCAGATTGCTGCCTCGACGCAGGAGCATCTTTATAACCCCGCCGCCCGCTTCAACTTCGACTTCAACGCGCAGTCACAGCAAGCATCGAACTATAAGGCGGCGGTCGGTTTCTATCCCCTGCTGACCGACATCGCGCCACGCGACATCGCGCTGCAGGTCGGCCGGCATCTTCTGCCCGGCGGCAGCTTTGACGCGCAATGGCCGACGCCGACCGTGCCGGCGGACGACCCATTTTTCAGCGCCGATCCGCGCTGGCGCGGCGAGCGCGCCAACTGCCCCTGGAACGGCCGGGTCTGGCCGATGGTCAACGGACACATCGTTGAGGTGATGGCAAGACTTGCGGCGCTGGAGCCGCAGGTCTGGCGGCCGCAGCTGGCGGGCTACCTGCGGCGCTGGATCGAGCTGATGCACTTTGAGAAGCGGCAGGAGGCGACCGACCCGGCCTATGACAAAGCCGGCCTGCCAGTGGGGCCAGTACACCACAAAGACCTGACACGGCCCAACTGCTTCGAGCACTACAGCCCGGTTGACGGCACCGCCTGCGAATACCGCGGCGTGGATGACTATATGCACAGCAGCGTGGTCGACCCGCTGCTGAAGTACGTCGCCGGCGTGCAGCTGGAAGCGGATGTTGATACGGGTAAGGTCAGACTCGTCATCGACCCCTACCCCTTCGGGCTGAAGCATCTGCTGCTGCTGAACTGCCATCTGGCCGGACACAGGCTGGAGCTGTGCTTCAACCGCGACCGCAAGGGTGCTGACCAGGCCGGCTGGCGGATCTACCTCGACGGCAGGCTGGTGCATCGCAGCGCGCAGATGGAGAAGTGGGACTGCGTACTTTAGGATTCCGATCCAACGCAGAGACAAAGAGAACGCAGAGTTTCGCAGAGAGGAAACAATTTGGATTCCAGGTCAGGCCATACTCATCCGGGCTCTGTGCTCTCTTTGTCTCTGCGTTGGATCGGATCCCACAAAGTGATGCAGTGGCATAATCGCTGCTTCATGCACAGCCACCTGATACTGATTGCCATCATCCTCCTGCTGGCCTTGCCAGCCATTGCTGCTGATCCGTCCAGCGCAGATGCCGGTACGCCTGGATCTCCTGCTGCAGCAGCAAGCGCCCCTTCTGCCTACGATCCATTCGGCTATACCGAGGACCAGTTCTCAAGCTGGGGGCTCATTGACGCGGCGTATCCCTATCAGGGGCGGCATGGCTGCTACCCCATGGGCAACGGAATCTGCTTCGCGCATCTGGGTGTGGCCGAGGACTTCAACACCCTGCGCGGCATCATCGGCCCGGGCTATCAGACCAACACGCCGGGCGGCGAGACCGAGTGGTGGGCCGAGGGCGAGTACCCCGACATTAAGTTCGAGCTGCGGGATGGAACCGGCCAGGCGCTGGCCTGGACCAGCCAGAGCATCCAGGTGTTGCGCGGCGCGGCGATTGTGCGGACGAAACTGAGCGGCCCGCGCGGCAGCTTGTGGTGCCTGAGCTATGCGAACCCTGACTACCCCGCCATCGAGCGGCACTTTGAGTTTGAACCCGCCGACGGCAAGCTCGACCGCAGCCTGCGGCTGTATGTCAACCCGGCCGGCGGGGCCTGGGATGAGCAGGGCGGGCTGAGCGCGCCGGCAGGCAAGCGCATCAGTCTGTGGATGTATGAGGAGCATGAGGATGAGGCGGACGAGAACCAGCCTGGTCAGGCCTGGTCGCCGGGAACCAGTGATCCGCGCAGCGGCGCGACGCGCTGGAGCATGGCGCTGAGCTTCGCGCATGAGGGCGAGCTGCCGGATCTGAGCTTTGTCGGCGACCCCAACCGCGGCCGCATGCTGGTCAAACAGCACTGGGATAAGTGGAGCGCCGGAAGCCGCAGCTTCGACACCGGCAACCTGAAGCTGGACGACCTGATGCTGCAGGTCCCGGTGATCATCGAGACCCAGCGCGACAGCGCCTCCGGCGGCGTGGCGCCAATGGTCAGCTACCACGGCTACTGGGTGCGCGACACTACCGGCCCGTTGCTGTGCTACATGGAGAACGGGCGCTTCGAGGAAGTGCGCCGCATGCTGACTTACCACCGCAAAGCGAGCTGGAAGCTTGGCGCCTGCCGCATGTCAGTGCCGCTGGATGTGGATGTGGGGGAGGTTGAGGAGCCGGTAGGTCTTGTAGGGGTGGGGCTTGTCCTCACCCTCCCTGTAGGGGCGGGGCAGAGTCCCCGCCCTGCTGTTCATGGTGAAGAGGGCGCGGATACAACCGCGCCCCTACAGGAGAAGAAGGCGGGTCAAGACCCGCCACTACAAACATGGGACACTGTCGCCGTCGAGCCCGCCGAGGTGCCGAGCCTGATCGTGCTACAGCACTACTGGTACTGGAAAGCGCGGCGGGAAGCCGGGCTGCCTGACGACGGCTTCATCGCCGAGGCCTGGCCTTACCTGCGCCGCAACCTCTTTGGGATGGCCTACGACCCGAGCTATGGCGTCAAGTTTCATGGCGACGAGACCTATGCCCACGGCGCGCTGTACAGCACCTTTGACAACGACACCACCGAGGACGGCGCGCCCCCCGGCAGCGGTAAGCCCCTGGGCTACCCCAATGGCTATATCCCCACGGACTTTTTCAACCGCGACAACACGATGCTGCACCGCGAGGCCGCCAAGGCGCTGGCTGAGATGGCGGGGGAGCTGGGGCAGAGCGATGATGCGGCGCAGGCGACAGCTCTCCAGCGGCAGTTCGATGTGATCCTGGAGAACTTTGAGAAGCCTGCAATCAGTGACGTAACGCATCAACCTTGGCCTGGCTTCTTCAGCAATATCAACCTTGGACACTATGTTCTTGACCTTGATGGCAGCCAATCGGACCACTACCTGGACTGGTTGATCAACATTGACTATCAGTATGACGACGGTACGGGCACAACGCCCTGGAGCCAGTACATCACGGGCCATACGCCGGCTGGCTGGCTGGCGGCCTTCGGCAGGGAAGGAGTCGGGATGTACGGTGACAGGGCTTTTCCTGAGCTGATGGAGCTGGCCTGGCCCGATGCGGGCTGGTGCGAAGTTTATGGCGTGCCTCAGGTCAAGGCTGTCCCGGATCCGCTGGCACCTGCCGGATCCGAACGCGAGCGATTGGAGCAGCTGTGGGAAACTCGTGCCCTGGAAAAGAAGGAAGAAGGCACCCAAGGAGAATACAGGCTGCCTGAACTTGAAGGAAGTATGAGTTGGTCGAATGAAGTGTGGAAAAGCTATGTCTACTCGCGACATGGCGATCCGGAAAACCGACCATTTGGCCTCTTCACCCGATGGGTGCCGGACAGGAAGCCGGTCAATATCTATGGCCGCATTAACCGGATTCGGCCCTGGGAAAGTGGTATCAACTATGCGGTGCTCTGCCGACATCTTGACCACCGGCCACCATTCAACCAACACGAGCACGTGCATTTCGAAGCTGGCGTCAGTAGCACGACCGCTGTTGGCCGCAACACCGAGCTCCTCGTCCTAACCCGCGATAACCACTACAAAGATGTCATAGCCTCGGACTATAGACTGGGCCTGATTGATGCTGAAAACACTGATGCCTGGGACATCGGCCTGCCAATGAAAGTTGATGACTTGCGTCGCGCGCTGATTGGCCCTTTCTATTGGTTCAACGGCAGCGGATACATAGAGATCCCTGACAAGGCATGCGTCCCTTACCTCTATCTCGACCGCGATGTGAAGCTATCCGACCGGCGGACCTTTAAGACTGCCGCCTTCTGGGAGTCGGCCGAGATGCTGCAACTCATGGCGGACTATAAGGCTGCCGGCGGCATTGTGCTGGAAGAATCCGACCTGCGCCCGGCCTGGGAGCTGCAGACCAACTTCCGCCCCAATCCTGAAAACAGCTTCGGTCCCGATGCGCCTTTCAGGCCCGGCCTTTCGCTGCGCGTTGACGGCCCGCCGGGGCGCTATCAGTGCCAGATAGACTTCGCCTCGGACTACAACACAATCCAGCAGATGCTGGCCTTTGCGCGGCTCCTGC
>CAZEJB010000003.1:195245-200870 GCA_964512635.1 uncultured Planctomycetales bacterium | reverse complement strand
GTGAAACTCGGTTGACTCGGTTAGCTCTGCGTTGGATCGGAATCCGGTACCGCGCCGCGCGGGGAGAGAATGCCGGCTAAAGCCGGCGGTCCGACAAGACACGGCGGCCAGTGACGGCCGCCCCACCAGGATGATGCGGGCAGGATGCCGGCGCTCAAGGAAGATGCCGGCAGGATGCCCGCGCTCCCGGGGTGACTGCGCTTACTTACTGATGCTGATGTCGTTGAACTTCACGTCGCCGCGGCGGCGCATCGCCTCTGTTGTGGTCGTCTCCAGCTCGCTGAGGCTGGCCTCCAGCGCCGCGATGGCTTCCTGCAGCGCCTGCAGCTCGCTCAGGCCGTCCGCGTCGTCGTCATAGGACGGGCTGCTTGCGGCCTGTCCGCGCTTGAGCTGCAGCTCCGCGCTGATCTGCTGGACCAGATCGCTGTCCAGCAGCGGGGCGACCTGCTCGCTGAAGACTGCCTCGGCGCTGTCAAGCTGGCTCAGCAGGTCGGCGGCCGCATCGGCCTCCTGCTCGGCAGCGTCGTGCTCTTCCTGCAGCAGGCGCGCCAGCTCCTCGGCCTGGCCAGTGATGCTCAGCTTGACTGTCTGCAGGGTCTTAAGCTGCTCGGCCAGCGATTCATAGGCCGCCACAATCTGCTCCTGGAAGTGGGCGCGGCGGCCCGTGGGCAGACCGCTGGCATGGTCCCGCGGGCTGGTAATGTCGCTTTTGACGCCGCCGCCGTCAACGTTGCGCGTATTCTCCGCGGCGCTGGCCGGCAGGCTGAAGGCAAACAGGGCTGCGCCAAGCAGCGCGGCGGACAACAGACGAAGCAGATAGCTGGACATTGCTTTCCCCCAAATGTGTTGCTCTGAAATGAAGATCAGGATCAGCTCAAACCAGATTCTATACCCGTGGCAGACTGAATCGAAGCGGCGGGCGGCAAAGCGCGGCGCTGCAGACGCCTTTGCCGCGGCTGGTCCACTTGTGCTAAAAGCGCCGCTGCACCGCGATAAAAGCTGCTGTCGCAGGGTAAGGTTGCCGGGCCGTTCCGTGCCCAGCCGGCCACTGGCTGCTGCTTTTGGACGGCGCTTGCAGAAAAGTGCAGGCATACTTTGAGGAGGTCGGGACTTGTATATCGAAAGGCAAAATAGCCGCGGCGTCGGGGGGGGCAAAATGGAAATTGAAAAGTGCCTGTTTCTGCTGCGTTTTCAGCTGCAAAAGTTAAAACCCGGGGCTTCGTCGGCCGCAAAGTGTGTTCAGACGTTTGATTTCCGCCGCCAAGGTTAAATGCCCCGGCGCTCCGGCGCAGGCTGCCCTGGAGGCTGATAGCGCTGACGGCTGCACGGCAGTGCAAGGATAGGCTGGCAAGGCCGGCTGCGCTAAACTGCTGGGGTGCGGGCTGGGGGACAGGACAAATGGCTGAACTGAGCGCCGGCAGCGGGCTGCTGGCCACCGAGGCCCTGAAAGCGGTGCTGGCCGGCAGCCGCAGCCTGTCCGGCGACAGCTTTGAAGGGGCGGCGCTGGACGGCGCGCTGCTGTCCGGGGTCAGCTTCAACCGGGTCCGCTTCAGCGGCTGCAGCTTCAGCGGGGCCTGGTTTACCGGGGCGGATCTGAGGGGCTGTGTCTTCAGCCGCTGCGACTTCAGCCGGGCCAGCCTGCGGGGTGCGGATCTGCGCGGGGCGTCATTGACCGACTGCCGGCTCGACCTCTGCGACCTGAGCTCGGCCAAGCTTGACGGCGCCCAGCTCAGCCGGGTCAGCCTCAGGGCGGCGCTGCTGGCCGGCACCCGCTTCGGCGCCTTTGAGCTGCTGGAAGGCGGCGCCGGGCTGCGCTTCAGCGACCTGAGCCAGACCCGCTTTGAAAGTGTGGACCTGTCTTATGCGGTGCTGCAGGGCCTCGACTTTGAGGGCCAGAGCCTCAGCTCGGTCCGTGGCCTCCATGACGCCCTGCTGCTGGACTGCTCGCTGCAGGGCTGTGACCTGCCGGCGCTGCTGGAGCCGGGGCCGCTGGCGGTCGAGCGGATTGCCGGCGGGATACTCGGCGGCGGCATGCTGGGTGGCGACCGGCGGCTGTGGCAGGAGCTGCCGGCCCTGATGGCCCAGCACGGCGTGGACTTCTGGCAGCGGCTGGAACCGCCATTTTTGCAGCTCCCGCCGCCGCTGTGGAGATGGCCGCTGAGCCAGCTGGCCCTGCTGTTTACGCCAAGGGACTATGGCCGGGTGCTGCGGACCTACAGCACCTGGTGCTTCAAGGCCCGGCGCAGTCTGGCAGCCCTGAAGAACGCCTATCTGGAACAGTCGAACAACACCATGGCCAGCCGCCTGGCCTACAGCGAAAAGGAGCTGGAACGCCGGGCCCTCTGGCCGGCGCTGCTGGACGACCTGCTGCGGCTGCTGCGTTCGTCGATGGTTCTGGCCCTGGCGCTGCTGGCGCTGTATCTGATGCTGCTGCGCTGGGATATCGGCTGGATCGCTCTGGGCAGTCTGCTGCTGGTCGGCCTGCTGGCCCAGTGGCGGCAGATCGGGCCGGTGCTGTCCGCCCCGCGGCAATGGCTCAGCCGGCTGAGACGCCTGCCGGTCTGGCTGATCGACCTGCCGCGGCGCAGCCGGCTGGGGCGGGTTTATGAGGCGCTGCATGACCCCCAGGCCCGGCCTTCGGCGGTGGCCGATCTGCTCAGCGCATCCGGCCATGAACTGCCCCGCAGCCGGCTGGAGCGCTGGGTGCTGCGGCTGAGCAGCGGCGGATTGCTGTCCCTGTTGCTGGCTCTGCTGCTGGCGCTGCCGGCCGCGGTGCTGACACTGCTGTCGGCCAGTGGCCAGCACTTTGCCCAAAGCCTGCTGGACACCCTGCTGGCCTTTGGCCGGCTCCTGAGCTCATCGTTCTGGATGCTGAGCTGTGGCTACGGTGAACGGCCGGGGAGGGTGGTGCTGACCGGGCTCAGCTCGATCCTGGTCTTCTCCGCTGTCTACCTCTGGCTCGGCCTGCCGGTCTATGAACAGGGCCAGGTAATGCGCCATTACAGTCTGGCCCTGAATGTGGAGCTGCAGGACAACCAGCAGCTCTTCAGCTTTCTGCAGATGGGCTGGGACGGCTGGAAGCATGGCATCCTGGTCTCGGCCCAGGCCTTTGCCGGGATGGGCTTCAGCATGCTGGGCGACCCGCGCTATGAACTGCAGAACTTCATCGGGGTGCTGGAGTGCTTCTGGGGCCTGTTCCTGTCGGCGATGCTGATCTGGTCTCTGGGCCGCAAGATACAGGCTTACTAGGCATGGCAAGGGACAGCGGAAAGCGGAGGTGACGACAACAATGAGAGAGCGAAAGGCACTGGGCCTATAATGTGCCACTCCGCATGTTGACGCTGTTGCGCCTAAACCCCTGGGTCACCGTGGCATTCGCCTCGTGGATTCTGGCCCAGACACTCAAGCTGATCCTCCACGCTGTTCGGACCCGGCGGATGGACTTTTCCCGGCTGGTGGACTCCGGCGGGATGCCCAGCAGCCACACCGCCTTTACCCTCGGCCTGTCAACTGAGATCGGCATGTCCGAAGGCTTCCGCAGCCCTGAGTTCGCCATTGCCCTGTGCTTTGCCATGGTGGTGGTCTACGACGCCACCAACCTGCGGCGCTCGGCGGGCTACCACGCCCAGCTGCTCAACGAGATTGTTCCCCAGCTGCTGCAGGGCAAGCTGCTCAGCGACAAGACGGCTTACCGCAAGCTGCGGGAGCTGCTTGGCCACAGCCCGCTGGAGGTCTTTGTCGGCGGACTGCTTGGCATCCTGGTGGCCCTGCTGCTGCACGGCCCGCTGGTAGTCGCCGTCGTTCCTGAACAGGCGACCGCGCTGCTGCCCTAGGCCGACAGATGCAGCTCCTTGAATACCTGCTGGAAGGCATTGTCAGCGACGAAAGAACCGCCCGGGGTCTGCTGCTGGCCGGCCGGGTACTGGTCAATGACAAGGTCCAGACCAGCCCGCACTTTGAACTGCCCGCTGACGCGGCGGTGCGGGTCAAAGGCCGGATCGACCAGCCGGTCAGCCGTGGCGCCGACAAGCTGCGGCCAGTGCTGGAGGCCAGCGGCATAGAAGTCAGCAGCAAGGTCTGCATCGACCTCGGTGCCTCGACCGGCGGCTTCAGTCAGGTCATGCTGGAGGCCGGCGCAGCCAGGGTCTATGCGGTTGATGTGGGCTATGGTCTGATCGCCGAGCCCCTGCGCCGGGATCCCAGAATTGTGCTGCTCGAGCGCACCAATGCCCGGCTGCTTAGCGCAGAACAGGTGCCGGACCCCATCGAAGTGGCCGTCGGCGACCTGTCGTTTATCAGCTGGAGGGCGGTACTGCCGGCAACAGCGGCGCTGCTGGCTCCCGGCGCCGAATTGCTGCTGCTAGTGAAGCCGCAGTTTGAGCTGGCTGCCCTGGGCCGCGGCGCTGAACTGCAGGGCGGACTTGTGGCTGGAGCCGAACTGGCACAGGAGGCCCTGCTGGGTCTCTATAATGTCTGGGTGCAGCACTCGCTTCAGCCCAGGGCCGTTTACCCCGCCGCCATCCGCGGCGCCAGCGGCAATCAGGAGTATTTTGTCCAACTGAAGCTGGTGACTGCTGCGGACGCCACTGCCGATCCGACAGGAGTGACGGGCGAATCAGCCTACCTCTCCGCAGTTGAAGCCGCTATCCGCGGCGCGCTCCACGCCCCAGAATCCGGCCCGGAGGCGCAGCAGTGAAGATTGCCATCCTCCTGCACCCGACCCGGATCAGCGACCAGATGCTGGCAGAGCAGATCGATCCGCTGCTGAAGGCCCAGGGCATCGAGTATGTCGCCATGCGCCGGGCCCGGGTGGACGACGTTGTGCTGCCACCGGGGACCAGCCTGCTGGTGGCTCTGGGCGGCGACGGAACCTTCCTTGCCGGGGCGCACATTGCCGTCCGACATCAGGTGCCGATCCTTGGCGTCATGGTGGGGCGGCTGGGCTTTCTTTGCATGGTGCCGCTCTCGGAGCTGCGAAGCGCATTGGATCTGGTTCGCAGCGGCGGCATGGCTATCCAGGACCGCGGCGTGCTGCGTGGTCGTGTCATCGGCATTGATGGCACAATCCGTGAGGCACTGGCCATCAATGACGTTGTCGTCAACAAGGGCGGCGATGACAAAATCCGCGACTTTCAGGCCCGTCACAAAGGCCGCCTGATCGCCAACTATCGCGCCGATGGCATCATCATCAGCTCGGCGACCGGTTCGACGGCCTACAACCTCAGCGCTGGCGGTCCACTGGTTCATCCGGACGTGGATGTGACAATCATGACGCCGATCTGCGCCCACTCGCTCTTTACCAAGCCGCTGGTGCTGCCGGCCTGCGACGAGCTGGAGCTCTACTCACTGCGTGAGCACGAACTGGACATCAGCTATGACGGCATGATGCACGATCGCATGCTCTTTGGCGAACGCATTCAGGTGACTCGCGCCGAACAGCGCCTGCATGTCTACAACCCCGAAGGTCACGACTTCTTTGAGGTCCTGCGCCAGAAGTTCCAGCACGGCTACGTCTACGGAGAAAGTGATGCCTAAGGCTGCGAAAGCAGCCCGGGCCAGCCGGAATACCCCGCCAAAGCCCGCCGAACTGCGCCTGCTTGGTATCGAGCTGCGGGACTTTGCCCT